>NZ_AYZB01000035.1:120915-131898 GCF_001436415.1 Latilactobacillus graminis DSM 20719
ATTACACTACACAATAGTTTTTGATATTATTTAGTCTAAAAATATTGATGACATTCCAATTATTATTTTCAATTTCTTTAGTTTCCATTTGTAAACTCCTATGTATACAAGGAGCCTTATTATCTACACTCCTTATTCTGTTTATACAACTAACTATCTTCCCCTTAATAAACTGATCAGCGTTATCTTTTTTCCATTCTTCCATTGCTACAATTAATCTTTCATGTTGCTCATTCACTAAACTTTCACGAACAACTTCTGAGATATTATCTTGATTAAAATAATATAATTCTTCAGAAACAAGTCCTTGCGGATAAATAACACCAACGTAATCAAAATAAGTTGGTTTTTCATCGGCCTCGTTTTGCTTAATTAACTGACCAATCCCGATAATAGCCATAAGACTAGTTCCTTCATCTAAATATACTAATGTGCCAATTGGCAATATTTTATTATTCATTGTCATCCACCTTTTTATTTAGTACAGTTATTTAAATATTTTCGATCCATATAAAAGGAAATTCACTCTTCGCTGCATCGCCATATATAAAGGCTATTGGAAAAAACGAGCAAACCATTATAATTACCCAAGAAGTTAATTGAAACCTTAGAATGCCAATCAACCCCAACAATATAAGCAGGCAAGCTCCTCCTTGAACTAAGAAAAACATCAAATATCCAATAAATTGCGAAAAGTTTGTTTTTAATTGATATCGAAATTTAGGATAGAACTTAACCAATGGTTTATTAAAAGCAATTTCAGCCATTCCTTTCATTTTATTTGCGTGTAACCAAAATGTAGTTACTAATATAATTGAACTTCCGATCCTTAAAACTAAATCGGACAAGATAATATTATTCAAAACACTGTACAGAATGACTGATACCGGTACCAACCACAAGCTACTATAATATGCCATTTTATTTTTCGATTTTATTTCCTTTTCAGTACCTAATTGCTTAGACATCTCTGTTATTTCGTTTGCTTCAGTCTTTGTCAATTCATAACCATCAATACCGTAATACATTAAGGCGGGGAAATAAGTTGCAATTTTTTTATAATTACCACAGTCAACCAGAAAGAATCTTTGATTCGACTCAACTAACCTATAACGTTTATTTGGTTGAGCAATTACTACTATTTTATTTTGTAGAAACAAATTGATAACCTCCGTTTATTTTAGGTATTGTATAGCCAGGATTTTTTTCATCCTCCTTGGCTGTTTTATTAAATTGTTTTGTAATAGCATTTCCTACCGAATCAACTAATTCGTGCACTACTGGAATCTTCTGATATATAGTTTCTGCTATCGTACGACAAAAATTTTATTTAATTTTATAATAGAATTTTTGTTGTTTAGGCGTGAAGTAAGGGGCTGTCCCTATTAGTAAAATAAACATTAATGCACAAGTTAATGCCATCATAGATATCTGTCTCGATAATATACAAATAGCGATTACCAAAATTGAAGTAATTTGTAGCATAAAGACAAGTATGTTTGCCCATAAATGTAAAGGAATAAACGTAACATCTGGGTTACTATAACTAGGTTGATCTTGTCTTAATTTACCAACATGAATTGCTACAAGAATAACCAACATCGCTATTAAAAAAATCCGAACTAGACCTGTATTATCCATAATCAAATCATTTCTTGCTAAATAAATACCTAAAAGTGCGCTTACTCCAATAATTCCTGGTGCGTTACGGAAAATCTCTTCCTTTGTTTCTTTTTCCTTTAAGTTCTTTGTTTGTTTAATAATTTTTTTTGCTTCCGCGTTGCTTACTGAATACCCAGCAAGTCCACAGTATGAAAATAGCGGAAAATAAGTTGCTATCTTCTTATAGTTTGCAACATCTACTATATAAAATAAATCATTGGACTTAACTAACCGATACCGATTACTAATTTTTGCAATAATTTGAAATTCAGTTTGTTGGAACAAATGTGTACCCTCCATTCATTTTAGGGACTGTATAACCCGGTCTTCCCTTATCTTCCTCAATCGTTTTATTAAATCTTTCTGTTATTTTTTGACCAATATAATCCAGCGAATTATGAACAACTTTAACTTTAGAATAAATAGCTTCTGCAATTGCTGCACTCCCAAGTGTAACAATACCCACTACAAGCCAAACAGGAAGAGTAATACCAGCAAAAATAATTGCTGCTCCAATCAATCCAGCTGCTACTGTCCCTACTGTTACAGTAAATGCGACGTGCATTATTGCTTTACCAGCATTATGTCGTTCATTATAGTCATCAAAAAAACCAATAACACTTCCTACGAAACTCAAAGATTTCCCAATCCCCCCCAGCGAATTTTGTTGTTTTTCCATAAGTCGATGGATTAATTTTTTTAACACCACTTATTGCATACTTACGTATACCCGTTGACCCGTTGCGGCTGAAAATCTGCCATTCGTATCTCTTGGTTGAAGCGCTGCACCAATCATTAACACTTTCAGCAGATTCATATTTATTAATTTTTACATTATTTTTCATACTTTCCAACTGTTCATCTAAATAATCAAGTCCATTAACTTTCTCACCTTCAGCTACTATCCGCTCGTTCTTCATCACGATTTTTTCTTCGGCTTTAGCTGTTCCTTCGACAGCAACTCTTTCGCCACCTTTAAGAACTACTTCAGTCGCCATCTTAGCGCCACATTCTTCCTTAAATGCAGCTAGACCGGCCGTAAGCTGACCACCCTCAACAGCAAAAAAGTGGCGTATCTGCTCCGAAAGTGAGCGGTTCAGCGACTGCAGTTGCGACCATTTCAATTACTGCAGCTACCTTTTCCATATCAATTCTATGCAAATCAGATTATTTGTGATATTCAAAAGACCAAGCCATTTGGACTTGGTCTATGATTCTTTAGATAAAACGTTCTGCGTACTTACGGAACCATTTTGGTACTTTAACGCTCAAGTAAACCGTTCCTATAACCACTATTAGCGCTACTGATAATTCCACTGGATGAAATTCAAATTCCTTCGTTGCTGGTTTTGTTGGTAATGTTACCATGAACATAAAAGCCCCTGCCATACATATTACAAAACCAGTTATGCCACCATTCCATGTCCGATTATCATCTAAGTAAAAACGGACTTTTTCTTCTGGTGTTTTATCGCTTTTCTTAATATTTATTAATAATATATACCAGGCACTAACCATCCAGATAAACCCAAAAATTGTCAAGGATCCCGTTATACACATTCCCATTATGTTTGAATCAACACTTGGATTGATTAATGTATCTAAATTATTACCAAAACCAAACATCGAAATATACCAAATTACTACTGTTCCTACTAGACTTATGGGCTTTAGATCATTGATTGTTTGTTGTTGCCCTTTTTTTCCATTAATTGTCTCATCATTAACATTTTTTAATGACGACCAAATGGCGACGCCGATGTTAAGAATTATATAAATAACCATCTTACTAATCAAAAATTCTTTTGATTGTTGTTGACTACCAAATAAAAAATAATAAATTACGATACTGCCCATATTAATAACCACCCTTATACTTTCCAAATTCACGTTGTCCATTTTGTTGCCCCAACGTCTTGATAATTGATTGAGCTTGATTTAATTTCGCATTTTCAACTGTGTTTTCAAGTGAACGTTTTACATACTCATTTGATGAATTAATTACTTTATCGCTAGCTTTTCCTGTCCCTTTTTTCATGCCGTTTTCAACAGTTTTTCCGATTGATTCAGAGATAAACTTATTTCCCGTTGTTTCGTAAACACCATCTTCTACGAACTTCTCGGCCAGTTCAGAAGCTGGATCTGTCACCTCTTTCTCTACTACTTTCTCAGTACCTTGTACGATGACTTCTTTGCCATAGGTCTTTACGACTTCTTTCCCAACTGTTGACATTGTTACGTTTTCACTAAGCTTCGGTAAGACTGATCTGCTAGTGTTTCCAATTCCGGCAATAATCTTCTGACCGATGCCCGTATCCATTCCTGACAAAATTGATTCACTTCCTTTAGAAATACCGACAACGATGCCTTTTTCAGCGAGCTCCTTATAGGCCCCACCACTACCAACAATGCCTGAAGCAAAATTTGTACTCTCATAAACAACATCACCTACATTTCTCCCAAATAGTCTTTGTGATTTATCTTTTAGAAAGTTGTTTCCTTCATCATTACCAGTACTTATTTTATTAGCATCGGTTAATAATGTATTGGCCCCAAACATTATATTCCCAATCAATAAAATTAACGGCATCGCCACGCCACCAGAGGCAACAGCTAAGATAGCCCCACCAAAGATAAAAACACCATCAATCATTAAGTCTGCCCAGCCAGCTTGGCGATTTTCTGCTTTGCGTTTTTTCGCTTCAATCCGCTTTTGTCTTTTAACCTCGTTCGCGTATTGTTTTTGTGCCTTACGAATTTGCCCGATACTTTGACGGGCTTGTTTGTCAGCGGCTGCTCGTGCTTGATTCATATTCGTAACGCCGGCCACTGCCGCCGCATAGCCTTCGCCGGCCACTGCATTAAACCCACCACTTTGATAGCTAGCCATTGTCGGCACACTTCCACCAGCATATTGATTCACCAACCCCTTTAACTGACCAATTAAGGAATCAAACGCTGCGAAATCTTTAGCGTGATCAGCTTCAAAACGATGCCAAGCAGTTTGTTGATCGTAGGCGGTTTTTTTCATCTTATTCAGATTATTGAGGGCCTGTGTCCCATTACTGGTCACTTTAGACAACCCGGAAGTTGTTTTAATGCTGCTGACGCTACTCATTGTTTTGCGCGTACTCGAGAAGATTTCGCTATAGCTAACTTGAATAGTGAGTTCGATTAAAATACTTAAAATATACTGTAAAAAAGATATCTACCTTTCTGGTAAATATCTCTAATATTTCTATATAATTTCCAGCGACACTATTTATCATAATGCAAACCTTCGTTTACTACTATTGATTCAAATAGCGGTTCACATAATATCTATAGTTTGGTTTCTTTGTCTTGTTCATTGCAAAAATCATTTTTCCCTTTAAATAGTCATCAGTCGAATCAACCTGCATAAATATTGCCTTATTCTTATTTTTTTCAGGAAAAATAATTGAAAGCGATTGATTATCAAGCGTTAATCCATAATAAGTTGTGCCATTCTTAGTCCCAATCGCATTTTGCTTAAATGAATAACTCTTCTTACTGTTACCAATATCAATTGTTAGCTTATTCCTTGTTAGTTTTATTTGACCGGTCTTATTCTCGGCATCCTGTATCCGCCAAGTCCCTTGAATTCTTTTGGATGCTGCACAACCAACTAGCGCTACAAGCACTAAACAGATACTCAATAGTAACTTAATATTTTTTCCCATTATGCTGCTCCTTAAATTTCGGATTATATTTATTTCTGAGTTCTTTATGGATTGTAAATTCGTATGTTACTTCTTTAGTGTTTGAAAGTACTTCACCCTGTACATTATATGAAGCATCGTAATATACAAGAAAAAGGAAACTCACGACCTCGGCTTTTTTATCCACCATAAAGAATTCATACTCAGACCGTCCATTTCTTTCAACTAGTTCCTTTTCCATTAATCCTACTTGCTTGTCGTCTATATAAACAATGAATTTTAACCCCTGTTTACCCATTCCAACTTTATATATGGTATATAGTGTACCTGAGAATATGAATTCATAATACATATATCCAAATATTGGAAATGACATTCGTGATCTTAGTGTACCAACCAATTCTCCAGAGTTATCTAAAATATTAAAGTTTTCCGATTTTGAATGACCCTTCTTACTTCTATCAATTAATGCATCTACACTCATCTGTGTAGAATTGATTCTGTAAGAAACCCCATGGATTAAAGCGGATGATTCGCCCCCATTGAGTATATTTAATTTACACTGTGCTGAAACACCTTTATTGTTAAAAAGTACGTACTTTTTATGAATATCCGCAGGGACTCGCTTAAACGTATTATTGATTAACATGTAGTTCGTCCTTTAAAATCAAAATACCCTTTAAATAAATCTTTAATTGCACGGCCAAAACTAACTTGACCTGGTTGTTCTTGAATCATAGTTTGTTCCTCCTAAAATAATTATCGCTTCTTACTTAGTATTCTCGGCACGTACATATCCTGACTCTCCAATAATCTTAGGCATCTCGTCAACATACTGTTGCTCATTAATATCGATAAATCCCATAAAGCCAATCGTCTCTATCTGTTCGTGATTAAACATTATAATCTCGTCTGATGACTGTAATCCTTGTGGCACTAAAACTGCACCATAATCAAAATAGACATTCTCACCCTTGTTCCCTTTCGTGAGTGGCACCCTGCTTATAATCATCAGTGCCTGATCCGCATTTTTTAACAATACAATTGTTCCTAGCGGTAAAATATTATTATTCATATTTAATGTTCCTCTTTCGATTTTTTATATTTAAAAAAATGATAGTATAAATACAAGTAAATAATATCCAAAATAATTGCAATGAAAACAAAAATTTTAGTTCCTGTTTTATTATTTTCAAAGAATATAGTTTTAGTATTACGTCCATCATAGAATACGTAGACCCTTTGTCCCACTTCAAACGGTCCATTTCCAACATCAGAGTTAACGATAATTTTTTTATTATTAATTTTTACTCTTAATTCAAGACTATATCGCGTCCCTGACTTGGTTGTTATATAACTTCTTTGATTAACAATTTCGGCTGGTATTTTTCCCCAAATGAACTCTCTATAAACAATATTACTTCCTGCAATTATAATTAACGTCATGAAAATTATGGAAAATATAAATGTAGGAATCGTCAATTTCCCCAATCTATTATCAATTGATGTCATTATTAAATTCATTCTTTTACTTTGCATATATTTCCTTCTCCAGTTAAGACCAGACAAGCTATTCCTATTTCTCAAAAAATCATTTAATTGAATTTCTCTTATTAACTTTCTTAAACACAACATATTTATACAGTAAGTAACAGAAAAAAACGTCGACAATCAATAGCGCACCTGTTCTAATCGTTGTCTCTACAGGATTATTATCCCAAAAAACTGAATTCAAATGCTTCCCATCGTAATAAACATAAGTCTTGCTTCCTATCGCAAAAGGTCCACTACCATCATCAGAATTTATTTTCACTGATTCTCCATTTATGCTAGTTGTGAGCTGTACGTGATATCTAATTCCTGATTTGGCTGTTTTATAACTTCTTTGTGTAGTAATCTCGGCAGGTACTTTGTTCCAAGTATTTTCTTGATAAACCAATGTGCAACCAGTCCACATTAAAAAAGTGACAAATAAAATAATTAATGGTAATAGAAAAAAAAAGAGTTGTTCCGTATTCTCTATCAATCTGGATTGTAGCATTTTTAATTCGCTCTTTGAATGTCATTAGTTCTCCCGTTAACAATATTTCTAATTTTTTAATCATAAAAATCATCAGCCGTCGTAGTCGCCGCAATTCCTGTAACAAATCCCGTAACTGATCCTCCCACTACACCAACAGTAACGCCACCAATACCGCCAACAACGGTACCTCCACCAGGTTCAACAACGGTACCAGCTACTGCACCTTCAGCGCCAGTAGTGATTCCACTTACGATTCCACCAATTGCTGTCATCCCTGCCTCAACTCCAATTTGTAACTAGGTGCCCAACAGTTTTAAAAAAAATATCAGTATCTGAGTTTTGCTTGTCTTTGCTAATTACATAAGCATCGAGTCCTGTGCCTAAGAATGGAATTTTTTTAATACTTTTCCAGTTTTGCTAGTAGCAAACTTATCGAACCCATCTACAACTGTTCGCTTTAAAAATCCTACATGTACTGATAACATTTCGGTTAGCGAATTTTCAAACATGTCTTTCCCAATTCTTTCAAAGAAATTTCCTGTAGCTTGTGTGAAACTCACTCCTCTTCTAAATACCGCAATCTGTTTATCCCATCTTCTTTGTGGCATCGTGCTTAATTCATTAAAGAGCTGTTGTTTCATCTGTGCTACTTTTTTCTTAGTCATATCTTTTTTATTGATCCTAGAAACTCCTGCATTTGTGGCAGCAATTAATTGCTTATATTTCTGTTGACTCATATTTTTAGGTTTCTTAATCCCTGACTCTTTTTCCACTTCACTAACCGATTTTGCGTTCCTTATCGCTGTTTTCAACATTGATTTCGTTCTACCACTATAAGCGGCGGCGCCCCCATGTTGCTTGCTGTAAGCAAAACCTTTAATCACTATTTCAAAGCTCTTCGTTCTTCCAAACTCTCCCAGGTTTTAGCGATTGGAATTTGCGCGCTATGATAGTAGTCCTTTGCATTTTCCGCACCAGAACCTTTAAAAGAATCCATATCGACGAATTTTTGTCCGGAACCTTCATAGCTTTTTAACTGGTTCCGGAGGGCTTTAATTTTAGGATTAATTGAATCGACTAACTCGTCGAATTCAGTTGCGACGTATTTCCCCATATCTATCACCCACTATCTTATTCATTTTCTTTATGTATGTAACTCAATCACGATAAATTAATACACGATTGAGCACGATAGTACTGCCTGAATAAACATAATTATATTACCGATAATTTTATTTTACATTATTTGTTTCTATCACTTACTCACATCCAAGTTTGTCGTCCCTTTAGCTACATCGTCGTTGTCTCTTATCCACTTCTTTATTTCGGTTAAATAATTTGAAGTAGCTGGTTCTATAATGATTCCTTCACGAACTACCGTTTCAATATCAGAAGTGTTAAAGTAAACCGCTTGGTCTGAATTCAATCCCCAAGGGAGGATTGTTGCCTCATACTCAAAGTAGACTTCTTGGTCTCCTTGTTTGGTCTGAACTAACAAGGCAATTATTAAATAATATTGTTTATCCGTATAGAGCTTAACAACACTGCCAACAGGAAATATGTCTCTTTGTTCATTCATAATTAATTTTTCTCCTTCACATTAATCGATTCAATTTGATATTTACTAATCCAAAGTGGTTTATTTTCAACATTAAGCCCTAATGCTGAAGAACTTGTTACAACAAAGAGCAAAATAGTAAGAATTCCAAATAGAATATTATGTTTAAATAGTGCCTCTAATCCAAGATTTGGATCAATGAATTCAGAAATTAATCCGTACCCTAATATTCCACCAAAAATCCAGCCGGTAGCAAATCGAAAAAGCTCAATAAATCGGCCAACTATTACCTCTAAAAAGTTTGGCCCGAGATTAATAAATATAATAGGTTGTGTTTCTCCCCCAGTAATGAAGCTGTTTATTATGTGAGTGTCGTGCTTATCTTTTTTTAGTCGAGTAACTAATAATTCCAAAACATAATTAAGTATAAAAAATACTCCTAGTAATTGACTAACTAATCCTTTTCCAACTCCAAATTGTACACTAAGTATGCCGAGTACACAGAAAATAATGGGTGTAATGAAGCTAAATTTAGCTGTTCTAGAAATTGCTTGTGAACTTCCATCAATTATGTTCCCGAAATTAAAGCCAACTGGAATACTGTGATATATTTCGTCCTTTTCAAGTTCACTTATTTTATAACCTTTAATTTTCTTTCTAAACCAAATATTGTTAAAAAGTAAAATACTAGTAAATAAATTTCCAGTTTGGTAAGTATCAACAATATAATATTCTGATATTCTGGAAGTTTTACAAATCTCTAATAGTTGATACTTTAAACTACCGAATTCAATTATATCTATCCGATTCGCTTCCATTAATTAATCACCAACCATTTCATTAACTATCTTTACTTTGTGTGCTCCATTCCAAAGTTTATCTGATACTTTATCAAGAACACTTGAAGCTAAAATTCCAACACCAATTGTTGCAATAATTCCTGCAGCAGCTATATTTACACCTGGTATCAGCGCAATCGCAGCTGCTGCTCCTGTCATTGCGGCTGATGAGACTGCTAGTTTTGTTGCACCATGTCCAAGCCCATAAGCAGCTGTATGCCCACCGTGTGTATCTTCCCATGTTGTTGTACCCACAGTAAGTACCTTGCCAGCAAAACCGAGTCCACTTAATACCTTCCCAAGAGAACCAGCCGTTCGACTAACTTCTCCAATTCCTTTGATAGCCTTAATATCGCTTAAATATGATGAATTCATTGATAAGTCAGCTGTATATCCCGCACCACTATAACGTGCTGCCGCAACTCCTGACTTTAAGGTAGTTTCATGAACGTCTGATACTTTTGATAACGCTTCTCCAGTTACACCAACAGCATCCATTTTTGTATTTTTATTTTTTTGAAGTGCTACGAAAAGCTCGGTACCTCGTTCATTAGCAGTCTCATTAACTGCTTTAACCGTCTTATCCCAATCCTTTTGTTTAGCTTCCCCTAACTGACTGGCAAGGTATTGCTTGTAGAGCTGTTTTGCTTTTTTGCCTTTCACCGATTTTGGTGCGTGCGCCATTGCCTCTTCAGCTCTTGAAACTAATGCTTTATACTTCTGTTGACTCATATTTTTAGGTTTCTTAATACCGGACTCTTTTTCCACTTCACTAACCGGTTTTGCGTTCCTTATCGCTGTTTTCAACATCGATTTCGTTTTACCACTATAAGCGGTAGCGCCACCATGTTGCTTGCTGTAGGCAAAACCTTTAATCACTATTTCAAAGCTCTTCGTTCGTTCTTCTAAACTCTCCCAGGTTTTAGCGTTATCTAAACGGAAATCATCAAATTTCTTTTTGGCCTTTTTGACTTCTTTTTCCCATTCGTCAAAATGTTCATTAAACGCCGCCGGCTTTAACTTTTCAGCACGATCAGAACCAGACGACTCAATGGCAGCATTGATCTCGCGAGTTCTTTGATCAAGCGCCTTTTTATTGGCTTTTCCTTTACTTAAATAATCTTCCAGGAAATCAGAATCATAAACGGCGTTCGGATTCGCATCCACATTATCTCGAAAATCATCTTGAATTTTCTTTGCCTTTTTTTGAATATCACCGAC
>NZ_AYZB01000035.1:131908-301205 GCF_001436415.1 Latilactobacillus graminis DSM 20719
TGGAATTTGCGCGCTATGATAGTAGTCCTTTGCATTTTCCGCACCAGAACCTTTAAACGAATCCATATCGACGAATTTTTGTCCGGAACCTTCGTAGCTTTTTAATTGGTTCCGGAGAGCTTTAATTTTAGGATTAATTGAATCAACTAACTCATTGAATTCAGTTGCGACGTATTTTCCCATATCTATCATCTCCTTAGTAAAAAACTTAATGTCTATGTATAGCACTCAATGACTAGATGTCATTGGGTTAATTGCCATTACAGATGATTTCTACTTTGTAATTTCTAATTTAGGGTACTGACTTGAAGCAATCAAGGTTGGGTAATCCGCTTCAAATTCTTGTTCTTGCGCATCACAATAGCCCACAAAGACTACTTCTTCAATATTTTCGTGATTGAAGAAGTAGATTTCATCAACATCAACCAAGCCTAATGGTGATACGACAGCCCCATAGTCTGCGTAATAAGTCGTGCCTGCCTGTTCTGTTAGCGCCCCGCGTGAGACGATTGTTAGTAAAGTGCCGTCGCTATCTTTTAAAGCGACGACTGATCCTAATGGTAAAATGACATCATTCATTATTTTTCTCCTTTAATCCTTTTTCTTGTATTTCTTTTACGGCTTTGAACCAACGATACCCATTATTAATCCATAAAATGTGAACGAAAATGAAAGTACAAATACTGGAACCAAACGCATATAATAATATAACCATAATCAGACCCCCACAATAATACTAATTGGTATAGCTTGCATAAGTATTGTTACAAAAACTATAAAAGAAAATACAATCCAATATTTCCCATATTTCGTATTTGGATTCGTTAGATAACCAGTTGATTCAATTGCATATTGAACTTGTTTCGATGTAGCTGGTCTTATATGCTTCATATCCATATACATAAACTTATTCATTAAATAGATTTCAATAGTTGAAAACAGTATCCAAAAGATTGTAAAAACGACACGCGACAGTACTGAATTAAATGGATCTTCTTTAATATGAAGCCATCCATGCGGTAAAATAAAGCCTAAAATAGCGATAATCGCTATTCCAATTCCTGTATATAACCAGACCTTAGCCCCATTCTGTTGACTGCCACTTGCCGAAATAATCGAACTTGATTCGCCAACATAAGCTTTCTTTTCTTTTGTATCCCAATAGACACTGCCTGACTTAGGTGCGTCACCTAACCAAATTATTCTTCTCATCATGCCGACCTCGAAATTAAAGTTTCTTTATTTGTAATAACTGCTGAACACCCTTGTTTCTATGTAGTAGAAACAAACGATTAATACGATAATTAATCGCCTGTTTCCGATAACTTAATTATTTTATTCTGTTTGCCCGCGTGTATACTGATCGGCATTATTTTGAATCCAATCATTTAGTTCAGCTTGTGCTTTTTCTTCTGTTGCATCTTCAAAACCACGATGTAAGATTTCTTGTATATCACCTTGATTAAAATAGACTAACGTCTCTTCTAGTCCGGTTGGGTACACAACTGCTTGATAGTCCCACAATATTTGTTTTTTTCCAAGCAACAATACTCGCCCAACAATCATCACCGGTGTTTCACCGTCATTTAAAATCACGACGCTTCCGATTGGTAAATACTTAGTTTGATTTGTCATTTTGTTGTACCTCCAAGTTTTTAATAATTTGTTCTAATTCAGGTACTGTGATTTCTCGACCTTGGTATTTGATTTTACGAATATAATACTTATTATTCTGAAGTGGTATATTTGCAAAGAAACCAGAAAGCCCAAAAAGAGCTCCGTATAACGGTAAACCAATAAAAGCTCGCCAATCCGTTATCTGCTTTTCATCAAAAGTTACTACTATAAAAAAAATGGCCATTATTATCATAAAAAGCGAAAAAAATATGTTCAACCAAGTTGCACGTATTGTGGGCACCAAATATAAACGCGGATATTCTTCTTTAAAACGATTTCCTAACCATAATTTACGCCTTAAAGTAAACCAAATAATCATCCCAATCGATCCAAATAAAAAAAGTGACATGTTAAAAATCCCCTGCACTACACCACTTATATTAACCGAATGTTGAACTAAAATAGCCGAAAGAATACCGCCAAGTCCCCAACCAATTGCAATTAAATCAAATTGATTTTGTTTGCTTTTCCTTAACATCCCTTTGCGTTCACCAACATAATGCCCTAAATAAATCATATTGAATGGCAATAAAAATTCGTACCATCTAGATTTTGGGAGAAACCCGTACCACTTATTATTGATTTTAGTTTCTGCGCCATACTTTCCACCACGAACACTAATAATCTCCATATTATGATTTCCCCTTTATCTTATCGTACGCACCATGATCATCTGCGTAATCCACTGCAATACTTGCTTCTAATTGGTAAATACTCAGTTTTATTTGTCATTCTATTGTGTCTCCAAGTTTTTAATAATTTGTTCTAATTCAGGTACCGTGATTTCTCGACCTTGGTATTTAATTTTACGAATTCTATAAAGTTGTTTGACAGGTACAATACTAAATAAACCAATTAATCCCATAAATGCACCATACAAGGGCATTGCAAAAAATATACGCCAATCATCTGTGACAACATTTGAACTATCAATTAACATAAAATATGAGACAATTAAATTAAATGCTGTTCCTAAAATGACAATTATCACTGCTTTTATTCCTGGTATTAAATAAATAACCGGTAAGGGGGCATTTAAAGTATTCAAATTTATTCTATGCCACTTTTTCTTTTTTCGGTTGAACCAAAAAACTACTAATATTAGACCTACTAAGTATAATAAGATTTTAAATAGATTCATTAAGAAAAGATTCAAGGTAACTGTGTGCGTTACTAATAATGCCGAAAGAATACTTGCAAGCCCATACCCCGTGAAATAATAATTACTGTTATTCTTATGAATTTCTAAAGGCGCCTGATATCGACCAACTTCATGACCCAATAAAGATATATTAAATGGTAACAAGAACTCGTACCATCTACTTCGAACAAGCAAACTATAACGAAGTCCATCAATTTCTAATGATAATGTATGTCTTCCAGGCTCTATTTTAGTCCATTTCATTACTTTACCCCTTTTGTGAAATCAAAAAGACCTTTTTGATCTCCATAATCTACAATTTTCCCAACACCGAAGGAAACCCCTAATGATAATCCAACAGCTGCCCAGCCAACAGGAGTAACAGAAACTGCTGCTAGTAAAGCCATCGCTCCTAGACTTAAACCAACTTTCGATGCTGTTTTCGCCCCCGAATATTCTGCCGCATGAATATCGTCTAATCCTTGTGCTTTCCCGGAATCATAGGTTCCTTTCGCATCCAAAGCAATCCCGACTCCGCCTAATAGCTTTCCGCCAGCCGAGAATGATTTTCCGATGCCATTACGTGCTTCAGCCGATACTTTTAGCGCTGAACCATATGCTTCTCGAGCCGTTAATCCTGCACCAAGTTTTGCACTCGCAACACTCTTAAACGTATTTTGAGTTTGTTTCAACATCCACGGCTGTGCAACTTCCTGTAGTGCATCTTTGGCCGTATCCGTACTCAATACTTGGCTCTTTAAACGTGTTAGGAAATCAGAATCATTTTCAGCAGTCTCATTAACTGCTTTAACCGTCTTATCCCAATCCTTTTGTTTAGCTTCCCCTAACTGACTGGCAAGGTATTGCTTGTAGAGCTGTTTTGCTTTTTTGCCTTTCACCGATTTTGGTGCGTGCGCCATTGCCTCTTCAGCTCTTGAAACTAATGCTTTATACTTCTGTTGACTCATATTTTTAGGTTTCTTAATCCCGGACTCTTTTTCCACCTCACTAACCGGTTTTGCGTTCCTTATCGCTGTTTTCAACATTGATTTCGTTTTACCACTATAAGCGGTAACGCCACCATGTTGCTTGCTGTAGGCAAAACCTTTGATAACCGTTTGAAAACTATCAGTCCGATTCTCTAGGCTTTCCCACGTATTTGCATTATCTAAACGAAAATCATCAAATTTCTCTTTGGCCTTTTTGACTTCTTTTTCCCACTCATCAAAGTGATCATTAAACGCCGACGGCTTTAACTTTTCAGCACGATCAGAACCAGATGACTCAATGGCGGCATTGATCTCGCGAATTGTTTGATCAAGCGCTTTTTTATTAGTTTTGCCTTTACTTAGATAATCCTCCAAAAAATCAGAATCATAAACAGCATTGGAATTTGCGTCTACATTATCTCGAAAATCATCTTGAATTTTCTTTGCCTTTTTTTGAATATCACCGACCAATGTACTGAAGGTTTTAGCGGCCGGAATTTGCGCGCTGTGATAGTAGTCCTTCGCATTTTCCGCACCAGAACCTTTGAAAGAATCCATGTCGACGAATTTTTGTCCGGAACCTTCGTAGCTTTTTAATTGGTTCCGGAGGGCTTTAATTTTAGGATTAATTGAATCAACTAACTCATCGAATTCAGTTGCGACGTATTTTCCCATCTTAGTTTCCCCCGACTGCATTCTTAGCTGCGTTATCCGCAGCCTCAATTTTTTCACCAATGGTAGTCATATCATCCGCAGCACTATTAGCGTATTCGCTAAATCCACTCGTTAATTGTGCTACTTCATCTAGAATTTTAATTGCGGGTTTTGCTGCATGAACATTGGTCTTACTTAATTTAACGTCATCCAACTTTATTTGAATCGCTGAAGAATCGGTCTTTAGCTGTTTGACGGCCTGACTATAATCGGACTGATTGTAACTAATTTTCTTCACCATGAATTTACCTCCTACTAACTAATCATTTAAATGCTTCATCTCGTTTGTTTTTGATGAAATTAGTTTTTTAAGTGCCGCCATTGTATTATTATGCGCATTAATCTTACCGTTCAAGCTGCCAATCTCGGCCTCTATATCACCTTTGGCATCTTCCAATTTATTTTTTAAAGAAGATAGCGATTTTGCCAAACTATCGATTGCTTCTTCGGCTTTATCTTTCCGATCGCCATTCCAATCATTTGTTTCTATCAAGAGCACTTCGTTTGCTTTACTTATTTCATCACTAAATGGATCAGTAAGCCGATTTAATTTCTCTAACGCCTTTTTCAGCTGATTTCTTTTAGCAGTATCAGTCGCTGAACTCGCAAATAAACTTCCGACTTTACTACTCATTTGAGCAATTTCACGACCAATCGCTGCTTGCTCCAATATATGATCTTTACCCATCTATCTCACCTCTTACATACTGCATTCGATCGAACGATCCACGCAGATTAATCGTTGCCAAATTCTCAGGCAACGCTGGTTCACGACTGTTCGTTGAACCATCCATAATACTGTTTTGATCAACCGCACGCATGGTTGCCATGCTGCCGCTGATTCGTTTTTTAATTTCATACTGCGCCGTTTCTCGACCACGTTTAAACCACGCAAATTCATCAATTAGGATAAAGGTGTTTTCAGTATCTAGTAAATCGGCTAATAAGTTAGCTTTCACATTACCAATCTCATCAATATCCGGTTCAATATTTGTTGCGCTGATGAACGCTTCTGTATGATTAATGACAATTGTTTGATTCGTTATTTGATCATCAATTAACTGATCTAATATATTTTCTTTGAAGTCAACCACATCAGCTTGATTTTGTCCGTCAAATACGAGTGCTGATTTAGCACGCTCTGCAAGTGTCATCAAACCACTAACCATTAACTGATAACTAATATCTTCAGGTTGACCGAAAACAATCATATTTCCCGAAAGCATAATCGGTTCAACAGTCGTTGTATCTAACCCTAGTGGGAAGTCACCAGCAGTAAACGCATCTTCTACACCTTCAAATTCAATGAATGATTCAACATCTAGCGTATCAGGAATCATCGGAATTTGTTTAGGACGCTTACCCGTCCATTTTTCGTTCATTGTTTTAATTTCTGCTGTAATATTATCCAACACTTCTAAGTCATCAGCACCTCGAACTGGTAAAGCTGTTTGGAACTCAACAGCTTCATCGAGCTTGACTAATCCAGCGCCTGGTCGATCTTGAGGCACTAATTTGGTTCGTCCAACAACACCAGAAATGTCTCCGACTTCAAGTAAACTTAGCATCAATCGATGTTTCAAGGTAGAGGATAAGTTCGAGCGAATAGCAGCGGTTCGATTAGCGGTGAGAACAACGTGGATACCTAGCCCTAAACCTTCACGTCCAATCTGAATCATTAATTTATTTAATTCATTCTCGTAACTAACATCTTTCATACCATCATAGCCATCCAACACGACAACAATTTCAGGTAAACTTTCACCGGTTGCACGTTCATATAATGATAAATTTGCGACGTTTTTCTGCGCTAATAATTTTTTCCGTTCCTTAATTTTTTCTATTAACTTCGTCATTAGCTTAGTAATCTTCTCTTCTTCATCTAACCGGAAGAAATCCGCCGTATGCGGTAATTGCCGTAATGGAAGCAAACCATTGGTGCCAAAATCCATTAGGTACAAGTGTAGTGTTTCAGGGGTATGCTTATGTGCCAAATCCAAAATCATAGTTTGAATGAAGGTTGACTTACCATAACCAGATGAGCCATATAACACGACATGCCCGTCAGACAAGTTTAGTTCTAGTGGCCGTTGATCCTGTTCAGCCGGAATATCCATCAAGCCAAGTGTCGCTACTAGGGGTTGCTTGGCCTTTTGCCATTGACTAGCAAAATCAGTTTCAGTTAAATCAGCCAAAAAGACCCGATCTTTCAAAGCAGGCAACCAGACCTTTGTTGGACGAACATAGTCACCTTCATTGAAAATATGATTGATTTCATCGATCACAACGTCAATTTGTTTTTTGACTTTTTTGGTAACCTTCTCTGATCCTGTATCATCATTTTTATTCAGTTTATTATATTGGCCCCATTCATTAATGTTATAAATAGCCAATTCTTCCTCTGAATTTTCTTCCTGATTAGGCTTATAATCCGCACCGGTGTAGGCTGTTTGGAATAATTCATAACGCTCATTATTCCCAACTTGTAGATAGCCACGCCCAGTTTCTACAATATCTGCTGCATCAGGTGTTTTTAACATTTCTTTTGAATCGGCTGCATCAGCCACCTTCAAGGCAATTCGGAATCGAGAATTAGCCCAGATTTGATCATTAACAACCCCGGCAGGTTTTTGAGTGGCCAATAATAGATGGACACCTAACGAACGCCCAACACGCGCGGTCTGCACTAACGCATCCAAGAACTCAGGCACTTGTGACTTAAGCTCAGCAAATTCATCTGATACCATTACTAAGTGAGGGATTGGTTCAGTGGCATCCCCAGATTCTAGTGCCTTGTGGTAATCATTAATATTGGCAACCCCGACAGATGAAAAGACACGCATCCGCCGTTTCATCTCGGCATCAATCGATGTCAGTGCGCGCATTGCTGCCGCACCATCTAGATTAGTAATTGCCCCGACAGTATGTGGGAAGTACGCTAAATCATCCGCAAGCGCCCCACCCTTAAAGTCAATCGGCAAAAAGGCGACATTCGTCGGCTTAAAATTAACCGCGAGTGAAGTCATTAAATCTTTAATCACTTCGGTTTTACCAGATCCGGTCGTTCCGGCCAAAAGACCATGCGGGCCATCTTCTTTTTCATGAAGATCTAGCTCGACAACATCGTGATCAGCCCGCCAACCAATCGGTACGGCCATCGACTTTCTAGGTTGGTTATTTTCCCACCGGTCTTTAATCGACAATTCTTCAACATGCGTCACATCATACATTTGCATGAAATCCAACATCGATGGAATAGAACTTTCTAAATTTAATTTATGATCGATCGGTGCCAAATAACGAGCAAACAATTCTTTATCGACATAGTCTGGGACATGATCTAATTTAAATTGCTTATTCTTGACAACACCATCTTCCATAACGAGCACTCCAGTTGTACTGTCCAGTACATCTATCACCGTTTTAACATTTTCTCGTAAGGAACTACGTACATCAGCAGTAAAAATTAAGCTGACGCCTAATTCCTGTGGATCCTCTTGTAAGTATTCCATAATGACATGGTCCATAATTAATTTTTCATCAGTTACCAATATCACTAACCGTGGTAAAAATAACGGCTGTTGATTACGACTGGTTTCACTTAATGCATTTTTTCTTTCTTTCAACAAACTGTAAACTGAACCCATTACTTGATCGCGTGTTCGCTGGTTGTAGACAAATCCACGAACATTAATGTCGTGAAGTTGGCTATGTGGTAGCCAACGCATCCAATCCCAAAGTTGCTTCTCTTCTTCTGGAAAAATTGTCACAAATTCTACGTCGTGATAACTTTGAAAAGTTGCTATTTGCAGCACTAATAATTGTAGTTGTTCTAAAACAGTTTTTCGTTGTCCAACATACCCGACTACACTGCTGTTTAATGTGCCAATAATTGGCATGTCTTTTAAAGTGCGACCTTCATCGAAAACCCGCTGAGCCATCTTACCAAAAACCGTTTTAGCTGTTTCAGGTTTTGCTTCAAATTTTAATTGTGATGAAGATTCTTCTTCACCTAATCCCAATCGATAAGTTAGAAAATCAAATTGTTGTGGTGTTTTTTCATATAACCTTGAATCGGTGACTGCCACCATTTGGTTTAAAACCGAAATATCTGGATAATGATATTCTTTTGCTTTACGTTGCTTAGCATTTGCTTCATTAATTGCTAAATTACGTTCATTTAGTATTTGCTCATATGCTTCAACAGCCTGATTTTCTTCCTTTTCACGGATTTTTTTATCTTTAAAATATTTACGGATTGAAATCGCAGTTGTGACTAACGTGACAGACCCTGTAACTAAAACCAATAACCCACGATGCATAAAAATCGCCATCGCAATTGTTGCCCCAAAGCTTAATGCTGGTGGTAGAATTAGCCCTGCCAAGCCATCATCATTTCGTTTAGCTTTTGCTGGTGGTTGCGGTACAGTTAACTGTTCATCTGGACTACGTAAAATAAGTCGTGGTGATCGCCGATACGCTGGATAATTATCGGGCTTATCGTACACTGATTTTATTTGACCATATGGAATTTTAGACTTAATGCTTATCTCCGCTGCATAAACCCATAGTTCTTTTTCAAAAATTCTAATTTGCGTTGTCCCGAAAGTAATCGTCTGACCGCTGTCTAGAACAAAATTAGTCCCCTTATCAAGCAGTCGTCCCATTGTGTAGAGCCCATTGCCTTGAACAATCAACTCCCATTTATCAGTAACCGCACTTCGTTTCAGGAGAAAACCACCGATAGTTGTATCTTCAACAGGTATATCTGCCAATTGAATCGCCGCACCTGTTTGACCAGATACCCACAGTTCGGTCTTATCTTGAATCCAAAATACTTGTCGGATTATGTGCATAGCACTAATCGTAACCCCTGAGCGAGTGAATCTTTCGCCTTCTGCATTCAAAGTGTCAATTTCTTGTCCATCTTGTAAAATAACAGCTCGATCATCACTGACATGAATCATCAAGCGATTTAATTCTTCAGGGAATTCTGACATAACCTCATTTAACTGATAATCTTCATCACTGGTCGGTAAATGCATTACCCTATTTTGGGCATAAACGTATATCTTCATTTGTTTACTCCTCTTATTTATCGTTTAATGCCTTTTTTCGTAATTTATAGTACTTATCATAGCTTTTTTGTAAATCGTTCAAGCTCTTTTCACGACTAGCACCTGACTTATTGGGATCAGCCTTGATTTTAGCCATTTTTTCTGTAATTGCGTATAAAATCAAGTCATTATCTTCAGTCGTTTTAGCTGTATCTAACGCTTCACCTAGCTGTCCACGACCAATTTCAATCCAGAAGTTAAGATAGTTTTTATTAGAATTCAGACTAATATTATTTAATACTGCCTCGCGCTGCTTATTTGATAATGCGGCACTCTGCACATAACTATAAGCAAGTTCATACCGTTGTGTCATTGGTAGTGCGCTTTCTGACACATCCGTCAATTCTTTAGTCACGTCTGAATAATTCTTCTTTAGAAATCCCGTTGTTGCGCTTGAGAATGAATCTTCTCGAGGTTGTAAACTAAATTGCCAATAGCCAACAACTGCTAATAAAATCAATGTTGCAACAGTCATCCAAATAGTTGCCTGTTGATAAACTCGATATCGTATTTTTGAAACAACTCTCTTTTTGCTATCTTCATCTGCTTTTAGCGTAATCAATTGCTCTGCTAAAATATGATTTAAATCGTCATAGTCATTAGCTGAAATAATTTTTTTAATTAATTTTGACCCACTAGCGAATTTATACCCACCCTCAGCTAAATCATCAAATTGACCTTTACCATTGATTAAAATAATTAATAAGGACTTCAGTTGACTAAATAATAATTGATCATCAAAGTCGACTGGTGGCATCACTGCTCTGATTCCCCGATAAAGTATGATGGGATCCTCTGTTGAAGAAATCATAATATTTTCTGGGTGTAAAGTTGTTGCATAGACAGAGTTTTCTAATTCCTGAACAACCAACAATTTCTGCGCTAATTGTAATTTATCAATTAATCGCCATTGCTGAACATTACTAAATAGTTTAGTACCCTCATCTAATCTATATTTAAAATGGTAATTATCATGAACTTTAGTAAAAACTTGTTCTGCAAAAAATGCATATGGTTGCCGAATCATTAACAAAACATCATCACTATTCTGTCGAATAGCTGACTGTGGCAAAACTAATTCAATATCATCATTCTCATGTAAGAATTCTACAACCTGATTGCCTAACTTAAATCCCATATTTACTTACTTCCTTATCTTTAATATGTATGCAAAGCCAAGTAACTAGCTTTGCAAAATTAATATATTCCCGCTTGCAACCTTATCTGCCGTCAAAGCATCAAACGGGTAAAATTCTTCACCATTCGTTTGGTTAACAAGTATCGGAAATTCTGGTTGATCAAAATCATATGCACTACCTAACATTGCTACCAATTTAGAAGTCTTAATATTTAATGGTACTCGAATATCATAATTGGCTTTTTCATTTAACTTAATCGTAATATTTATCATGATTGACCTCTATTTCTTTTAATCGCGTCGCCTTAATAAGACAGATGCGCCACCACCAGCAGTAATCGAAAGCCCACTAAATAACGCCACTATTCCTGAACCACCATTTTGCTGCTTACTACTTCTAGTTGTTGAAGTTGATGTAGCGGCCGTCGCAACATTCAAGTCCGTTGTTTTAGGCACTGTCACTTCTGTCTTTGTAGCACCTTGTGTAAATAACTTAGTTTGTTTTGCTTTCATTAACGTTTCTTCTTTTTGATGATACTGCTTAATATGTGTCTGATCGGTAGGATTAAATAATGTTTCAGCCCCAACCACTGTTTGCGTATGTGTTTGTTCTTGCTTATCTGTCGTTAATCGGTCTGTTGCAATGTCTAATTTATTATTGACTAGTGCTTGTTCTGCTGCAACATACTGAGTTTGAACTAAACCCACGATTGGCAGCAATAGCAACAGTAATAAACATTTAGCTTTCTTCATGTGGTTTCCTCCAAAATACAACACGACTTGATATTAATGCCCAATCAAAGTGATAGATCAGTAAATTAATACCAAAAACAAAAGCAACTACAACGCCTAACCGGACTAACATTGCAAGGTAATCATAATTACTAATAACAGCAACCATTACCCGATTAATGAAAGCTATTGGATTCACTACTAAACTAGCTTGCAGTAGATTATCTTGAACTTGCATATTATTTCCAACTAACGCTGTAAATATATAACTCAGCATAAACAATAAGCCAACACCTAACCCTACTGTTTTGAATTGTCGTGCTAAATAATTATTGATTTCTCCAAACAAAATGCTAGAAAGAATAATCGTTAAGACAAAAATGGGCCACTCAGACTTTTCAGTTATTAGTTGTTGCCCCACAACCAGCGCAAACCCAATGCCTAGTACAAGATGAATCAATATATTCAAGAATACCGAAACTAAATTTCTGAAAACAAAATGACTCTGTTCATCTCTTTTCCGATTTCGTACAGATAACAAATCAACAGAACGCATCGTAAAGGATAAGAACAGGCTAACAACATATAGTATGACTAACCAACCAAACGGATTAAATGTTGATTGCTTACCAACAGAAACGGTCTTTGAATCACTGTTAACCGGATTGGCTAAAAATTTCAACATATTTTCATTTTTAACGCCATTTTGGTGTGCGTTATTCAAAACATTTGCGAACTGATTTGAAAAACGGTTATTGTTTTTCAAGCTAGTTGTAAAATCTTGTTTAACTGTTGTAACCGTCTTGTTCAAATTTTCACCATCATCAGTTGCTTTTGAAACTTGTTTTTTAAACGCTTGCATCGTCTGTGAAGTTGCTTTAGCCTTATCCACCTCTGAACTACTTGTTTGCTTCAATTCTTCACTTTCTTGCAGATACGTTGTCATCTTTTCACCGTTTGTTACTAGCATTTGATTAAACGTTTCTTGTAAGGTTTGCGTTTCTTTTTCATTTTCTAATAACTCTGTATATATCTTTTGTAAATCAGAGAGTTGCTTAGCCTGTTGTTGAACATTCGTTTGAACTACTTTTGAATCACTGATCAGTTGTGTGTTTTGCTTATTCAACTCCGTCATTAGTTTGGTTAAGTTGTCTGAAACTTGATCTTCATTAATCGCTTGAACCAATTCATCAACAGTGAATGGTGTCCCATCATCCATTAAAAGTGGCTTATCTTCACTTAACCCCAAACTATTCAATACCAGAGTTGAGCCAATCTGATTAACGTATTCTGTTAATGGCATCGATAGCAGTCCATTCACAGCTTCAGGTAAATCTTGATCGTTCATGATTGCTTCATTTTCGTCATTCTTATTGGTGAAATTTTGTACGTTAGCTAATTCACTATTATAGATACCTTCTGTCTTAGACGTAAAAGCTGTGTACGCACGATACTTCAACGTAACATCATTTGAATGCTGTTGTAATGCCCTTTGATATTGCTTGAACAGCTCTATCAATTGTTGTTTACTTTCGTTTGGCTGCGATGAGCTATTAGATTCCGTTGTACTTGGATACATCAATTTTAATTCATCATCAGTAACTGACGAATTATAGCTATCAATTGTTTCTTTGAGTGAATGAATACTTGTCTCAATGTTTAACAAACTATCTATTTGTGATTTATCACGATCAATTTTTGCCTGTCCTTTTAAGCTTTCAATTATCGGCGAATCAACCGTTGAAAATGGTAATAAATCAATTCTTTTTTGAATAATCTTTACTTTTTTCCGGTTACGTTCATTTATCATATTGGCTAATGCTGCTACTGCATTATCATTCAGATCAGTTTCTTCATGGCCGTCAAGTTTATATTTAATTAGATCTCCCAGTGTAATTTGTTCGGGATTTTCTGATCCAATTTGTGCCGCAACTTGCGCCGCAAAATTATCTTTTAGTGTTTTTACACTCTGAATAACGGTATTAGCCTGTTGATAGTTTTTTTGTTGTACCTTATCCATCCCTGTTATGCCAGCCTGCATATTTTTAACAGCTAACGTTAAATTCAAATCCGCCTCGCCTTCGCTTAGATTTTCTTTTCCAGATATACTATTTTTTAATGATTGGCTAGAGTCTTGTAACGATTCCATGGCACTATTGATTTGATCTCCTAAAATATCAGGTGTCATTGCTTGGATAGCATCGTAAAACTGAGCTGTTGTTATCTTGTTATTAGCATGCTTATCAAGCAAATCAGTGAATGATTCAGTTCCTGCTGTACCCGCATCATGAACTGTATTAGCAGACTTACCTAAATCTGTTAGCGCACCTTGCAATCCTGTATTTGTATCGACTGTTGATTCCATCTGCGAGCCCAATACAGGAAATATTGATTGAAAATTTTGTACGGGTTCTGTTAATTTACTATTGAACTGATCGATATTTTGAGAATCGTTTGTCACCAATGTAGAAACATTACTTTGTGCGGTATAAAGGTTATCTAAGACACTTGCAAAATAAACATTTACTAACTGTTCGTTTAATTGACTAACAACCTTTTGACCAACTTTTTCTGCCGTTGCTTTAACATTTGTATTGGCAGAATCTGCAACTGAATACGTTACTTTAGCAGTGTCGGGATTAGGATTATTAATATCCAATAATTTCTCGGAAAAATTTGTCGGAATTTCAATCATCAATTGATAATCGCCATCTTTCAACCCAACATTTCCAATCCCTTGGCTAACAACGAACCACTGATTTCCTTTCGCCTTTTCTGCCTGAGTTGTATAATTTTGACCCAAATTCACTTTCTCATTATTCAATGTCACGCCTAAATCCTCATTCACTAACGCAATATTTAAATGAGGTGTTGTATGACTATTCTTTATACTTTGCGTTTGATTTGACTGATATAACGTATTTAATTTCAAAGCACCTACAATCATCACCCAAGCTGTCAATAAAGATATAATGATTACTCCTATATGTCGTTTCATCTGCATATTAATCTCCATATTATCCATAATAAAAAAGAGGTGAACTTTACATGTCCGCCCCTTAAGCTACTGATAGATTAGTTAATTTGGTTTGCAATGTCGTTGTCAGTATTTTCAATAATCTCAGCGACTTTCTTCAATTGATTATTAATATCATCCATTAATTGAGCGAAATCTTGCATTTTTGGTTTTAAATCTTCAAATTGTTGATCAAATTTATCAAAAGCATTCCCTTCCCAATTTGAACGAATATTTTCTTGTTCTTGAGATGCATTCTGGATTAAATCTAAAACATCTTGATTAAATCCCTCATATTTATTTGCTGAGGCACGTAAATCTTCTGGGGTTAACTTAATTGTATTTGCCATAATAACTCTCCTTTATTTTATGAAGTTATACTATATTTATATAACTTTATAATATTATGTTACCAAAAATTCCATTTAATGGCAACCCCTTAAACTAATTTTACCCTATTTTATCAAATGGTATTTAATTTATCCCCGTTAATCGCACTCTTCAAGATAAATTAATTTTCATTTTTCTTATATTTTAGTTATTCAAACTTACTTAAGTTTAAAAAATAATATAAACTTCTATTTTAATTTTATTTTAAAACTATTTTTCATTTATGCATTATTATATAAACAAAGAACCATAAGATATATAAGCCCAAAACAGCATATCTTATGGTTCTTTTCATTTAAATATTTATTTTCTAAAATCACTCTTTTGATTGATTCGACTGGCAATCATCACCACCAAGCAACACTTAATCATTTCACGGCACAAAACCAAGTTGGATAATACTTGCTAGCACATTGCCGCCAAGTAGCACCCAGTTCGATTGCCCAAATAGTTGCTGACTATAATGAACAATGGGCACATAGACGATAAAATCTATCAGATAGCCGCCGGTTGGCCCGACTAACACTGCGGCACCACTCGCATAATTTGCAAAAATCGGTAAACCGAACATGCCTAACAAAAGATACCCCCGATAGCAAGCCGACTGAACTGCCATGGCAATGTGGTCCCAATCACCCCCGACCGCGAGGGTTTGGAGAGTCACTGGGACTAGCAAAATCGGTAGACTAACCTGGGCGCTGACGATCAATAACGCCAAACGCATCCCGACTAAGCTAACTTTTCTGGCAACCGATTGTAGCATTGAAATCAGCTCCCCTCCATAAAGTTAATTTTTTGACCGACTGCCACGTGGGCCCCGTTACTTAGCACGATCGTCCCATCTGTTAAAAGTTGTGTAATAACAAGACCATTTTGCATTTGAAGAAGTAACATTATCAAACGAAACATCTTTTTCTAGAACTGTTAGGTTAAATTTTAAGAAAATTCCGACGCTTTTTTGAAATTCAGAATACTTAACTAAGACTTCGTCAGCGGCTGCTCTTGCGTTTCTAACGCTTAATACCGAATAGAACTAGTTCATCATACGTGTCCTTAAACGCTCCTAATATAATAGCTACAAATATTATTGGAAGTCCTATAGTTGGTAATAATATTGTTATATTTCATTTCTAAAAAACTTTCAATTCCTGTAAACAGAACAAGTAACAAAAGTAACCCTGATAAAGTCAAAAATAATTTTCTTTTGAATTTCAGGCGTCTATCTAATCTCATCTATAATTTAATGAGTTCATTTTAAAATATCCTTTATTATTATGTTATCACAGATAATTCTAAATTTTAAAAAGGCTGTAACCCTATATTCATCAAGGGTTACAGCCTTTTTATTATCCTACAGACCCTTCCATTTCATAACTAATCAATCGATTTAATTCCACCGCGTATTCCATTGGGAGTTCCTTGGTGAATGGTTCGACGAAGCCCATGATGATCATTTCGGTTGCTTTGGCTTCTGAGATGCCACGGCTCATCAGGTAATAGAGTTGTTCTTCAGAAATTTTAGAGACTTTGGCTTCATGTTCCATTGAGACGTTACCGTTTAGAATTGTGTTGTACGGAATCGTATCGGAGCTGGAGCGGTCATCCATAATAATCGTGTCGCATTCCACATGAGCAAACGAACCATCACTATCGCGTTCAAAACGAACAGTCCCGCGGTAATCAACGGCCCCGCCATCTTTGGCAATCGATTTTGAAACGATTGACGAAGACGTATTCGGTGCGGCGTGAATCATCCGCGCGCCACTGTCTTGGTCAACGCCTTCGCCGGCGACGGCGATTGAGAGCATAGTTCCACGGGCACCTTCCCCATCAAGGTAGACACTTGGGTATTTCATAGTCATCTTTGAGCCGAGATTCCCATCGACCCATTCCATTGTCGCATTTTCTAACGCCTGAGCCCGTTTGGTTTCCAAACTATAAACGTTCTTTGACCAGTTTTGAATGGTCGTGTAACGGCAATAGCCATCCCGTTTCACGAAGACTTCAACGACCGCTGCGTGCAAGCTATCACTTGAATAGCTCGGTGCAGTACAGCCTTCAACGTAGTTCACGCTGGCGCCTTCATCGACAATAATCAATGTCCGTTCGAATTGACCGGAATTTTCGGCGTTAATCCGAAAGTACGATTGGATTGGGATATCCGTCCGCACACCTTTGGGGACATAAATGAACGTGCCACCTGACCAAACGGCCGAGTTAAGCGCTGAAAATTTATTATCGGTTGGTTTGACCAACGTACTGAAGTATTCCTGCACAATTTCAGGATATTCGCGCAAGCCGGTATCCATGTCGGTAAAAATGATGCCGAGTTTTTCAAATTCTTCACGCATATTATGATAAACCACTTCTGATTCATATTGCGCACTGGAACCCGCTAAATACTTACGTTCAGCTTCAGGCACCCCTAAGCGATCAAACGTTGCTTTGATTTTATCGGGAACATCTTCCCAATCGCGGTATTGCTTATCCGTTGCCTTTTGATAATACAACATGTGTTCTAAATCAAGGTCGGATAAATCTGGTCCGAAATCAGGCATCGGCATCTTTTCATAAGCGTGAAACGATTTTAAGCGGAAATCTAACATCCATTGGGGTTCTTTTTTCTCACGCGAGATGGCGCGCACAACGTCTTCCGTTAAACCGCGCCCAGTTGAAAAGACGGGCTGCACATCATCGCTAAAGCCGTAGTCGTATTCTTCAAATTGAGGCATCGTTGTCTCTTCTGTCATTGATTAGTTTCCTCCGTTTCTGCATGGTTCATAATTTGACCGGTTGTCGTACGTTGGTCATCACTCTTTAAAGCTTTGTGGAGGGCCTTCCAAGCCAAAGTCGCGCATTTAATTCGCGCGGGGAATTGTTGCACCCCTTGTAAAATCGCGGCATCTTCTAACAATGACCAGTCTTCATCACGATCACCAATCATCATATCTGAAAAGCGCTCGATCATCGCTTCGGCTTGCGCCGGTGTTTTATGCATCACGGCATCGGTCATCATGCTAGCAGAGGCCTGGCTAATCGTACAGCCTTCCCCTGAAAAAGCAATCTGACTAATTTGGTCGTCTTCGAGCACCAGCTCCAGTTGCAACACATCGCCACAAGTAGGGTTGCGTAATTCAATTTCATGATCGGCAGTCGTCAAGTGACCATGATGGTGCGGATGTTGTGCATGATCGAGAATGACCTGCCGATATAAGTTATCTAATTTAGAGAGTGCCATTTTGGAAAAACTCCTTTGCTGCTTGAATGGCGGTCACGAACGTTTCCACGTCCGCTTCGGTATTGTAGAGGTAAAAACTAGCACGCGCGGTTGCCGCAACGTTCAACCATTGCATCAATGGTTGGGCGCAATGATGCCCAGCACGCACGGCGACCCCTTGCATATCAAGCGCGGTCGCTAAATCATGCGGATGTAAATTATCGAGATTAAAAGCGATCACACCGGTGCGTTGCGCGGCATCTTGTAGGCCATAAATCGTCAGGCCGTCAATTGCTTGGAGCTTCGGTAAAGCCATTGTGACTAGCGCTTGTTCATGGGCTTGGATATTCGCCATCCCAACTTGCGTTAAATAATCAATGGCGGCCCCTAAGCCAATCGCACCCGCAATGTTCGGTGTACCGCCTTCTAGGCGCCACGGTAATTCTTTAAACGTTGCCGCTTGTAAGCCCACAAAATCAATCATCTCACCACCATATTCAACGGGTGGCATTTGTTCGAGTACCGCTTGCTTGCCATAAAGCACGCCAATTCCGGTTGGTCCGAGCATTTTATGCCCTGAAAAAGCGTAAAAGTCGGCATCAAGTGCTTGCACATCAACGTTCATATGCGGCACGGCTTGGGCGCCATCGACTACCATGTAACCGCCTTGGGCATGTACTAAAGCCGCAATCGTTTTAATCGGATTGATGACCCCGAGCACGTTAGACGCATGCGCCAAACTAACAATTTTCGTCTTAGGCCCAATCACCTGCTGCGCTGAATCTAAATCAAGCCGGCCATCTGGTAATAAATCAATGTAGCGCAACTTAGCGCCCGTTTGCTGTGCCAGTTGCTGCCACGGCACAAGATTACTATGGTGTTCCATCACACTAATCACAATTTCATCGTCTGCTTCAACCACGGTCGGACCAAAACTACCAGCCACCCAGTTTAAACTTTGCGTCGTCCCTTTTGTGAAAATCACTTCGGCACTTTCCGTAGCATGGATGAAATTCTGCACCTTCGTGCGCGCTGCTTCATACTGGGCGGTTGCCCGCTCAGCTAAGGTATGCACGCCACGATGGACATTTGCATTGTCATTTTGATAATAAGCCACTAGCTGGTCAATTACCGCTTGTGGTTTCTGGGTGGTCGCTGCATTATCTAAATAAACGAGTGGTTCATCATTGACAATTTGCTTCAAAATCGGAAAGTCACGCCGATAATCATTTAGCTGATTGACCATCAATTAACTTCCTTTCAATCGTGTCCGTTAATTGCTGACGCACGTTTTTATCGGGAATTTCACTCAGCACAGCGCCTAAGAAACCGCGAATCACAAGTCGCTGCGCCACTTCTTTTGAAAGACCGCGACTCATTAAATAATACATTTGTTGTTCATCGACGCGCCCAACACTGGCAGCATGACCAGCTTGCACGTCATTTTCATCAATTAATAAGAGGGGGTTCGCATCGCCACGCGCTGTCCGCGATAACATTAACACGCGGTTTTCTTGTTGGGCGTCGGCACCCTTGGCCCCTTTTAAAATATGCCCAATGCCGTTAAACGTTAATGTCGCATCTTCTAGAATCACGCCATGTTGCAAGATGTGGCCAATTGATCGCGGTCCGACATTCGTCACGCGCGTATCAATCCCTTGAACCTGCTTACCGGTGGAGATAGCGACTACCTTGGTTTCAGCATGCGATCCGGCGCCAACTAAGTCGGAATCAAAGTCACCAATGATATTGCCATCATTCATTGCGCCTAATGCCCAATCAATTCGTGCATCGCGCATTAAATGGCCCCGCCGATTCAAATAAGTCGTTACGGATTTTCCAAAAGCATCAACCGCTGAAAAATGAACGTGACTGTTTTCTTTGGCAATCACTTCCACGACAACATTCGCCAAGTTCTTTTGGTCACCAGCTGTTTGGAGATTTTCAAGATAGCTAAATTCACTGTTTTGTTCTGCGACCACCAGTACGTGGTGAATAAAGTCAGCCGGTTGGGTACTGTCTTGCACATAATAAGCCGTAATCGGTTGCTTAATTACTACATTTTTAGGCACATACAAGAAAAGCCCACTATTCATCAAAGCCGTGTGAAAAGCCGTTAAGCGATCTTCATCCGGTTTCACGGTGACTTGCATATAATATTGTTGCACCAAATCAGGGTGCTCTTGTAACGCGGTAAAAATATCGGTCAAAATCACCCCTTGGTCTACCGATTCTGCCGGTAAATTCAACTTGACAGTTGTCTGCCCAATCTGCACCACATAGGGTTGATCAGCTTCCAGGTTGGCCGCCGCGCCTGGCATCAAACTTGAATCAGATTTAATAGCTGTTGGCGCACTTGCCGCCATCACTGGCCAATGTTTATAGTTAATTTTTTCAAAAATAGGTAATTCGAGTTGATCAATTTGCGCAAACGCTGCTTGACGCATTTCAGCAAACCAGGCCGGTTCTTGATGCAATTGTGAGAATGACGCGATTTGTTCGGGCGTGATGGCTAAAGTTTTCTTCATCAGAATCGCCCCCTATTTACTTTCGTCGTCAGTCAGTTTGACATCCAAGCCTAATTCGTCACGAATCCCGACATAACCTTCGTCTTCCAAACGTTTTGCAAGTGACGCATCGCCAGTCGTCACGATTTTGCCACCCATCATGATGTGCACATAATCTGGCACGATGTAGTTTAAGAGCCGTTGATAATGCGTAATGATTAATGAGCCAAAATCAGCCCCGCGCATTTCGTTCACGCCTTTTGAAACGACTTGCAAGGCATCAATATCGAGCCCAGAATCAATTTCGTCTAGGATGGCGAATTTGGGTTCAATCATCATCAATTGCAGAATTTCATTCCGTTTCTTTTCGCCACCAGAAAAGCCTTCGTTTAAGTAGCGTTCTGACATTTCTTCCGTCATATCCAAGAATGCCATCCGTTGATCCAATTTTTTCAAGAAAGCCATCACTGAGATCTGATCATCGTCAGCCCGACGTGCATTGATGGCAGCGCGCATGAATTCTGCGTTTGTTACCCCTTGAATTTCAGCCGGATATTGCATCGCCAAAAATAACCCCGCACGGGCGCGTTCATCGACTGGCATTTCTAAAATATTTTGGCCATCTAATTTGATCTGACCTTGCAATACTTCATACTTGGGATTGCCCATAATCGTTTCTGAAAGCGTCGACTTCCCAGTCCCGTTAGGTCCCATGATCGCGTGAATTTCACCCGTGTTCATTTCCAGGTTAACACCCTTTAAAATTTCCTTACCGTCGATGCCGACGTGCAAATCAATAATCTCTAATTTAGACATAGATGACCCTCCAAGAATCGCATTCTAGCAATTATTATACGCTCTTAATTCTATGCTAATTGAGAACTGTTTTCAATGCCGATGATATATTTTAATTCACAAGCTCTCAATTTGCATTTCTATTATTTTCTGCCTTCTATTAGTTCTTGGATTTCTAGGATATCCTTATCTTTCGCGAAGCAATTAATAAATCTTTTTGTCTGTGATTTTAATTGATAGTACATTACTCTCTCTTTTTTCTCTGGATTATTTCTTAATTTCCGTTGGTAATCACGTTGATATTTTTGTTTATTGAACATCACGATACTCCTTTTGTAAGTTTGTATGAAAATATATTTTTATACAATGAAAAACCCACTGATTTGATACTCTTCTAAAACTACAAACCTACAAATGCAAGTTTGGTTGAATTCCTCTTTCTGATAAAGTTTACATTCCGTTACTATAGTCAATTGATACACATTGAGTATAGCAAAACATTTTAACAATTAAAAGTCCTATTCTTTCTCTTAATTGATTCATAACTATGCTCTTAAAATTTAATTACACATTATTTGATACTCTTCTAAAACAACCTGGCGGTACTGATTTACCGTCATATTGTTGAACTACTCATTGATTTGATACTCTTCTAAAACAAGGCCCTCGGCTTAGATCCTAAGGAAGTTGTTGAACTACTCATTGATTTGATACTCTTCTAAAACTTTCTTTAGCAGCGGCAGCTGAAGCCAATGGTTGAACTACTCATTGATTTGATACTCTTCTAAAACAGGATAGCAACAGCTTGTTCCAAAGTTGTAGTTGAACTACTCATTGATTTGATACTCTTCTACAACACCATTGCTGTTGTATTAATTATTATTATGGTTGAACTACTCATTGATTTGATACTCTTCTAAAACCGATTTACAATATTTTTATCTGGATATAATGTTGAACTACTCATTGATTTGATACTCTTCTAAAACAAATCGCTCGTAAAGTCTGCCGGGTCAATTGTTGAACTACTCATTGATTTGATACTCTTCTAAAACAATGGAAATTATATTCGCTTTTCACTCCAAGTTGAACTACTCATTGATTTGATACTCTTCTAAAACGTATTCTGTGCTTGTTCTGTCATATTAATGGTTGAACTACTCATTGATTTGATACTCTTCTAAAACACATGAACTTATTGATTTACTAAAGAACAAGTTGAACTACTCATTGATTTGATACTCTTCTAAAACATACGCAGCGTTCGCAACGTTTGGAAGCTAGTTGAACTACTCATTGATTTGATACTCTTCTAAAACGAATAATAGAATTTGTGAAGAAAAATGCTAGTTGAACTACTCATTGATTTGATACTCTTCTAAAACGATGTGACTGACGAGGAAGCAACACCACCAGTTGAACTACTCATTGATTTGATACTCTTCTAAAACAAACTTTATCGATAAACTTTTGCTGACTCTGTTGAACTACTCATTGATTTGATACTCTTCTAAAACAGAAACAAAGAATCCATCTTCAGTACGTACGTTGAACTACTCATTGATTTGATACTCTTCTAAAACTCATCATCTTGAACAACACCACTCAAATCTGTTGAACTACTCATTGATTTGATACTCTTCTAAAACCGCAGTTGAAGCTGATTTTGAAGAAGCTGAGTTGAACTACTCATTGATTTGATACTCTTCTAAAACTGCCAGATTTAAGCGCCTGACCAACGTGTTGTTGAACTACTCATTGATTTGATACTCTTCTAAAACTTCTAGATGCTTGTTTCCAACCGTTTTCATGTTGAACTACTCATTGATTTGATACTCTTCTAAAACAATATCATGACATCATTGAATATTAATTTTGTTGAACTACTCATTGATTTGATACTCTTCTAAAACTCAAAGTTGGTAAATCTTTTTGAATCGCTAGTTGAACTACTCATTGATTTGATACTCTTCTAAAACACGAATTAATATTCGCAAATAATAGCAGTTGTTGAACTACTCATTGATTTGATACTCTTCTAAAACACACCTCTACCCCATTTGGTCGTGCTTCAAGTTGAACTACTCATTGATTTGATACTCTTCTAAAACTTGAACCAGGCTCGAATTCTTGATAAGTGAGTTGAACTACTCATTGATTTGATACTCTTCTAAAACTTAGCCTTGTATTGCTGTACCATTTCTGCTGTTGAACTACTCATTGATTTGATACTCTTCTAAAACCAGGACATTGCCACGAACCCAATTAAGTTAGTTGAACTACTCATTGATTTGATACTCTTCTAAAACTTAATTCGGGGCTACACAGTCGCGGGACTTGTTGAACTACTCATTGATTTGATACTCTTCTAAAACCATTGCTCAAACCATGCTATTCCTCCTACAGTTGAACTACTCATTGATTTGATACTCTTCTAAAACGATTCTAACAACATTCAGCATAGTTTTAGTGTTGAACTACTCATTGATTTGATACTCTTCTAAAACTTGGCTGTCCGCAAATAGAACTTATTGGCGGTTGAACTACTCATTGATTTGATACTCTTCTAAAACAGGTACTTAACGTCACTAGACTTGCTCTCTGTTGAACTACTCATTGATTTGATACTCTTCTAAAACGGATTGCGTTCAATCATTGCAAATGTTGCAGTTGAACTACTCATTGATTTGATACTCTTCTAAAACAAAAGCCGATTATCCAGTGATCACCATTTCGTTGAACTACTCATTGATTTGATACTCTTCTAAAACTTGAGTATGTTGCATGGTTAGGCCCATCTGGTTGAACTACTCATTGATTTGATACTCTTCTAAAACGGCAGAGCTCGAATTCAAGCAGGATTTACAGTTGAACTACTCATTGATTTGATACTCTTCTAAAACCGTCGTTTTTTCATCAGAATCTCATTCTATTCATAGCGCCATTCAACATAATCATTATCGATGTGATAATAACAACATTTCTGGTACTGTTCAAATTTAGCCTCTTCTGAAAATTCGATGAGAAAGAGTTTCACATTCAATGTCGCCACCAACCTCACCAATTCATTGAATTGGTTGATACTGAGGTAGTGCGAAACGTTGATCAACGTGATGATTTTTGCTTCATTTAACTCAACTGCTGTCTGTACTATACTCTCAATTATACCATATGGGTCATGTTGGACGACAGTCGAAAATTGTAAATTATAGAACTTAATCATTCTTTGAAGATCCCATTGCTGGTCAATATCAAGCGTCAGTTCATACATAAAGGCGGCATCTAAAATTGTCGAACGAATTTCACTATCTAGTTGGGCTAACTTTTGCCGATGCTGATCCGTTAAATCGGCGGCAAATTTTTTAATCAACCGATTCTGAAATAGGTGATTCAAATCAATTGCTGCCACATCGCCACCCCAAATGACAGCTTTCGAATAGTCTATCAGTTCATATTGATCATTGCTAAATTGAACGGTCTCTTGTGTCCCAGACATCCCAGCAATTAACTTGGTATACACCTCTGGATTACTTGTACTACAAACCGTGATTATCTTATTCTGAACTTTAAAAGATTGGTATGGATAAAAAGTAATGTTCATAAAATTAACGTCCTCTCGGCAGAATTACGGACATCATCACTCGATTCGCCCACTAAGAAATGCATTTTATTATATTGTTGCTCGGTAACCATCAATGTTTGCACCAAACCCGTCGGTGGTGTAAAGCCAGCAATGCGGTTTTCGATAAACTGCGCTGATTGTTTGCTGACACAAACACGGACGTAAACAGAGTATTGAATCATCAAAAAGCCTTCATTGAGTAATGCCTTTCTAAAATGACGATACGCCTTGCGATTCTCGCTCGTTTCAACTGGTAAATCAAACATGACTAATAAGCGCATTATTCGGTACCTCATGAGTCATTACCACCTTTACTTCAAATGCTTCTTTTGGTGTTGTCATAAATTTCAAACAATTCTGTACATGTTTTGTGAGCGCATTTCGCAGAATCGTTGTTTGTCCGTTATATTCTAGCTCAAGGTTCAATAACTCCACTAAACCGAATTTAACATCGGGGGTTAATTCATTAAACTTTTGATGTGCAACCCAATAATCAACCACTGGTCGAAAGGGTTCCATTAAATCGGAGCCTAAATTAAAATCGCTGACACTATTATGATGATGAATCCCGAATTGGGTTAAATAGCCATTACAAACGATTTCGCGATTAACGGCAGATAACAATAAACTATAACCGTAATTAAGGGCAGCATTAATAGGACTGTAATCCGTTCGCACAAAGTCTTTATCAAAAACTAACTGAAAATACTTTCGTGCAATCACGGCTTCTCGATTTGTTCGATCAGCAAATACCATTGCATCAGCTTCAGTTGTTAAGGTCTCAACATCTCTTCCTAGCAGTTGCGCACATTGAATCTGCATCGCAACTTTTGCTTGGACAATTGCTGTCCACACCGTTTCTTTCAACCCCGTTCCCCATTCAACCTGTTGTTGAATCGACGCGCGACTACGATTTCCTGGGTAATCGGCAATCGTTTCGCAAGTTGGATTACCGTCTTTGCCTGTAAAAATAATCTTAGTGCCCGCCTCACTCAACTCAGTAATCGCTGATGCCGTTAAAACAGCCTGGGTAGTCGCAACTAACAAAATCTGAATATCGTCAATTGGTACTTGGTGTGTCGCATCTTTGGTTTGGACAACAATCTTCCGTCCGGAATAAGAAACCTTTGCATGTTGTGAAATCACAACGGTTCGCCAACTCATAAAATTTTCCCCCTACATCCTTGTTTTCAAAATGATGACATGCTATAATGCTTTTGTTGAGCTTGATACACTCAATCGAAATACTCATTGATTTGATACTCTGAGTTAAAATCAAACAAGGTCTTTGGACCAAGTTTTCTATTCTGAGCCTCTTATGAGGCCTTTTTTTATGCCTTCAAACCTAAAAAGCTAGCCCATCATTACACCAATGACAGGCTAGCTTTATTTGCTTATAAATCCCTTAAAGCTACTCGTCGTTCGAATAAACCGGTTGGAGATTGATAGATAATTTGGGTGTCAGGTGTGAATGTAATACCAGTAGCCTTCTGCAACATTCCAAAATCAGTGGTCATTCCCAATTCTTTTAACGATACACGTCCCGCATCAGCATGCAGTCCTTGTAGAATTTTTTTCAACACTATCGGCTGAGTAATCTGTACTGTCTTATTATCATCAGGATTACTCTTCCATGGTAACTGCATGAAGGCCGTTTTACCCGCTAATAATTTAGCTCTAAATTGATTTGTATCATACAATGGGAAGTAGTGCATCACTTGATCTAAAATCTCATCATAAACTAGTTCAGCAAGTTCTTCAGACTGCGCTAATGGCAATTCACCATTTAACAATTTGACGGCTGTTTTGTCGAGAATCAGTTCCTGCTCATTGTGTTTATACGTCGCAGAACCCAATGTCAATTCCTGACCATTATCAAAGAGCCGTTGATTAATTAAGATGTGTGGTGCGATAACTTCAAAGTCTTCGACTACTTTCACAATCGTTCCTTTTTGTTTCTTCGCTTTTGTAAATTGCGGACTAATTTTTTGCTTTAAGAATGCTTTTTGTGAGTCTTCATCTTTCAGTTGTTTAAGTTGTGCTAGCCAACTTGTCTCAACACCACAGACTTTATAGAGATCACCCTTTTTATTTTTAATGCGTACGATACACATGTAGGCAACAGTCTTCCCTGAGTATCCACCATAGAGCGCAGTTGGTCGGGCTTGTTTAGCAGGAATCAATTGCTTCCCGCCCTGACCACTGGCTTTATCATCTTTAGCCGCATAGAGTGTTTGATTAAATAATGCTCCTGAATTTTCATGCACTTCGCGGGTCACTAAAATCTTCTTAAACTGATAAATTTTATTCAAGTAAGCTAGGCCGGATTCTTTATGCCAAAAGATTTCCTTATTAGTTTTATCTTCTAATTTAGCCCTCTTTAAATCATTTAAGAAATTAAAGCTACTCCACTTATCCTGTTGATTTCCTTTTAAATATTCGCCATAAGTAAAGTATGAACTTAGTTTTGGATAGCGTTTCAATAAATACATCCCCACAAAAGCTGTTAAATAAGCATCAAAAGCATGATGATAATTATTGACCTCTCGGTTTTTAGGAAAATCAAATTCAGAACGTATCGTCTGTGTTAACTTGCTCTTGACTGTAATGATTTTGACATTATCACCTTCATACTGGTTACTCAATAAGTTTGCTACCAATTTGATAACTTGTTGGGTTTCTACCAGTTGACGGCTAATAAAACGATTAATCTGATACTTATTTAGGTTTTCAGGATTGAACATTAAATTATCATATTTTTTCCGACTAATTAATCCTGCTCGATGCATGTAGCCCCATTCAGAAGCCATATTTTTGCCAAATTGCTTCTGAACTACCTGAAGAGGAACTCGATCGGCTTTAATCTCATTCATTCTAGATGATACTAGCGCCTTATTATCCAAGGAATCATCCTTAATGTAAGCCTGGGGAATAATATGATCGACATGATAGTCCGACAAACGATCAATATTTAATGCATTCCCGGTATATAAATCTCGTCCTCCTTGCATGAAGTATAAGTACACTTTCTCTTTAACTAAGTCATCTTGATTACTACTTTTCAGTTCTTGCCGAACACTTTCATCTGCAAGTACAGCATCGCTTATTTGGCTATACATCTCATCTAGCTTTCTTTTACGCCGAACTGTCAAACTTTTATCTTTCTGTGCCCCCCGCGCAAATTCAATCAATATTCTTTCTGGTGCTTGCCCTTTCATGGCTTTTTGAATGTCATTGACCACAAGTAGAATTTGGCGGAGCGCTTTTTTATTCTGTGGTGACGTATATAAATCATTGATGACATCTTGCACATCATTTTCAGCTAACACCATTTGATTGGCTTCAGTAATTAACTTGTCAAAGTCCTCAAAGTGAACAATCCGCATGAAGTTGTCGGTTGTATCCCAGAGTAAATCCATGATGCGTTGTCCATTTGCATTAACAATTTGCGTTAATAATTTAGCCGACAAGCGACCCCAACCGCGGTAGCGTTTAGTAGCTAGTTGCCCCCGTTGTTGTTCTGTTAACCATGTAATCTCATTCAATTTAGCACTATAAATTTTACCGTCTTCAAAAATCGTTGACCATTCAATGCATTTTTCCAAATCAGCTTGTTTATCAACATCATCAACCGCATCCCCAACAATCACCTTTAAGTCATGATACGTACTTAATCGACTATTGAATTTTTTCTCATCAGATAGACCAGTAATTGCGGGGCGACTTGCATAGCGCTTCTCTGATACCAAGTAATCCTGAATGTTTTTCACTGATACACTTGTCTTTTGCATAAATAAATCATTGAAGATTGCTTGTTTAAGCTCATTAGTAATCGGTTGGTCATCAATTTTAAGCCCATTTAATTCGTTTAATACTTCAAACCGTTGATAAATTAAGCTTTGCTTTGGTAATACATCTTCGGCCAATAAATAAGTGTCAGTGGTTGTCATGCGCTTAATAAACTCATTCGCCGATGCTTGCCGGTCCACTTTATCATCGAAGTTCCATGGTGTAATGCGGCCTTCAGTCTTACGAATCATCCATGCAAATTTGGCATTTGAACTTTGTTGTTGTTGCTCAGCTGTAATGAGCGGCCCAACGTAATACGGTACCCTAAATGCCACTAATTCATCTAATTTGTACTTAGCAACGGTTTGGCGCTTCGGATTGGGATTGAGTTCTGCCAACCATGGATAATATTGCTGTTGGTTCTCGATAATCCGGTCTAATTCCTGTTGATGTAACTGGTGTGGAATCGCCCCATTATCTTTGGTCCGTTGTTTAGGCATAAATTGATCAAGCTCAATTAATTTTTGAATTTCACTCACGAGCGGTTGTTCTGAATAATCCTTTAAGGCTTTTGTGACGTCGTCATAAAAAGCTTCCTTCGAATAGGCCTTCGTATTTTCTTGACCATCGATATACTGATCATAAGCCTTCTTTAGTTTTTGTTGATCTGCTGTTGCTAGATCATCTCGCACTGCTTTTAGCATTTTTAAATGTGCTTGATGTTCTTCATATTTTGTGATCATCGCTTGTGACAATGACTGGTTTTCGGGGACAATTCCGGCCAGTAAGATTCCCGAATAAAGTTCCTGTAAGATACCAATAACTTCGTGGCCATTGTCATCGAGACTACTTTCGAGCTTAGCCAATTCTTCATCAAAATTTTCAGCGTTAAAAGTCAATGCCCATGCTTTAACATCTTCAGCTTCAATCCCAGTAACCACATTAAACTTCGCCTTTAATCCTAAGATGGCTTTTAATATTTCAGTTGCAATGGCTTTACGTTGCTTCTCAATCGACTTATCCGCACTTGGCGTGTATAGCTTTGGTAACGCTTTGCGTTGGCGATTGCTAGCACTTTGTTGATTATCCATTAGAAGGGCCTTAACCGCTACCAATTCATCAGTCTCTAATTGAAAGCCGGACTCCCTAAATAAGTCAGCAAAAATGGTATTTAACTGATCAAAATGCTCTGCTAAATTAATTTCGCTACTTTTAAATGAGGCAACCGGCGCTTCGTTCAAGAAGTGCCCCCGATACTTCACAATATGGTGCATCGCTAAATAAATCTCACGAATATCAAACTGGCGCTTTTCAGTCATCAACTGATATCGCAAGTGGTAAATTGTCGGATATTGCTGATAAAAATCGGCATCCGGACGATCATTAAATAAACTCGTTTGCGGATATAATTTACGCTGATCTTTGGGACTTAAATTTGATTGCTTTTGCCGTAAGAAAAAAGTGCTATCAATCGGCGTGATATAGGGTTCAAAGATTTCTCTTAATAATCCCAAGCGCCACTTACGCCGCTTTAAGCGCCGCCGTGTTGTTCTGAAACTACGGCGCTCAGCAGCGGTTTGGCCTTCATCATATAAGCGAACCCCATAACCATATTTTCCTTTAACACTGATTAGTTTACTTTGATCATCAACAATCGCCCAGCCAATTGAATTGGTCCCAATATCTAGACCAATATTATACGAACGTTTCATACATACTCCCCCCAGTAATAATATACAATGTCAGTATATCCAATTTTGAGCGACTTTTCCAATTAAATTAAAAATAACACAAATATTGCCCAAAAAAAGACAAGCCTTTACTTAGCTTGTCTTTTTGCCTATTTAACTGGTAACACTGCCCCATGCCATTGATGCTTAATCCACGCTTGTGTTGACTTTGATTTGAGGGCTTTAACGAGCTTCTTGATTGCTGGATTATTGCGGTCTTTTTGATTGGTCACAACGATGTTGGCGAATGGTGATGATTGCTTTTCAAGGGCCACAGTATTCTTTTCAGGATTGAGCCCGGCTTGAACAGCATAGTTTGAGTTAATCGCGACTAATGTACCTTCATCATTTTTCAAGAGTTCCGGCATCAATTTAGGTTCAAAAGTGTATTCGAACTTGAGATGCTTCGGGTTGCTGGCAATGTCTTTGAACGTTGCATTCTCTGCATTCACACCCGATTTTAAGGTGATTAAGCCGCCATCTTTTAAAATCGTTAAGACGCGGCCCCAGTCGGGTTGGCTGCTTGAGACCAAGACTTTAGCACCCGATTTCACATCACTTAATTTCTTAACTTGTTTACTGTACAAGCCAAGCGGTTCTAAATGAATGCTGCCGGCACTAACCAAGTTATAGCCGTTGTTTTTGTTTGCTTTTTTCAAGAACGGTTTATGTTGATAGTAGTTGGCATCCAATTCACCACTTGCCAAGGCTTTATTAGGTAATACGTAGTCATTAAAGACTTTTATCTGGAGATTAACCCCTTCTTTTTTCAATTCAGGTTGAACATGCTTCAAGATAGCGGCATGTGGAATCGCTGAGGCGCCGACAACAATTGTATTGCGATCCGACTTGGGCTGCTGGTTGCCACAAGCAGCAAGTGCGCCCCCTAATAAGCAAATGGCTACTAATAATCCTAAACGACTTTTTTTCATGAAAATGCCTCCTTTAAATTAACGATGATCAATGTGTTGAACAACAAGGTCGCCTATTTTTTGACAAACGAACACGATGATTAAAATAATGACAGTTGCGACTAATGTAATCGCGTTTTGGTTAGCTTGGAAGCCATCTTGATAAGCAAGATTGCCAAGACCACCGGCACCAATCACACCCGCCATTGCGGTATAACCAACAAGTGAGATCGCAGTGACCGTTAAACCGGAGACAAGCGCTGGCATACTTTCTGGCAACAATACTTGCCAGACGATTTGGGCTTTTGAAGCGCCCATTGAACGGGTTGCTTCAAGCACCCCGTCATCTACTTCACGAAAAGCTGATTCAACTAGTCGCGCATAAAATGGTGCGGCTGACATGATTAAAGCTGGAATAGCCGCTTTCGGGCCAATCATGGTCCCCATCAACCCTTTGGTTAACGGAATCAATAAGACGATTAAAATGATAAACGGAATTGATCGAAAAATATTGACGAATAAAGCCACGATGCCATTCAAAATGCGGCTCACGCGACCACTACTTGCATTAGTTTGATAAAGGATTAACCCGAGGGCCAATCCTAAGATGGCCACTAATAAAACACTGACAATCGTTAACCAAACTGTTTCAAAAGTTGCTTGCCACATACTCGGCCAGTTCACTTGCTTAAATTGAAAATAGGATTGAAAACCATTTAATTTATCCATGTCGAACCACCTCCACTTCGATTGTTTGTTGTGCTAACTCTGCAAGCACTGCTTTTAAATCACTAGGATTGGCTTGAATTTGAATGTATAAATAGCCAAGTGCCCCATTGATGGTTTGTTGTAAACTCCCACTGATAACACTAATTTCAACGGTTGGATATTGTCGCATCAATCGGCCAATCACCGGTTGGCTTGATTGGGCTTCATTAAAACGCAGTTGCACGATTGTCCCATTTGGCACCCGTTCGAGCAGCTGATTGATCGAAGCAGCGGTTTCACTGGGAGTGACCATCAATGACTCTGCCACCAAGGCCTGAGTCGCCTCAGTTTTTGGTTTTTCAAAAATTTCATGCACCGTCCCTTCTTCGATTAACCGACCATTTTCCATAACGGCTATCCGTTGACAAATTCGCCGAACAGCCTCCATTTCGTGCGTGACAAGGACGATTGTAATCCCCATCTCCCGATTAATCTGAGCTAGTAACGTTAAAATTGAATTGGTCGTTTTCGGATCAAGGGCGCTTGTTGCTTCATCACACAATAATATTTTCGGATCACTAATCAAAGCTCGCGCAATCGCCACCCGTTGTTTCTGCCCACCCGATAACTCACTTGGATAAGCCGCTTCTAAATGAGTCAATTCAACAACCTTTAATAATTCACGGGCCTTTGCTTGGCGTTGTGCTTTGGGAACGCCCGCCAATTTTAGCGGTAACATAATATTTTCTAAGACAGTCTTTGACCAGAGTAGGTTAAAATGTTGAAAAATCATCCCGATCTTTTGGCGAATCGGTCGCATTGCTTGTTCACTCAACCCCACAATTGATTGGCCCTCAACGAGTACATCCCCAGTGGTTGGCTTTTCTAGTCCATTCAAGAGGCGCATCAACGTACTCTTACCAGCCCCAGAATAACCAATAATGCCATAGATTTCGCCGGCTTCAATGTTCAAGGATACATCGGTTAATGCAGCGAATGTTTTTTGTTCGCGGATAAAAGTTTTTCCCACCTGTTTTAATTGCAACATCCTAATCGCTCCCTCTTCTTTTAAAAATGCAAAAAAAAATCCTTCCTCTCAAGTCAATGAGAGAAAGGACGCTAAATGCGTGTTACCACCTTAATTCACGATTACCTCACAGTAATCGCCTTACAAAGTACCAGATTGATACTCGTTCGCTATATCGGGCAACCCCCGCATTCAGCTCAGTCAAACCTTACCAAATGAATTGCTCAAAGACCATATTCGTCTAGCTTTCATATTATCCGCTTGCACCTAACCGGACTCTCTAAAAATATTACTCACTAGACTACTCATCTTTTCATCGCTTAGATTAATTGTTTTTAATCATAATTAAAGGCGACTTAAATGTCAAGCTATAAATTCTAAATAATTTAACCCCATCATGAGCTAATCAACACGGATATCAGCAATCCAAGCATCTTTTTCATTATCTGCATTTAATAATTCAGGATTATCTGCTAACGGTGTATTGACGTTCACTAATTCACCCGCTAAGGGACTGTCAAGTTCCTGCACCATTTTTTCAGCCTCAATAGCCACCAATGTTTCGTTAAGCGTTAATTTTTGACCCACAACAGGCACATCAACAAATTTAATTAATCCAAATTCATTTTGGGCCGCTTTTGTAATACCAATTCTTCTAATGGATGCTGCAATTTCCTCTGTCCAAAAATAATCATTATTGACCATTGTCATCTGTCATTCACTCCTAGAAAGTATCTTCAGCTTCACTAAACATGTAACTCTTATAATGATACCGCATCGACATGATAAAACCAATTCCAATCAGGTTGCCCAACAAAGACGAGCCCCCTTGTGAAATAAACGGTAATGGAATTCCCGTTAAAGGTAACAAGCCAACGCTCATCCCAATATTTTCAAAAACATGGAATAAAATCATCATGATCACGCCGGTTGATACATATGCATAAAACTCGTTCTTCGTGTCGAAAGTCACGCGAATCATCTGATATATTAAAAAAAAGTACAACAGAATTACGAAACAGGCTCCGACAAAACCAAAATTCTCGCCAATTACTGAAAAAATCATATCCGATTCACGAACTGGAACATGCACTTGTACTTGATTGAAGCCTTTTCCAAATAACTGGCCAGAACCAATTGCTTTTAAACTTTGTGAAAGCTGTAAGCTAGTACTAGCAGTATTATCAAACGGATGGAGCCATGCATCAATCCGATTAAATTGATACGTTTTGAAACCTAAGTGCGTTAGAATCACCCGACCAGGGACAGTTGCTGCCAATGTTAAAGCTGTTCCACCGACTGCAGCAAGCGCCGCAATCGCTGGGGCGAGTATTTTCCAAGTCACTCCTGAAACCAGAATAATCCCTCCTAAGATAGCAACGAACACTAACAAGGTCCCAAAATCATTTTGTAATTTCAGCAAGACCATTACCGGTAACGTCCACAGACACAAGCGACCTAATAAAAGCCAATCGGTTTTAATCGAATGCTCTGGATAAGCGGTATTATGTTGGGTTACAACCCGGCCCAACATTAAAATATATGCCGGCTTCATGACTTCTGAGGGTTGAAAAGAAATGGGGCCTAATGAAAACCAACTCTTAGCCCCGGTTTGGATTGCGACAGCTCGATTATAAAAAATTAATACGGCAATTAAGAGAAAAATACCTAACCCATAAGCTAAGGGGGCAATACGCCATAATTGTTCTGAATCAAATTGCATAATCGCAACAATCGCAATGCCCCCAATCACGTACCAGACAGCCTGCATCACGACTGCCCGAGTTGAACTACCACCCGAAGTGTCATGAGTCGTTGCGACATAGATTGACATCAAGCCAATTAACGCCAACATAAAGACTGAAAAGACAATTCCGTAATCAATGCGTGCAGAATCTTCTGTTGTTTCTACTTCCTTTGGCATGCTAAGTCTCCTTCAATCAATTCTGCTCTCATTATATAAATAACCCGGCCAGAATTCTGCCGGGTTACTGTAATTCTAATTAATTCTTAAGAATTAACCTTGGTGTAAATGGTACTCCCGTAGTAATTCGTTAACTGCATCATCATGAGTCTTAGTAATAATACTCTGACCTGTTTCGGTGACAGTTGCTTCAAAGCGTTTCTTATCAGAATCTTCAACAATAAGGCCGATTTCATTTTTACCAACCATTACGCTAGTCATTTCTTGATTGTCGCGTTTAATATCATCAATTGTGACAGTAATTTTTTGTTCTTTTTTTGACATGTTATCCTGAACCCCTAACTTCTTCGACTTACTTTGGTGACTTATCATGCTGCTTATTGCGGAATATGGTGAAATGGTCTGGGACTGGATCGTATCCACCCCGAACAAAGGGATGGCAACGCAAAATGCGCCCAACTCCCATGATTAAGCCTAAAAGCGCGCCATGTTTTTGAACTGCTTGAATCATATAGCTTGAACACGTCGGGTAATATCGACAACTAGGCGGAAACAATGGTGAAATCCCCATCTGATAGAATCGCACTACCGCAATTAATATTTTTCGCAATTTATCAGCCTCACTTTAGGACATACTACTGCAAGAAATTAATAATATGACTCCATGTGCTTGGTAAGAAGACAGCAAATGGATTTTGGCCGCCAATTGCAAAACCAATCATCTGACCAACTAATAACGCCAGAATTATAAGTACAACCACTAACAATATCTTTTTTAAAATCGGTTTAACGTATTCGTCAAAATTTGATTGATACACACAATCACAATCCTTCTTTAATAAAGTGCGACTTAATAAGCCCGCTTATGTTCAATGTTATCCAATAAGATTCCAGTCCCTAAAGCGACAGCATCTAATGGGTTTTCTGCCAAGACTACTGGAACCTTCAGATGTTCTGAAAAAAGACTAGCGATGTTCCGTAATAAAGCACCCCCACCAGTTAACATAATGCCTCGATCAATAATATCTGCTGATAATTCTGGTGGTGTCACTTCTAAGACTTCTTTAGCTGCTGCAATGATTTCCATCATTGTTTCATGTAAGGCTGATTCAACTTCATCAGCCGTAATTGTGACAGACTGTGGTAAGCCACTAACGATATCCCGACCACGAATATCCATCGATTCACTAGCATCAGCATGCCAAACATCACCAATGGTTAACTTGATGGTTTCTGCAGTATGTTCCCCAATTAAGAGGTTGTGTTTTTTCTTTACATACGTAGCAATCTCACTATTCATTTTATCGCCAGCTAGGCGCAATGATTGACTAGTAACTACTTCACCCATTGAAAGTACCGCAACATCGCTAGTTCCACCGCCAATATCAATTACCATGTTGCCACGTGGTTGAAAAATATCCATTCCAGCTCCAACAGCAGCTACCTTAGGTTCTAATTCGAGGAAAACTTTGCCACCACCTGATTTTTCAGCAGCTTCCACAATTGCTTTTTGCTCAATTGATGTGATGTTAGTCGGACAGCAAATCAAAATGTTAGGCTTTGATAAGAAGCCTTTTACGTTTAATTTATTAATAAAATACGCTAACATTTCTTCTGTAATGTCGAAATCAGCAATGACGCCATCCTTTAATGGCCGGACTGCATGAATATTCCCAGGTGTACGACCAACCATCCGGTATGCCTCTGAGCCAACTGCCAAAACTTTTTTAGTTTGGGTATCAATTGCAACAACTGAAGGTTCGTTTAGGACAATCCCTTTCCCCTTAACGTTAATTAAGACGTTGGCAGTTCCCAAATCAATCCCGATATCTTTAGCCATTTAGTGTTGCTCCTTCCGAAAACTATATTCAGTATGTCATTATACCATAAGACGAAAATCTTTAGTATCCTGTTTTGGCAAATAAAAAAACGGCATTCACTAAATTAGCGGATGCCGCTGTTTTTCATTTTAGGCATGTTTTGCCGGTTTAATGCGATTGCCACTAGCATCAAAATCAGCTCGGCTAATATGCGCTCCCAGTGCGCGTAACTTCTGATGGAAGTGGTAATAGCCCCGATCCATATATTGTAAGTTAGTGACTAGGGTTTCCCCATTAGCGGCCAACCCCGCAATAACAAGCGCTGCTGCCGCTCGTAAATCCGTTGCTGCCACCTGAGCACCATTAAAATGTGTATCACCATATAAAATAACCGATTGCCCTTCAATACGATAATCAGCATTCATCCGGCGTAACTCTTCTAAATGCATAAACCGATTCTCAAAAACCGTTTCAGTCATCACACTCGTCTTATGTGCAAGCAACTGAAGAGTCGTCATCTGCGCTTGCATATCGGTTGGAAACCCTGGATAAGGTAATGTTTTAATATTGCAAGCCTTTAATTTAGCTGGCCCAATCACCCGCACACCGTTTTCTTCGTCGACTACCTCTGCACCCATTTCAGCTAATTTGGAAAGGAGTGGCTTGTTATGTTCCGCAATTGCTTCTTTAATCAAAACGTTACCCTGGGTAGCAGCAGCGGCCACCATAAAAGTTCCCGCTTCAATTCGATCTTGTACAATTGTATGTTTAGTCCCATGTAAGGACGTTACGCCTTCCACTCGAATCGTTTCAGTCCCAGCACCAAAAACCTGTGCGCCCATCTTGTTCAAGACGTTAGCAAGATCAACAATTTCGGGTTCCCGCGCAACATTTTCAATAACAGTTGTGCCTTCTGCCATTGTTGCGGCCATCATGATGTTTTGGGTGGCGCCCACACTTGGAAAATCTAAATAGATGTTGGCCCCCACTAAATGATCAGCTCGTGCTTCAATATAGCCATGGTCTTGCTGGATTGTAGCGCCCAGCGCCTCAAAGCCTTTTAAGTGTAAATCAACCGGACGTGATCCGATAGCACAACCTCCTGGCATCGCAACCCGAGCGTGGCCGAGGCGTGCTAATAGCGGTCCCATTACAACAATCGAAGCTCGCATTTTTGAAACATATTCAAAAGCAGCTTCATAATTCAAATCGCCACTTGCATCAATACTTAACTGATTTCGTTGTTCATCAAACACGACTTTAGCATCAAGACTCTTTAATACGTCTTGCATCATAAAAACATCCGACAAAATGGGGACGTTCATTAATTTAACTGGTCCGTCAGTTGCCAATAAAGCTGCTGCCATAATTGGCAACACAGCATTTTTGGCACCTTCAATTTGAACTTCACCAACTAATCGTTGGCCGCCTTGTATTATTAATTTTTCCAAGAGTTTCCCTCCGAATGAGATTGCTAATTTATGGGACCAAAAAAATAACATTTTTAGCTTGCGCGATTATTTCTAAAAAGAATTGACTAACAGTGTAACCCATCACAATCGCAAGGAAGATCATTATAATCTGCACTTGGCGAACATGATTCGGCTTGAAAAACTGCTCAAACCGAATCGCTTGTAGCCCATAAAAGCTAATTAAAATAAAGCCAATATGACTAATAATCGAAATAACTGCCTGTAATCCAATTGATTGCACTTATATAACGCTCCTTTTGTGATATGAGGCCATTGTAACATACAGAAATAGCATTTGTCTGCCCATAAGGATGGATCTTAAGAAACAAAAAAAGCCCTAAACCAAATGGTTTAAGGCTATAATCCTACAATAGGTGATTCTTGACGTTAATTCGGTTCATCGCGCGCTGTAGTGCAATTTGTGCCCGGCGTAACTCATCAGGATTATGATGTTCAGATGCTGTTTTAATAGCATTTTGCGCCCGTTCTTTAGCACTTTGCGCCCGTGTAATATCAATATCACGCGCTCGCTCAGCACTATCAGCAACGATTGAGGCAATATTATGACTCACTTCCATGAACCCACCATTAACCGCAATCGCATCTTCACGTGCCGGATTGTCAGTCCGTTTAACACGAATCTCGCCAATTTCTAAAGGGGTAATAATCGGCTCATGATTAGCCATAATACCAAGTTGTCCGGCCATCGCTGGTACAACCAACAATGTCGCATGGTGATCATAGACAATCCCACTCGGAGTAACGATATTAACGGTTAATACTTTTTGTTCTGTTGCCATCATTAATGCCCCTTTCTAAACTGATTTCGTTTCTGCTTCAGATGGTGTATATCCCAATTCTTTTGCTTTTGCTAATACAGCATCAATATTGCCGACAAGCCGGAACGCTTCTTCAGGAACATCATCATAGTCACCGGCTAAGATACCCTTGAATCCGGCCACAGTATCTTTAACTGGTACATATGAACCAGCTTGACCAGTAAAGGCTTCGGCAACATGGAAGTTTTGCGATAAGAAAAACTGAATCCGACGTGCCCGAGCAACGATAATCTTTTCATCATCAGATAGTTCGTCCATCCCTAAGATCGAGATGATATCTTGTAATTCACGATACCGTTGTAAGACATGTTGTACTTCTGAAGCAACTTCGTAATGTTCTTCGCCGACAATTTCTGGATCTAAAGCACTAGAAGTCGATTCTAGTGGGTTAACTGCGGGATATATTCCTTGTTGCGTTAACTTACGATCCAAGTTCGTTGTGGCATCCAAATGCGCGAAAGTCGTTGCAGGCGCAGGATCAGTATAATCATCGGCAGGCACGTAAATGGCTTGAATTGATGTAACTGAACCTTTTTTAGTAGATGTAATCCGTTCTTGTAACTGACCCATTTCGGTTGCTAGTGTTGGTTGGTATCCAACAGCAGAAGGCATCCGCCCTAATAAGGCAGAAACTTCTGAACCAGCTTGCGTGAAACGGAAAATATTATCAATGAATAAGAGCACATCTTGACCTTCAACATCCCGGAAGTATTCCGCAATTGTTAAACCAGTCAAGGCAACACGCATCCGTGCACCAGGTGATTCATTCATTTGACCAAAAACCATGGCTGTCTTTTCCAAAACACCGGATTCTTTCATTTCAAAGTATAAGTCGTTACCTTCACGTGTCCGTTCACCAACGCCAGTAAAGACCGAAATACCACCATGTTCTTCTGCGATATTATGAATCAATTCTTGAATTAAAACGGTCTTACCAACACCAGCACCACCGAATAATCCAATCTTTCCACCGCGGACATAAGGGGCCAGTAAATCGATCACTTTAATCCCAGTTTCTAGAATCTCTGAACTTGTACTTAATTCCTCAAATTTAGGTGCAGAACGGTGAATACTGTCCCGTCTAAAATCTGCAGGAAATTCTTCACCGCCATCGATTGTTTCACCTAGGACGTTAAAAACCCGTCCTAAAGTTTCTTTCCCAACTGGTACATTAATTGCACGTCCAGTATCTTCAACAGCCATCCCCCGACGTAAACCATCGGTTGATTCCATTGAAATAGTACGCATTACCCCATCGCCTAATTCTAGTGCCACTTCTAAGACGACTGATTCATCATTACCCTTGTTGACAACCAAGGCATTATTGATATCTGGTAAAGTCGTATCTAAAGAAAATTCGACATCGACAACGGGACCAATAACTTGGACAACTTTTCCCATACTCATAGTTGTTATCTTCCTCCCGCGTTTCTTATTCTAATGCTGCCGCACCACCGACAATTTCGGTGATTTCTGTAGTAATCTGTGCTTGACGAGCCCGATTATATTTAATTGATAAATCAGAAATTAAATTATTGGCATTGTCAGTTGCACTCTTCATCGCCGTCATGGAAGCTGAATGTTCAGCTGTTTTAGAATCAAGGAGTGCACCATAAATCAAACTTTCAGCGTATTGCGGTAAAATAGCATCTAGCGCATCATCAACAGAAGGTTCCGTGATATATTCTTGATCTTTATCTGTAACTTCTGAAACATCCAAGTCGGTAATTGGTAGCATCTTTTCAGCTCGAAAAGCAGCTGTTAGTGAGTTAACGTGATGATTATAACAAACGTACAACTCATCGAACACACCACTATCATACATTGCAACCGCTGTTTTAATGATTTCACGAACTTCATTAAATGATGGCACATCACTGACCCCACGATATTCGTAAGATAAGTTCATTTGCCGTGCTTTAAAGAAATCGGCTCCAGTCCCACCAACTGCTAAGATCGCATACTCGTCAGCAGACTGATGATTTTGCGAAATCATTTCCACCATCGCTTTTAAAATTGAGCTGTTATAAGCACCAACTAAACCACGGTCACTGGTAATCACCAAGTAACCAGTCTTTTTGATTGGTCTTTCGACTAGCAAATTACTTAACGAAATATCATGACGTACTGATTGCTCAGCAATACCGTTAGTAGTCGCTTTAGTGGTCCGCTTTTGTCGCGCACTTGCGATCAATTGACTAGCAGCCAAATGTGTCACAATTTCGCGAATCTTATTTGTATATTGCTGATAAGCGATTGAATTTTTTTCAATCTGAGAAAGCTTTGCACCAGAAACCATTTGCATCGCACTTGTAATTTGCCCAGTTTTTTTCGTAGAGGCGATTCTTCGCTTAATATCCATTAAAGATTCAGCCAATTAATTCACCCCCTACTGTCCTGAGTTTTGATTGTCAGCAGTAGTTTCAGCATCAGCAAAGCCTTCTGTGAAGGCTTTGATTGCAGCATCTAACTTATCTGTATCTGGCAATGCAGCGGTTTGACGGATGGTGTCCATCAAATCCTTTGCGTTACTTTCAAGATAATCATTCAATTGACTTTCATATTGCATGATATCATCAACCGGAACATTATCAATAAAACCGTGCGTTAATGCATAGAGAATCGCCGTTTGTTGTTCAAATGGTAGTGGTTTATGCAGTGGTTGTTTCAAGACCTCAACGGTCCGTTTACCACGATTTAATTTCGCTTGGGTGGCAGCATCCAAATCAGAACCAAATTGCGTAAAGGCTTCAAGTTCACGATATGATGAAAGATCAAGGCGCAATGTCCCAGAAACTTTCTTCATTGCCTTGGTTTGGGCTGCGCCCCCAACACGAGAAACAGATGAACCAGCATCAATCGCTGGCCGCGTTCCCGAATAGAATAAATCACTTTCCAAGAAAATCTGTCCATCAGTGATCGAAATAACATTAGTTGGGATATAAGCTGAAATATCGCCAGCTTGTGTTTCGATGATTGGTAAAGCGGTCATTGAACCACCACCTAATTCATCACTTAATTTAGCAGCTCGTTCGAGTAAACGGGAATGTAAGTAGAAAATATCCCCCGGATAAGCTTCACGACCTGGCGGTCTTCTCAAAAGTAACGAAATTTCACGATAAGCGGCAGCTTGTTTACTTAAATCATCGTAAACGATTAAGACATGTTTGCCGTTATACATGAATTCTTCACCCATAGCTGCCCCCGCATATGGTGCAATATAGAGCAGTGGTGCTGGTTGACTAGGACCAGCTTCGACAACAATTGTATAATCCATCGCACCATAGCGCCGCAAGGTTTCAACTTGAGCTCTAACGGTTGATTCCTTTTGACCAATCGCAACGTAGATACAAATCATATCTTGATCTTTTTGATTAATAATCGTATCAATCGCCACAGATGTTTTACCAGTCTTACGATCCCCGATGATTAACTCACGCTGACCACGACCAATTGGGACCAAAGCATCGATGGCTTTTAGACCTGTTTGTAAAGGTTCTGAAACAGATTGACGAGCCATCACACCGGGAGCTTTTTTTTCGATGGGACGCGTTTTATCCGTTTTAATTTCGCCTCGGCCATCCACTGGTTGACCCAATGGATTAACAACGCGACCAATTAAAGCATCGCCAACCGGCACTTCCATAATCCGGCCTGTCCGTTTAACTTGGTCACCTTCGCGAATATTTTCATATTCGCCTAAGATGATAATCCCAACATCGTTGGTTTCCAAGTTTTGTGCAACCCCGTATGAACCGTTAGAAAATTCTAGCAATTCACTTGAAAGGGCGTTTTCTAAACCGTGAGCACGTGCAATCCCATCACCAACATAAGTGACAGTACCGACTTCTTCAACGGCTAAATCTTCATTATAATTTGCAAGTTGTTGTTTAATTAATGCACTGATTTCCTCAGTTTTGATGCTCATCAGGTTCACCTCTTTATCAACGATTGACTATTTCAATAATAACGCCTTAATTTGTTCTAAGCCGTGTTTGATACTGCCATCGATCACCTTGTGATTCGATTCCAGTACAATTCCACCAATAATATCAGGATCTATGACACTTTCAACTAAAACTCGGTTGAGGCCTTCACGTTTAGCAAAGCTTTGACTAATCTTAGTAATCTGTTCATCATCGAGAGCAACTGCTGAAGTTACTTTAGCATGTGCAATTCCCATTTTATGATCATAAAGATCCTCATAGGCGGCAATGATATAAGGCATTTCTGCCATTCTTTGATAGTCAAAAACAAGGCTTAAAAAATGTTGCATAAGTGTGCTAAACTCACCGACAAGTTTTTTTAATAGTTCGCGTCGTTTTAATCCAGATAAGGTTGTATCAGTCAGAACTGCCCCCAATTTGGGGTTGCCATTGAAAATGGTCTCAAGTGCTTGTATCTCTTCATGGATACTTTCAAATTGTTGCTCTTGCTCTGCAAGGGAAAGTAATGCCTTAGCATAGCGTTGTCCGACTGCATATTTATCTAATTTCATTTTGCTTGTCCAACCCTTCAATGTAGGAATTGATCAATGACTTTTGATCAGTGACTGACAATTCTTTCTTAATGAGTTTAGAAGCAATTTCAATAGATAGCTGAGCAACATCATCTCTCGCACTGTTTAACGCATCTAAACGAGATTGTTCGATGTCTTTTTTAGCATTTTGTTTTAAGGTTTGGACTTCTTCTTGAGCGAGTGTGACCATACCTTCGCGTTGTTTTTCACCATTTTGCTTGGCAGTATTCACAATTTCAACTGCTTCTGATTTAGAGTTTTTCAACTCGGTTGCTCGCTGCGCTGCTAATTTAGCAGCATCTTCCCGCGATTGAGCCGCGTTATCTAAGTCGTTGGTAATCTTGTCCGAACGGTCTTGCATCATTTTAGAAACAGGACCAAAGGCAAACTTACCAACTAAAGCAACTAAAATAATAAAGACAACTAATACGAAAAGCGAATCTCCAAGGTAGGCTTCAGAAGCACCAACGATTAAATTACTAAACATCTATTGACACTCCTTCCTTGACTTACTGACTAATTTTTAAAAGCGAACATTAGATTCACTCGGATTAACTAAATAAGATCAAGAAAGAAACGACGATTGCCAAAATTGGAACAGCTTCAATTAAACCAACACCGATAAACATTGTTGAACGTAATTCTGCCGCTAATTCTGGTTGGCGTGCCATACTTTCGATTGTTTTTGAGATAACCTTACCGTTACCATATGATGCTGCGAATGCTGCTAAACCTGCTGCGAATGCTGCTGCTAAATAGTTCATGTTTTTTCCTCCTAGTTTTAGTCTGCCATTTCAACTTTTTCTGAAATATAGACCATCGATAATGTTACAAATACATACGCTTGGATTGCCCCAATAAAGACGGAAAATCCTTGCCAAACCATTTGAATCGGTGCTGTCACAAGCATTGTTGCTGGGCCATGTGAGAAGGCCATTTTAACTAATAAACTTAGTAAAACTTCCCCTGCAAAAATATTCCCGTACAAACGCAAAGACAACGTTAAGAAATTGGTAAATTGCTCGATGATATTAATTGGTAAGAAAAATCCTACCGGTTTAATATAACTCTTCATGTAATTGCCAAAACCCAAACGCTCCACACTAAAGTAATGCGCAATCACTAACACGATCATCGCAAGCGACATTGTGATAATTGGATTGGCGGTCGGACTCTTCAACCAAGAGACACCTTGTACCTTAACTTGAAGCATCAAACCAAGCTGATTACTAATGAAAACGAACATAAACATTACGAATGCAAATAGGTAAAATTGTTTCCCTTCTTCACCAGGCATGGCACTCTTAACGATGCCATTTGTAAAGTCAATAATCCACTCGAGAATGTTTTGCCGTTTAGTCGGCTTGAGCATAATTTTTCTTGATAAAAAGAAAACGAGTGCAAAAACCAAAATCGCACTAACCAAAACCGATAGACAGTTCGCTAAATTAAAACGAATTCCCAAAATGCTAATAATGGGATATTTATCATCCACAAAATTCCCTCCTCCCCTAGGCTTATTTGTTGATTCACTCCATTGTTGATGAATGTACTATGAGTTGCACAACGAACCTAAAAAACAGTAATATTTATGTAAAAAAGCATAAATCATCACCGCAATACAAGTATGATAATACCACCATTAAATTGAAAGTACAAAGTAAATCCTAACTAATTTTTAATTATTTGTTTGTTAGTTCACTTAAGTATTAAAAATCTTATTGAACCGACATTTTAAACTTATCAATCATTAAAATTTAAATTTAAAAAACGCAAACCAAATTCATTTTGGCTTGCGCAACTTTATTATTTATTCATTACCTATTTTGTCCCAAAAAGACGGTCCCCCGCATCCCCTAAACCAGGAACAATATACCCATCTTCATTCAAACGATCATCTAGACCAGCTGCATAGATATCCACGTCTGGATGCGCTTCTTGGACTGCTTTTACTCCTTCTGGAGCAGCAACCAAAACGACCAAACGCATTGAAGTCGCACCACGTTTTTTAAGAGCATCAATGGCCATAATTGCGGAACCGCCCGTCGCGAGCATTGGATCAACGATGAATAGTTGTCGTTGATCAATATCCGTTGGTAATTTTACAAAATATTCATGGGGTTGTAATGTTTTTTCATCACGGTACATACCGATGTGGCCAACCTTTGCGGCTGGAATTAATTCTAAAACGCCATCAACCATTCCTAGGCCAGCGCGGAGAATTGGCACCACAGCTAATTTTTTTCCACTCAATTGTTTTTCGATTGCAGGGCCCATTGGTGTTTCAACTTCGACGTCTTCCATTGCCAAATCCCGTGTGATCTCGTAAACCATTAGTTCAGCAATTTCATTTGCAACTTCGCGAAAAACTTTGGTCCCGGTATCTTTATTCCGAATAATCGTTAATTTGTGTTGAATTAACGGATGATTTAATACTGTGAATTTTGCCATTTACTTTGCCCCTATTCTATTCAATGAATTTTGTCTCAATATTTTCGCAAAAAAAGAGTGACTCTAAAGAAAACTTTCTTCGAGCCACTCTCCTTTCCGCGTAAAATTCTGTCTATTATTGTAGCGTAAATAGTATCAAAAAACTAGCGGTATTGTCCAATTAATCTAAAAATTTAGCTTGTGTGATCGGGAAACGATTCGTCAACGCTAAAACATCGTTACTAATCCGTGTCATCGTCGCTAATTGATCATGATTTTCAATCACTTCTAAAATCAATTTGGCAATTAATCGACAATCTGCTTCTTTAAAACCACGTGAAGTAATTGCCGGCGTTCCGACTCGAATGCCACTTGTTTTAAAGGGGCTTAATGTTTCAAACGGAATCGTATTTTTGTTGACGGTAATATGCACACTATCCAAGTAGGCTTGCACTTGTTTTCCATTTAAACCACTCTTAGTCAAATCCAATAACATTAGATGATTATCCGTACCACCAGAAACGACGCGGACCAAATCCGACTGTGCAAAAACCGCCGTCATAGCTTGTGCATTTGCAACAACTTGTTGCGTGTAAGTTATAAATTCAGGTTGTAAAGCTTCGCCAAACGCAACCGCTTTGGCTGCAATTACATGTTCCAATGGCCCACCCTGGATTCCTGGAAAAATCGCAGCATCGATTGCTTTAGCATACTCTTTTTTGCACAAGATCATCCCCCCGCGAGGCCCACGTAGTGTTTTATGTGTGGTGGTCGTTACCACATCCGCATAGGGCACTGGACTAGGATGAACGCCTGTTGCCACTAATCCAGCAATATGCGCCATATCGACCATTAAATAGGCACCAACATGATCTGCAATAGCACGTAATCTCGGGAAGTCAATTATCCGACTGTATGCTGAAGCACCTGCAACAATCATTTTAGGATGAATTTCGTCTGCTTTAATAGCGAGTGCATCATAATCGATTTGCTCGTTGTCGCCAGCTACTCCGTAACTATAGAAATGATAGAGCTGCCCACTGAAGTTAAACGGTGATCCATGGGTTAAATGCCCACCATCCGTCAAATTCATACCTAGAATCTTATCGCCAGGTTCCAAAAGTGCTTGATAAACAGCCATATTAGCTTGCGAACCGGAATGGGGTTGGACATTGACATGTTCAGCATTAAAAAGTTGTTTAGCGCGATCAATCGCGAGTGACTCAATTTGATCAATAAACTCACAGCCTCCATAAAAACGTTTGCCAGGATAGCCTTCAGCATATTTATTGGTTAAGACACTTCCTTGGGCTGCTTGCACTGCTTCGGAAACAATATTTTCAGAGGCAATTAATTCAATATTATGTACCTGTCGTTGCTCTTCTTCTTTGATTAATTGATAAATTGCTGGGTCAGTTTGTTTAAGCATTTACCATCACGCTTCTTCCTATTTAAGATAGTGACTATTTTGAAGTGAAATATTGTTGCCCGGCTGCTTTTTCAAGACGATTCATATATGCCAAACCAACGCCTAATTTTTCAAAACCTTGTACCAATATAATTTTGATTTCTGGATTTAAATCGAAATAACGTAAGCCTTCGAATAAATGTTGACTAGCAGAAGTGACTGAATTACCCAAAGAAAACTGATCTTTAAATCGAACTGCTGATTGCTGGGTTAAGACCTGATCGACTGCCATCAATCCAAAGGGCACGTTTTGTTGACTAGCCCAACTAATTGCAGCCTTAAAATCGGTGGCAGATGGCACAATATAGACCTGCGCATTTGGGGCATAGTGCTTATACTTCATCCCTGGCGCTTTGGGGATTTCTGTCGCACTTACTCGATGTTGATTAGTCCTAATTGGGCCAATCACCCGTTCAATCGCTTCTTGCGTCACGACACCTGGTCGTAAAATCACTGGTGTCGCAACACTCAAATCAATCACGGTGGATTCTAGGCCAACGCCAGTGGGACCATCGTCAATAACGCCGGCAATTTTACCGTTTAAATCATGTAAAACATGGTCAGCAAGCGTGGGACTCGGTTTGCCCGACGTATTCGCTGATGGACCGACCAATGGCACCCCTGCTGCTTCAATTAATGCTAATGTGGCCGCATTATTTGGCATCCGAAAAGCCGCCGTTTTTAATCCCCCTGTCACGACAGTATCAAAGGCCGCATGTTTTAAAGGTAAAATGATTGTCAGTGACCCTGGCCAAAAAGCGTCAACCAAGCGCTTAAATTGTTGACTGACACCGGCAGCATAGTGTTCAACCGTTGATATCTTGGCGACGTGCACAATCAATGGATTATCACTCGGTCGACCTTTAGCGGCGTATACTTGCTTAACTGCCTCCGGGTTAGTTGCATCGGCCCCCAATCCGTAGACAGTCTCGGTTGGAAACGCGACTAATTTTCCAGCTTTCAAATCTGCTGCTGCTTGTTCAATCTGTTTTGTTGTGTATCTTCTAGTTTCCATGATTGATCTTCCTTACTCTCCTTTTGCTTACCGTACTACTGAATTTTATTGGTAGCATAGCTAATCTTAGCCATTCTAGCCCAATTAGCCATATCTTTTCTGATAACGACTGCGACATCTGCTGATTCGCGTTCAAATAGGTTCACAAGCGCCGCTTTTTGCTGATAACCAAATTCTAAATAGAGTTGACCATCCTGATTTAAATTTGCACGCACTTCTTTTGCAAAGCGTTCATAAAATACCAATCCATTATGGGCTGCAAATAAGGCTAAATCTGGTTCATATTTTAAAACGGATTCATCCATTACATTTCGTTCAGCTTGCGCAATGTATGGTGGATTAGAAACAATAATATCAAATTTTTGACCCACAACCGGGGTTAAAAAATCACCAACAATAAAGTTGACATTTGCCGCTAGCTGCCGTGCATTTTCTTGAGCGACTTGGATGGCCGCTGGTGAAATATCAATCGCGGTCACCGACCACTCTGGATGTTCACAAGCCAGCGTGATCGCAATTGCACCCGTACCTGTACCAACATCCAATACGCTAAGCGGTTGTTTTTTAGGGTGCGGCGTCTCTAATACCCATTCTACCAATTCCTCCGTCTCAAGTCGCGGAATAAGCGTTGCCGGCGTAACTTTAAAATCACGCCCATAAAAAGTCGCATATCCTAAGATATATTGAACTGGTTGATCAGCAACAAATGCGTTTAGATCAGCTTGATATTGTGCATATTCAGTACTTGGCATTACATCATGATAATGCAAAACAAGTTGCGTAGTCGTCCAATGTCGCCGCCCCAACAACAAAAAACGGGCTGCTTCACGTTCTTTAGCATGTTCTTCTAAAAATAAAAAAGCCCAATTCAGGGCTTTAAGATAAGTGAGCTGTGCCATCTTGTAATTGCTCCAATTTTTCGGTTTGATCGTACAGAATTAATGCATCAATCACATCGCCTAATTCACCGTTCATAATCCGATCTAATTTATTTAACGTTAAACCTATGCGATGATCTGTCACCCGATTTTGTGGATAATTATACGTTCGAATGCGTTCAGAACGATCGCCTGAACCGACTGCAGATTTTCGACTTGAATCGTACTCACTTTGGTTTTGCGATTCGTAGAAATCATAAACCCGTGATTTCAAGATTTGCATGGCTTTCACTCGGTTTTGTTGTTGTGAACGTTGGTCTTGCATCGCAACGACAATCCCTGTGGGAATATGCGTCATCCGTACCGCTGAAGAGGTCTTATTAATATGTTGACCACCGGCCCCAGATGCACGATAAACATCGGTCCGAATATCTTTAGGGTCAAGCTGCACATCAACCCCATCATATTCTGGCATGACTGCAACGGTCGCCGTTGAAGTATGCACACGCCCCTGTGATTCCGTCTTAGGAATTCGTTGGACACGATGAGCCCCATTTTCATATTTTAATTTTGAATAAACATTCTTACCGGTAATCATCATCGCAACTTCTTTAAAACCACCAACTTCAGTTGCCGTTTCGTCGATGATTTCAGTCTGCCAATTTTGTGATTCGGCGTAGCGCTGATACATATTTAATAAATCACCCGCAAACAAACTAGCCTCATCGCCGCCGGCAGCACCACGAATTTCCATGATAATATTCTTTTCATCATTCGGGTCAGTTGGTAACATTAAAATTTTGATAGCTTGTTCTAATTGTTCCTTTTCAGCCTGTAAGTCTGATAAATCAGCTTTGGCTAACTCTTCCATTTCAGGATCGTTCGATTCGCGCAACAATTCTTCGCTTTCTGTGATATCACTTAATACGGCCTTCAACCGGGTATATTGACTGACAATTTCGCGCAAACCCGCTTCTTCTTTCGACAGTTCCATGTAACGACTGGTTTCATTGATGACTTCAGGATCTGACATTAATTCCTGCAATTCCGCATAGCGATCTAATAAACTATCAAGTTGTTCAAACATTTTATCCATGAATAACTAGCCTTCCTTTTCATTCTCTTGTGTGACCGGTGGGTTAAAGTAATGTTTGCGACAAACAGGATAATATGCTTCATTACCCCCGATTTGAATTTGTTCCCCTGTGTAAACCGGTTTACCATCATTCATCCGTAAGTTCATAATCGCCTTTTTGCGACAGAACCAACAGATAGTCTTCATTTCTTCAATCTTATTAGCAAATAACAATAAATATTTTGAGCCTTCAAATAATTCGTTTTTAAAATCATTCTTCAAGCCAAACGCCATCACTGGAATATTCAAATCGTCGACAACTTTAGCAGCCTCGATGACGTGATGCCGTTCCAAGAATTGAGATTCGTCAATTAGGACACAAGCAGCCGCTGGATTGGTTGCTTTGACAAGCTCAAACAGATTCGTGTCCGTGAAAATTGGCGTGGCTTTACGTTTGAGACCAATCCGACTGGCAATCATGCCAACCCCATCCCGGTTATCAATGCCACTGGTTAAGATAATTACTGATTTATTTTGTTCTTCATAATTATGTGCGACTTTCAAAATTTCAATCGACTTGCCACTGTTCATTGCACCATATCTAAAAAATAACTGCGCCACTCTTAAGCACCCCTATATTAAGCACATTTTAGTCTAGTATACCTGAAAATCATTACGGCAACAATATTCGCTACGGTTAAATTCTAAAGTTTCTCTTATTTTATTTTCAGATACGCATTTATATCGTCGAAATTGAGAATTTATGCTATGATTATGAACATTGAAAGGGTGGCAAGTATGACAATTAAAAGCTCATTTGCAATTACAGCAGGACGTTTTTCATACTGGTATTTACATACCTTTATGAAAGGTGGCAGCTCCCTCCCTGGGAAAATCGCAACTAAGTTCGATCCAGCTGTTTTAAAGCAACTAACCAAGAACTACGACGTGATTATCATTACCGGTACAAACGGTAAGACTTTAACAACCGCACTAACTGTGCAGACTTTGAAGCAAAAATACGATCATATCATGACCAATTCAACCGGCTCGAACATGATGCAGGGGTTGACCACCGCCTTTTTAGCAGATCATCAACAAAAAGGCCAACGTCAACTAGCCGTCCTTGAGGTAGATGAGGCCAACGTTGAACCACTTTGTCACTATATTAAACCTAAAGCAATTGTCTTGACGAATATTTTCCGTGATCAGATGGATCGTTTTGGTGAAATTTATACAACTTATAACATGATATTAGCCGGCGTAAAGCTTGTTCCTGAAGCAACCCTCATTATGAACGCCGACTTACCACTATTTTCATCTGTTGAACTTCCAAATCCCAAAATCTATTTTGGCTTTAATCACCTACCAGATGGTGAAGTGATGGCTTCAAGCAATACAGATGGTGTTTTATGTCCAGTTTGCAACCATATCATCCACTACAAATTCATTAGCTATGCAAGCCAAGGCAAATTCTACTGTCCAAACTGTGGCTTCAAGCGGCCTGAATTAAACGAAGAAGTAACAGCCATTAACCAGCTGCGCCCCACATACTCCCACTTTGAAATTAACCATGCACCTTTTGAAATTTCAATTGGGGGCATGTACAACATCTATAATGCACTTGCAGCATATAGTGTTGGCCGTTACTTCGATATTTCTGTTGAAGCCATCCAAAGGGCCTTCACTGAAGATAAGCGAGTTTTTGGTCGACAAGAAGTAATTCAGGTTAAGGATAAGGCGGTTACCTTAGTCCTTGTCAAAAACCCAGTCGGTTTAAATCAAGTCCTTCAAATGATTAGTTCTGATCCAACCGATTTTGCATTGGCAATGTTGCTCAATGCAAATTACGCTGATGGTATCGACACGAGTTGGATTTGGGATGGCGAATTTGAAACTTTGCTTAAACAGCACATTCCTTCAGTAATTACCGGTGGCGAGCGCGGCGACGACATTGCTTTTCGTTTAAAGGTTGCCGGCGTGACAGCTGATCAGTTACATGAAACCAGTGATTTAGATGCCACTTTAGCGGCAATTGAAGCCGCTCCAACGAAACATGTTTATGTCCTAGCAACTTACACTGCTGTTTTACAGCTACGGAGTAAGATGGCAGCTGCTAATTATATTAAGAAAGGACTTTCAGTATGACCCGAACGTTAAAAATTTGTCATTTATATGGTAATTTAATGAATACTTATGGTGATCTTGGTAATATTTTAGTGCTTGATTACTATGCGCAAAAAATAGGCATTCAAACTGAAACTGAAGTCATCAGTATCGGCCAAACTTTTGATGCTAATCGTTATGACATCGTCCTTTTTGGTGGGGGTCAAGATTTCGAACAAAAAATCATTTCTGAAGATCTCGCTACAAAAAAAACTGCACTAACTGAATATATCGAAAATGGTGGCGTTATGCTGGCAATCTGTGGCGGCTATCAATTACTTGGTCACTACTATATCGGCGCCAATGGCGATCAGATTCCTGGAATCGGAGCCCTCGATCACTATACACTAAGCCAAGACAACAATCGCTTTATCGGTGATATTGTCATTGAAAACCGTGAATTCAATGAAACCTATCTTGGCTTTGAAAACCATAATGGCCGCACATTCCTTGGGGCAAGTGAAAAGCCACTTGGTTATGTCCAACGTGGTCACGGTAATAACGGTGAAGATGGTACTGAAGGTTGTGTTTACAAAAATACTTTCGGCTCATACTTCCATGGTCCCATTCTCACACATAACGGTGTTTTAACTAAGCGCCTCTTATCACTTGCAATCGAACACCGTTTCCCCGAGTTTGATTTACAAAAGATCGCCGACTTACCACTTGAAGAATCTCGTTACCAAGTTGATGCCGCTGGCGTTAAACGCGTTCAAAATTAACCATTATATATAAAAAGGCGGTAGTGGATAGATAATCTATCCACTACCGCCTTTTTGCGTGATAACAAAAATCATTAAACAATTGTCCCTTAATCTTTTCGCAAGAAAAAAAGCATTTTTTATTCATAAAACAATTATTATTCCACAATAATTACCCATTATACTGATTTTAACACTAAAAAAGGAGTGATTAGTTATGTTAAATCAACCATCGGCAATTGAATCTGTTAGAATTAATCGCATTGAAAGTGACGATAAAGTTTTTGCAACTACTGAAAATGGGCAAATGATTGAATTACATATTACCGATCAACAGAAAAAAGACCGTCTCTTCTGGGAATCGCTCATCAATATTCTTCGTGCTGAACTTTGGTTGCCGCTTCAGAAAAAAACCCATGAACTATTAAAAAATGATTGGCTCACTACCGATGGATCCTAAACAAAAGAAGGTGACTAGCAATCCCATAACTAGTCGCCTTCTTTTATTGTTATAATTGATCATTTTTTATCGTTGACCTTGCCACTCAGCTAAATATTGATCAACAAATTGATGCATGAAGCTCGTACGAGCTTGGGCAATATCACGCGCGGCTTGCGTATTCATTGTCGCAGCTAACTTAAATAACTTTTCATAGAAATGATTAATCACCGTTGTGGGTTCACGATAATTTTCCCTGGTCAATGTTGCTCGCGGGTGCATATGCGGATCATAAGCAACCCCAGCATGAGCACCACCATACATAAACGTCCGACCAATGCCAATTGCTCCAATTGCATCTAACCGGTCGGCATCTTGGACAATCTGACCTTCCAATGTCAATGTTGATTGTTGGTCCAAATTATCCGCAAATGACAGGTGGTCAATAATCGCCAAGATGGCATGCTGTTGAACCTCACTGATCCCATTGGCAGTTAAAACAAGCTGTACTTTTTGACGTGCTTGAGCAACATCGGCGACTATTTTTTCATCTATTACATCATGTAATAAGGCAGCTAAACGAATGATCAGCCAATCTCCTGTGGCTTCATTTTGCTGGATCAATCGTGCATTATTCACGACCCGCTGAATATGGTCAAATCCATGACCACTGTGTTCGGTTGCTAATTCAGCACGGACAAATTGTTCGATTGCTTCAATTTGTTTTTGCATAGTCTCCTCCTCTTTTTACAACATTAAAAAATTGCAATCCGACGGGCGGTTGCAATTTTTGATTTTAAGACTACTTATTACCTGGTTCAGAAGCAATAATTTGTAGGTCGCCCTTTAAATTCCATGCCTTAATTCCAAATGGTAAGATGAAATGCATGTTTTTATGAATCGGGTAAGTTTGACCATCAGCGACCAGTTCCCCTTGACCATCGACTACTGATACCAAGGTGTACGGGGCCGTAGTCCGCTCAAAATGCAGGTTCCCCTTCACTAACCATTGATAAACACTAAAAAATGGTGACAGTGGTGGTTGGACATATGTCGTGATTGTTGAATCGCCAACCTGTTCAGTTTGAATATTCAAAGCAGGGTCTTTGTGCGGCACAATCGTGGTATCAATTGATTGCTTCAAATGTAGCTCGCGTTTTTCACCTGATTTAGCATCGACCCGATCGTAATCGTATAACCGATATGTTGTATCACTACTTTGTTGGGTTTCAAGGGCCATAATCCCCTTATTCAATGCATGAATGGTGCCACTTGGAACATAGAAAAAATCACCTGTTTTAACTGGTACCTTGCGCAAGAGGTCATCCCACTTGCCGGTTTCAATCATTTTCGTTAATTCAGATTTCGTTTTTGCATAATGTCCATAGATTAAATATGCCCCTGGTTCAGCATCTAAGATGTACCAGCATTCAGTCTTTCCCAATTCATTAGGCCCTTCATGGGCAGCAGCATAAGCATCATCCGGATGGACTTGGACCGAAAGACTTGCTTCAGCATCTAAGATTTTGGTTAACAACGGAAACACTTTACCTTCCGCGTTACCAAAGTATTCGCGATGGGTTGCCCATGCTTGGTCTAAAGTAAGGCCTTTTAATGGGCCGTTTTCGATTGTGCTCGGACCATGTGGATGGGCTGAAATGGCCCAACATTCACCAATGTCCCCTTCTGGTAAATTATAATTAAAAGCCTGTGCTAATTTGCGGCCACCCCAAATTTTTTCTTGAAATACTGGTTTTAGAAATAACGGTTCTGTCAATTCACTCACTCCTAATGCACTTTATTTATCAATGCTTTTATTCTACCACAAATGTAAGCGGATAATAGGCAATTTGTTGATTTAGTGCAGCTTTGACTGTGGTTGATTTTCGGCGATAAATTGTGCCACGATCGCGTCACGACGGTCTAAAAAGATGTGATTGTCGGCCGTTGGATGAATGCGATTACTCAAAATCACCATCCCTGTTTGTCGCTGTCGATCCAACAATATGCAAGTGCCAGTAAAACCCGTATGATAAATTAAAGCATGCTGATTTTGACCGTTGAAACGCAAATCCCAACCGAGTGAACGTCCTAAATGTCTAGGAGTCCAGTCGTGATAAAGGCTTTTAATACTAGCTTGGCTAACTGGTGGGTGTTCAAGTTTCAATTGACCTAATTGAAATTGGGCAAAGCGAACTACATCTTTTAACGGTGCAAAAAGCCCAGCTGCTCCACTATGATTCTTTAAAATCATAGTCTTCGGATCATGTACAGTCCCTTTAATTAAGCCGCGGTCAGTAGTCAATTCAGTTGGAACAGCCAATTCTTTTTGTGGATAAAAAGTGCTAGCTTGCATTTTTAGAGGAGTCAAAACAAGTTCTTGAATTAAATCCTGAACCGGTTTCTGATAGATGGTTTCGATAATCCAGCCTAAATATAGCATACCGATATCGGTATAGACGATTTTGGTGCCTAGGTCGGGGCCAACGGTTAATTGCGTTAAAAGCGCTTTTTTGAGTTCAGCTGCTGATAATTGGTTGCGATTAGCAATATAACCCCTTAAATCTGAAGTGTGCGTTAACAGATGTAAAATAGTGACCCGGCGGTCTTTAAAGGTTGGCAAAATACTGTGTACTTTTGTCCATAAAGAAAGCCGTCCTTTCTCTAACAATCGTAAGATAAGTGTGGTCGTTCCAATGACCTTAGTCAACGACGCCAAATCATATAATTGATCAGCTTCTAAAGGTATTTTCTGGGGTAATAGTTCAGCATCTCCGATGACGTTGGTAAAGACTTGCTGATTTTCAATTATTGCATAAGAAACACCAGGAACAATTGCTTCATCAACCAATGTTTTAATTTGTTGGACCGTCTGTTCAAATTGCATCTTTAACCCTCCTGTTGACGTTCAATAAGCTTAGTATACGCTAACGAATCATATTCAACAGCTTAATAACTACAAAAAAACAAGATCACAGAAATATCTGCGGTCTTGTTTTAAAATCTATCATTTAAATTTCAACATTACCTGAGAATTGACTATTGTAAAGGTCAGCATAGAAACCATTTTGAGCCATTAAACTATCATGAGTTCCGGTTTCAATAATCGAACCGTGATTCATCACAATAATATTATCGGCATCCCGAATTGTTGATAGACGATGCGCAACAACGAAACTCGTCCGGTTTTGTAATAAACGTTCCATGGCATGTTGAATATGAATTTCAGTCCGTGTATCAACTGAACTAGTTGCTTCATCCAAAATTAAGATATCCGGATCAGCAACAAACGCCCGGGCAATGGTTAGTAATTGTCGTTGCCCTTGCGAAATATTAGAAGCCTCTTCATTTAAAACAGTGTCATAGCCATCTGGTAATTGACGAACAAAGCTATCAACATGCGCAGCTTTAGCCGCTTGCAAAATTACATCATCTGAAGCTTCTTCATTCCCATACTTCAAATTATCCCAGATAGTCCCAGTGAATAACCATGTATCTTGTAATACCATCGCAAAGTGACTCCGTAATTGTTCACGGGTCATATCGCGGGTATCAACTCCTTGAAGTTTGATTGAACCACCACTAACATCATAAAACCGTTCCAACAAATTGATAATTGTTGTCTTACCAGCACCAGTTGGTCCGACAATTGCAATCATTTCACCAGGTTTAACCTTTAAGTTATAATCCTTCATCAAGGTATCCTTACCTTGATAACCAAATTCAACGTGTTCTAATTCAAGTTGATTTTGATCATCAACAACGGCTGGAATCCCAGATGGTTCATCACTCATATCGTCTTCATCTAGAACTGCAAAGACCCGTTCAGCTGAAGCAATCGTTGATTGGATTGTATTGGCTAAGTTAGCCAATTGTGTGATGGGTTGTGAAAATTGTTGCGTGTACTGCATAAAGGCCTGCATATCCCCTAAGGTGACTTGACCATGTGAGACCCGAATACCACCGATAATGGCAACAAAGACGTATCCAATATTATTCACAAAAGTCATCAACGGCATAATGACCCCCGAAATAAATTGTGCCTTCCAAGCTGCCTTATATAGTAAAGCATTTTGCTCTTCAAACGTATCAATGGTTACCTGTTCGCGGTTAAACGCTTTTAGGACCACTTGACCTGAAAAGTTTTCTTCGATTTGATTATTCAACAATCCCAAACTCTTTTGTTGCGCTGCGAAGAATTTTTGTGATTTTGGTGCGACAATCCCGACTACCACTAAACTAAGTGGAATCGTGACCAGCGCAATCAAAGTCAACTGCCAACTAATCGATAACATCATCCACATGACCCCGATAAACGTTACAGCACTGGTTACCATTTGGGTTAAGCTTTGTTGCAATGTACTGGCAATATTATCCATATCATTAATTGCCCGACTCATGATATCACCGTTAGAGTGAGTATCATAATAATTAATTGGCACACGTTGCATTTTGTCTTTTAATTCTTTACGTAATTCATAGACCGTCTGCTGTGATATCCGAGTCATTATGAATTGTTGTAAAAAACTAAAGATTGCTGATGCTAGGTACATCAAAATAACAGTTATAATAATCTGTTGAATCTTATCAAAATCAATTGGCAGGTTATCCATTGGAATGCCCGCTTTTTGCATGGCATTGCCCTTCATAACCCCTTTAAAGATTTCAGTGGTTGCTTTCCCTAATACTTTGGGTGTTCTAATTTGGAAAATAACGGAGATGATTGCTAACGCCAAAACAATCACTAACCCGATTAATCGGCTAGACATGTAAGTCAATAATCGCTTGGTTGTTCCCCAGAAATTTTTAGGTTTTTCAACGACACCACCCATACCACGGCCGGGGCCGTGACTACCTTGGGACTGATTTGTTGTTTTTTCAGCCATTAGTCTTCATCCCCCTCTCTAATTTGTGAGTTAATAATTTCTTGATAAGTAGTATTATTAGCTTTTAGTTCTGCGTGTGATCCCTTACCAACCAGTTGGCCTTCATCCAAAACCAAAATTGTGTCAGCATCAGCGACCGTCGAAACCCGTTGGCCAACGATTACGACGACACTCTTTTGAATTTCGGCATCTTCTGTTAACGCTTTTCGCAACAGGGCATCCGTCTTAAAATCCAATGCTGAAAAAGAATCATCAAAGACATAAACAGCCGCTTTTTTAACCAGCGCACGCGCGATGGCCAGTCGTTGTCGTTGACCACCAGAGAAGTTACCCCCACCTTGTTCAACATGACTATCTAGGCCGCCTTCAAGTTCACTCACAAAATCTTTGGATTGTGCAATTTCAAGAGCATGCCAAATTTCATCATCAGTCGCCTTGGCGTTCCCATATTGCATATTTTCCCGAATTGTACCGGTAAATAAATTAGCCTTCTGTGGCACAAATGAGACCTGTTGATGAATATCGTGGAGAGTTACATCTTTGACGTTAACCCCTTTGACTGACACCTCACCAGTTTCAACATCATAAAAACGTGGAATTAAATTTACCAGAGTCGTTTTCCCTGAACCGGTACCACCGATAATGGCAACTGTTTGACCAGCCGTCATTTGGAAATCGATATTTTTAAGAGCTAAATGTTCCGCATTTTGATACCGGAAATTAACTTGGTTAAATGCCAAGCTGGCAGGCTGATTGCCAAATTTAGTTGGATTAGCCGGTGCTTTAATGGGCGTGTTTAGATCAAGGACTTCGTTAATCCGGACTGCCGAAGCTTGTGCTCGTGGGATGAAAACAAAGACCATTGATAACATCATGAAACTCATTAAAATCTGCATTGCATATGTCATAAACGCTAATAAATTTCCGACTTGCATTGCTTGATTGGCGATTAAATGACCACCCATCCAAGTAATCGCAATATTGGTCCCACTCATAATTAAGGTCATGGCTGGGAACATAACCGACATAATGCTATAAACCTTTTTTGCATTTTGCGTGTAGTCTAAATTGGCATCATCAAATCGTTCTTGTTCAAATTTATCCCGCCGGAATGCCCGAATAACGCGCACCCCAGTCAAGCCTTCCCGGAAAACTAAATTAATCCGGTCCGTCTTTTTCTGCATGGCTTTAAACAATGGTACGGCAAAATACATCACTCCGCCAATAAAAATCGCCATGATTGGCAAGACAATCAAGAAGATGGCGGTTAATTGTGCGTCTTTTTGGTAAGCCAAGAAACTCGCACCAACCAACATAATTGGTGCCATAATCATCATTCGTAAGAACATCATTGCCACATTCTGAATCTGCACCACATCATTTGTTGTCCGTGTAATTAACGAAGATGTCCCGACTTGATCCATTTCATCATGTGAAAAATTAATAATCTTTCGATAAATATCTGAACGTAACTTTTGGCCTAATCCTTGTGAGGTGCGGGCTGCTAAATAAACATTGCAAACCGCCGCCAAAATACTAATTAATGAGAAGCCTAACATCTTGAATCCAGCTTGCCAGATATAATTAATATCTCCCTTAGCAATCCCATCGTTGACAATGTCAGAGGTTAAATTGGGGAGATAGAGGTTACTGACAACCTGAATCACCATGAATAAAACCGCACCAAATACGGCCCAAGTTGACATTCTTTTCTTTGCAAGTCTAATCATGTCATGTGTCCCTTCTTTCTTTATACTTCGTTACTGGCACCATGTTCGAGCCAGCCTAATACTAGTTCAAATCGTTCTTGTACCTGCTCAATTGTGATTGCATGATTGCTTTCTTGTTGCAGATAATATGCTGCGATACTCTGAAAAACAGTCGTCATCAGTTCATGAAACAAAATCCGGAGTGCTTCTGGTTGATCTGCACCAATTTTGAGCAAGTCATAATTAACATTTTCGACCAGAAATTGTAGCCCATCATCTTGCTTGGCATGCATTAGTTCAGGTGACATTTTGCGCCGATTCTTATAATCCATATGTAAGAAGAGGTGCTTGTAAAACTGGGCATTTTCACCATTAATAATCTCTTCTGCCATTTCAGTAAAGAATTGGCGGACTGCCTTGAATAGATTACCCTGCACAGCCAATAGCGTCTTTTCTAAATCTTGTTTTGAGCTATCACGTAGCAAGCCCAAATCATAGAAGAAAATATCTGCTTTATCTTCAAAATACTGATAAAAGCTCCCCCGCGGAATTTCGGCAGCTTTAATGATGTTACTGACAGACGCTTCATTAAACGGCACACGCGAAAATTCAGCATGGGCAGCTTGAATCAAACGTTGTTGTTTTTCTACGGGCAATCTAAAAAAAGTTTTCTTCGGCATTCCGATCCTCCTTTCTGAAAACAAATGACATAACGTCACAAAATGTGACATAACGTCATAATACGCTAACTTGGTCGTGCATGCAAGCATTAAATCCACAAAAAAAGGCGCTCGCAGGCTAACACCTACGCGCCCCTTTCTAAAGCTGTTATTTATCGTCTTTATCCATTTTTTCTTTAATATCATCCATCACATCATTGGCCTTTTCAGCAACTTTATCTTTAGCATCTGCTAATTTTTCTTTGGCCTCACCCATGAAACCTTTGGCCTTACCTTTGGCCTCAGTTTCGTGATCGCCAGTCACCTTGCCCGCCGTTTCTTGGACCTTACCGGTTACCTGATCTTTCATGCCATCTAATTTTTCTTTATCTGTCATTAAAATCACTCCTTCTTGTTGGTCTACCTATATAATAGGTCATCGCGCTGACGTTCGTCAAAATTTATGACTAGGCATTAATTCTAAGTAAGTTGACCATCACGCATCATATATTGTTGATCCGTATAAGCTAAGACGCGTTCATCGTGTGAAACCATAACAATTGTTTGGCCCGTTTGCTTGGTTATATCAGCCAATTGCTGTGCCACTTGTAAGGCCCGCTTACTATCCAAACTGGCCGTTGGCTCATCTGCAAAGATCAAAGCTGGTTGGCCATATAAAGCGCGGGCAATGGCCACCCGCTGCCGCTGTCCCCCTGACAAACTAGCCGGATATTGGTACCGTTGTTCCCACACACCGAGTGTTGTCAATAATTGTTCTGCTGTCTGTGGGCCTTCTTTTTGACGGAGTCGATCGACTAACTGAAATTGTTCATTAACCGTTAAAAACGGTACGAGATTGGCACCTTGTAAAATAAAACCAAAATCATTAAAACGTAATTTCGAACGTTGTTTTTCATTTAATTGACTAATCTCGTTATCATTGAAGAAAATTTGACCACTGGTGGGCCCTTGCAAGCTCCCCATGATCGTCAATAGCGTTGTTTTTCCAGAACCAGATGGTCCAGTCAGTCCGATGAACTGACCTGCTTCAATCGTTAAATCAATTTGATTTAGTGCCATTGTTTGGTTGGTACCTGTTCCAAAACGCTTAATAATTTTTTCTAACCGCATTAAAGCCATCTTAAGCCCCTCCAATCGCATCAAGTGGATCAATTTTAAGAATTCGCCAAATTGAGAATAAAGCACCGACTACGGTCATTATTAGTAAGACACCTGAAAAAAGACTAATCAATTCCGGATTATTGGTGTATGGAACAGCCGCTGGTAACCCAATCGTGGTTAGCACATTGCCCAAAAGACCCAAACCAATCCCAATTACACCTAAGAAAATGGATTGCCACATTAAACTGATGACCAGTTGCATCCCCGAAATACCTTGAGCCCGCATAACTCCATAAATCGCCGTTTTTTCAATCGTAATGATATACATAAAAATCCCCACAATAAAGGCAACAATTACTAGCAATGCGCTAATCATGAGCGCAAAAGTCTTCACTTGTGGTCCATAACCTGGAATTTTATTAATCATTTGCGAAATGGTCAATTTAGTCAGTTGATTGGTCGCTTTCACATGAGCTTTACCCTTTAAAACAAAGGCACTAATTCGAGTAACTTGCGGCGTCCCGTAACGTAATTGACTGAAATCAGTCAAACGTAAATAAGTCACCGGCTGAGTATTATACCGATGGTTATTGGTAATCCCCACAATCGTATATTGTTGTTGGTGGCCGTTTAATTTAATTTGTTGCTTTAATTTCACGCCTTGCAATCCATCGTCAACTACCACTTCATTAGCTTTTTGCGGGTAACGTCCAGTCTGTAATTCAGGTTTTAAGAAAGTATCAAATGCGATACCAAATATACTAGTATTTTGTTTACTTAACCCGGTACCGCTAACTACGCCCATCATTTGGCCGAGTTGCGCGGTATCTTTTTGATCACCACTAACTGGAGGCAACTGGGCCACTGCCAATTCAGAGGCTGCTAAATTCTTGTTCGCATATTGACTGATGATCACCTCTTTAGCATGCCACTGATCAATTGCCGAACGATTATTATTAGCTAAGCCGTATGCTAACCCCGTTAAAAAATAAATCAAATAAGCAATCAAAAAGATTGTGAAAATAATTAATGAATAGCGTAACTTCGCGTGTTTAATTTCTTTAAGTGCTAAGTACATCAAACCACCTCTTTCTCAGTCGTCTTAATCTAACATAGTAGTTGATTAACTGAAAAGAAATTAGCTTACTCGCATTGCCAATCTTTTATTCATTTTGATGAATATGCTATGATAGGCACACGGAGGTGGCGCTTATTAAATATGTCAAACACGTCATTGGCTTTTTGATACTAATTATCATTCAACAAATTCCTTTAATGTTCGTCAGTGGCCTAACCCTACTACCAAAAGCCCAACAAACGACCCATTTAATATTGCTTTTCGGCTGGCTTTTTTTAATTGTAACGATTGGTATTACCGCTGGTATGTGGCATTTTTACCAAAAAAGTAAAACGATTCGCTATGGCCAACCTTTTACTAAACAAACTTGGTGGACTATATTGCTTGGTTTCATTGCAATGATCCTCATAAATAATGCCACCTTGCCGTTTATGCGTACGACCGGTAATGTAAATGTGGACGCCATAACTAGTGTCTTTGAAACCATTGGGATTTTCATGCTGCCCTATACCTTATTTTTAGGGCCTATTATGGAAGAACTGCTCTATCGTGGCTTTTTGATGAATTGGTTTTTCCCTAGTTCTCCAGTCATCACAATTGGTTTAAGCGCATTCTTATTCGGTCTCGTGCATGGTACCACCGACCCCATTTACTTTATTTCTAAAGCACTCCTAGGTCTTATTTTGGCCATCGTTTATTACCATACACGCAATATTAAAAGTAGTATTGCCTTGCATATGTTAAATAACATCTCAGCTGGCTTGACTATTTTTTAATCGCCTAGAAAGGAAGTCGCATTATGTCACCACTAACAACCATTTTAACTTATATTCGTGATCATCCTGATGAAGTAACTTTAGAGCCCTTTCAATATGCAAATGTTATTCGTTTTGGAATTGATGATCAAGTTGACTTGCCAGAAGTTGAAAAACGTTTCCCTGATATGCGCCTTCATGTTATTCGAATTGATCCTGCATATGTCAGTAAACACCGGAATTTACTGACAGGCTTTTACCAACAAACGGAAGGCAAACAAAAAGACGGCTTTCAAGATGTGTGGATTACTACCGCCCATCTTAGTGACCGTCAACTTTATTTGGTGGATCTTTCTTTTGAATAGGCCTCAATTTGAACAATTAAAGGTCAGTTGCATTAAATACGCGATTCTCACTTTATTCTTATTTGTGATGCGCGCATTTATTGCCCATCCAATTATCATAATTGCTAGTTGGATAAGTGCTGTAATCTGTGTTGCCTATTTTATCGCCATGCTGATTGTCTACTATTACGGTTAAGGCTGCATATGCTTGGTTTCTGTAATCACTTCTTCTGTAAAATACAATTGGAAGCCGAAAAAGACTAACAACATCACGGCTGCAACCCAAGCCGTACGAACATTAATCAACTTAACGATTAACCCGGAGCTAATCGTACCAACGAAGAAACTACCGACAATTAACCCAAAATATTGGGCTTTTTGTTGATAGTTTTTTTGCTTGGTTGTTAAATAGAGGTATGTATTTTCGACTAATTTACGATAATTCCCCGTTGTAAAGGTATTCGCATATGGATAACCATTAACAGTTGAGTAGCTCGCTAGTTGCGTCGCCATCGACATCGACAACATCGGCGTTACTAACATATTAGAAACATCCGTTGATAAAAAGCCAACAATCACGAGCACTGCAATCTGAAACGCCAATAGCCATAACCGCCAGACGTTCATCCCACCAGTATTAAAAAAACGTTTGGCAATTTGCACGATAATCACCCCAACGCCAAAAGCAATAATCGGTAATATTTTTTGCGGTAATTGTGACCATTGGTTAGTCGCAACGTCCACCCCGATAAAAACAATATTTCCCGTTTGCGCACTTGCGAAAACGCCACCTCTTAAAATGACACAATAGGCATCTAAGAATCCACCGATGAAGGTTAAAAACATTGCGGTCCCCAAGCGATCATGAAAACTAACTTCTTTTTGCACTTTAATCCCTCCAAACGGTTACTTTCATTATACGCAAATTATTTCAGAAATCAAAAAACGAATTGTAATTATCTCAAATATGAAATAATTACAATTCGTCCCACAATTAGTTATAAATTGATGGAGTTGCTTGCTTGATCATGCACGACATTTCTGAAATCAATCAAGCCCAGATTTAAACCTCGCAATAAAACCTCAGCCGTTCCGATATTGGTCGCCAATGGTACTTCGTACACATCTGACAAACGAATCAACGCGTTCACATCTGGTTCGTGGGGTTGCGCGGTCAAAGGATCACGCAAGAAGATGACTATGTCCATTTTATTTTCTGAAATCAAGGCACCAATTTGTTGATCGCCACCTAATGGACCCGATTTAAACCGCGTAATCGGCAATCCAGTAGCTTCCATAATTTTCTGTCCAGTGGTTCCAGTTGCAAATAATTCATGTTGTGCCAAAATCGGTTTATAAGCCGTCGCAAGTTTCACAATCGTTGGCTTTTGCCGATCATGGGCAATTAATGCAATTTTCATCTGAATTCCTCCTAATGTCTTCGGTGCTTAACTACCGTAAAAAAGCGCAGTACACTCGCTAATAGTATAAAGAAAATTAACACAAATGAGATATAATTTAACCAGAATTGGCTGATTGGTAAAATTAAATTCACTAATTGCTGAAGCCCCATCGTAATCAACGTCGCCCCGGCAACCATTCCAAACAATTGAATATACCGTTTCACTGTATCATCAGTCCTCTTTGCTTTAGATTGAATGCTGGCTCCGACTTGGCGACACTCTGCTTGTTTTCGCACCGATAATGTTTTTAACCCATATGTATTGGTTTGGACGATTTCACGAATCTTCAACAAACCAGCAGCGCTGAGTACCTTGTCAAAACTTCTAAAAGTCTCGTCAGTCATTCCGGTAATTAATTCTTCAGCTGGACTAGCATAACAACTACTAATCGTCACATAGTGCTTTCCTTTAAACCGATCGGCTAGTGCATCTCCCACCTGGTTAAAACGAACTAAACGTGGACGCATACAATCTAAAAAATTTTTCATGACACCAGCCATTGCTCCCCAGTAAGTTGGTGCCACTAATACCCAAACATCAGCTGCTAGTAATTTCGCTTCTAATTCATCTAATACCTGATTAGGCGTACCCGTATCCGGTAAAATTCGGTAATCATTTAAAAAGACGATTTCTACGTCAGCATCTGGTTGAACGCCTGCCAAAACAGCATCTAACAATTGTCTATTAACACCGGTTCTTTGATGACTTCCCAACAATCCTAAAACTTTCATCTTAACAAACCCCACTCGATAAACTAATCTCAGTTTACACTTTTAACCGCTAACTTGCCAGTCAAAAAAGCCTTTGCAGCATCAATCATTAATTGTTCACTACCAAATAGCTTATTAATTTATGCGATCTGATTATTTGTGGTAATTCAATTCACTAACCACGTAGTATTACCATTAATTTCTGAACAATTTTTAAAAGAATATCGCTACTTACAACTGTATAAGCAGTTGTTACATGGGCTTGTATACAACCACAACTAGTCAATATTAAAGCCATAACAAAATGGTCCAATTAAGTCTAACTTTGTCATGAATCGTATGCTTTATCCAAGTTACAAGGATTAATGATTAATGATTACCGCGCTTGATACAAATATGTCATTTAATTTACATTTTGGCTTAAATATCATTATTTAAAGAAAAAGTAGCTCACTTCCCGTAGCTATTAAAAGAGGTGATAAAATGAAAAATTTAAAATTGAATGATTTAGGACTTCAAATCAGAATTGATAAGCGAATTATTCAAATTTCCGGTTCTAAAAATAAAACGTTGGTTTTTAAGAATCAGCTAATTGCTCAATACTGGTTTTTCAATTTACATGTTTTAGACAAAATAGCAAATCGATGCGCCATTCAAATGACATCTGGCTCTCAGCAAAGAACAGATTGGTTTGAACAATAAAAAGCGAGTGTCTAACTAACATCCTAGTTAAACACTCGCTTTTTTATTGTTTTTCATATCGCCCAGTTAAATCAAAAACCACTAACCTAATGCTTAATGGCTTTTGATGCTTTAAATATCACCCGTACGGGGATCGAACCCGTAACTCCGCCTTGAGAGGGCGACGTCTTAACCAATTTGACCAACGGGCAAGTTTGGAACAATTAATATCTTAGCGAATCTAGCCGTTAATGTCAATGGTTAATTGCCTAGTGTCCTAAGCTTAGATGAATATTTTGTAGTTGCGGCGATTAATCGTTATGGTTTCTTTGGTCATCGTATGATTTGTTTGTCGCTTGAGGTGTTTGAGAATATTACGAATATAATCTCTATGACTCACCAGTAAGTTTAAAATATCATTATCGATTGATAACTCTAATGTTTTACGTGAGTCTTGCCAATCAATGACTACGTGATTTTGATCATAGGTAGCCACCTTCCCATCAAATAACTTTTCAATCTCTTTTTTTTCCAATTTGAAACCACCTCCAAGAATAGTATAGTCTTCTTTTCGTAATTTGTTAAAAATCGCAATTGACAACATTCATCGAGTGCAGTATTATAGTATTCGTTGATGTTATTGGGTATTCGCCAAATTGGTAAGGCACCGGACTCTGAATCCGGAATTTATAGGTTCGAGCCCTATATACCCAATTAATAATTAGCAAGAGCTGAGCAATCAGCTCTTTTTTTGTGCTTTTAGCCTCACAGATTCGCTTTAGACTTCAGTATAGTCAGTGCATATATGTCTGCTATCAATAGTACTTCATTATTTACAATAATTTGACTACCAAACCAACCGCTAATTAAGCCTGTGACTTTACTTGGTATAGTACCTTCTATCGTTCGTTCAGCCTTATCGATTTGAACTGGTAAATTCTTCACTAGTGCAGTGTTAATTGTATTTGCAATTTCTTCATTGGTCATTGGTTTAATATGTTTTTCGTTTAATTTACGTACTTGTTCCTTGGTATTTTTATCCATCACCGCAGTATGATCACTTAGGTAGAACCCTTGCCACTTCATCATGCCACGATCATGGTAGTCATATTTTAAAAATTGATTAACTAAGTTAGGGTCATATTGTGTATTATTCATATGCATTTCCCCCAGCATGCCCACCGACTAACCCAGCCCGTTCAATTGCGGTGGCTCCTTCTAGTTTACTTGATAATTTCACAACTGATTTGAACCCATATTTTTTGCGAATTTCATCGACAGTATTATCAAGATTTTGATTCTTTAAATTGATAAACTTAGTGTCAAACATATCCAATTGCTCTACACAGTCATCGACTAAATTACCACACGAAATACTAATATGTCGAACGGTTTCGTGTTGCCATTTTTCACGGAATAACCTCATCGCATATTTAGTTAATTGTTGATTGGTATTGGTTGCATCGATCTTCATTGAATGACCAAAGCCATTACGCGTTGTTTTTTCTTTTTCAGAGAATGAAAATCCAATACTCAGACTAATAACGGTTGCGGCCTTATGATGTGATCTCAGTCTTGCCGCCACTTGTTCGGCAATCTCGCGAATAACAACTTCAATCTCTTGTTGTAAAAAATAATCGCGTGGTAATACCTGGCTGTTACCATATGATTGACCTTTTGCTTGATATTTATGGCGTACTAATGAACGGTCAATTCCCCAACTTAAAGCAAATAATTGACTGCCTACTATTCCCATTTTTTGTTTAATTAAATATGGATTTACATGAGCTAGGTCATACATTGAATTGATATGCTTCTTATTAAGTTTTTCTGCTGTCCGATATCCAATCGACCAGACATCGTCGAGCTTTGTTACTGGCCACAACTTATCTGGCACGTCCTCATAATGCCATTCAGCAATTAAGCTATGATTATGCTTTGCTTCCAAATCTAATGCTAGTTTTGCAAGTAATGGATTATCACCAATCCCCACCGTTAAATAAATTCCGGTTTCTTTCTTAACCGCTAATTGAATTTTACGCGCAACTTCATACGGCGTTGTGCCAAAGAGTTGCCAACTATCGGTGATATCCAGTAACGATTCATCAATGGAATACGGTTGAATGTCTTCTTCTGCCGTAAATTGCTGGAAAATGCGGTTAATCTTCTGATTTTCTTGAATATAGAGATTCATCCGTGGGGGGACAACCATTAAACGCTTATCATGAATCGGAACGTCCCGTGCACGCGTCACGTTACTGATGCCAAATAATTTCTTAGCCATGGGACTTGCTGCCAAAACCAAGCCACTGCCAGTATTCTTTTCAGCCGACATCACGACTAAAATCGCCTTTAGTGGATTAAGTCCCTTGGCAGCGGCTTCGACTGAAGCGTAAAAAGACTTCGAATCAATCATTAAAATCACACGTCGTGGTTCATTTTGATAGTCATACACGACTTTTCACCTCAACTTGAATCTGGCGTACCTGTTCATCTAATTCACGCTGCCAGCGATTAATCTCAATCAGAGTAACGGCAGTTAAGTGGCGATAAATAAATTGAGGAAACTTCTCACGATTATAGTAATAATTCATTGAATCAATCAAATCATCGCTGCGATTCATCGCTAGTCGCCGTAATTCTAAAACGCCAAACCCATTTAAATATAAACTTAATCCTGCTTGGTCTAGCGTCATAATGTCTTTGTTCGTATGCATCCGGCACACCTCTTTAATTCAGCTTATGTCTTCTTAATTATACGAACATACATTCGATTTAGTCAAGTGCGTTTTCTTGAAAAACCAAAAAAGACTGAGACAAAAATAATTTTTGCCTCAGTCTTTGAACTTATTCTGATAATATAAGCGTGCTCTATCAGCCAGCTTCTTCTGGTTATCCCTAAGTCGTCAAACGATTACTATGCAATCATGGACCACTGTATTTTAATCCTCAGAAGATCTCTAACCGATAACGCCACATTTTTTAAAATTTTTAATACCAACCGTTATTTAACCAGAAGCTCTTAGCGGCATCCCATGAACCATACCGACTTGCTACATATTGGTCTGCAACCCGGTCTTGGTTTGCTGCTGAATAGTCACCCTTTAAATATGATGCGGATAATTGATAACGACCAATCACTTGACCGTTACGTGCTGAGTATGAACCGCCAGATTCTTTTTGTGCAATCCATTCTTTTGCTGAACTAGTTGTCGTTGCAACGGTAGTTTTTTGTTGAACTGGTGTAGCTTGTGCTGTAGGCTGTGCTTGCACAACCGGGGCTGGTGTTGTAACAGCGACTGGTTGTGGAGCAACTGCAGGGGTTGTCGTTGGAACAGGAGTTGCAGTTTGGTCAGTGTCGATGGTCAATTGTTCCCCAACAAAAATCATGTTGATATCCTTAATATTGTTAGTTGTGGCAATCTGATTGACTAAATTTGGATTACCGGCAAATTTTTGCGCGATTTTTGATAATGTATCGCCAGTTGCAACGGTATAAGTAGTTGCAGCACTTGCTTTTGATTGGCCGGCAAAAAGTAATCCAGCCGTGGCAGCAGTTGTCAATGTAGCGCTAAACAATAATGTTTTAAAAGATTTCATGTAATAGATGTGCTCCTTGTTGTTTTGATTTATTAACGTGAGACTAATATACCATCTAACGGCCAGCTATAGATATCAAAACCATAACAATTGATGACAAAGCAGTAACAAAGCAGTGGCAAATAACCTCTATTTTGTAATGTATACCGCTTACTTACCCATTATTACACCCAATAACGGCTCGGACATCAACTCGTCCAAGCCGTTATTAATTAAATTATTTTTCTATTCGGCGTTTTAAATGATATTTCGAAACAGCCTGCTGACGCCCAAGCACAAGTGGAATCTGTTCGACAAAAACATCGCTGTAATCCAAGCCAAACCATGAGGCCGGGGTATCCGTAAATTTTTCCAACCATAATCGAATTTGGACAATAACTTTGTCCATTGCTCGAATTTGAGTTGCTGGCGATAAGTCTTCTTGCATAATTACGAATGAAAAATCCCCAACATTCCGGTTAGGAATGGTGGTATAACGCTGGGGTTGTGCTGGTAACTCATCCCGACGAATCATCTCTTGAATAATTTGGCGAATAAAAATATTCACTTTCTGTTCCATCTTAAAGCCAAGGTATAACTGTACATTGACGATATAGTCTGTTCCTAATGTATCCGCGGTATATTCAGCTGTGTAAGGTTCATCCGTTACGTTAACAGCAACAAACCAGTAAACCTGCGCGCGCTTTGGCCGCTTATCCAAAATTGAATAAAGAATGTTCTTTTTAACTCGATTCTTTTCATTTGGCTCGGTTTGAGGTTTCGATAGATAAACCAAATTGGTCGTATATACTGATACTGATTGATCATCGCGCAAATCATGTAGTTGCTGTTTAAAGGCTAATAATGAAACAGTGCTGGCTCTGAAGGTATTACTTTCTTTAATCGTATTACTCCGATACCAAACAAACATGACCGATAAGATAATGGCTGCAATTAAAACGGTCACATAGCCACCATGCATAAATTTTGCGGCACTTGAAATAAAGAATATCACTTCAATTGCGCCAAAGAAAATTAAGACGGCATATGCCAATAGCCATTTTTTCTCACGTCGCCCTAGATAGTGGAATAATAAAATCGTCGTCATCAGCATCGTCACGGTAATTGCTAATCCGTAAGCGGCTTCCATATGGGTTGAATTCTTAAAGTAGAAAACAACCATTAAACAAACGGCCCATAAAATCCAGTTCACGATGGGAATGTAGAGTTGGCCTTTTAATTTAGCCGGATAATCAATTTTAATTCGCGGTAAAAGACGCAATTTGATTGCTTCTGAAACTAAGGTATATGAACCCGAAATTAGGGCTTGGGAAGCAATAATTGCTGCCACCGTTGCTAGCAAAATTGCTGGCACCTTCAATTGTTCCGGCATAACCTCAAAAAAAGGATTAAAATCAGCAACATGTTGGTAAGCAGCAATATCTTTGTGTTGCAACAACCAGACACCCTGGCCAAAGTAATTTAAAACCAAACAAAGAGCGATGTAAGGCCAACTACCATAAATATTTAAACGACCAACATGCCCCATATCTGAATAAAGTGCTTCGGCCCCAGTCGTCGCTAAAAAGACGCTCCCTAAAATTAAAATTCCCACTTTATTTTCCGGACTGAACAATAATTCAATCGCATAATAGGGATTGAGTGCCTTGAGCATTGTTAGATCGCCTAATAAATTGACTAAGCCCACTCCTCCAATAAAGGTGAACCACAGCAACATAATGGGTCCGAATGATTTTCCAATTAGATCTGTGCCAAATTTTTGAATAAAAAATAATACCGATAAAATAGAAACCGTTAATAATATAACCTGTTTTTGATTATTAATTAAAACATTGCCATTAATTGGTAATCCCTTGAGTCCTTCAATCGCGGTTGTCACAGTTACCGCTGGAGTTAACATCCCATCTGCTAGTAGCGTTGCACCCCCAATAATGGCTGGAATTACAAGCCATTTTGCTTGTTTGCGAATTAGGGTATACAACGCAAAAATGCCGCCTTCACCATTATTATCAGCACGCAAGGCAATCATGACGTATTTAATCGTCGTCATTAACATTAATGTCCAAAAAACCAGTGAAATACTACCTACAATAAAATCACGACTAATATTTGCCAAACCACCGTTCCCAGCAACAATCGATTTCATTACATATAACGGGGAAGTTCCGATGTCGCCGTAAACAACTCCCATGGTAATCAAAATTCCAGCAACTGATAATTTATGTCCAGTTGAATGTTTATCTGCCATTAATTTCATTTTTTGCAACTTCCTTATATTCCGAGATAGCATTATCGTAGCTTGTTCCCGATTGAAAGTCCAGTCATATCATCAATAATTATCAATCAAACTCGATTCCATGCTATAATAAATGTATTGAAACAAGTGAGGGATCCCAATGAAAGATAAACGTCAATTTGAAATTGCTAAAAAGCAATATAAGAAATTAGCAAACCGGCCATTGGCCAAAGAGCGAAAAAAAGCGGTTAGTTCAGCATCAACTTATATGTTCACAATTATGTTGATTGCCTTTATTCTATTAGTCATCTACTGGTTCGTTCACTAAAACTGCTTGCGCAGTTTTTTTATTTGTCATATTAAAAAAACAATGTTGAATATTTTTTATCGTACGTATATAATAAATAAATCAATTAATCAATCTAATATAAAACGTAGAAACACGAACATTGTCGGGAAAGGCGGCTCTTATGCCCTCAAAAAAACAAGTTTATCTCGCCGGACCATTTTTTAGTCCTGAACAAAATAATCGCCTAGATAAAGTAGCTGAGTTACTCACTAAAAATCCAACGATCGAGGCTGATTCCCTTTTCAAGCCTGGGCAGCACCCTTATCCTGATGCAGAATTTGGCAGTTTTGAATGGCAAGTAGCCACCTTTAACGTTGATACCCGTCAAATTGACCAAGCTGACGTGGTTGTTGCGGTTTTAGATTATAATTCTGAAATGGGCGAGTTCGAACCTGATTCAGGTACAATCTGGGAATGTGGTTATGCATTTGCACATAATACGCCAATCATTCTCGTACGTTTCCGTGACAATTTACCAATTAATTTAATGTTAGCTGGCTCTGCTACAGCAATCTTTAACGGCGCCGCAGACATCGAAAATTTAGCCACCTATGATTTCTTTGAATTACACAATAAATACGTCCAAACTGATGTCTTTTAGATTAAAAAAGTACCGACTAATAATTAGTCGGTACTTTTTTAATCTAAAAGCCGTTATTTTGACTTAACTCCCGGTACCACAAACCACTTTTTTTCATCGTGCGGCGGGCAGCATGCTCCAAATCAACACGGAAAAAGCCATATCGGTTCCGATAGCCATTCAGCCAAGACCAACAATCATTAAACGTCCACGTATGATAGCCAAAGCAGCTACTACCTGCTTCAATGGCGCGATGTAGTTGTAAAAGATGTTCCTGCATAAATTCAATTCGGTAATCATCTTGAATTTGACCATCTTCATTCATAAATCGGTCTTCATCAGCAACCCCCATCCCGTTTTCAGAAACGTACCATGGAATATTGCGATAATCATTTTTCATCATCATTGCCACATCATACAATGCTTCCGGATAGATTTCCCAGCCACGATATGGATTAATCTTGCGTTCTGGCCAAATATAATTGGCATATAAATCATCCGTAGTTTGCGCAGGAAAATGTGGATTCTCCGGTGCTTGTACGCGCAAGGGCTGATAATAATTTACTCCAATAAAATCGACACAGTTATCAGCGATGAGCTGCTGATCATGCTTCTTCGTTACTGGTAGTAAGTCATGTTTGGCTAATAAATCAATTAATGCTGGCGGAATCGTACCTAAAACTGTTGGATCTAAAAAGCTTTTTGCTAATAATAAGTCTGCATTTTGCTTTGCAATTAAATCTTCGGGAGCTGCACTTTTAGCGTACGCTGGAGTAATGTTTAAAATTATCCCTATTTGGCCGTCCGGCTTAACCTTGCGAAATTCAGCAACAGCTGCTGTGTGGGCCATCAATGTATGGTAGCCAACTTGCACTGCTTTTGTGAAATCAACGATATCTGGATAGTGATAACCCGTTAAATAACCACATTCAATATGCACGATTGGTTCGTTAAAAGTCGTCCAGCGATCAATCAGGTCACCGAATAGTTCAAAGGCCGTCTTTGCATAAAACGCATAAGCATCAACCGATTCACGTGTTTCCCATCCCCCTTTTTCCATTAACCACCAAGGCATGTCAAAATGAAATAAATTAATAATGGGCGTAATGTTTGCTTCCCGTAAGCGCTTAAAATAATCACGATAAAAATCAACTGCGACTTGATTGACATGTTCTCCGTCAGGCATCAACCGTGTCCAAGCAATTGATGTTCGAAATGAGTTCAAACCAATCTTTTGCATATTTTCAATATCTTCACGATACAGCCGATAAGTATCACTTGCTGTGTCAGGGCCTTGATCGCCATTAAACTTATCAGGCTGCATTTCAAACCACTTATCCCAAGTTGAAGGTGATTTACCATAACTTTGGGAATATCCTTCTGATTGAGGTGCTGAGGTTGCCGCACCCCACAAAAAATTTTCTGGAAACTTAATCATAAACGCTACTCTCCTTAAATGTAATCGCCAACATTTCATATTATACCATTTCTCTTAGACGGTGACACATCTTTCCAGATTAAACAAAAAATATTCATTATGGATAAATATTATACATATATTCAATCAATTTAAACAATTAAGTATTTCTAATGATTGAGTAGATATACTGTGTTTTTATGATTTTTAACGTAAAAAGGTTGTAAACACATGTTATTTTATGATATGTTAGTTACCGGAAATGATTAATACTCCCCCAAGTAAGATCATTTCAATATTCAGAAAATACTCGGTATCTGCCTTCCCAATTAAGGCTTATATCGGGTGTTTTTTTGCATAAAAAATAGCCCTAAAGGACTATTTTTAAGGCTTGTATTAGGCGAAAATAAATTGAAAAACAGCGGCCCCACAGATGGCACCAACAATTGGTGCCACCACTGGAACCCAAGCATAGCGCCATTGTGAATCGCCTTTATTCTTAAGTGGTGCCACCATGTGCACCAAACGCGGCCCTAAATCACGGGCAGGGTTTAAAGCTGGACCAGTTGGCCCACCTAATGAAGCTACTAAGGTCATCACCAACAGTCCAACTGCAATATGACCAGTAGCACCAAACTTGCCAGCACCAATGGCTAGAGCCCCAAATACCAAGATGAATGTTCCTAAGCATTCGTTGATAAACCCATTAAGTCGACTATGAGCAGCGTCAATCGTTACAAACGAACCTAAGATACCTTCTTGATTAGTTGTACGATCGTAGTATGGCTTGTAAGCAGCAATCAATAATAATTGGCCTACCATAGCCCCTAAGAATTGAACAATAATGTATGGTAATACATCTCCCCAAGGGAATAAGCCCATCACTGCGAAGCTCAATGTAACAGCTGGATTAAGATGGTTACCAGAAATGCTACCAAACATAACAGCGGGGATCATCACCCCACACCCATATCCAAAAGCAATTAGGAACCAATCACTACTAAACCCCTTTGTTCCTTTTAATTCAACGTTGGCTACTGCTCCGTTACCAAAAATAATCATAATTGCAGTTCCAATAAATTCAGCAGCCAAACGGGTTGTTAAAGAAGCATCCACTATTATTCCTCCTATAAAGTAATTCTTTTTTTCTTATCCTTCTATAATACGTGAAAATTTAATGAAAAACAATTTACTTTTAGGATGATACCCCTTTCATGAGAACATTCATATTTTCACAGTAATTTATGCCGATTTAACTTGCTAATCTCAGATAAAATGGGATAATATTTATTGATTCACCGTATTAACTCTAATGATTTGATTACTATTTTGGAGGTTGCTATATGCACTTAATACTCGCCATAATTCTTTATGCTGGTCTTGCCATCTTTATTTTTGGGATGCTCTTACTACTACTTTTCTTGATTTTCAAAAAACGACTAAAAGCACCACTTATCATTTGCCTACTGGGATTAATTGTTGCGGCATCTCCGGTTGGTTATAATTTCTATACCGCCCAGAAACAACATCGCGAAGAACTGGCTAAGATTGAAAAAAAAGATAAAAAGTTTGATCAAGCTGAACGCCATTTCATCAAGCATATCAAAAAAGCAACCGTTGCAACTGAATACGTTGCGCAAAAATATAACAAAGTTTGGCGCGAACTGACGAAAAATGGAACAGTTAATGTTGCCGGAGTAGACTATAACGACCATGATGCTGCAGTTGCCAGTGAAGCCCGCCTTTTACTAACAAAAGGTAAACTCGACGATGCAGACGACTACCTGGTTAGTGCTCAAAGTGACTATCAAAAAATGAAGGCATCAGCAACCGATAAAAATCGCCAAGAACTCATTTACGCCAAAACTGTTTTATCAAAGACTGGCTCGTTCATTGACACGGCAACGCGCCCAAACGGTACCTTTCAAGAATACACTGACGCGGTATACAAAGCGAATCAACGTCACATTCGCGCCATCCAAAAATTGAAATTTACTTACAGTAGTATTAAATAATTACTTGCTTCATTTTAAAAAAACAAAGAAATAGGTTACAATAAAATAAGTGACTGAAAAGTCCTTTGTTTTAGACATATAGTTAACCCTGTTACTTTTTAGGAGTGTGAAAAATGCGTCATATCAAATTATTATCTATGATTTTAGGTCTAACCTTGCTTTTATCTGCTTGTGGAAACCCGGTTAAGGCCAAATTACACACAACCAATAATGGCTTCAATGCGCAAATCATTGGTAAGACTAAGCAAAAAAAGGTTTATTGGCAAATTGGTGACACTGTTCACGCTACTAAGACAACTGACGGGAAGTTTACTTTTGAAGTTCCGTATAAGGCCAAGCAATACCGTGTTACACTGGCCGATAATAAGCAGTTAAATAAACCAACTTATGTTGAAGGCCCCACTGCCAAAAGTATTATTCATTGGTCAGACTTTATTCAGCTTTATAATCCAATTGCCCGTCAAAAAGGCCTCGGTGTTTTCGAGGCGACTACCTTGGAAGGAATTCGCACCGACCAAATTGATCGAAATACTATGATTGCAATGAATGTCAGTGACAGTAAGATACTTGGGATTTCAATTAAAGCACTCGCTGCTGACAAAAATCAAACCTTTAAAAATTATTGTTTTGCTTTTATAACCAGTATCGGTACTAAGCCAGCCCGGATTACCACGCTCGTGGATCGATCCCTTAAACAACCAGGCTCATTGATACAGCTAACCGATCATCAGGTCCGCTACACAGTAATGACTACCAAACACAATAAACACCAAATCACTCAGCTTTCAATTACCCAGCCATAAAATAAAAAAGCGCCCCGAAATTTTATTCGGAGGCGTTTTTTTATATAGTGGTTAACAAATTTCGGGAGAAATTATTCACACTCTTATTATAGGGTCCACAACAATTAATGTAAACGATGCGGTCGACACAAATTAGTGGTGTCAAATCCTTATAGCCCCTAAATCAGTATTGGAAATTTGTAATTACAGCCTGTCATTACGGCGTTTATTAATGATAATGATCCATTGATAGTCTTACAAATAACTTTTCTGTTAACTGATTAAGCAACAAAAATATTTTAATTAAATTTCCTTTAACCTTTTAATTTTAGACAGTCTCCTGAATCATCATTAAAGATTAGTTAAATTTAACCTCATCTTCTAATCATTAGCTTTTTTTGGTATACAATAAAGTCAGTCTGGAAGTGGTCATACATGCGGTTTGATATTACTAAATTATCCGATCAGAATATTAAGGATTGGTTTTCAAAACATCGCCAAAGCATCCAAGTCAACTTATTGCATCCAACAAGTTGGTGGTCAACATTCAATCGCTTATTAATGCGATTTTTTCAATAATGAATGGTATACTATTCTCAATATTTATTACACTAATTAAGACTAAAATAAGAATGAGGATTTTTTAATGCCTAAACACGTTCACAAACAACTAATTATCATTTTATTGTTAATTGTACTCCTTCTTTTATGGCTATTTAAGGTATCCGCCAAAAGTGACGCTGGGAGTTGGTTTTTCCGTAACGCAACCCCACAACAAATTATTAAGCAACAAGTTCCCGAAAAGATTGTACTCGATATCCCACCGATTTCCCAATTTCCTGAATTACCAACCGGTTGTGAAATTACCGCTGTTACCATGCTTCTGAATTATCGCGATGTTAATCTAAGTAAAACTGAAGTTGCCGATAATATCCCTTATGTAAGCGATGGTAATATGGAAGTTGGTTTTTGGGGTAATCCATATAATGATACTGGCTATACCATGTATCCACCTGCTTGGCGCAATTTTTTCGATCAGTATCTAGGTGGGTTCACCGATCTATCAAACAAACCAGTTAGCAAACTCAAAGCGACTTTAAAACAAAAAAAACCAGTTGTCGCTTGGATTAACTATCATAAACAACCTGCCCATTCTGTCCTATTAGTTGGTTACGATCAAAATTCATTTACTTTTAACGATCCGTACACTGGAAAACGTAAGCAAATCTCATTTGCAAAATTTTGGAAAATCGCTACCCCGCAAGGCCATCGGGCAATGACTTATTAAAGGTAAAGTGGAACGCAACTAAAGTCAAGCATAGTTAACATCATCGCACAAGCCAAAATCATTGAAGCGTTGACAGAATCCGTTGTTGAAATATAATTCGAATAGCACAACCGCACCTCCCTAGTTAAGCTCGAATTTAACTAGGGAGGTTTTTTAGAGGAATTAAAATAAAAAACGTCGCTCGAATGAGTGACGTTTACCTACTTTAAAAATTAACTAATTTTCTTGGTTTAAATAATTATATAAACCACGCATTGTGGTATCGGCTAATGTGATTGGCTTGCCATCTAAAGTAACCTGCGTAATTTGCACGTAATCCTCAAAATCGGGTACTTCTAACTGTTGATTTGCGACAAACTCAGCCGCCTTTTTATAAGTCTTTTCAGCACTATTTTGACCATTTACATATTTAATTACTAACATTGCTATCATCTCCATTTTGACTTTTAAAGTCATTGACAAGTTGGCTATCTTTGACAACTTCATCATACTTCACTTACAAAATATAAGCAACGTTTTATTCCTCAATTGCCATAAAAATCTTCTAGCTTAAAAAAATAATCAATCACTTTAGTTGCTATACTGCGCAAACTATATCGAAACAAAAAAAGCAATTAAACCACATTTTTTTAATGGTCGTTACCAAATCCGTTACCATTTCCAAAAACATTATTTTAATTGCTTCTAAAATTATTATTTTATTTTGTTAAAAACATTGAATTATAGGCGTTCGTTTAATTCTTTGCCAAGTTCTTCAAAGCCAGGTTTGCCAAGTAATGCAAACATGTTCTTCTTGTAAGCTTCAACCCCTGGTTGGTTGAACGGGTTAATGCCATTCAGATAACCTGAGATTGAGACAGCCATTTCGAAGAAGTAGATCATATAGCCTAATGTGTAGGCTGTTTGATCTGGGATGTTAACTGACATAACAGGCACACCACCATCAGTATGTGCTAAGACAACCCCTTGATAAGCTTTCTTGTTAACAAAGTCCATTGTGTGGCCTTCTAAATAACCTAAACCGTCCAAGTTCTTTTCGTCAGTTGGAATGTCAATGTCGCTATTAGGGTTCACTACGTTGACAACTGTTTCCATCAAGTTACGACGACCTTCTTGGATGTATTGGCCTAATGAATGCAAGTCAGTTGAGAAATTAGCGCTTGAAGGATAGATGCCTTTTTGGTCTTTACCTTCAGATTCACCCATCAATTGCTTCCACCATTCTGAGAAGTATTGCAATGTTGGTTCGTAGTTTTCTAATAATTCAGTTGTGTAACCTTTACGATATAAGATGTTACGCAAAGCAGCATACTTGTATGCATCATTTTTCATAACGTCTGTATCTGTATATTCAATGCGGGCATCAGCTGCCCCCTTCATCAATTGGTCGATATCCCCACCAGCAACGGCGATTGGTAATAAACCAACGGCTGTTAATACTGAGAAACGGCCACCGATGTCATCAGGCACAACGAATTCTTCGTAGCCTTCTGCATCTGATTCTGTCTTCAAAGCGCCTTTAGCACGGTCAGTTGTTGCGTAGATCCGGCGCTTAGCTTCTTCTTTACCATATTTCTTGATCAACTTGTCTTTCAAAACACGGAAAGCAATTGAAGGTTCAGTTGTTGTTCCTGATTTTGAGATAACGTTGATTGAGAAATCACGATCGCCGATCAAGTTAACTAAGTCGTTTAAGTAACTTGAACTGATTGAGTTCCCGGCGAATAATACTTGTGGGAAGTCACGTTGTTCTGCTGGTAACATGTTGTAGAACGTGTTGTTCAAGAAATCAATTGCCGCTTTGGCGCCGAGGTATGAACCACCGATTCCAATTGCGATGAAGATTTCTGAATCGCTCTTAATTTTAGCAGCAGCTTGCTTAATGCGGGCAAATTCTTCCTTATCGTAGTTGACTGGTAAATCTAAGAAACCACGGAAGTCGTTGCCTGCACCAGTGCCTTCACGTAATTGTGCGTCTGCAGCATTAACCATTGCTTGCATTTCTGCAAGTTCGTTTGATTGAACAAATTTGTCCAACCGGGATGCGTCAAATGAAATATGTGCCATATTAGTCTTATTCCTCCTGTTTTTAAACACAAGTATACGTTAATAACTTTAGCTTTTTTAGCGTTAAAAAGCAAGCCAGATTAACCGCTTTTTCAGCCTAGACCACCTTTATTTTCACAAGCATTTTACTCAAAGCCCTTGACTTGTTTCATCCATCCCGCTATACTTCGTATCATCAAATAAAACGGAGGTTACTGAAAATGACAAACACTCACTTAGGACAATTGGATATTCGTTGGCAAAGCCGCTAAGTGAGATTGTATGCCGTTGTGGATGCAATCTATTGATTGTATCCATGCGGCCATTCATCAGTAATCGATTGAATTTTAAGCCTACATGGATTTTACTCGAGGAAATCCATGTAGGCTTTTTCTGTCCCCTACATGACTGTCATGTGGGGGACTTTTTGTTTGATAAAAATTAAAGGAGCTTTTTCCATGTCTAAACTCAAACGTTTTTTACCCCTCATTTTGATTTTTGGAAGTTTACTCACCGGACTTGGTATCAAAAAAATCAAAGCAGCCAATCAACCTAAATTACCGATTGTTGGTATTTTACAGCCCTTATCCCACCCCGCCCTCGATGAAATTCACCGCGGCATTATCGCTGGTCTAGCAAGCAAAGGCTACCACAACAACCGTAACATCAAAATTGATTTTCAAAATGCGCAAAATGATCAAAGTAATTTGCGTTTGATGAGTAATCAATTTGTCACTGAAAAAGCCAAAGTAACGATCGGGATTGCCACGCCTGCTGCACAAAGCCTAGCAAATGCCACTAAACAATTACCAATTATTTTAGGCGCCGTGACTGATCCGGCGAGCGCTAATCTCGTTAAAAACAATGCCCATCCTGGCGCCAACATCACCGGGGTTTCCGATCAAGCCCCGATTCAGAAGCAATTACAATTGATGCAACGGATCATCCCCCAACTTAAGACCGTCGGAATTCTCTATTCAAGCAGTGATAACTCTGCCGCCAGTCAAATGCACTTATTCAAACAACTCGCTGAACAAAAAGGGCTGACCGTGATCGAAGCCAGCCTCAGTTCAATCAACGATTTGGAACAAGTCAGCCAGAACTTAGCCCCCAAAGTCGACGCGCTTTACGTGCCCACCGATAATACCATCGCTAGTGCGATGGGCACCCTCGTCCATGTGACCGATAAAACCAAAACGCCGGTCTTTCCATCCGCTGAAACAATGGTTAAAGATGGCGGGCTTGCAACCGTCGGTCTGAGCCAATACGACTTAGGCGTTGAAACCGGTCAGATGGCCGCTGCCGTTTTAAGTGGCCATTCAGCCCCCGCAACCACCCCTATTCGCTATTTGCGCAAAGGACACTTAGTCTTAAACCACAAAAAAGCCAAAGCCCTCCACATCACAATTCCCCAAAGTTTAATGCAAACCGCTAAACAAAAAGGAGCTGTCCTCAAATGAATCTCATTATTTCAACCATTGATCAAGGATTATTATGGAGCCTACTAAGCTTAGGAGTTTTCATCACTTTCCGCATCTTAAAATTTCCTGACATGACCGTTGAAGGCAGTTTCCCGCTAGGCGCAGCCCTCAGCGCTTTAATGTTGCAACAACACAACATTGCCTTTTCCCTATTTGTCGCATTCATCGGTGGCTGTTTAGCCGGACTCGTGACCGCGATTTTATACAACTACTTCCATGTACAAAGTTTGTTAGCTGGAATTTTAACGTTGACCGGTTTGTATTCCGTCAACTTGCGGATCTTAGGCCAAGTCAACATGGCAATTGGTGATCAACACAACCTCTACCAACTGCCACTGTTGCACCTATTAACGCTTGACCAACGACTTTTGGTCATCAACTTAGCCATTATCCTCGTTGCCCTGTTATTACTAGCCGGCTTACTCTATACCGAATTCGGGCAATCTTTAATTGCAGCCGGTGACAATCCTACGATGGCACTTTCACAAGGAATTGCCGTGAAACGGACAAAAACAATTGGGATTGTCTTATCAAACGGTTTCATCGCCCTTGCAGGTGGGCTCGTTGCACAATATAACGGCTTCGCTGATGTCAACATGGGCATTGGGGTGATGGTCATCGGGTTATCCGCGATCATCATTGGTGAACGGCTTCTTATCGGCAAGCATTTCGTCGCAAAATTAATTAGCATTATCCTTGGAAGCGTCGTCTATCGCCTCATCTTACTGCTCGTTTTACAACTTGGCTTTAACGCCAACGATTTCAAACTCTTCTCGGCCGTCATTTTGGCCATCTTCATCATTACACCGCAACAAAAGAAAGGACTGATTACCAAATGACTCCGCGCATGACTTTAAACCACCTCAATTTTGAAATTACTGATAATAATCAACCCAAACAACTCTTAAGTGATCTAAATCTCACAATTAACCCTGGTGAATTCGTCGTTCTCCTTGGTGCAAACGGTGCGGGTAAATCAACCTTTTTTAATACCATCGCGGGTGATTTAACCCCCACAAGTGGGCAACTATTATTCAACGACCACGATATTACGCAGCAATCCGCCCAACAACGCACACGGCTTATTAGTCGTGTCTATCAAGATCCTAAGTTGGGCACCGCAGCTGATATGACCGTTGCTGAAAATATTTTGTTAGCGATGCGCCGTGGCCAACACCGTCGCATATTCCCCCGTCGCTTAAAACAACAGCTCCCTACAATTAAAATGCTCGCCAAAACGCTCCCGAATCACTTAGATCAACAACTTAATCGTCCGGTCAGTACCTTATCGGGTGGTCAACGGCAGACATTGAACTTCTTAATGGCCACAGTTCAAAAAACTGAATTACTACTATTAGATGAACATACGTCAGCCTTAGATGCGGTTTCCAGTCAAGCCCTAATGACCTTTACTAACCAAACCATCCGTGACCATCATCTGACCTGCTTAATGATTACCCACGATTTAAAAGATGCGTTGCACTATGGCGACCGTTTATTAGTACTAAAGGCTGGTGAGCTCATTGCGGACCTGAATACCAGCGAAAAACAATCATTAACCATTGATGCCTTATTCAATTATTTAAACTAGTAATTATTTTTAACCATTAACCTTATTAGCGATTTTCTATGTACTTGTAATCGTTTTCTAATTGTGCTAAATTATACACTATAAGGTTGCATACAACCTAATTATCAATTTAAGGGAGCTTTGTATAATGACTGTTACGACTCAAAAAACTATTCCAGCAAGTGTTGCAATGCTTAGAGTGATTGAATCCTGGGGAGTTGACCACCTCTTTGGTTATCCTGGCGGTTCATTCAACTCAACAATGAATGCCTTAAACATTGAAAAAGATCGCCTTAAATATATTCAAATCCGTCACGAACAAGTTGGGGCCCTTGCCGCTGCTGCTGATGCTAAATTAACTGGTAAAATCGGGGTTGCTTTTGGTTCAGCTGGTCCAGGAGCAACTAATTTGCTAACTGGTTTATATGATGCTAAAGAAGATCATGCACCGGTCTTAGCCTTGATTGGCCAGGTACCTAGCAAAAACATGAATTACAACTACTTCCAAGAATTCGCTGAAAATCCAATGTTCGCCGACGTTGCTGTCTATAACCGCCTCGTCATGACCCCGGAAAGCTTGCCATATGTTGTTGATAAAGCAATCCGTGAAGCATACAAACACAACGGTGTAGCGGTTGTTGTTATCCCCAATGACTTTGGCTACGTTGAAATTCCGGATACACCATATAGTTCAAGCTCACCTGCAGATCGGAAAAAAGTGGCTGGGCCAATTGCGACTGACGAAGAAGTCGACCAGTTTTTGGCAATGCTCAAAGATGCTAACCGACCTGTTATCCACGTTGGTCGTGGTATTAAAGATGGTGGCGACAAGCTCGTTGAATTATCAAAGAAATTACAAATTCCAATCGTCATGACTGGACTTGCAAAGGGTTTAGTGCCTGATCGTTATGAAGGCAATTTAGGGATGGCTAACCGAGCAGCTTCGAAAGCGGCTGATGAAATCATGGCGGTTAGTGATCTTGTGATTGCAATCGGTGCTGACTTCCCATTTGCTAACTTAATTTATCGGACACACGACTTCAAGTTTATCCAAATCGATAACGATGAGGCACAATTTGGTCGTCACCATTTCTTAGACTTCGGAATCTGGTCGGATGCAACGGCATTTGTTGAAAAAGTTATCGCCAGAAGTGAAGCGGTGGCCCCAACTCCATTCTTCAAAGCTGCGGTCGCTGACATGGCGAACTGGCAAGCATACCTTGATATTTTAACTAATCGTGACTCTGATCCGCTTGAATTCGAACCAATCTACAAGGAAATCAATCGAATTGCTGAAGAAGATGCTGTCTTTTCAATTGATGTTGGTGATAACATCATCAATAGTTTCCGTCACTTGAACTTAACCCCTAAGAATAAATGGGTCATTTCTGCCCTCTTTGCTTCAATGGGTTCCGGCGTTCCTGGTGCTCTGGCTGGTCAATTAAGTTATCCCGATCGGCAAGTCTTCAATATCTCTGGTGATGGGGCCTTTTCAATGGTGATGCAAGATTTAATTACTGAAAAGAAATATCAACTACCGATCATCAATATTATTACTTCTAACGCTGCCTTAAATTTCATTAAGAGTGAACAAGATGATATTTCAATGGATTATTCAGGAATCTTCATTGAAGACCAAGATTTTGCGATGATTGCCCAAGCAATGGGGATTGAATCAATTACCGTCCGTTCCACAAAAGAACTATCTGCAGCCTTTGATAAAGCACTGGCAGTTACCAAAGCAGGCCGGCCTTTCTTAATCGACGCTAAAATCACTGATAAGCGCAGTCTACCAGTTGAAGAATTAGAATTGACGACCAAAGATGGACAGTTTATTGAAACAATCAGTAAAAATTATGATGCTTCACGTCCTACGACCAAAGAGTACAGTGTTGCTGACTTCTTCGCAGAATACGATGGCCAATCACTTAAGACATTACCAGAGTTATTTGAAGAATACGGTGTTGAACTATAATCCGCACATAATACTAAAAAGAGCGCCCCACACAAGTGGGACGCTCTTTTGATTGATTTAATTTTTAGATTGTAATTCTTTAGGATGGAACCAGACAATATTCTTATCAAAAAATGAAACCAAATCATTGGATAAGTACAAGATGTAAGTGAAGAACAAGACCCAGTTTGAACCACCTTGCATGGCTGTGATTCCCCACAAGACGATTGAGATGATACTTTGAATGAACCAGAAATAGTAGCTTTCCTTAAAACGTAATGTCGTCAAGAGCGCGCCGGTAAAACCAACGGATGCCGCAATGCTGTCAATCAGCGGTCGTGGGCTATCGGTCATTTGACTTTCCCACAGATATAACAAACCAACGGATACGATAAAGAATAATAAAGTAAATACCCAATTACGAAGCCCTTTACCACGACTAGCAAGTCCCCGAACTTTTTTATCAACATTTTGTGCCCAATCAGGCATTAGTAATACTGGAATATCTAGCATAATAATGTAGACAGTTTGTAACAACATATCATTATAATTTTTAGCATTATACGCCACAATAATATAGATTAAAGCTGAAATAACGCCAAATACACCATTTAAAGGCTTCGTATTAGTAATACTGATGGTACAGGTAAAGCCTAACATACCAGCGAACATGGTTAGTAACGAAATACTGGTTATCGCTCCACCAGAAATCGTGGCGGCCATAATAAATCCTAAACCAAACATCAATAACCCGTAGCTAGCTGTTGACCACCCCTTCATTTGTTGAATATACCACTTTGGATTAAAAACACTGGAGATTGCTCGACTATCTTGCATTGAACTGAAACCTTCTTTACACAAATTTAGTTATCACTTCAGATTATCAATATCATTTCTATATATTGATGTTCAAACTCTCGAAGTAACACTATATATAGTACACACTATCTAACTTAATTTAAACTCTTGTATTTAATTCGTTTTGTGGTAGTTCCTAATCACGGTCTTTTAATAATCCCATTAAATAGTGACTGAAAGCGTTTTTCAATACCATTTAAAATTTAAGTGTGTTCCTAACAATCTCAGTTACTATTCAAATCGCGCTAAATAAGTTTCGAAATCTTCAGATTGATCAATCGTTTGCTTTAGTTTACCATCATACCAATCAATTTTATGTGTTAAAACTTGCAAATTAGCTTCTAATTCAGCTATTTCTGCTTCAGCTTGTGCCTTGGTTTTTTGTAACAATGCTTTTCGCATTTTAATTGTCTGGTCCCCCTGCGCACGTAATTCAACATAGCGCTTCAATTCGGTAATTCGCATCCCAGTCCCTTTCAAATGTAAAATAAAGCCCACCCATTTAACATCTTCTAAGGTATAAAAACGGTCGCCTGCTGGGTCACGTTGCGGCTTAATTAATCCTTGTTCTTCATAATAACGTAATGTATACGTTGATAAACCAACTAATTTAGCGAATGCCCCGATTCGATATTGTTGTTCAACCATCTTAAATCCTCCCTTAGTGATTCGTTTTAACATATACCTTATAGTATACTCGAAGGCAAATTTTTAGACTATTTTTTTATTTTATCAGTCTCTGTTGTGATGGTCCTTGACTTTCTACTTAAATTAGCTAAAATTAAAGATAATACAAATTATAATCATTACAAAGTAATAAAGAATATTGGAGGTTTCACCTTGTCAAAGAAATTATCACTTGCTCAAAAAATCAATGTACTTCGTGCTAGCGTCATGGGGGCCAACGATGGTATTTTATCGGTGGCTGGGATCGTTATTGGGGTTGCCGGTGCTACCAGTAACAGCTTTGCCATTTTCATCTCCGGAATTGCCGGAATGATTGCTGGTACCATCTCAATGGCGATGGGCGAATATGTCTCTGTCAGCACACAAAAAGATGCTCAAGAAATGGCCATCATTAACACTAAACTAAATTTAAAGCATCATTATGACTCACAGCTAACGTTTGTCCAACAAAAATATATTAAAACTGGTATCAATCCTGAACTAGCTGCCCAAGCCACTCATGAAATGATGACCGCCGATCCACTCACCACAGTTGTCCGCGAAAAATACGGGTTTGTCCCCACCGCTTTTACTAGTCCTTACGCTGCTGCAATTGCTTCTTTCATTTCATTTCCAATCGGTTCAATTCTACCATTAACTGCAATTACACTGTTGCCAGTGACAATCCGCGTGCAAGCCACAATTGTTGCGGTTATGCTAGCCCTTGCAATAACTGGCTATAGTGCAGCCGCCCTTGGCAAAGCTAATCGTTCAAAAGCGATGCTACGAAATGTCATTTCCGGTCTATTAACGATGGCTGTCACCTACGCGATTGGTACCTTATTTAAACAATAAATTATTTCGAAAGGATTTTGTTATGACCACTCTGAAATCAAAGATCCAAACAATTGAAAAACCACATCAAACAATGGAAGAAAAAATGAATACTTTACGGGCCGGTGTCCTCGGTTCCAACGATGGTATTTTGACCGTGGTCGGTGTATTGTTTAGTGTTGCCGCCGCAACAACCAATAATTTCACCATTTTTATCGCTGGACTTGCTGATTTACTAGCCTGCGCTTTTTCAATGGCGGCGGGTGAATACGCCTCAGTGAGCTCGCAGAGTGACACCGAAAAGGCCGCCGTTGCCATTGAGCAGAAACGCTTAAAAACAGCCAAAGACGATCAAATTAAAGAAGTCCAAGCTTTTTACGAAGCCAAAGGGGTGACGTCTGAAACAGCACTCGCAATCGCTAAAGACTTGATGCACAAAAAACCCTTAGCAACAATTGTTAATGTGAAATACGACCTAGAGCTTGGCCATTACATGAATCCATGGGCCGCAGCGTTTGCATCCCTCTTTTCAGCCGCTTTTGGCGGTGTCTTTCCCCTCGTGACAATGATTCTGCTCCCGGAAGCCTACAAGATGACCGGCACCATCATTGCGGTAACAATCGCTGTTTCCATTACTGCGTTTATTAGCGCTAAACTGGGTGACGGTAAAGCCAAAGTCGCCATTATTCGCAACATCCTAATTGGTTTGATTACAATGGCTATTCACTATGGAATTGGTCAACTATTTTAGCAAAAATACAGCATCAAGCGAGATTAACCGATAAAAATTAGTTGATCGAGCATGCTGATCCAAATCAAAAAAATAGCGCTGAAATCGAATTAACTTCGATTTCAGCGCTTTTTTAATTATCTAATCTTAGTCCGTAGCAATTAAGCAATTTTTTTATGGCCGGCATCATTGGGGTACTCAGCCGCTTGTTGGGCATCAGCAATCACTAGTTGCTCTTGATGAGTTTGTAAGGTTTGATAAACATGACAAACCCCAGCAATCATTGCCGGCACACTAATTGGACGGTCTTTATCGAGGACCAAGTGCAAGACCATTGCCGTAATACCGGTTTGCCGTGCGTGGGACCACACCGCTCTCAAAATGAGGCGATGTGACTTGCGCATTAGTAGCCAAAATCATCAGATTCAATAATAATTGGTTGCATATTAAACCACCTATTCCGGCGCTAAGTCAAACTGCCCAATAACGGTATCCGTCGTGACCATTGTCGGTAGTGGCTCTGCTGGTGTAAAAATGGCGTTGCTGCTGACAACCATGATGGTCGTCGCTTTTTGGGCGTCTGCTAGCTGTTGCCAGTCGATATCAACCAACGCTTCACCAGCTTTAACCCGCGTGTCAACTGCGACTTGCATCGTAAAGGGGCCTCCCTTTAATTCAACCGTATCGATTCCCATATGAAGCAAAATTTCAACATTTTGCTTTGTTGTCATCATGATGGCATGTTTGGTGGGAAAAATCGAACTAACAACACCATCAACTGGTGCAACAATTGTTGTTTGCCGTTCATCCGGGGTGATGGCAAAGCCATCACCCCCTGCCTTACTTGCAAATACGTCGTCAGTGACTTGTTCAATTGGTAAGTAGCTGCCGGCAATAGGGGCCGTTACTTGACCAACTGGTCCTTTTCTAAAAAAATTAAGCATCGCGCTTCCTCTTTTCTTAAACCCGCATCATGATAGCTTCATAGGGTCGTAAGGTGATTTGCTGACCATCAAACTGCGGTTGTTCATAATTATCCATAAGTACTTCCTTGACGTTTGGCATGGTACGGACTTGTGTTTGACCAGTAAAGTTAGCCATCACCCGAATTGTCTCAGTATCGAGGTGTCGTTGATAAGTGTAAACTGCTTCGTCCTCTGGTTCAAATAATTGGTAGTCCCCTTCAATCAGGATTGGCATTGTCTTTCGCATTTGCACTAATTTCTGATAGAAGGCAAAGACACTACTGGGTTCGTGAATTTTTGTGGCGACTGAGTAATTGTCGTGCACAACTGGCATTAACCACGGTGTCCCAGTGGTGAAACCATGATGGGCAGTTTGATCCCATTGCATTGGAATCCGACAATTTTCCCGTGATTTCTGCTGTAAAATCTTAATCGCTAACGCTTCATCAATCCCATCGCTCAACATTTGGTGGTAAGCATTGATTGATTCCGCATCTTGATATTGGTCAATGGCGGTAAAGTTTGCGTTTTTCATCGCAATTTCCTCGCCCTGATAGATATACGGGGTACCTTGCAAGCCAAATTCGACTAAAGCTAATAGCTTAGCGGATTGGTCACGGTATTGACCGTCATCTAAGAAGCGCGAAATTGCGCGCGGTTGATCATGATTGGCCCAGAACAATGCATTCCACCCGCCGCCTGCGGCCATCCCGGTTTGCCAATCACTAAGAATCCGTTTTAAATCTGATAAGCGATACGCACCTAACGTCCATTTTTTGCCGCCAGTGTAATCGACCTTCACATGATGGAAGGTAAAGGCCATCGATAACTCTTCGCGGGCAGGATTGGTATAACGGATTGCTTCATCAATTGGGGTTGAGGAAAGTTCGCCGACCGTGACAAATTGGTTCGGACCGAAGACTTTTTCGTACATTTCATGAATGTATTCATGTACATGGGGGCCATTCGTATAAAAATTGCGCCCATCGTCACTCGGGGTTTGAAACGTATCATTGGGAAAGTGTTTATCTTTTGAGATATTGTTAATCACATCTAAGCGTAAGCCATCAATCCCGAGATCCGCCCAGAATTGCATCATTTTAAAAATTTCAGCGCGTAAGTGTTCGTTGCGCCAGTTCAGATCGGGCATGCTCTTTTCGTATAAATGGAGATAATATTGATCAAGAGCGGGGACATATTCCCAAGCGCTACCGCTAAACTTAGACAGCCAATTATTGGGCGCCTGCCCGTCCACTGGATCACGCCACAAATAAAAATCATGGTATGGATTATCCTTACCTTTGAGACTCTCTTGGAACCAGTGGTGCTGATTGGAGGTGTGGTTGACCACCATATCCATCATGATTTTAATGCCTCGTTTGTGGGCTTCGTTTAAAAGCCGTTCAAAATCAGTTAAGTCACCAAAAATGGGATCAATGTGGTAATAGTCTGCGATATCATAGCCGTTATCCCGCCCCGGAGAAACGTACATTGGCGTCAACCAAATCAATTCGATGCCAAGATTTTGTAAATAATCTAACCGTTGAATAATTCCGTTAATATCCCCAATTCCGTCGCCATTGGAATCTTGAAAACTCCGCGGATAAATTTGATAAACTGTTGCTTTTTGCCACCATGCCATCCTATTTCTCTCCTATTTTCGTCATTTATTTTGCCGTACCTGGTTTTTGTGGTTTCGCCATTGCTTCACCGGCTGTCATTTGATCGTTGTAACCCCAAACGAGTGTTACGATAAATGGGACAATCGTTGCAACTGCTGATGATGCGATGAAAATCCATAAGTTTGATAAATCTGCTGGGTGTTTTGGATCTAGGAATGACGCAAAACCAATCCACGAACCCGCAAAACCAAACATATTGCCATGGAATAGTCCACTGACAAACCCACCAGCTGCTGAACCGAGTAAGCCGGCAATGAAGACCCGCCGGAACTTCAAGTTAACCCCGTAAATGGCAGGTTCTGTAACTCCACAAAATGCCGAGATGGCACCGGCAAACGATAATTCTTTTAAAGCTGTCTTGCGGGTTTTAATCGCAACTGCTAATACAGCTGCCCCTTGGGCAACCATTGTTGTGCTTAAAATGGCATTTAAATAACTGTGGCCCGTTGCTGCAACATCGTTGGCGATAATTGGTAAGATGCCCCAGTGCAACCCGAAGATAACGAGCACTTGATAAAGGCCACCAATTAATAAACCAGATAACCAACCACTCTTTAATAACAAGAATTGAATCCCAAACGCTAAGCCATTTGATAACCAAATAATGGCCGGACCGGTGATATATAGCGTAATGGCAGAAACCACGGCAATCACAATCAGTGGTGTAAAGATAATTTGCAAGTAACCTGGTAACCAGCTCTTAACCCATTTGGTTAATTTAGCGACCAACCAAGCGGCTAAAATCATTGGGAAAATGGAGTACGTATAGTTGACCATTGGGAAATTTAATGAACCAATTTCAAGCAATGATTTTCCGTTTAAAGCGACTAGTGAAGGATGGACCAACACACCGCCAATGACGGCAGTTAAGACTGGATCTCCTTTTAATTTCTTAGCAGCCGTAAAGCCAACTAACATTGGTAAGAAGTAGAAAACAGAATCGCCCATCGCGCTCAATACAATGTACGCTTCACTCTTAGCACTTAACAAGGCGCCCAATTGCGGCATGGTTAACATCGCTAAGACCCCTTTTAAAATCCCACCGGCTGCTAAGATCCCGACAATCGGACTCATCGCACCGGTAATCACTCCGATTAATTGATTAAAGGCTTCTTTAACACGTCCCCAAGGCGTTAAATGTTGTTGGTGGGTTGTTGTTGGTGGGTTGTTGCCGCCACGACTTGGGCGGGTTTCATCTTCATCAGCAAATTCGGTGCCGATTTCAGCAATGACAGCGTCGTAAACAGCGGTGACTTGGTTGCCAATTACCACTTGATATTGTCCTGATGCTTTTTGGACATTGATGACGCCATCTAATGCTTTAATTTCTTCGGTCTTCGCTTTTGATTCATCCTTTAAATAAAAACGAAGCCGTGTAATACAGTGAATTAAACTATCAATATTTTCTTTTCCCCCGACACCGGCCACAATTGCCTGAGCGAGTTGTGAATAATCTTTTTGAGCCATAATCATTCCTCCCGAATCCTCTTGAATTAAAAGTAATATGAATAAAAGCGCTTTCTAAGTACACCGTTATCATATATCATGTACGTACAAGTTGTCAATGCTTTTTTAAACCGCTTTCTTATTATCGTTTAATCCAGCCTTGCAACTTCACTAAATCCCCGTTATGATAGGCATGAGAAAATAAATTGGAGACTGACAAATGGCTAAAAAACATGAAATGATTTATCGGGATCTCGTCCGTAAGATTACCCATCAACTCTATCAAAGCGGCACTTTTTTGCCCAGCGAAAATGAGCTTGCCGCACTCTACGGTGCCTCGCGGGAAACGGTTCGTAAAGCACTAGGCAGTTTACTTGAAAATGGCTTTATCCATAAAATTAAAGGTAAAGGCTCTTTGGTCCTCGGTCTAGACAAGTATGCTTTTCCGATTTCTGGCTTGACCAGTTATCGTGAACTAGATAGTCTCTTTGATATGCACACTGATACTCAAGTCTTACAATTAGCACAGACGACTGTACCTCAAACCCTTTTCCATCTCGAAGCCGATGAAGAGCTGCCGGCCACTTACATTCAACGGCTGCGCATTGTTAATGGTGAACCACTGGTAATTGATAACGATTACGTCTTAACCAACGTTGTCCCCCATATTTCAAAAGGCGTAGCCCAAGATTCACTCTATCGTTACTTTGAAGAAACCCTTAACCTTGAAATTGGTTATGGGAGTAAGGAGTTCACGGTCGTCCCTGCTACTGAAGGACAACGTCAAATACTAAAATTACCGCCTAACAGCTCCGTCGTCAGTGTGAAAGGGATCACCCATCTACAGGACAATACCCTTCTTCAATTCACCGAATCGATTCACCGTGCCGATAAGTTTAAATTTATTGAACATGCTCGACGTAAAATGTTATAAATAAAAACGACTCCAGTTCGCCATCATCTGGCAGACTGGAGTCGTTTTTATTTAACTGCTTGTGTTTTATAGGCTGCGATTTCATTTAAAAGAGTACTAATGCGCATGCGATGCTCCTTTTGTTGTTGACGACTGAGCGTTAATTGTTGATATAACTTTAATTCATCACCTTCATCGAAAGCTGTGACCATCGCTTCAGCAGATGCAACGTAATCCACCATTACCAGTTGCAATTGTCGGTTGATTTCGCGCAAATCCCTTGGTGGGTTGAGGCAGGTTACTTGATCAATAAACCGTTTAAAAACACGTAGATTGCGTTGGAAGTAGTCATTCAATAGCTCTAAATTTTCATCTACCAAACAGCGGCCTTTAATGATGTTCTTACTGGTCTGTGTGTATTCGCTAAATACCGTTTCAAAGACAATAAATCGTTCTAAAAATTGGTTCCACCGAACAATGTATTCCTGTGGTGATAGTTGCTCTACTTTAACACTCATGGTCGTTCCTCCTTTAAATATAATATCTAAATACTTATCATATGTATAAATATATATTAAAAATAACCAAAATGCTACTGATTAGGCTTTATGAATGGTAATTAATTCAATAAACCGTTTTGGCCATAAATCGTAGCCATTCTTACTACTTCGTTTATAAAAAAGGCCGCTGTCAGTTCCTAACTAATGAGCTACATGATGGCCAAGCTACACAAAAAAACGGCTTCTAAATGTGCAATCATGTCACACGTAGAAAGCCGTTTTTATTTTTAGTGCCGCTTGAAATACGTTATTATCCAAATCAACAGGCTAAAGATCGTAATCAGTGCCCCCATAACAAGGCCAGGGGCACAGTAAACTAAGTGAACTTGATTTGAACCACTTTCCAACGGGATTGCCAGCATATTCCCCATCACGGACTGGGGTCTGACCGTGTGTTGATTAACTTCAGCATGCCAGCCACTGTCATATGGAACGCTCAAATAAAGTAGCTGGTGAGGCCGTTTAACAGTTATTTGGCCAGATATTCGCCCATTATCTGCGGATAATTGTGATTGATTAACCGTTAATCGTTGTTGCGCTAATTGGCTGAAAGCTTGCTTAAACTGATTCTGATCCAAACTTGCTACTTGAACCTGACGAAAGGCTTGCGGGTGCTGACCAGAGATTGTGAGTGTCAGCGGTTGCCCTTTTTGGTAGCGACCCAACCCAATAATTGTAGCTCCTTTGAGGTGGATAGGGATCTTATGCAGCTGCCCATTCACTTGAAGCTTAACTTTGGACATCGCTTGTCTTGGTAAATATAAATAAGCAGCTCCGCTAGTTCTAATTTGTGTTTTAAACGTAACCTGCGTGGACTTTTGTTGCTGCATCACTAACCGGTCAACATGATAAAAAGGCGCAGTTTGATTTGTCATCGCCTGCATAACCTGCGTCTGGTTTTCAAATGGCGCACCAGCCTTTAATGCCACTTGCGTCAACCGCGCATTAACGGCGAACCCTAACCCTAAAGTCTGATGCTTTTTAACTTGGATTCTACCTTGCTTGTCAACCAAATCATATCGATTTGCGAATAATAAGTCAGTAATCTGCGTATGTCCAATTCCGTTGATTCGACGGGCATTCTTGCTATAAAAGCCTAGCTTAACTAACATCGATCGCATTTGTTCATCAAGTGTTGATGAATAGCTATTAAAAGTATATTGTCCAAACAATAGCGCATCATTATAGCCAAAATATGGCTCGTTAAATGCTTTTCTCAATAGAATTGCCTGATTATTAACACGATAAAAATTAGGCGTTCGCTTTTCCAGTTGCTTTAGTAACCTTGCTTGCTGCCGATATTGCTGCACATAGACTGCCTGATTACCTAATGGCAACTGCCGCATTGCTAAACGGGCGTTGATGAACAACTCACTAAACGTCAGTATCGCCCCGATACCAATCACCCAAAACTGCCAACGAGTCCTCTTTTGCCAGATATAAAAGATAGCACTAGCCACAAGTGTTAGTCCCATCAATAGCCAGAGAGGTTGCTTTTGGACCCCACGGATTTGTGGACCGTAATAAAGAGCGAGCTGGCCAATACTGAATAGGCCCCACACTAGCCAAATAACCAATTTTTTTGTTTGACGTTGACCGGTTGGAGCAACACTTGCTTCATATGCAATCTTCAACAAGACAAACGATAACAAATAAGTATTTCGGTATGGAAAACCAGCTGGTTGCTGAAACATGTGCCAAATTGTATTCAACGTTGTCACCCAAAAACTCAAGCCCAAACTGCTAACTAGAAACCCATTGGACCATTTAGCTTGCCGTTTAATCGTTGGTAGGCAGAAATATGCGACCGCAAATAACAATCCTAATGTACTAATAAATAGCGACGGTTCATGAATTAATCGTTGGGCATACTGACTACCGCCAACTTGGAATTGGCTCAATACTTCCCCACCAAACTTGAGTGTTGGATAAAAGTGCGTCGCAGCAATGGTCTTTTTCCCCGTCTTTAGCATCCCTAGTAATGCCGGTATTAGAACGATAGCAGCTGTTCCACCAGCAATTAGTGAAGCCCACCCAAATTGACAAATTGTTGACCAGCGTTGACTAACTAATTGCTTCCAGGACTGATTGGGTTGCTGCTCTTTAATCAGCAAACTGATCAGATACAAAACAACGAATAAACATGTCATGTAGCCCAAATAATAATTAGTTAAAATGGTTACTGTTAACATTCCAATATAAAGGTTTGGCTGTCGTCGATAAAATAGCTGTTCTAAGCCTAAAATTACTAATGGTAATAAAATCAGCGCATCCAACCACATTAAATTGTAAAAATTCATTGCGACAAAGCCACTTAGGCTATAAGCTGTCGCAAAGATTAATGCTGAAAAATGATATTCAGACTGACGCGTCTTCAAAAAATGTGCCATTGTTAAACCCATTGCGCTGATTTTTAAAACAATTACATATCCGACTACTACTGGTAACTGACTATTCGAGCAAAACAATAGTAGCAAATTAAAAGGACTAATTAAATAATAAGCCGCCAAAGGAAGCATGTTAGCACCTAAGGATAATGAAAAAGAATAGGAACTAAAATTAAGTTGCCCTATTTGCCGTTTAAATTCGGCTAAAAAGGGAATATATTGTGTACCAAGATCGCTAATTAATAGATTATGCTGCCCAAAAGGGACAATTTTAAGCCAGGCATACAAACTCAGCATAATGATCATTGGTAATAAACCACTCAGGCCATAATACCAGATAGCAGTTTTATGTTTTTTATTCATCTAATTCACTTCTTCTATTTTTATTGAGCTACTCCCTTTAAAAATAAATAAGCCCCATAGACTCCAATGGTCTATGGGGCTTATTAGTGTTACTACTTCATCATACCAAGGGTTACACCACCGACAATCACTAAAAGACAGCCGAGGATTACATAAACCATTTCTTTTTTCGTTTTTTGTTCACCTAACAGGTAGATACTCCCAATTGTTGAAATGATAATCCCGCATTGTGATAATGAATAGCTAATCGCTAAACCGATATTATTCATTGAAATCAGCATAAATAAGTTGCCAAGTCCCCACAATAAACCAGTGCTAATATTCAAAGCAGTTTTCTTATTAACAACTGCTTTACCAATGCCGACCCCTGCGAAAATAGCGGCCCCGATAAACATCCCAATGGCTTGTGGCAAGACAATTGAAGTGGCCCCAATATGTGACCAGTTAACGATGATTGTATAACCGCCATAACCAATAGTTGATAAAATCAATGCTCTAAAACCACGGGCCAATTGTGTATCTTGTTGACCGGCAATCTTACTCTTAGGATCTTTCATCGATGTCAATGTCGCTCCCAAGATTAAGATCACAAGCGCAGTAATTCCAAAAATATAATCGTGTGTTGTTCGCCATTCATGGAATAATAATGCCCCGGCTAAAGTATTGACAATCAGTTGCATGCCAGTTGACATTGGGACTGTTTTTGAAACCCCCATTGCCTGCATTGATTGAAATTGTTGACCTTGACCAATGCTCCAAAATAAACCGGAAATAATCCCAATAATCATAATCCGTAAGTTTAAAACGGGTTGTAATATTAAAAAGGTACCGATTCCAAAAACAAGCGCCCCGATTGTCATCCCGAGCGTTTGTTGGTAGGCATTTCCGCCAAGTTTACCACTTACTAATCCGATACTACCCCATGCAAGTGCTGGGATCAATGCAATTAAAATAGCCATTTTAAATTTCCTCTTCTTCTCTAAAGTACAAGAATCCATTATACATATTTTTAACCACACTGGCTAGTCGGAAAACGGCACCATTCCACTATTATTAATGGTGCCTATGATAATCTAATCAAGTGCCTCAACGATGTTAGCGATTACGTAAATTTTACGTAAAAAAACATTTTTAAAGTCAAAAAAATAACAATCGTTGTTTTTTAACCGCTGATAACCTTATTTTTACCTACGACGCCGACTGAAATGTAAACATTGATATAAGAGCACCCCAATGATTACACCTAGCGTATTGAAGATTAAATCATCAATATCAGCCATCCCAGTGCCTAATATAAACTGTGCAGACTCAATACATAATGACAAACCGGCCCCTTCAATAATTGTGATGCACCAGTCCCCTTTACGTTGCGTCAGTGAGCGTCTTAACAACCCAAAAGGGATGAACCAGATGATGTTGCCATAAAAGTTATACCAATAATCAAGTTGGGCTGGCGCTTGGCGTAATTTGAAGGTTTCAACAAATGGTGTGAGGTTAATCTGGCTGAGTGGCCGTTGAAAGTGCAATGCTAATTGCCACGGATAATAAATATGCCGTAAAACAGTTAAAGAAACTAACAATCCGATATAAAAGACAAACATCAATAATTTCAGTTCCGGAATGATATTAATTTTACGTCGTCTAATTAATATGTACACTAATCGACAGCCGATAAAAATTAAACAATACAAAATGGTTTTATCCAAGCTCGCCACCGTTAATTCAATTAGTGGTAGATGATTGTATTGTTTTCCCCACGGAAGAATCCACTGTTCATAAATATGCCCTAGAAAAACCAAAAAAATACCCTCGCTTATCCTACTAATTTATTCATGATTCGGTTCCTAATTAATCTATTATAGCTGTTTACTTTAAAAAAAATAATATTAATTACTCAGCTAAAGTGAATCTTAAACTATTGCATCAATTCAAACGCCTTTAGTCGGATGACTAGTAGCTATGCTATGCTATAATAAAGAATATTATTTATTGAAACAGGTGTCTTTTATGAAAGTCTTATTATACTTTGAAAGTGAAAAATTACTTGCTAAATCTGGGATTGGCCGGGCCTTGGACCATCAAAAACGGGCTCTCAGCGCTATGGGGATTGATTTCACCCTCGATCCCAATGATCAAGATTACGACCTCTTACACATTAATACATATGGCCTTAAAAGCCGTAGCGTGATTCGTAAAGCCCGTAAGATGGGAAAGCCGGTCATCTATCACGCCCATTCAACTGAAGAGGATTTTCGCAATTCGTTTATCGGTTCTAATCAATTAGCCCCCTTAGTGAAACGCTATCTTGTAAGTCTCTACAAGCAAGCAGATCATTTGATTACCCCGACTCTATATGCGAAGTCCTTATTGGAAAGTTACGGTTTAACCAACCCAATCGCCCCCATTTCTAATGGCATTGATTTGGCTAAATACCAGCCATCCGCGGCAAAAGAAACCGCTTTTCGGAATTACTTCCACTTACAACCAGATCAGAAAGTCATTATCTGTGTCGGCTTATTCTTTAAGCGAAAAGGGCTGATCGATTTTGTTGAAATCGCCAAAAGCTTACCGGAATATACCTTTATTTGGTTTGGTGCGGTTCCAATGTATAGTATCCCACAGAATATTCGCCAAATTGTTAAACACAACCATCCTGACAACGTCATCTTTCCTGGTTATATTAGTGGTGAGATTATCGAAGGCGCTTATGGGAATGCTGACTTATTTTTCTTTCCCTCATACGAAGAAACCGAGGGTATTGTCGTCCTTGAAGCCCTTGCCAGCCGTCAAAAAGTCCTTGTTCGTGATATTCCGGTTTATCAAGGTTGGTTAGTAGATCGTCAGAATTGCTATATGGGCCATACCAACGCAGAATTCAGACAACTAATTCAAGCCATGGTCAACGAGACCGTTCCTAATTTAACGGATCAAGGTTATCAGATTGCAAAAGCGAAACAGATTTCAAAAATTGGTCAAGAATTACAGGCGGTCTATCAACACGTTTTAACACCAGAAAAAGCTAACCAACAATATACAACAATTATGAAGACTCCGAAACTTTAAATTTCCATTTAAAATTTAGGCTGCAGTTTGCGCCCTTGCTATCGCCGCGTTAAAATAAGGCATTAGTGCTTATTTAGTTTTGCATTTTGAAAGGATGTCACTTTTCTTGAAACTCACAAAAATTAAATCATTCCGATCTTCTCGATTGGGCTTCATGAGTTTATTGGTCTTTTTATTTTGGCTAAAAACGTTATTCGGGTATTTTACCGATTTTAACCTCGCAGCTAGTGGCTTCTTACAAGTTATCATTTTATTCTTTAATCCATTGGCGACTACCTTGCTTTTATTTGGCATCATTCTCTACATTCGCCAACCACGTCTCAGCTATTGGTTAGGGTTAATTATCTATGCTGGCAATACCGCCCTTTTATATTTTAACGTTATTTATTATCGGCAGTTTACCGATTATATGACTATCAATACCATCTTAGGCTATTCCAAAGTATCAGCTGGTCTAAGCAAAAGTTCACTCGCCCTAATGAATTGGCATGACGCTCTCTATTGGATTGATATTATTATATTAGCCGGGTTAGTTCTAACCAAGATCATTCGAATTGATCAACGGGCATTTGATCGACGCTGGGCTTTTAGCACTACTTCACTAGCTGTTTTATTATTCGGTGTAAATCTCGGTCTAAGTGAAATCAGTCGACCTCAAATCCTATCACGGACCTTTGATCGTAATTATATCGTTAAATACCTTGGGATTGATACATTCACAGTCTATGATGCCTTTAAAACTACCCAAAATAATCAAGTACGCGCCCAGGCTGAAAGTTACGATTTAGATCCAGTGGTCGATTTTATGAAACAACATCATGCAGCGGCTAATCCTGAGTACGCCGGGGTGGCTAAAGGTAAAAATGTGATTGTCATTCATTTAGAGAGTTTTCAACAATTTTTGATCGACTTCAAATTTGAAGGTCGTGAGGTAACGCCGTTTTTGAATCATCTCTACCATGATCAAAACACGTTAGGTTTTGAAAACTTCTTCCATCAAGTGGGTCAAGGTAAAACCAGTGATGCTGAAAACATGATGGAAACTGGCGTCTATGGATTACCCCAGGGGTCAGTCTTCACCACCTTAGGCTCAGATAATACTTTCCAAGCAGCACCATCAATTCTTAAGCAACATGGGGATTACACGAGCGCTGTCTTCCATGGAAATGTGGGAACCTTCTGGAATCGGAATAATGTCTATAAAAATTTCGGTTATAATTACTTCTTTGATTCATCTTACTTTAATACCGATCCAGATAACGTCTTACAGTATGGTTTGAAGGATAAATTATTGTTTGGCGAATCGATTAAGTATCTCGAACAATTGCAGCAACCGTTCTACACGAAATTCATCACAGTTACAAATCACTTTCCGTTCCCATTACCGGAAAAAGATGGTGATTTCCCCCGCGCAACAACGGATAATACAGCAGTCAATAACTACTTTGCTACTGCGCATTATCTCGATCAATCGTTGGCAGAATTCTTCGATTATCTCAAGGCTTCTGGACTCGAAGATAATTCGCTGATTGTCCTCTATGGTGATCACTACGGTCTTTCAAATTCTGACAATCAAGCTTTACTCAGTGTGCTGGGACGCGATCCTGAGACTTGGACTGATTACGATAACGCTCAGTTACAACGAGTCCCGTATATGATTCACATGAAAGGACTCAAAGGTGGTATTCAAAAGCAATATGGTGGTGAAATTGACGCCTTACCGACTTTATTACACTTGCTCGGAATTGATAATCAAAATTACATTCAATTTGGGACTGATTTGTTATCGCCACAACATGATCAAGTCGTCGCCTTCCGAAATCACAATTTTGTAACACCTGCTTACACTGTGTTGGATGATACAATTTACAATAATCAAACCGGCTTACAAATAACCGCGCCATCGGCCAAATTACAAAAACAAGTTGCGACTTGGCAAAAGCAAGTTAATCATGAACTCAGCTTGTCTGATTCAGTTAATGAAAAGAACCTCTTGCGTTTCTATACCCCGCAAGGCTTCAAACCAGTCAATCCCGCTGATTACAACTATTCGACTGGTTATCAGCAACTGATTGATATTCAAAATAAATTAGGCACTCGTTCCACGAGTCTCTTCTCACAACATGGAAATCAATCAACTATCGGCCTTTTCAAAACAGATGCCCCAGAATTAGTCAATGATCAATCAAGCTTAACCGAAGTCCCTAAGAATAAAGCTTGGCAAAAAAATAGCACTTCCACTAGCAACGATAGTGCATCAAAATAAACTAAAACCCACCAATCATAATTGATTAGTGGGTTTTAGTTTATTTTTAATTAAGAACTTGCGCTCTAAAATTATTAAAGATGGCTTCCTGGTTGGTGGTTATAATAATCACAATTTGCCATTTAGCAGCAACCTGTTTAACATCCTTTAATAGTTGGCGGGCATCGTTTGGCGGAAGCTCATCCAAAAAGTGGTTGATAACTATCAATTGATGCTGACTTGCTAATCCACGAATCAACTGAATCCAAAATTGATCAACAACCGTTAATTCAGTGCCCAAGCGATCACGTACCTGCTTTAAATGCTGTTTAATTAACTGTTTTAACGCCGGTATCACCTGCTTACTGGGTAATAATAAATTATCCCAACCGGTTGCAAACGGGAGGATTTTAGGCATCTGGTAATCAATCATGTATGGCTGTTCTGCAGATTGTAGAATCTGATTAATCATTTCTGGTTGGCTGAAATAGACTTCGCCGAGTCTTAAAGGTTGTTTATTCAGCATTTTAATCACAGCTTTCTCATTTTACTAAAGTGATTTACTTGATACCACCCCACAATAAAAATGGGGACAATTAAGCTTAGTAGTGGTAACCATAATCGCCTAAGGACCTGATTGGTTAGACTTTGCTTCGTACTTTCGTGTAAAACAGGATTTAATAAGGAGCGACTGCTAAAGTCAGTTAAGTGATTTTTAAATAGTGGTTGTAGCGCTTGTGGGCCTTGAACTGGCCGAAACGGTTTTTGTAACCAACGTTGATTAACAACCTCTAATCCGTGCCAATAATAGGAATTCAATACTAACCACCCGACGATAACGGTAATACTAGCTAAAACTAAAATACATAATGCTATTAGCGTATAATAATTAACAATTTTGTACTGTGGCCAAGCGGCACTCGAAAATGTTTCAATATCTTGACGTAACTTTTTAAAAGCTTGGCCAGCTAAAATACCAACCAAAATTATCGTAATAATCATCATGAGTAGTCCGATAAGTTGATATCGACCAAGTAAGAGATGCTTGCCTTCAATAAGCTGATTCAACGGATCAGCACCTTGTTTGGCATGACTAAAATTAGCTAGCTGTTTCTCTAACCGGTGGAGGTCATAACGTTCCAAACTGATCAAACTCAGCGTAATTATCATACCACCTAAAAAGAAACAGTCCACAAGGTAGATTACTATCGATTGGCGTAAATAATACCGGATATTAGCTGGAATTGATTTAATAAAGAACATACCCCACCTCCTAATACAATTAGTGTAAAACTAAAGTGTGAAATTTATATGAACTATGTGGGTAAAAATTAAAAAAACGTCAACGAATTGACGTTTTTTTAGTATTTAAATACTAGATGTTCTCTTTTGCATCAATCCCCAGTAAAGCCCCGCCGTGATTAACATCGCGATGAAGGTTGCCCCAGTATACGTCTGAATAATTGTGAATTGATTTAAAATTAGATAGCTGATCACTCCAATAATCCACGCAAACAGTGCCGTTAGATGATAGCCTTTGGTATACCAATACTGACCACCAACTATGTTTAGGTCATGAATATTATATTGCCGGTGTTTAACGATGAAATAATCGACTAAAAAAATAGCAATCTCTGGTCCTAGAAACATCCCGATACTATCTAAAAAAGCTTCAAAAGTAGTGATAAATGATGCGACATAGACCGGAATAAAAGTTACCCCAGTTGCCCATAAAGTCACTAACCACAAAGCCGGTGTTAATTTAAATCGCGGCCAAATATTGGTTAGTGCTGAACCAGCCGCCATCAAATTAACGGCATTAGCAGTTGTACTTGTAATCACAATGACTAGCAAGGCCAATATACCCAAGCCTAACTTAACAGCGATCGTACTTGGATCAGCATTATTCGGATCAAAATGATGTAGCGTAATCGCAGTCGCAATCGTAGCCACCAGACCAATAAATGCAAACCAAAATAATCCAATATTAGCGCCTAAAAATGAATAGGCTGTCGCCGCTTTTTTGCTCTTTGAAAAACGACTAAAATCCGCGGCAGCTGTCACCCACGCCAGGTTAAATGCCGCTAAGATATCAACCGCCTGCCCCAGTTTAAGTCGTAAGTTTGCTGCTGGCCGCCAACCGATTAAATTCTTGAATGGCACCATCTTAAAAACAATCAGCGATTCCCACATCACTAAAATAATCACTAAGATAATCCCAATCCGTTCAATCCAACGGATAGATCTTTCACCTAACGAAATGCTGATTAAATGTAAGACTGACATAATTAAAATTCCAATAATCAGGCTCATTCGATTCATTGGACCATTATTGCCAGTCCAACCCATAATTTCCTTGATGATCAAACTGACTGAGGTTGCCGCAATGTAGGTATTAACTGCCGCCCAACCCATAAATTGAATTACATTAATGATTGAAGGGACCACCGAACCATTGACCCCAAAAGAAGCGCGGGTTAACCCCATCGACCCAACACCGGTTTGATAGCCCATATATGATGCCAGTGCAAGTAACACATATGATAAACAACCTACAACAAGCAATAACATTGATCCTTGGAGCAAACCAGTTGCCGCAATAATCCCGCCAATAAACCAAGTCCCGTTATTCGCATTAGCCCCAATCCAAGTTGCCAATAAGTCCCATCGACCCATAGTCCGTTGATCTTTAGTCACTGCATCAATTGTTTGTTGTTTTGCCATATTTATTTAGTCCTCCACGTAATTGATAACATAAAAAAAGCCTGCTCTGAACAAGAGCAGGCCAATCATTGCTTATTAACCGCTCCCTTGGCAGCCTCGCTGAACTGCACTTAAAAGGATTTTATTTATAAGCATTGTAGTAAAACTGCTTGCCAAAGTCAACCGAAGATTGTTACAGGCATATGAAAAATAGTCCATCTTATTTTGCCAGATTGAAATATCCGTTCAATAAATGCGCCACAACTATGCGCCCATCCATGCCGATAAACACGTTAGCACAATCCATTCCGCTTGGATTAAGCTTCAGTGTTCACAATTGTTTCATCTGGAAAAGTCAACGTAAAGGTCGTTCCTTGGCCGAGTTCACTTTGCACATCAATTTTCCCATGGTGTAACTGGACGAGCTGATGGACGATTGCTAAGCCCAGTCCAGATTCCCCATAACGAGTATTTTTCCGCGATGGATCGGCTTTGTAATAACGTTCCCAAATATTCTTAACTTGGTCAGCAGTCATGCCAATCCCAGTATCTCGTATTGCTAACACAGTCTCGTGAAACCCAACTTCAGCAGTCACTGTAATTTTTCCATCTTGTGTAAACTGGATTGCATTTTGCATGATGTTAAAGATAACTTGTACAAATCGGTCATAATCGGCATAAATTGGCACATTATCGGGAGCCTCTAAGACCAGTCGATCCCCTGCCTCAGTGGCCTTCTTATCTAATTGTTCTTGAATATTCTGGATGGCAGCCACCGCATTAAATGTCTGTCGATTTAACTTAATTTGATTAGTCCGAATTTTTTCGTAATCCAAGTTTTCATTAACCAACCGAATTAAACGATTAGTTTCATTTTGCATCAATGTAATACTCTTAGCCCGCATCTCTTCTGGTATTGCATCATATTGTAGGCCTTCCAAAAGGCCTTTAACGGTCGTCAGTGGTGTTCGCATTTCGTGTGCAGCATCTGCCATAAATTGGCGTCGTCGGTCCTCTTGCCGCTTAATTTCCTTTTCAGAAGCACTTAATGAATGGACCATCTCGTTAAAATCGGTCGCCAAATCATCTAATTCATCCTTCCCAGGATTTTTAATCTGGACGTCAAAGTCACCTTCAGCCACTAAATGCGTTGCATTTCGCAGCCGATTAATCCGATAAATTTGATACCGGGCTAAAACATAGCTTAACAAAACGCCCCCAATCGTTGATAGTAAAAATGCGACGAACAGGTTCTTACGCATTGTGGTCAGGCCAGATTTAACGGTCTGTAAAGGCGCCGCAACACCAATTACGTAAATTAGTTTATTATTGTAAAAAACTGGTTTAAACACGACTAACTGTTCCTGCTTATTATTATTCACCTGATGTGAATCACGACTCAAACTAAGCCGTTGAATTTGACCGTTCTTTAAGTGTTTCCAATACTGCTTCTTAACCGATATTTTAGAATCTGGTGTGGGATAAACCATCTCATTTTCAGCATTAAAGAAGTTAAACCCAACATGCTGTTGGGACAATATCTGTTGACTGTCAGCAATAAATTGAGTCGACAAGGTAGCCTGGGCCCCCTGTTTAAAGGCCTCGCGTTCAATTACATTTGCGTAGCCTTCTAATTGATCCCAAGTATTTTCGTAGGCAGTTTTAGTCGAATATTGCGTAAATGCAATGCCCACAATCACAATTGTTGTCATTATTACCCCGAAAAAGGCTAACATCCACTGATAAATTAATTTCATTTTGCAGCCACATCTGAATCATCAAATTTATAACCAACACCCCAGACAGTCTGAATCACTTGTGGCCCGACTTTTTCGATTTTCTGACGTAACTTCTTGATGTGGGCATCGACAGTGCGCTCATCCCCGAAATATTGATAGTCCCATACCAGTTCCAGTAATTGTTCACGGGAAAAAACTTGGCGCGCATTTTTAGCTAACGTTTTTAACAGATCAAATTCCTTTGGGGTTAACTCTAAAATCGGCTGATCTAATAAGTAGGCTTCACGTGTTTTAGAACTCAATTTGAAGTGCGTCGTTTGCACATCATAATCAGATTGGTCAGTCGTTTGTTGTAAACTTTCTTCAGCAGCCTCTACTTGTTCATCAACTAATTCGGCCCGTCGATGTAGGGCTTTAATCCGGGCAATTAATGTGATTGGGCTAAACGGCTTGGTCACATAATCATCGGCCCCTAGTTCTAATCCTAGCACTTGATCACTCTCAGAATCACGTGCTGTGAGCATTATAATTGGTACCGTCTTTGAGCGTTCGCGAATTTTCTGTGCCACTTGCATACCATCTAAACCTGGTAAGTTAAGATCCAAAGTAATAATATCCCAACTTTCTGGATCGGTACTAAAAGCGGTCACTGCTTCTACACCATCGTATGCAAAATGGGCATCCCAAGCCTCTTTTTGGAAAAACATACTCATCATTTCAGATACCGATTTATTATCTTCAACCATTAAAATTTTCATTATAATTCCTTCTCTTTTTACAACATTATGTCTACATTATACAGTAGATAAACTAATTACGGATGAATAAAATATGAAGAACTCATGAAAATAGTTCCGCTGATACAATTAAGCGTCCTGTAAAATAAGTCCTTAACCAGTCGAATGACCTTTTGGGGATTACCTAAAAAACACTAAGATTTAAAATTAGTCCTCAAAACCAGACCGCACTATTTTCGCAAGCACGTCGCCCATTATCCTTCAATATCAATGTAACTATCACCACGTCTTTAATTTTCAAAGATGCTACGACTGTTATTTATGCTTGAAACATGATAGCATATGAGACAGATATTAAATTTTAGGAGGCCCTATTTTGACCTATAAAGGACTGGTATTTTTTGATCTGGACGGTACACTTTACAACGCGCATTCAGAAGTTGACGCTGCGGTTGCAATTGCATTGCGGCAACTACGCGCCAACAACTACCTACCCATCATTGCTACTGGGCGCTCACCACTTGAGATTCAAGATGCATTGGCAACGACGGGTATCGATTCATTCATCTGTTTAAACGGCAGTTACATTCAATTTGAAGGCCAATCAGTCTACCAAGGAACGATTCCAACCCCCGTTATTGAAGCGACGGTGGCGACTGCTAAGGCTGCTGGCGAAGCTGTTGCTTTTTATAACGACCAAGCAATCCGCATTACTGCAATCACCCAAGCTGGTAAGGACGCTTATAACTATGTTAATTCAGACTTGCCGCCAGTCGACCCCGATTACTATTTAAACCATCCGGTATACATGATGTTGATCCTAACTAACAATAACGATCAAGCTTACACGGAACCACAAGGGACTAATTTGACCTTCTATCGCAACACACCTTATTCAATTGATACAGTTGAAAAAGATTGTTCTAAGCAAACGGGCATTAAAACACTAATCAAATCACAAAACTTATCGGGGATTCCCACTTATGCGTTTGGTGATGGTACAAATGATTTACCAATGCTCGACTATGTGGACTATCCAACCGTCATGGGCAATGGAATTCCTGAAGCCAAAGCAAAGGCGAAATACATTACCTCTAAAAACACTGAAGGTGGCATTATCAAAGGGCTCCGTCATTGGGGGTTAATTTAACAACATATTAATCTATGTAAAAAAGGATCACTGATTAAAAAATCGGTGATCCTTTTAACGTACCAAAAATACTTTTGCCATGCTTTACTATTTCTTATGTTTTTTATTTAGAATCTTATCGAATAAGTTGTTGTCTTGTGGGTTAACTGAATCTCCACTGGCCACTGCAAATGCCTTTAAGGCATCCCGTTGTTTACTATTTAGGGTCTTGGGCGTAACAATGTTGACTGTAACATTTTGATCACCGTTACCTGTACCATGTAACTTAGGTGCTCCTTTACCCCGTAAACGGAATACCGTATGCGTTTGTGTTCCGGCTGGCACCTTTAGATTTACCGAGCCGTGAACAGTGTTGACCTCGATTTCATCCCCCAAGGCAGCTTGGACGAAACTAATTGGAACTTCTGAATAAATCTGAGCCCCGTCGCGTTTAAATTCAGCACTCGGTGCCACACGGAATACAATAAATAAATCTCCATAAGGGCCGCCGTTGGTGCCAGCTTCACCTTGACCTTGAAGACGCATTTGTTGCCCGTCTTCGACACCGGCTGGGACTTTAACTTTGACAGTGTGACGCTCGTCTTCATGACCTGTACCATGACATGTTTCGCATTTTTCTTTAATTTCTTTACCAGTGCCACCACAAACATCACATACTTCTTGAACCATCATCCGGCCAAATGCAGTTTGCCGTTCAACTTGAACTTGACCAGAACCATGACATTTATGACATGTTTGGGCACTCGTTCCAGGTTTTGCACCAGAACCGTGACACGTATGACATTCTGCTTCACGATTGTAAGAAATCTTAGTATCTTTTCCAAAAATGGCTTCATCAAATTTTAAATCCATTCGATATTGTAAGTCAGAACCCTGACGAGGGGCGTTGGGTTGTTGACGTGCACTACCGCCACCGAAAAATGAACTGAAAATATCTTCGAAACCACCAAAGCCTTGGGCACCGCCGCCAAAGCCTTGGCCAGCACCGCCACCGAAGCCACCATTCATCCCATCATGACCATATTGATCATAAGCAGCTCGTTTTTGAGGATCGCTTAATGCATCATAAGCTTCCGTGACTTCCTTAAACTTGGCTTCTGCATCAGGTGCTTTATTAATATCTGGATGGTATTTCTTTGAAAGTTTACGATAGGCTTTTTTAATCTCATCATCTGAAGCGTCTTTACTTATTCCTAAGACGTCATAGTAATCTCTTTTATCAGCCATTGTGGGCCTCCATTCATATACTTATGCGCTAAATCTACCTTAACAAGGATAGCATAATTGACTGATTAAAAAAAGCCAAGGCCCTAGACCATACTAGGTTTTGGCTTTTTCTAAACACATTATTCTTTGTCGTCTTTAACTTCCTCGAAGTCGCCGTCGACAGTACCATCATCAGGCTTACCATCAGTTGCACTACCCTCAGCACCACCAGCAGCTTGTTGCGCTTCTTGTGCTTGTTGATACAATTTAACCGTTAATTCTTGAACAATTTCACTTAACGCATCACGTTTAGTCTTCATATCTTCAAGATTATTTTCTTGTTGTGCCTTGACTAATTCTTCCTTCGCATCTTTAGCCTTTTGTAATTCTTCATCAGAAACTTTACCTTCAAGCTCCTTCAAAGTCTTGTCTGTTTGGAAGATTAATTGATCGACATCATTCTTCAAATCAACTTCTTCTTTACGTTTACTATCGGCTTCTTCATTTTCTTGAGCTTCTTTCATCATCCGATCAATTTCTTCGTCTGATAAACCAGAGTTACTCTTGATTGTAATCTTTTGTTCTTTGTTTGTGCCTAAGTCTTTAGCAGAAACATTAACAATCCCGTTTTTATCAATATCGAATTTAACTTCGATTTGTGGTACACCACGTGGTGCAGCAGGAATATCAGTTAATTGGAAACGACCTAAAGTCTTGTTGTCGGCAGCCATTGGACGTTCACCTTGTAGAACATGGATATCAACGGCCGGTTGATTGTCAGCAGCCGTTGAGAAAGTTTGTGCCTTGCTTGTTGGAATCGTTGTATTCCGGTCGATTAATTTCGTGAAGACACCACCCATTGTTTCAATCCCCAATGATAATGGTGTGACATCAAGTAAAACAACGTCTTTAACGTCACCTGAGATAACACCACCTTGCACAGCAGCACCAAGTGCAACCGCTTCGTCAGGGTTGATTGAGTGATCAGGTTCCTTGCCAGTCCAATTCTTAACTGCTTCTTGAACAGCGGGAATCCGTGTTGAACCACCATTTAAGATGACTTTGTCGATGTCACCTGATTCTAGACCAGCATCTTTCAAAGCATTCATAACAGGTGCTTTAGTCCGATCAACTAAGTCGGAGGTTAACTTATCAAATTCAGCACGTGATAATGTCATTTCTAAATGCAACGGGCCGTTATCGCCGGCCGAGATAAATGGCAAGCTAATTTGTGTGCTTGTAACGCCAGATAAATCTTTCTTAGCTTTTTCGGCAGCATCCTTTAACCGTTGCATAGCCATCTTGTCTTTTGACAAGTCGATACCGTTGTCTGATTTGAAGTTTTCAACTAACCAGTTCATGATGGCTTCATCAAAGTCATCCCCACCTAAATGGGTATCACCGTTTGTTGATAATACTTGGAAGACACCATCGCCTAATTCAAGCACTGAAACGTCAAATGTCCCACCACCAAGGTCATAAACTAAGACTTTTTCGTCTGTTTCTGTCTTGTCCAAACCGTAAGCTAATGCTGAAGCTGTTGGTTCGTTGATAATCCGTTTAACATCTAAGCCGGCAATCTTACCAGCATCTTTAGTTGCTTGGCGTTGTGAATCATTGAAGTAAGCAGGCACTGTGATAACAGCTTCTGTGACTTCTTCACCAAGATAATCTTCAGCGAATTTCTTGATGTATTGTAAGATCATTGCTGAAACTTCTTGTGGTGTGTATGATTTGTCGCCAACAGTTACTTTGTAACCTGCTTCGCCGATGTGCCGTTTGATTGATGCGATTGTATCAGGGTTAGTGATTGCTTGGCGTTTTGCCACTTCACCGACTTGGATTTCGCCGTTTTTAAATGATACAACCGATGGTGTTGTCCGTGCGCCTTCTGGATTTGTGATAATTTTTGGTTGGCCGCCTTCCAGAACGGCAACCGCTGAGTTGGTTGTTCCTAAGTCAATACCGATTACTTTACTCATGAAAAATACCCTCTTTTTTAAGATTTTTAAATTTAATTATTGAGCAACAACGACCATTGCTGGTCTCAAAACACGATCCTTCAAGTAGTAACCTTTTTGGAAAACTTGAACCACCGTATCTGCTTTTTGATCACCATCAGCAGCGATTGTTTGGACCGCTTGGTGAATGGTCGGATCAAAGGCTTGCCCTTGGGCCTCAATTTCTTTAACACCATGATCTTCTAAAGCTTGCTTCATATGATCATAAGTCATCTGCACGCCTTTTTTAAGACTTGCTGCACCTTCTTCAGTAACTTCAGTTGCTAATGCCCGTTCTAAGTTGTCTAAGACTGGTAAAACAGCTTTAGCCAATGATTGGCCATCATATTTTAATAAGTTAGCCTGTTCTTTTTGCTGACGCATTTGCATATTCTTAATTTCAGCTTGTGAACGTAAGAACCGGTCTTCTAATTCATCATATTTCGTTTGTAGTTCAGTAAGTTGTTCATCTGAAGCTGGTTTTTCAGCCGTTGTAGCTTCTGGTGCTGGTTCAACCACCTTATCCGCTTCTAGTTCGGGTTCAAATGGCGTCTCTTCTTTAGGTGTCTTTGTTTCTGGCATCTCTGTAGCTGACTTTGTTTGTTTTTCAGCCTTTTCTTGCTTGGTCAAATGAACACGCTCCTTTTAAGATTAATCATCATCTAAATTTGCATAATAATCAATTAATTTCTTTGCCAATTCTTCACGAAATAAATCAAGTAAACCAATCATCCGTGAATAAGGCATGCTAGTGGGGCCTAGTAATGCAATCACACCTTGACCATGCTCACCAACATCATAATTCACAGTCATCAGACTGTAATGTTTCAACAAATCATTCGCCATCTCAGCCCCTAGGCGAACCTGGACTTTGCTATTGGCACCTTCAGGGGATAAATTTAGTAACTTAGCTAAATCATCTGACTGATTAATCATGTTATACAATGACTTGAGTTGAGTCACATCATCGAACTCTGAAAAATTCAATAAGTTCATCTGGCCACCAACATATAGACGCTCTTGGCTTGCCTTTTTCAAAACATCGTCGAAGATATCCAAAAAACCAGTTGGCGAAGCCATATAATGTGCTAATAATACAGGAACATCCGTCTTTAATTTTTGACTCACCACTGTTAGTGGTAAACCGACTAATTGATCATTAATGAGCCGGATTGCTTTTTCAAGTTCATCACCCGAAATTGCTTGGGGAATGGTAAATACTTGATTATCAACTGTCCCAGCACTTGTAACAATAATCGCCATCACTTGGTGATTCCCCAATGGAACTAAGCGAAACCCAGTTAATCGCACTTCCGCAACTCCCGGACCTAACGTAATTGCCGTATAACTGGTAAGGTTCGATAAAATATTCGCTGATTGTGAGACGATCTCATCAATCTTATGGTAGTGTTGTCCAAATGACTGTTGAACAGTTGCGACATCAACCGGATTGAGAGTTGCTGGTTGCATGAGATGATCCAGATAGTAACGATAACCTTGCATCGATGGTACTCGTCCAGATGACGAGTGCGTCTTTTCAATTAAACCGACACTTTCTAGATCAGCCATATCATTACGAATTGTCGCAGAACTAACGTGAACCGGTAATTCTGCCATTAACTTCTTAGAACCCACTGGCTGACCACTTTCTGTAAAAAGACGAATAATGGCTTTCAAAATCATCAACTGTCTTTCGGTCAGCATGTCATCACCTCTTTTTAGCACTTGATTATAACGAGTGCTAATTACAAGTATTAATATAGCAAGAACGTCAAATAAAGTCAAGAAACACACCATTTTTTTTACGAATTCACTAAAAATCAGACTTCAGACTGAGTCGCCTTCCAGCCTTAAGCACAAAAAACTAGCCGCTCTTATTCTAGCGACTAGCTTAAATTAGTTATTGGCCGATTTAATAACTATCCAATAAGAAGGCTTGAAAGACTTCGTTACCTAAGAACTTACCGGTTTCAGTGAGTCGCAGCCAATCGCCATCTTGCTTGAGATATCCCTTAGCAATTTGATCAGCCACAGTTTCCCCATACACAGTTTGCAATGGATAATTAAATTTATCCTGGAAGTGATCAATCGACACCCCCTGCATTGTCCGTAAACCAAGAAAGAGTTCTTCTTCCATCTGTTCCGTCAATGGTAAGACATGCCGCTCAATCACTGGCACCTTATTAGCCTTGAGTGGCTCTATATATTGTTGAATGGGGCCGAAGTTATGATAACGATCTTTACCTAAGTAGCCATAAGCACCTGCCCCAAAGCCGAAGTATTTTTCATTTCGCCAATAGGTTAAATTGTGTGCCGATTGAAAACCCGGCTTTGCAAAATTACTAATCTCATATTGCTCTAAGCCAGCATTTTGAAAACTATCAATCGCAGCTTGATACATGTGAGCCTCGACATCTTGTGATGGTAAGTGTAATTTACCTTGGCGCATCAGGTTGTAAAAAATTGTTTTACGTTCCAAAATCAGTGAATAAGTTGAATAATGTGGTAAATCAAGTGCAATTGCTTTATGCAGACTATCCATAAAATCTGCTTCACTTTGTTGCGGTAACCGAAAAATTAAGTCGATACTAATATTTTCAAAACCAACTCGATGTGCATTATCAATCGCCTGATAAACGTCCGCACTTCGATGAATTCGACCGATTTTCTTCAAAATTTGATCGTTAAATGACTGAACACCAATACTTAAACGATTAACGCCATTGTCCTTTAAAACCTGTAATTTCGCAGTGTCTTGCAAATCATTGGGATTAGCTTCAAACGTAAATTCACCACCATCATACGGTAAGTATTGATGTATGCCATTAATGAGGCGCTGCAACTGTGCTGGGGTTAACGTTGTGGGAGTCCCGCCACCGACATAAATCGTATCAATTTTTTCATCTGGATATTCAGCCATCACTAGTTGAAATTCATGGATCAACATTTCGACATAATCATCGACAGGTTGGCCTTCAATGAAAACTTTATTGAAATCACAGTAGTAACAAATGTGCTCACAAAAAGGAATATGGATGTATGCGCCCGCCATTATTGTTGCCCCGCTAACTGTGCAAAGTAAGCCCGCGTGTTGGCTTCATCTTGGTGGAGTTGGGCAACTAACTCTTTTGCAGAATTAAACTTCACTTCACCACGTAAATATTGATGCCAATCCACTTTAACGGATTCACCATAAATATCAGCATTAAAATCCAATAAATTAATCTCGACGGTCACCGGGTTATTGCGATGGAACGTAACATTGCGTCCAATTGAGGCCATCCCTAGATACCATTGGCCCTGCACAAATAAGCGAACCGCATAAATCCCGATACCCGGCAATCGTTCTGGTTGTTGTGACTCGATATTAGCAGTTGGAAACCCTAACTCTCGACCGCGTGCTTCACCATGCACCACTTCACCTGTCGTTTGGTACACATAGCCTAATAATTCGTTGGCTTCAGTGATTCGCCCAGCATCTAAATAATCGCGGATCAATGTCGAGCCGATTTTAGCACCATGGTAGTCATGTTCTGCGACCGTTACGATGTTAAAACGTCCCTGAGCATAATCTGTCAAAGTTGTCATATTCGCAACCGATTTTTTTCCATAAGTATAATCAAATCCTGCTACGACAGTCTCTGCATGCAAAGCGACTAAGTATTGATCAACAAATGTCTGTGGATCTAATTTTGCAAATGCCTCATTAAAGTGCACGATATACAACAAATCAACCCCTAGATCTGCCATCAATGTCTGTTTTCGGTCAATCGTCGATAAATAACGAAAAGTCGCTCGATCAGCATTACGATAAACAATCGCCGGGTGGATATCAAATGTCATCACAGCTAATGGCAGCTTTTTTTGCACTGCAATTTGTTTTGCTTGATGGATCACTGCTTGATGTCCACGGTGCACCCCATCAAAAAAGCCAAGTGCTAAAACCACTTGATCAGTGGGGACTTGGTCTTGAGAATAAGGATGGTTTAATTCAATAACTCGCATAATTTTCACCTAGTTTTTTTAATGAGTCCCTTGATTTTGTAAATACATTTTATACGGCCGATAGAAATGTCGCGCCGCATTTTCGACTTGATACAATGCTTTGATGTGCCCTTGATAGGTCAACGCTACAATTTCATCAGTTTGTTCTGGTAAGGTTAAGAAGACACCGTTCAAAACTTTTGCCCATTGCTCGTCATCTAAAGCAACTTTCTGGTAAGCTTCAAACACATGATCAATTGGCAATAATACATCTGCGAGTTCACCGGCTGCCGCTTTTTGTGCCAATTGTTCTAGCGTAATGCAATTGCCAATTTGAATGCCACCACTTTTTAGACGTGTTAAATCAGACATTACCGCTGGTAAGCCAAGTTTACGGCCAAAATCAACGGCTAGTGTTCGAATATATGTGCCTTTCGAACAGCCTACAATAAAGCGAAATGTTTGCCGACCGGTTTCGGCGTCAAATTGTGGTTCACCATCTAGATCAAATTGTGTAATCGTAATTGAGCGTTGTGGTCGTTCAACCGGATCCCCAGCGCGCGCATAGTCGTACAAGCGCCGACCATTAACTTTCACTGCCGAAAACATTGGTGGAATCTGAATCGAATCGCCAAGGAAACTAGCAAGGGTCGCTTTGATTTTCTCAGTAGAAAAAGGTTCTTTCAACTGTATCGCATCAACAATTTCACCATCTAAGTCTTCAGTGGTGGTCGATAGTCCCAGTGTGATTTCACCCGTGTAGATTTTCCCAGATTGTACTAGCTGATCAACCACTTTGGTTGCCTGCCCAATACAAATTGGTAAAACGCCATCAACATTGGGGTCCAATGTTCCAGAATGACCGACTTTCTTCATGTGTAAAATGCGGCGTACTTTGAAAACACAATCGCTACTGGTCATGCCGCGTTCTTTATATAAGGGTACAATGCCGTCCATAAATAATCTCCTTTAGTCATTAACCATACCATTATAGCACAGAGTACTGATTCGAACGGGTTGGCTTTGCGGATTAATTTAAAATTGAAAATTATACCATTGTTTAGCATAACTTCTAGTTGGTAATTAACCGAAAAAAAACAGTCCAAAAAGCACGTTTTGCCCAAATAAAAAGAACCCCGCTTTCGCGGGATTCTTTTTTCAGCTACAACTTAACGTTGCGCTTCATCTGCGTGTAACTTACGTAAAAGCTCATCGATATGTTCACCATATCGGACTGAACCATCCTGTTCAAAAGTAATTTCTGGAATCTTATACAACTTAATCCGTTGACCAAGTTCACTCCGAATTAAACCTTTGGCCTTATCCAGACCAGCCTGTGTCTTTTCAGCATCACTGGCTAAACCGGATAAAATACTGTAATAAACCTTTACATGCTGTAAGTCACCACTAAGATTAATATCTGTAATTGTAACCCCTTCGACACGCGGATCACGCACTCTTTTTAATAAAATATCATTTATTTCACGTTGAATTTCTTGCTCAACGCGACCAACACGATGTTTCATTGCTTGTCCTCCTGTAAATTAATTATTTAACAGGTACTTCTTCCATCACGTAGGCTTCAATTTGATCATCAATCTTAATGTCGTTGTAATCTTCGATTGTCACACCACATTCAAAGCCAGTTTTGACTTCTTTAACGTCATCTTTGAAACGTTTCAAGCTTGAAAGTTTACCTTCATAAATCACGATACTGTCGCGAATTAAGCGGACGCCACTATCACGTTGGATAACACCAGTGTCGACGATACACCCAGCAATTGTCCCAATCTTAGAAACATTGTATATTTCACGAACAGTTAATTGACCAATTACTTTTTCTTCATAGACGGGTTCTAGCATCCCCTTCATCGCGGCTTCGATTTCTTCAATTGCCTTGTAGATAATTCGATGTAATCGGATATCGACTTGTTCAGCATCAGCTTGAATCTTAGCTTGTGGTGTTGGACGTACGTTGAATCCAATGATGATAGCGTTACTTGCTGCAGCCAAGGTAACATCACTTTCGTTAATTGCGCCGACGGCTTCATGAATAATATTCACGCGGACCCCTTCAACCTCAATCTTCCGTAAACTACCAGCCAAGGCTTCTGATGAACCTTGCACGTCAGCTTTGATGATGACATCAACTTCTTTTAGTTCGCCTTGTTTCATTGTTTCGAATAAGTTATCTAATGTAACTGGGTTAGCACGGCTTCGTTCCTTCAATAAGGCCCGTTTAGCGCGTTCTTCCCCCGCAGCCCGTGCTGTCTTTTCATCTTCAAAGACAACAAAACGATCAGCTGCTTGTGGAACATCATTTAAACCAGTAATTTCAACTGGTTCGGATGGGAAGACTTCTTTCACCCGACGTCCGCGATCATTAGTCATGACCCGGACCCGACCAAAGGTATTCCCAACTACAATTGGATCTCCAATCTTCAAAGTCCCTTGTTGAACTAAGAGTGAGGCAACCGGTCCTTTACCCTTATCAAGGCGGGCTTCAATAACTGTCCCAACCGCTTTTTGATCTGGATTAGCTTTCAATTCAAGCACATCAGCTTCAAGCAATACCATTTCAAGCAATTCATCGATGTTTTCGCCCGTCTTCGCGGAGATCTTAACAAAGATTGTGTCACCACCCCAGTCTTCAGGAACAAGGCCATAGCCCATTAATTGCTCCATAACATGATCGGGGTTTGCGCCAGGTTTATCAATCTTATTTACCGCAACGATGATTGGGGCTTTAGCAGCCTTTGCATGATTGATGGCTTCGATTGTTTGTGGCATGACACCATCATCGGCAGCAACCACTAAGATGATGATATCAGTAATATCTGCCCCACGCGCCCGCATGTTACTGAAGGCCGCATGTCCCGGTGTATCCAAGAAGGTAATCAAACGATCATTTAACTTCGTTTGGTAAGCACCAATATGCTGCGTAATCCCGCCGGCTTCACCGTCAGTCACATGACTGTGCCGTAAGTTATCCAATAAGGTGGTCTTACCATGATCAACATGCCCCATGATTGTAACAACTGGTGGTCGACTAACAAGGTTAGCATCACTCTTGGCTTCTGTTTCAAAAACTGAATCAATATCAGCAATATCAACTTCTACTTTTTGTTCTGCTTCAATCCCATAATCTGTAGCTAATAATTCGATTGTATCTTTATCAAGTGACTGATTCATATTAACCATAATCCCTAACATGAATAACTTCTTGATGATTTCAGCTGGTTCACGGTGAATCTTCTTAGCGATGTCAGCCACGTTCATACCTTCAGAGAAAACTAAAACTTCTGGTAATGGTCGTTCCTTACGTTGTGGCATTTCCTTCTTAGCTGCATTTTGTTCAGCTAATTGTTGTTTACGGGTCTTCTTACGCTTTTTATTGAAACGTTGACGATTGTTCCCATAGCTGTTATAGCCACCGCCACGTTTCTTATCTGGACCAAAGTTCTTTGGCTTACTTGCTGCTGTATTGTTTGATGCTGGTTTAGCAGCACTAACCGTATTAGCTTGCATTTTTTGTTGCATTTCTTGTGCCGAAACTGGCCGGCTTGGGTTGGAATTGTTGTTGGGACGGCTGTTTGTATTATTTACTGGACGGCCGTTATTGCTACTGTTAGCTGGCCGATTATTCGTCGTTGTTGGGCGTGCACCGGCTGGCTTATTGCCAGTTGGACGACTATTATTACCAGTTGGGCGCGGACGATTACTTTGTTGACGGCGTTTCTTTTCGTCGGCTTCACGTTGTTCGCGCTGTTGTTGAATGCGTTCTTGTGTTTTTTGCCGCCGTGCATTAGCTTGTGAGATTTGTTCTTGCAAGCTCAATGGTTGGTTTGACCCGGATGGACGCGCATTGCTGTTTGGCCGGTTCGCCGCATTGTTGTTTGGGCGACCATTATTTGGACGACTATTATTAGGACGCGCATTGTTGTTATTCGGACGACCGTTGGTATTATTACGGCTTTGCCCATTTGCTGCTTGGCCATTCCGGTTGCCTTGTGGGCGTTGATTGTTTGCATGTGGTGCTGGTTTACTGCTGGCTTCTGGGCGACGACGGATCGCCGCTTTATTAATCTTAATCTTGCCGTTGTCAGTTTTTTCACTCGACTTAGGGGCCGATGTTGTTGCGGCTGGTTTGCTCTCAACTGTAGCTGGCTTGGCTTCTTTGTGGAGACTAGCTCTTAAAACCTTTTCTTGAGCATCATCAATCGTTGCCATGTGATTTTTTAAATCATAGCCTTTTTTACCAGCAACTTCTAAAAGATCCTTGCTGGCAACATTAATTTCTTTTGCTAATTCATAGATACGTTTTTTACCCATATCTTCACGCTCCTTTATTATCCCAGTAGCGTTATCATCTTTTTGGCAAACCCGGCATCAACAACCGCGATCGTAGCTCTATGTAATCCAATTGCTTGGGTTAACTGGGCTGCGGTGTACGCTTTGGTTGCCGGGATTTCGTAGAACTGACTCTTATCAGTCAATTTCTTCTGTGTTAGTTGGCTAATGTCTTGGCCGATAAAAACCAGTTTCGCTTTTTGCTGCTGAATGGCTTTTAAGACCTGCTCTTCACCACTAACCAGTTGCCTTGCTCTCATACAAATGCCTAAGAGTTGTAATAAACGGTCTGGTTGTTCACTCATTTTCGTACTCCAAATAATTCTTGACGGGCTTTTTGATGATCGACATATTCAAACAGTTCTGTGTAAAAATCAGCAGAAACCTCAATGCCAAACGTTTTTTCTAAAATTTGCTTGCTCTGAGCACGCTTGATGGCGTCAGGTTCTAGTGAAACATAGGCCCCGCGCCCCGACTTCTTACCAGTAGGATCAATACTGATTTCACCAGCAGCAGTCTTCACAATTCGCACCATTTCTTTTTTAGGCTTCATTTCTTGCGAAATAACGTCTTTTCTCATTGGTACTTTTCTTTGCTTCATCATGAACACCTCACTTATTCTTGTGGTTGTTCTTCAGAATCAACAGCAGAATCCGTTGCTTGGTCTTGGAAGCCTTCAACAGCCTCTGTTGTTTCTTCTTCAAAACCTTCAACGACTGCGCCATCATCTTCTGTGTCGTCTTCATCAACGAATTCAACTTCTGATTCAGGTTTAATATCAATCTTGTAGCCGGTTAATTTCGCAGCTAACCGGGCATTTTGACCTTTCTTACCGATTGCCAGTGACAATTGATAATCAGGGACGATAACGGTACATGTATGTTCGTTATCACCATTGAATTGAACAGCAATAACTTCGGCTGGATTCAAGGCATTGGCGATGTAATCGGAAGGATCTTCTTCCCACTTCACAATGTCCATATTTTCACCGTGTAATTCATTAACAACTAATTGAACTCGTTGCCCCTTAGGTCCAACACAAGTTCCAACAGGGTCGACATTCGGATCCGTTGAACGAACAGCCATCTTCGTCCGATCGCCAGCTTCACGAGCGATTGAAACAATCTCAACTGTACCATCATAGATTTCTGGGACTTCTTGTTCAAATAGTCGTTTTACTAAGTCAGGATGGGTCCGGCTGACAAAAACTTGTGGGCCTTTGGTTGTATTTTCAACCTTTGACACATAAACTTTAATCCGATCATGTGCTTGGTATTCCTCGTTGGGAATTTGATCTTGCTTGCTTAAAACTGCTTCGATCTTCCCTAAGTTAACATAGATAAATTTATTATCGCGACGTTCAACAATTCCTTGCATAATTTCGTTTTCATATTGGCTGTATTCATCATAAATAATACTTCTTTCAGCCTCACGAACCCGTTGCATAATGACTTGTTTCGCCGTTTGCGCAGCAATTCGTCCGAAATCTTTAGGCGTCACTTCAAACCGGATCTTATCGCCCACTTCGTATGCCTTATTAATTTCTAGAGCATCTTGGTAGCTCACTTCAAGCCGTGAATCAAATACTTCGTCAGTCACTTCTTTGACCGCATAGACATGAATATTGCCCTTCTTTTGGTCGAATTCAACTTCCACGTTTTGAGCCTGACCATAATTACGTTTATACGCCGAAACAAGTGCTGCTTCGAGGGCTTCGATGACAATCTCTTTTTTAACGCCTTTTTCTTGTTCTAGCGCATCAAGTGCACCTAACATTTCCTTGCTCATGTAACTAGCCTACCTTTACTAAAATTCAATTGCTAAGCGAGCTTTGGCAATTTCCTTACGATTAAACGTTATTTCTTTTTGGCGCGTTTTAATTTTAATGACTAACGTTAAGGTATCATCATCAAGGCCTTTTAATGTGCCTTGATAAATTTTCTCGCCATCAATAGCTTGGTATAGCGAGATATGAATGTATTTACCAAGCGCATTTTGAAAATCAGCGGTCTTCTTTAAAGGTCGCTCGGCGCCTGGTGATGAAACATCTAAGAAATAAGCCTGCGGAATTGGATCCGGGTCGATTGAATCCAGTTTCTCACTTAACGCATCGTTAACTAAGGCACAATCTTCAAGGTCAATACCATTTGGTTTATCAATGAAGACCCGCAGATACCAACTGCTGCCTTCTTTAACAAATTCAATGTCCACCAATTCAAAATGGTGTTGATCAAGAATCGGCACGATCAGATCGTGAACTGTTTCCACAACGGTACTCAAATGATTCCCTCCAATTCATTATTATAATTCAGATTAGACGTGCTCCAATAAAAAGAGTGAGCATTTCTGCTCACTCACTCTGAAGTATCTAAATACTAATAGTAATATACCATATTTTCCACATAAATACAAACAACCACTTTAATCGGTCGTCGTTGCAACGCGATTTTGTGTCTTACCCGTCGTCAAGATTTCATGGAAGTTTTCAAAACTAATTTCGACCATGTTCTTGAGGGCTTCATCAGTGTTCGAACCAACGTGTGGTGTCAACAAGACGCGCGGGTATAAATCAATCAATTCTTGGGTTGTCGCATCTGGGACCGGTTGGTCTTCTGGGAATTGCTTGAAGAAGATTTCACCTTCAGCTGGTAACACGTCAGCGGCAAATGCACCTAATTGGTCAGCTTTCAAAGCGTCGATAATTGCTCGGTTATCTTGCAATTGGCCACGCGCAGTATTGACCAAAATAGCGTCGTTTTTCATCTTGGCGATAAAATCAGCATTGATGAATTGGTCATTTTCCCCTGCAAAGTACGGAATATGCAAACTGACAATATCACTTTGCGCCAGTAATTCGTCCAAGCTAACAAAATCAAGGACTTCTTTAGCCCGTTCTGATGGATATACATCATACCCCACCACTTTGGCGCCTAAACCTTTGTATAACTTTGCTTCGGTATAACCGATTTTACCAGTCCCAATAATCCCCACGGTACAATTACGAACTTCTTTACTGAACATGACTGGGCTCACCCGAAAATCATGGTGGGCAGTCCGGTTCGTTGTGTATGTTGTATGGCGCAATAACGACATCCCTAACGTCAAGGCCAATTCAGCAATCGCGTTTGGTGAGTAAGCTGGGACGCGAGCCACTTCCATGTTGTACTTACCTGCTGCAGCCAAATCGATATGCCCGTAACCGACCGTTCGGGTAAACACGTAACGAATGCCGTAGTCATTCAATTGCGCTAAGTTTTGGGCATCAGCGATACAATTGGCACGTAATAAGACTGCGTCATGGCCTTTAGCCGTTGCGATATTGTCGTGCGTCAGTAAGTCTTCAATTAACGTTAAATCATAATCGTAGTTGTTATATTTATTGAACGTCGCCACTTCGTTGGGACGCACGCCGTAACAAGCAATTTTAAACATTTAATTTCCCTCTTCCTAGAAAATCCCGATTTGGTTGATCACTTCTAAAATCACTAACCAAACAGGTGTCATGACAACTGCTAAAACTGTTGATAATAAAGATGCGTTTGATGCTAAAATTGCATCTTTATCAAAACTGATTGCATACGCGGCTGCAACCGTTGCCGTTGGGGTCGCCATCATAATCACGATGGTTGCTAAACTGATGTAGCTGACCGGTAAAATATGGGTCATGGTTAAGATGGCCAATAATACGATATTTAAAGCAGGCACTAAAATCACTTTATTAATACTGTAGATCCACGATGTCTTGTCTGAAGCCGCATCTTTGAAACTGATTTCGCCAAGGGTGGTCCCAATGGCTAACCAAGCCAATGGTGAACATAAACCGGCTAAGTATGTCATCGGTTTGAACAACCATGGTGCCGTTTGATCAATTCGTAAGAAAGCTACTGAATGCCCAGCAACGGCCACTTGTGGTAATGCGCCTTGGACTAACCAGATGATTAACCCGGCAAAAGTGGCGATCACGATTGGATTTAAAAACATGTTTTTCAAGTTCTTCGATGCCATCTTCAAGCCACTCATCTTGATATAACCATATGAGTATAAGAAGACCCGGTAACCAATATTGAAGATGGAACTATACATCACGCCTTTAGCCCCAAAAACGGCCCCAACAATTGGAATCCCGAAGAACGTGGTTGAACCAAAGATCGTCAACACGCGTAATGTATCTTGTTGATCACCCTTAAAGCGTAAGTATAACGGTTTTGAAATTAAAATTAAAATAATATAGATCAAGAAGCCCCAAACTAAAACGTTGATGCCTTCTTTTAAAGTCTTCCCATTAATATCTTGCATGAATGAGTTGAATGCCAAAGCTGGTAAAGCAACCGTTAAAACGACTTTTGACAGAATCTTCCCAAATTTATCCGTGAAGATCTCGCGTTTGCGGCAGTAGAATCCTAATAAAATAATAAACACTGTCGACGTGATCGAACTCACAATATCCATGTTCGTAAACGTCTTCGTTAAAATATCGCCAATACTCATCTGTACTCTCCTCTGTTATAACATTTAGTCCGCTGTATTATAACACGGACAACTGGTATCGATTATAACAAGAATAAGTTTGAAATGAAATAGGTAAATAAAAAAGAGTGGCGAAAACCCCACTCCTTTTAAAAAACATTTAACACCGATACTTAGCAATCAAGTCTTTAAACCAATAAAAACTCTTCTTCGGCACACGTTGCATGTCCTTCAAATCATGATTCGTGCGGTTAACATAGACCATACCGTACCGTTTGCGCATGTCACCTTGTGAACTCAAAATATCAATTAAGCCCCAACCAAGATACCCAAGGACTTCAACGCCATCTTCGTGCATCGCATCAAATATTGCATCAATATGAGCTTGATGGTACTCAATCCGATAATCATCTTGAATTGGATTCTGACCATCCCATTCTTCTTGAACACCAATCCCATTTTCAATTGGGAAGACTGGTAACCGATACCGTTGGTACAACTTATTCAACACATCGCGGAAACCGAGCGGATCAATCTGCCAACCCCATTCTGTGGCATCAATGTAGGGATTCTTCTGCCCACCAAATTTAAGATAATCATTTGGGGCAGTCCCCGCTGGAATCTTCGCCGCATTAATGGTCGTCGAAGTATAATAACTAAAGCTTAAGAAGTCACTTGTCATTTGACGAATCGTTTCCAATTCACCCGGCAAAATATGCATATCGATCTGTGCGTTTTTGATAAATGTCAGCATTTCGTGTGAATACTGCCCCTTCGCATAACAGTCGAGTAACGTAAAGTTAATGAATTCATCCCACTTGCGCGCCGCTAAAATATCGGCCGGCTGACTCGTCGCCGGATAAACTTCACTATATGCCAGCATCCCCCCGATTTGTGCATCAGTTGTTTCATGGATGTAATTACAAATCGTCGCGTGGGCAACCATCACATTATGCGCAATCTGATACAATTCCGCCGTGGTTTGGTCACCCTTTAAATAACCACTAATTCTGAAAGCTTCCGGTTGATGATAGAGATTCTGTTCATTGAACGAAATCCAATACTTGACCTTCTCCGCGAACCGATCAACCATCTCTTTGCCAAAACGAATAAACGCATCTAACACGTGCTTATTCATCAAACCATTGTATTCCTCTGCCAAATGCAACGGCATATCAAAGTGGTACAAACAAATCATCGGTTCGATTCCGCGCGCTAACAAGGCATCAATTAGCCGATCATAATACTGAATTCCAGCTTCATTGAAACTGCCATCTCCATCATTAACCACCCGCGACCACGAAATCTGGAAACGATACATATTCATCCCCATCGCTTGCATGTAGTCGAAATCTTCCGTGTAATGGTGATAATTATCATTGGCAAAATGCCAATCACTCGCATATTCACTCGCTTCGCGGATATCATAAACCGATAAACTCTTACCGTCTTCATTCCAGCCGCCTTCCGTTTGCATGCTGGAAACTGAGTTGCCCCAGAAAAATTGTTTGTCTGTCATTTTCAGTCACCTCTGATTATCTTGTAATCGATTACATCTTCACTGTAACCGATTATCGCGCCAAATGGAATCCTGACTCATCGTTATTCAGCGACTTTGATAACCAATTGGTTTACATACTATCGATTCTGAATTATGATGACTTTAAAAAAGGAGGTTGCCATGGCTCAATATCAATCAATCGCAAACGACATTCGCAATCAAATCATCCGCGGCGACTACCAACAAGGCGACCAATTACCAATTCAAACCGAACTTGCAACCCAGTACGCCACCAGTCGCGTGACAATTCAAAAAGCACTCGATTTACTACAAATTGAAGGTGTGATCTACGGTAAAAAAGGCGTTGGCACCTTTGTCACTGAACAATTTTCACTCTACGACAATGCCGTGCAAGACTACATGGGGCTCACCAAACATTACGCGCAGCTTGGTACGATTGAAAGCAAACTGATTTCATTTGAAGTTCGCTTCCCCGATGAAACGGAACAACTCAAGCTAAGAATCGGTAAAAATGATTCTGTCTATGATATTATTCGTTTAAGAATGCTCGACGGGACACCGCTCATGTTGGAATACACGATCATGCCGATTTGCGTGATTCCCGGCATTAATAAAAGGATCCTCAAATCATCAATCTACAGCCACATCACTAAACAACTCGGTTTAACGATCGGCCCCTCAGTCCGCCGGATTCGCGCCGATAAATCCGACGCCTACGATCAAAAATACATCGACTGCGCCAGCACCGACCCCGTCCTAGAAGTCGACCAAGTCGTCTACCTCGACAACGGCACCCCGTTTGAATACTCACAAACGCGCCACCGCTACGACAAAGTCGACTTCACCGCCACCAACTTAGAACATCGACTGATGTAAACTAAACCATTTACAAATTAGGAGGCCCCCACTATGCCCAGAACCAGCATCTTCAACATGTCCCTCAATAAAATCTACCCAATGCTCGTCCAAAAAGCCGAACGCAAAAAGCGCACCCAAGCCGAAGTCAATCAGATTATCTGCTGGCTAACCGGCTACTCACAAACCGAACTCGATGCCCAACTCGCAAAAGATATCCCCTACCAAACGTTCTTCGAGGAAGCTCCTCAAATGAATCCGAATTGCGTTCTCATCACCGGCGTGGTTTGTGGTGTCCGTGTGGAAGATATTGAAGATCCGCTGATGCAGAAAATTCGCTGGTTGGATAAGTTGGTGGATGAATTGGCTAAGGGGAAGGCGATGGAGAAGATACTACGAGAATAACTAAAGCACTCATAAAAATAAAGCCTTAAGGATTAGCTTGAAAAACTAATCCCTAAGGCTTTATTCATTACACATCTAATCTTTTAAAAACTGTTGTCGAACTGGTTTAAACAAATTTCTAACTGTCCCAAAGCGGAGTGGATAATCATTAGAACCACCAGACTCAATCACTGTTCCGTCCGCATAGGTCGCGGTTACTGACCATTGCTCACCATCAATGATAGACTCGTTAATATAATAGTCAGCCCACTTCGGAAGTTGCAATCTCGCAAGTCGATTACGAACTCGACGGATAGTATCTGCATCCAATTGAAGCCTAACCACTTCTCGATGGATAAATTCATCCGTTACCATCCTGCCAATCATCAGACTAGTTTCTAAATCGAGACTATATACTTCATGCGGGCCAAAATAACCATGACTTGCGAATTCAAATTTGACGAGTGGATTGCGCATTGAAAATCAGCTCCATTTCATTGACTAATCATCTTCAATAAAAAAGTCTTCATCGATATCAAATGTTGTATATTGCTTCTTAACATTCACACCAACTTGGTATTGCAGCATCAGGTCGCTCAACCGTATGCCATTAATCAATACAATATGCTGGTTCTTTGCATACTCAATTGCACCATTCGAGAAATTAGAGGTTGTTATAAAAACGCCACGGTCTGAGCCAAAGCCACTCAACGCTCCAAAGAATGCCTGCATCTCATTTCGGCCAACGTTGTTTCCCACTTGATGCCTTTTAGCTTGAATATAAACCGTACTAGTTCCCAAGGCATCCTGATTAATAATACCATCGATACCGCTATCATTACTCTTTTGTGTCACAAAAGCTTGCCCGTTTGTTCCTTTATATCCCATTGCACTTAGTAATTCGACAACTAATTTTTCGAAGAAGTATGGTGTTCCTTTACGAATGCGATCAAGTAAATCAATACTAACGGTGTCATTATAGTCCTTTACAATAGAGTCTACAGTTTGTATCGGTTCAACCGAATCTGAATTATCCGTCGACTGACTATCTTCAGTTTTTTCAAGATTCCCTTTTTGTTTTAACTCGTCTTGGTGTTGGATAAATTGTGGTAGCTTGTGGATTATCTCAGAAGTTAACTTACCGCCGTATTGCTCGAGTAATTGTTTACCCAACGGTGTAATTAAATAGAATCCCCTTTTTGGCCGTTCTATTAAACCACCAATTGTTAATTCTGAAATAGGAAATGTCGTTCGACTATCTATAATATTGACGTCAGGGTATTTTTCTGACTTTAACTGGCGTAGATTATCAGGCAATTGCAAACTGTTTACAATTGCCTCCGAAAACTCTTTTCGGCTAATCGCAGATGACTGTTTACTAGCAACAGATAATGCAACTGGCAACATTGCATCCCAAGTTGGTAGTCCATGTTTGCATAGCTTTAAGTTCTTATAATCAGTTTCAATTGTCATCTAAGTAACACTCCTATTTAATCAATAATTCTATCTAGTTTTATTTTACGCTAAATCACAAAGAAATAATATATTTGCCCTTAAAAATGCTATCGCTGTGTATAAGAAAGCATTTATTCAAATAACAGTAATAAATATTAGTCTAAATAGCGTTTACGGATTTTGTCAACCATGTCTATCGATTGGGAACAAGGTGAGTTTACAGCTTTATTAAATAAAAAAGATGGCATTCGAAGAGGTCCTTTTGGAAGTGCTCTAAAAAAAGAATTTTTCGTCGCAAAGAGTGATTATGTAGTGTATGAGCAACAGAATGCTATCTATCGAAACTTTAAAGCCAGATATAATATTACGAAAGAGAAATTTGATGAACTTAATAAATTTCAATTAAAACCGGATGATTTTATCATGAGTGGTGCCGGAACCATCGGGAAAATCGCTAGAGTGCCCAAAAAAATAAAACCTGGTATCTTCAATCAGGCTTTAATCCGATTTAGAATAAACTCTGAAAAGGCCGATTCAGAGTATTTTATTCAATTTGTACGAGCAAATTTTATGCAAAAAAAGTTAACGGGAACTAATCCGGGATCTGCAATAACAAATTTAGTACCTATGTCTGAGGTGAAAAAATGGAAAATCCTATTTCCTAATATTACAGAACAACATCGACTTGGAAAATTCCTAAAAAACATAGATAAAGCTATAACACTTCAGCAGCGTAAGTTGGAGCTGCTTAAAAAGTTGAAACGTGGATATCTGCAGCAAGTACTGCCAGCCAAGAATGAATTTATTCCTAATATAAGATTTGTTAATTATTTCAACGATTGGAAGTATATAACGCTATCAGATCTCTTTAAATATGAACAACCAGCAGAGTATATAGTAAAATCTACAGCTTACGATGTTAACTTTAAAATCCCTGTCTTAACCGCTGGAAAAAGTTTTATTCTTGGATATACCGATGAAAAATTTGGAATAAAGCTTGCCTCATCAGATGCTCCTGCTATTATTTTTGATGATTTTACTGTTAGTTCACATTTTGTAGATTTCCCTTTTAAAGTAAAAAGCTCAGCGTTAAAAATATTAAGTTTACAAAACAACCAAAATAACTTTTACTTTGCATATAATATTTTAAAGAGAATAAATTACAAACCACAAAACCATTCTCGACATTGGATATCAAAATTTTCGCAATTTAGCGTAGCTATACCAACTCCTGATGAGCAACAAAATATTGGTAACTTTATAAAAATAATCGATAATACGTTGCTCCTTCAGGAAGATAAAATAAAAAAAATAATTGACTTGAAAAAGGGATACCTTCAAAAATTATTCTTATAGATAACTAAGCAAAAAGGTCGCGAAAATTCGCGGCCTTTTTGTTTAGTTCAGTGTCATCAAGCACTGCATTATTTTGTCGTTATCTTTACTATCAAGCTCTTTGATAATATGCAGATATGTTTTTTGCGTGGTTGTCATATTAGCATGGCCAAGTCTTTTAGCCACTGATGCTAGTGAAACACCCGCATATAGCAAAATTGAAGCGTGTGTATGTCTGAGGCCATGCACACTAATGACAGGAATCTGTGCTTGTTTACATTTACGTTCTAGATAATGATTCGCTGTATCATTATGTGTTCGGCGTGTTCTGTCGATGAAAATTGGTTCCTTTTCGGGTAAATCTTTAATTAAATGTGCGAACTGAGTTGCGATTTGCCAGTCTAATGAAATTTTTCGAACTGACGACTGATTCTTAGTTGATTGAAAACCACCTCGGTAATGTTTATAATTCCATGTTTTATCGATTGTTAATTGTTGTGTTCTAAAATCAAAGTCCGATGGTGTCAGTCCTAGTGCTTCACCGAAACGCAACCCTGTTTTAGCGAGTAATAGAATGAAGTAATCCCAGTTAACCTCGTCTTCTAGATTCAAGACACCAAAAAGTCGGCGCAACTCACCCTGATTAAGATATTTCATCTTATGGCGCCTTTGGACAACGCCCTTGATAATCGCCTTACGCGTCGGATCTTTCTTCAAATAACCTTCATCAAGTGCATCGTAGATTGCCGATTTTAACTGATGATGAAAATCCATCGTCGTTTGATGTTCATGCGTCGCAGCATAATCGTTTAATAATTGCTGATAGGCTCGCCGATCTAAGTCTGACAATAATAGCGTAGGTGCAAGATTTTTAATCTGCCGTTGCGTTAATTCATATTTATCATAAGTAACCTGCTTAATTGCGCCGCGCTTGTATAACACCATCCATTCTTCAAAGTATTCGTGAAAAAGATATTTTCTCCGCATAACTAACCACTCCCATATAAAATATAGTGACCAATTTTGGTCACTATCAAAGTATAAATAAATGGTCGTTAATTAACGAATTTTGTTTAAGGGAAGAGTTTTTGGAGATAGGATTGTTTTAAAATTTTTAGTTTTTCCACTTTAGACTGCTGGAGTGTTATAGTTTGATCGAGTTTTTGAAAAAAATTTCCAATTTTTTTTTGTTCAGTTATTTCTTTTGGGACGTAAAATCTTGCTTCTTTAACATCATTAGAGTTAATTGATTCAAATGTTGACCCTGAACTGATTCTCTCCCAGTATCCTGAGTATTTTATTTTCTCCAATAAATAATAAATGAAGTCTGTTCCTTTAACGCTAGCAACCCCTCGTCCTATAACTACGGTATATTTTGTTTTAGCCACATCTCCAACAGGTGCACGTACACTTAATAATAAATCTCCTTTTTGTGCAATTTTAGTTACTTGTGTTGTCCAAACTCTGGGATAGACTTCACCATTTTTTATATCCGCATTACCTTGTACTAAAATCCAGTCATTAGGATTGTCAGTGTAATTTTCCGATTTGGGTGACTGCCCCATTGTAATTTTTGCAATGCCACTTAACTTATTTTGTTTCCAATCACCTTTAAATTTGCTGAATCTTAATTGAGGAGTAGGCTGACCTGTAGAAGGAAACATTTGTTGTAAATATCCCCGTTTCATTTTCTTAAGCAGCTCCAACTTACGCTGCTGAAGTGCAATAGTATGATCCAATTTTTGAAAGAAGTCTCCGATTTTTTCTTGTTCTTTAAAATCAGATACCACTGATATAATCAATTTATTTAGATCCGGTAGATTTACAGACTGAACAGTCGTTCCGGTTTTAATGATTTTCTTTAAAATATATGCTTCTTTCGATTGGAGTTCAGCGACAAAAAAATTTACGTTTAATTTGGATTGATCAAAAAGCAAAGCTTTGATATCTTGATTAATTGCAACATCAATAGTCGGTATGCTTAAAGGAAATCGCTTAGCTAATATTCCACTTCTAGTAACAATTAATGGGGTTCCAGCATCTACCATTCTAGTTTTATTATCAATAATCGCCTTTTTTGTTATCGTATATGTTCCATTTGAGACGTATTTATTCTTGATTTCTTGTGACGACAACCAGACTATATTTCCATTCCAATACTCCGGGTTATCTTTGAAAGGTGTTGCCCCACCAATTAATTTAATTTTGGATTGAAATTCCACTTGTTCCCAATCGTCAGTAAAGCCTCTAAACCGGAGTTCTGGTTGCTTTTTTTGCTCCTTCATTTAATCAGACTCCTTTTTCGTTGATACGAGCTGTGCTTCCATTTCTGAAAATTCTTTTTCTAATTTTGCAATTTCTAAATCGATGGCTGCAATTTCTTTTTTGACCTCATCAATATCGATTGGTTCTTCTTCTTCGAAAGTATCGACATAACGCGGTATATTAAGGTTAAAATCGTTTTCTTTTATTTCATCAAAAGTTGCGACATGGGCATATTTTTCAACATTTTCCCTATTCTCGTATGCAGCAATAATTTTCTCAATATCTTCTTGGCGGATTTTATTGCTATTCTTTTGCTTCTCAAAATCATTTGAAGCATCAATAAATAACACATCATCTGCTACTCGATTTTTTTCTAAAATAATAATAATCGTTGGAATACTTGTATTCGTAAAAATCTTAGCCGGTAATCCAATAACAGCAGAGATATTATGATTATTTAGTAATTGTTCACGAATTTTACCTTCCGCAGCACCTCTAAATAAAACACCATGTGGCAATACGATTGCCATTCGCCCGTCTTGTTTTAAATGATAAAGACTGTGTAGTAAAAACGCAAAATCAGCTTTTGATTTAGGTGCGACTCCCATTCTAAAGCGTGGATCATCTTCTCGGTTCGTATTATCCCAATTTTGAGAATATGGTGGATTTGCCATAACAGCATCAAACATTCTTGGTGTATCAACACCATCAACCACACCGTCCGGCCAATCACTATTTAATGTATCGGCATTGTGAAGCTTAATATCGTTATATTCAACGCCGTTCATGATTAGATTCATTCTCGCTAAGTTATACGTTGCTGTAATCAATTCTTGACCATAATACTTGATTGCGCCACGTGTCCCTGCATTTTTCATATACGATGCAGTTGTTAATAACAATGATCCTGACCCCATCGCTGGGTCATATAAACTGTAAGACTCCATATCTTCACGACCGCTTGTTAAAATTCGGGCCATAATATCTGAAACTTCATGTGGCGTATAGAATTCCCCGGCTTTAGCACCTGAATTTGCGGCAAACATCCCAATTAAATATTCATATAAATCACCAAGGACGTCTGAATCTTCATCCATTTCAATCTGATTAATCAGATTAATCCAATCAATCATCGTAGCCGTTCTAGTTTGTGCATTATTCCCCAAACCACTTGAGGTTAAATCCATATCTGAAAAAATACCCGCAAAGTTAATTCGTGCATCAATTCGTACGCCTTGTTCAAATCGAGTCAAGGCATCTGAAACCATCATTATATTAAATTTATCTTCAGTGATTGCTTGTTGCCAGTCAGAAAACATATCACCTGGTTGGATCACATAACCTAATTTTTTCTGCATGAAATCAGCAGCTCTTGTTGGATCTTGTTGCCAGATATCGTTCCATGATTCCCCACGCGAGACACTTTCTAACCAGCCTTGCGCTTTTTCTGAGAGAAACTTATAAAACATAACTCCAAAAATGTAATCTTTATACTGTGAAGGTGAAATTTTTCCTCTAGTTTCATTTAATGTTTTCCAAATAATTGCTTTTTTATCACTGGTTAATGCCATTCTTATTCTCCTAGGTATTGATTATTAGATAACGATTCGTATAACTTCATTAATTCATCTTCAAAATCCGCTGTCTCAAAAAAACCAATATTTTCTTTCGTTTCTATTTCTTGTAATTTATCATTTAGTTTTGGATTATCATTCAACCCAACACTTGGTAAATATAACTCATAGGCCTCATAAATAATGTTGCCGTTGTAGTTTTTATCCGCCGACCAACGTCTAATTTTTAATTCTTCCTGATTAGAGCGGATTTTTTTACGTGTTGCTTTTAGGCTTTCAGTATCAAAGTGCTTTTGATAAGTACCGTCTTCAATTCCATCTAACACTTCATTAATTTCATTTCGTCCGTTCTCATCCATTGAGACAATATGATCCTCAACCGATTTTCGATTTTCTTCAATCGTTACATCGATATATTGGTTCAAAAGATCAACTAGTGCGTCATAATCGATAATTTCATTTGCATAAGCTTGAATTGAAATCTTGATATGACTCAGATTGACTTTTATTTCATCTGGGAGAGTCTCATTAACGTCATTTAGTCGTGCTTGAAAGGCACTGAATTCATCAACATTCGTTATCGGTAATGTTATTTTTTCACCTGTCTCCTTACCATTTTGATCCAACCTATCAACTTCCGTTCCAATGACATAGCCACCTTGAATTAACCTTTGTACCTTATGATTTATCTCTGCACCCAATGTGACAAACTCTTGTTTTTCCTTTTCAGAACGAGGTATCTGTGAAAAATCATCCCCGCTTAATTCCTTCAAGCGCTTAATCTGTGGTGCTAATTTTTCAATTTGAGTCGCTGGTTTCGGTGCTAAAATTTTTTTATTAAATAGATCTTGTTGTTCACTCTCATCCGGGTCTTTTTCCGAATCGCTGGCACTATCATTGCCACCCTTTGTATAGATAACCAATGCACGCTTAACATTTTCCTCCATCACTTCACCTTTTCGATAAAAACGAACCTTACCGTGTGGCTTTGCGTTTCGGTTGATTGTTCGGTTAGTTCTCGACATTGCTTGAATTAACATGCCTTCTTTTAAAATTTTATCCATATAAATAATATTAAGATATTTTGAATCAAATCCTGTCAATAGCTGATCAGAAACAATAATTAAATCCAATCGATCTTGATCATTATTACGATTGTATGGCTTCTTCCTTGCAATTCGCTTGGATAGATCATTTAAATACAATCTTTCCGGATCGTTAGATTCTAAGAAATTCTGTGTTCCATAAAATTCAGAATAGTTTTCCATTGCATCTTTCAAAGACTGTTGTAAATTTGAAGTTCCTGCGCCGTTATCCTCATCACGAGAATATGTCATTGCGACTCGTAAATTAGGGGCAAGCTTCCGAAATAAATTATAATAAGCTGCAACTGCTTGCTTACCCGACACAGCAAAAATTCCTTGAAATTGATTTGGCTTTCTAACCCCCATTTCAATTGGTCCTGCTGATGTATCCTGCCAATGATCCACAATATCTTGAACAACAGATTGACGATATGGCAAACTCGTATATAATTCTTTTTCTAATTCTTGCTCTGTTAAATCATCTTGTTTATCAATTTCTGCCTGTGATTGATAATACGTCACATCAAATCCCAATACATTGCCGTCACCAATTGCATCCTTAATGGTATAACGATGTAATCTTGGTCCAAAAATGTCATGCGTCGAAATATTCTTTGATGTTGTCACATCATTGATTTCATCACTATAAAAGTTAGGTGTTCCAGTAAATCCGAACCACGTTGTGTTTGGTAAAGCAGTCTTAATTCGTTTGACAGAATCGCCACTAGCTGATCGATGTGCTTCATCCATCAAAATGACCATCCGATCGTCAGACGTAAATTTACCAGACTTAACCGCCTTATCTAATCCCTGAACCGTGATTAAATAGATATGTGACGCATCATTTCTACTCAATTCACGTTTTAATTGATGACCATTGACTACTTTAATGCGCTTTTTAAACGTTGTATAAGCATAAGCCTTAAAGTTTTCAAATGTTTGATTAACCAAATCTACCCGATCAACAACAAATAAAACATTTCGAACTTTTGGCATCGAAGCTAGTAGTTGGGCAACCTTAAATGAAGTTACAGTCTTACCTGACCCCGTCGTATGCCAGATGTAGCCGCCACCCTTTTCAACAAAATTATTCGCATTCATTTGTTTCATTCTGTCCAAAATTGCGCGCGTTGCTTGAATTTGATAAGAACGCATGACCATCAAATTATCATTAGCTGCATCCGGAATCATATTAACAGTCACTAACCGATGTAGTGCAGGAATATCTATTACTTGATGGATAAATTCCATCGTATCGGTAATATCGGCTCCATGATTGTCCCGCCAGCCAAATACAAAATCTTTATTGTAAGCTTCGGCTGTCGGATTCTTTGGTCGTGCAAAATAATGTGCTGAATGTTGCGAAAGAATAAATTGCACCTGTACAAATGAAAATAAGCCTTCATACATCCCATCACCCGCATATTTCTGGAACTGTTCAAAGGCATTCCACTGGTTTTGTAAGGATTCATCTTTTTCTTCGATATGAGCGACTGGAAGTCCATTAATCAACAAGAGAATATCAACACGTCTTTTTTTGCTGAGCGTAAACGGTAATTTATCAAATGTAATTTGATTAACTACTTCGTATTGAGACCTGCCTCCCGCTACTTCATCACCATAAAAAATTTCAATTTCTAATTGTGATCCGTCATCCCGCATTAATGGGATTGTTCCAATTCCACCGGCACCTGCTAACATCAATTGTGAATCGTATGGTGTCTTATTTTTATTTAATTCTGTTACCAAGGACTGAAACTCATCGTCACTTAATAATTTATTATCTAACTTAATTCGATTATTTCGATTGATAATGTCCCGCCAATGTTGATAAAGAACATCGGTATTCTTATTTGATAAATCTTTTCGGTAGTCCCATCCTTCATCTTGCAATTTCGTAATTACAGCATTTTCAAATTTATCTTCAGCCATTAGACGCATCCCCGTATCCTAAATATTTAAGCTAAACTCAATAAATACAGCCTAATTATAACAAAGTTAAGATGTATTACTATCATCTATTTTGCTTTGAGGGCTTGCACCTAATAACTTTCGTCTAAAATATCCAACCATGCCATTATGTTTCTTCTATTACTTTTAACTATCAAATCTCCCGCCATTTGTTCTACATGATACTTATCCTTCTTATACAGTACCGCCAACATAAATCGAACTGCATTTTGAACTTCTTTACTAGATATCGCGTTATAGTCCGCAAAGGTCGGTCCGTGTGACAATGAATTAACCACATCCAACATATTCATAAATTGATCTTTAAATTTATCTCCAACTTCATAAAATTCCATCAGCGAATCTATTGAAGCCCTGGTTGCGTACTCTAGCTTATAATGCGTCCGTGCATGTGACTCAAATACTAATCGTGCCTTATTACCGTAAGATAAGAAATTATCTTCACCTATCTTTGTATTTGATAATTTCGCAAATTCAAAGATTCCTTTAAAGTTGGATTGGTAATAATCAGAATAATTCTGTCGTTCAAATCTATCTACCTTTTTTATTGTACTTTCACCAAATTCATTTTTTCTTATTTTATAGAAAGCTGTTAACTGATTATCAGATCCATACCCAATATTATGAAAGTCCAATGAAGAATGCGTAAATAGAAATAACTGACAGTGTAATTGCTTTATTTTTTTTATAAATTTATTTATTAATTCAGTTAGATAGTATCGATTGTCATTATCAAGGCTAGTTATAGGATCATCTATAATTACTAAACTTACCTGCTTCATTAATGACTCTTCCGGTCTTTCAAATAAATCATAGTAAAAGTGTAAGAAACCTAAAAGTCTTCTCTCGCCTTCACTCAAATCTTTATTTCTAATACTAAACTCTGATGACTTATGTCTGATAATATAATGTTGATTATCAGCAGCTATCTCTAATCGAAAGTCAATCCCTAAAATGACAAATTGCTGATTGACTAAATCTTGAAAAGGTTTTAGATCAGAATTAACCACTTTTTGGTCTGACATCCACTGTTCATTTTCCTTCAAAACTGTACTATTTTTTAATACAGCTTCTTCAATCTCTTTAATATTTTTAACGAATGCTTTTATTTGTTGATTCTCTTTTAATTGTTGACCTACCCATGATTTTGCAATTTGCTCAATTCTATCTATTTTTTGATTAATAATTCTTATTTCTTTATTTATCAATTCTCTCTTATTCTCTATATTATTATTAAATTTAATAATTTCTGAAAATAAAGTACTCTCAACTGTAAAAGTATTCATTGTATTCTGAATCTTGTTAGTTATTATTTCTATGAGTTGATTTATCTTTTTCAAAAGTTCTTCATTTTGTTCTAAAGTTGGTAAAGCCTGTATTGAATTACAGAGTTGAACTAAGTCATTTTTAAAATTTTCTAATGAAGATATTAACTTAGCATGAGTTGTATTCGTTTTTTCATTGATTAATTTTGACACTCTTTGAGTATCAAAATTATTTCCACAAAATTCACACTTTAAAGTATTTTCATTCATGTTATGTATGTGCAATCCTTCTTTAATCCATATAGCGACTTCATTAGAAACTCCAATTGATGGTATCATTGTTGGTTCTTCTAATGCCTTTACCAACTTAGTAAATCGTTCCCTATTAACATTAACTTGGAAATCTAAATCCCGACTTTCAGATTCAAGTAACTTTTTTTCTCGTTCTAATTCTTCGGAGGAATTTTCTTTAATATCAAATTCTTTAATGTCTGAATACCAAAGTGTTAAAGCCTTTATAGGGTCTGTTTTAGCTTTTTGTTTTTGTTTAATATTTGTATTAAGCTTAAACTGTTTTCTTGCCTTGTCTAACGTAGTATTTAAAATTTGAAATACTTCGTTTTTTTCTTCTCTAAGTTTAATATTTAAGCTTTCCGTTTGCTGGCTAATATTTACATTAGCTGAGGATATTCTTTCAATATTCTCTTCAATGTTTATGACTTCGTTACCAACTGTTAGCTTTACACCATTAATTTCATCTTGTGCCAGAATATTCTCCCTTACATAATCTGTATTGAAGATCCGATGCAATGGCTCCTGATCCAACAGCCAATTTGAAAGAGCAGTCTTTCCACTTCCGTTTGTTCCAAAAAAGATATTTACTTTTGAAAGTGTCTCATCATAAGAAAAATGTTTAAACGACTTACTATTAACATCTTCTATTCTATTAATCATTTTACTTCATCCCTTCTAAATTAGATATATCACAGATAATTATATATGTTTTGAAAAAATTAAAACTTTTATTTTCTCATTACAGAGTAACTTAAAGCGCAATTAACTTACTCACTTTAATTATAGCGAAAGTATTTAAATAAGAAATATGTAAATAGCCCGCCCAAATTGCATTCACAATCTAGGCGGGCTATTTAATTACATCATATCAAACAACGATAACTGATTTTCATCTGGTAAATCATTTAAGACGTTATTTTCTGTTAAATATTCAATCAATGTCTTGGAAACTTTCCCGCGGTTGGCTAAATCTTCTTTGGATAAGAAAGGTTTTTCTTCGCGGGCAGAGACGATTTGTTTGGCTACGTTACCACCCAGACTTGGGACGGCGCGGAACGGCGCAAGCAAGGTATGGTCGTCTTGGATCAAGAAGTCAGATGAATCTGATTTTTCGATGTCGACCATCTTAATGTTAATCCCGCGTTCCAAACATTCGTTGGCGATTTCGAGGACCGTCAAGAGGTTCTTTTCCTTGGTGCTGGCTTCCATCCCTTTATCAGTGATTTCCTTCATGCGGGCTTTGACGCCTGCTTTCCCTTGTGACATGGCCACGAGGTCGAAATCTTCGGCCCGTACACTGAAGTAGGCACAATAATAGATAATTGGAAAGTACACTTTGAAGTAAGCAATCCGCAACGCCATCAAAATATAGGCAGTCGCATGGGCCTTCGGGAACATGTACTTAATTTTCAGACAGGAATCAATGTACCAGTCGGGTACATTTTCGTTATCGCGCATGGCTTGTTGCCAATCATCAGGAATCCCTTTGCCTTTACGAACGCGTTCCATGATATTAAACGACATACTATCATCCATGCCCCAGTGAATTAAATCCATCATGATGTTATCACGACAACCGATAACATCTTTGAGGGTAACAACACCTTTGTTAATTAGTTCTTCAGCGTTGCCCAACCACACATCGGTCCCATGTGACAGACCCGAAATTTGTAGTAGTTCTGAGAACGTCGTGGGGTGCGTTTCTTCGAGCATTCCACGGACAAACCGCGTCCCAAATTCCGGTACGCCAAGCGTCCCTAATTTCGAATTAATCTGTTCAGGCGTCACGCCGAGTGAATCAGTGCCGGAGAACAAGGCCATCACACCAGGATCATCGGTTGGAATCGTCTTGGGATCAATTCCCGATAAATCTTGGAGCATTCGGATCATCGTCGGATCATCATGGCCCAGGATATCGAGTTTTAAGATATTATCATGGATCGAATGGAAGTCAAAATGGGTTGTCTTCCAGGCCGCATCTTGATCGTCAGCTGGGAATTGAATTGGCGTGAAATCATAGATGTCCATGTAATCCGGCACAACAATGATCCCGGCCGGATGTTGCCCAGTCGTTCGTTTAACACCAGTCGAACCTTTGGCCAGGCGATCGACTTCTGCACCGCGGAACGTTTGCTCTGTATCACGTTCATAGGCTTTGACATAGCCGTAGGCCGTTTTATCAGCCACGGTCCCGATCGTCCCAGCGCGGAACACGTTATTTTCGCCGAACAAGACCTTCGTATAGTTATGCGCAACCGGTTGATAATCACCAGAGAAGTTCAAATCAATATCGGGCACTTTATCCCCGTGGAAGCCAAGGAAGGTTTCAAATGGAATATCGTGACCATCTTTATCAAGGGGTGTCCCACATTCTGGACAATCCTTATCGGCTAAATCGTAGCCTGAACCGACTTCCCCTTTGGTATAAAATTCAGAGTAATGACAGTTGGGACAGCGATAATGCGGCGGCAATGGATTCACTTCAGTAATCCCGGTCATCGTCGCGACTAAACTCGATCCAACGGACCCCCGGGAACCAACTAAGTACCCATCCTTACCACTCTTATACACGAGCTTTTGCGAAATCAAGTAGATAACGGAGAACCCGTTCCCAATGATACTCTTCAATTCCTTATCGAGACGGGCTTGCACGATTTTGGGGAGTTCATCCCCATATAATTCGTGCGCACGATTCATCGTTAAGGTTTGAATTTCATCTTCGGCACCCGCCATCTTCGGCGTGTACAACTTATCTTTGACCGGTGTGATTTCATCAATCATATCGGCGATTTGGTTCGGATTGGTGACAACCAGCTCTTGGGCAACATCAGCCCCCAGAAAATCAAACGCCGCTAGCATTTCATCAGTTGAGCGGAAATGGACATCCGGCAATTGTGACCGGTTCAGTGGATTGGCGCCCCCCATCGAGTGGATTAAAATTTTACGATAGATTGAATCTTCGGGGTTCAAATAATGGGTATCCCCCGTTGCAACGACTGGTTTATCCAATTCAGCACCGAGTTTAACCATGTTGCGGATGATTTCTTCGAGCGCTTGATTGTCACGGACCAGTTCCCGTTCCAATAATGGCGCGTAAACGGCTTTGGGCATTACTTCAAGGTAATCGTAGTACTTCGCGCGATCGCGGGCTTCTTGGTACCCTTTTTGCATCATTGCTTCGAAGACTTCGCCGCTAGCACAAGCCGAGCCGACAAGAATCCCTTCACGTAAGGCATCCAAGCGACTCTTTGGCAAGCGCGGTGTGCGGTAATAATATTCAGTCATCGAGGCTGAAACCAATTTAAACAAGTTCTTTAAGCCCGCCTGAGTTTGCGCCATCAATATCGCATGCGCAGGCCGTGCTTGTTTATACGCATCGCCAATGCCAACACGCTCATTGAGTTGGTTGACATTGACCATGCCATACATTTCGGCCGCTTCGGCTTCTAATTTGTATAACAAATAACCGGTTGATTCAGCATCGGCGTTAGCACGGTGATGGTGTTCCAAGTTAATTTTATACCGCTTAGTTAACGTATCGAGTTTATGATTTTTGTATTCTGGATGAAGCATCCGGGAGACTTCCAACGTATCGATGACGGGATTTTCAATTTGACCAAGGTCGTTGCGCCCATAGCCAGCGTTGATAAAGCCCATATCAAACGTCACATTATGCCCAGCTAAGACAGCGTCGCCAGCGAATTCTTTGAACAATGCTAGGACTTCGGCTTCTTTCTTAGCGCCGTGCACCATTTCATTGGTGATACTCGTCAACTGCGTGGTGAACGCTGATAGCGGGTGACCGGGATCGATGAATTCATCGAACGAACCAATCACTTCGCCATCTTTCATTTTGACAGCAGCCAATTCAATAATCGAATCGTAAACAGCCGATAACCCGGTTGTTTCCACATCAAAAATGACATATTCAGCATGGTCGAGTGCTTCATCACGCAAATTATATGCGACTGGCGTGCCATCATTCACTAAATTGACTTCGACACCGTATAAAATTTTAACGCCGTTTTTCTTCCCAGCCGCATAGGCATCTGGGAAGGCTTGTAAATCATAGTGATCGGTCACCGCAATCGCCGATTGCCCCCAATCAGCGGCTTGTTTGACAAAGTCGCCAATCTTATTGGTCGCATCCATTTGCGACATATTCGTATGCAAATGCAATTCCACGCGTTTGCCGTTTTCAGCAGTGTCTTGCCGTTTGGGATGACTGACTTCCACCAAATCATTGGCATTCACTACCAGATCGCGCATGAAGTTGTCTTCTTGCACACTCCCACGCACCTTGAACCACATGCCTTGCTCGATGGCTGCAAAGATACTTTCGTCACCGTTATCCCGTGAGAATTTCTTGACCGTGAATGAAGATGAGTAATCCGTCATCTTCAAGATTAATAATTGCCGGCCAGAACGCAATACGCGGACTTCTTTATCAAAGACGAACCCTTCAATTACAACCGAGCGTTCTTCTTCATTGATCGTAATCATTTGGCGCGTTGGTTCGGCTGGATTTAAACGACGGCCCATTGTAATCGGGCCATTGACTGGTCGACCTGTTGCCTGCCGTTTTTCTTTAAGCGTTTCATTTTTCTTGATGGCTTCTGCAGCCGCTTGTGCCCGGGCGACATCTTGTTCGGCCTTTTTCACCTGGAAATCGTCGATTGCTCTTTGCGCAGCCGATTCATCAATCAATGGCTGAATCGCAAACTTCGGAAAGCCTAATCGTTGATATCCCTCTTGAATGGTAGTTTGGGCTTGGTTTAAAAAGAAGGTTTTTACAATATCGTTTTCAACAACTAAAAATACTTTGCGTCCATCGAGATAAGGGGTTTCTTTTTCGCATAATTCATGCAACATGGACGATTGAATCCCACTATGATTAATAACGTATTCCCAATAAGCTGCTAAGACGCCACCATCTAATTCTGTCGCATCAGTCGTAATTTCTATCGCGACATCGGCAATTGCTTTAAATGCCGCCTCTAAGTACTGTTCGAACGTCACATAAACAGCGAACGGTAAAATGGCCTCAAAATGTAATTTAAAGGTCCACCGTTTCGATGTTTCATGCACCACGACTTGTTCTACTTGGCCGTTTTTGAAGCCGGGATAGTTCGCGACATCTGCTGGTAATGCAATTTGTTCTAATAATTTTTGAAACAATGCAGTTTGATCTAATGCCACAAAAGGGCCTCCTTATATTCAGAAAGTTAAATAAAAGAGGCTAGGACAAATATTATTCTGTCTCAGCCCTTTTTAGATGTCCGAACATTTATAATTTAAACGTGCTTTTTGAAACTGCCTCTTGTGCTTAACTACAATTCGCGAACGATCGACGTTGTCGCTCATTCACGAATTTAGGTTAATGCTCAGAGCCAAACGGTTTCAAACGCACTCTATTCCTAAACGTGCTTTTCATTAACTGCTTTCTGTGCTTTGCTACATCAGTCATATCACCGGCATTACCGGTAATCCGCCTGATTAGGCAAATGCTCAAAAGCAACCCGTTAATGACGCACTCTATTCAGCTTCTGTTGTTTCCGAAGCTAGAAGAATGCTTAATGAATTAATCAATTCATCCTTCTTCACTTCTAGGGTTTCACCTGTTTTACGTAATTTAACTTCAACGATTTCTTCAGCAGCTTTCTTACCAACTGTAATCCGGATTGGTAAGCCAATTAAATCACTGTCAGCAAACTTAACACCGGCCCGCTCTTTACGATCATCGACCAAGACTGAGTATCCAGCTGCTTCAAGCAAGTTTTCAATTTGTTCAGCCAACAAGACTTGGTCAGCATCTTTCACATTAACCGGTACGACATGCAAGTCGTAAGGGGCAATTGCACTTGGCCAAACTAAGCCGTTTTCGTCAGCTTGTTGTTCAGTAATGGCTGATAAGAGACGACTAACACCGATTCCGTAAGACCCCATAATGATGGGTTTAGCACGGCCATTTTCATCTAAGAAAGTGGCACCGAATTGCTCAGTATAACGGGTGCCTAATTTGAAAATATGCCCAATCTCAATCCCTTTCGTAAAATGCAAGTGTCCTTGACCATCAGGTGAGGTCTCACCTTCTTGGACAAATCGTAAGTCAGCATACTCAGCAATATCAAAATCCCGTTTACGGTTCACGTTGGTAAAATGATAATCTGCTTCATTAGCACCCACTACGGCATTGACCATCGCTTCCACACTATAATCAGCAATGATTTGCAAATCTTCTGGAGCGTTAACCGGGCCAATTGAACCGATGGGCGCGTTCATTGTTGCTTGGACTTGTTCTGGCGTTGCCATTTCTAAGAAATCTGCATGCAAGAAGTTCTTCAATTTGACAGCATTCACTTCAAAACCACCACGCACTAAGACTAGGACGGGGGTTTCATCTGCCATAAATAAGACACTCTTGATGATTTGTTGTACTGTTATGTTAAGTTTAGCGGCGACTTCTTCGATTGTATGAGCATTGCCAGTCGCCACTTTTTCAAGTTCTAATTGCACATCATTTGAGTTTTGCTTAGGCCGGACACTCGTTGCCATCTCAAGATTGGCGGCATAATCACTTTGGTCTGAATAAACAATCGTATCTTCGCCAATTTCAGCAATCGCCGAAAATTCCATTGAATCCTTGCCACCCATAGCCCCAGCATCCCCGACAATGGCGCGAAAATCTAAACCACACCGTTCGAAAATATTAACATAGGCTTGGTACATTTGGCGGAATGTCGTATCCAAATCGGTTTCGTTTGCTGAAAATGAATAGGCATCTTGCATGATGAATTCCCGCCCACGCAACAATCCGTAACGTGGCCGATCTTCATCACGATACTTCGTTTGAATTTGATATAACGTTAATGGTAATTTTTTATAAGATTTAATTTGATTGCGTACTAAATCGGTAAACGTCTCTTCATGTGTAGGTCCTAAGATAAAGTCGCGGCCATGCCGATCTTGGAACTTAAACAAATTATCCCCGTAAGTTTCGTAACGCCCGGATTCCGTCCACAATTCAGCCGGTAAAATCCCAGGCATCTGCATTTGGACAGCATCAATTTTGCGCATTTCATCCTTAATAATTGCTTGAATCTTTTCTAAAACACGAAATGCCAGTGGTAAGTAACTATAAACACCAGCTGATACTTGATGAATATAACCGGCCCGTAACATCATCCGATGGCTTTTAGCCTCGGCCGAATTAGGGACTTCCTTTAACGTCGGAATAAATAATTTTGACTGTTTCATAATTTGTTATGCCTCCAAAGATAATCTAAAAGAAAAAGCGTTGAATATCGTTCCAGGTCACTAAGACCATTAAGACGACCATGATACCAACCCCAACAAGGGTGACAATCCCTTCTTTTTCAGGTGAAATTGGTTTGCCACGTAGTGCTTCAATCACGTTAATCACTAATTTCCCACCATCGAGTGCTGGAATCGGAATTAAATTCATAATTCCCAAGTTAATCGACAAGAATGCTAAGAAATAAACCAACATCGTAAAACCCTGGCTGGCAAATTGAGTCGTCATCGAATACATACCGACCGGACCGGCTAATTTATTCAAGGAAAAGCCACCGGTTAAAAAGGAGCCCAGAATTTTAAAAATCTGACTGGCATTCGTCCATGCTTGGGTGAATCCGTATTGTAACTTAGCCCCCACGTGTTGGTTAAGTGCAGCGGTTACTCCCAGTTGGCCAACCTTTTGCTTTTGACCATCGGTTTTTACAGCTTTTGGTGTTACTTGTAGTGTCTTCATTTTAGTTGCGCGGCTAATTTGTAAGCTAACCGCATGATTCGGATATTTCGTAATTATCTGACTAAAATCAGTAAACGTCGTCACTTTTTGCCCGGCCACTTTGACGATATGATCGTTAGGCTTAAGCCCTGCTTTTTGCGCCGCAGAGTTGGGCATGACTGTGCCGATAATTGCCTTATTTTGTGGCACTCCGCCATTTAGAAAGGCAAAAAGTGCAAAAGCAACAATTGCCAAGATGAAATTATTAAATGGGCCCGCAAAGTTAGTCAGCATCCGATTAATTAAACTAGCAGATTGGAATTGGACATCAACTGGTGCAATTTGTACTTCTGTCCCATCTGCTTCTATGATAGTTGCATCATGGTCAACTGAATAACGTTTTAATTCAGACTCGTCACCACTTTCATAACCTTCCAGCCATAATGCTTTTTGTAAATCAGTTTTAGCAATCTGAAATGGGACGCCGTTTAACGTGGTAACTTTACTACTTGTATTAATTTTTTGCACAATCCCCTGCTCATCTAACAGCAGGGTCGCCTGGGTACCCGGTTCGATTTCAGATTCATCATCTGCCATACCCGCCATGCGCACGTAACCGCCAAGTGGTAACCAACGAATGGTATAAGTTGTTCCGTTTTTACGGGTTGCAAACAATTTCGGACCCATGCCAATTGAAAATTCGCGTACCAAAATGCCCGCGCGTTTGGCCATATAAAAATGTCCGAATTCATGCACCACTACTAAAATACCAAATATGATAATAAACGCAATAATCGCCGCCAATCGTGTACGACTCCCTTCTAAATGCGTATTTTGCTACTCTCATTAATATGAACTGTTATATTATATCACGAATTGCTGTCAAACAAGAAAAGCGTTTAGCGCATGTCGAAAAACTGCACTAAACGCTTGGACAAAGGTCCATTGAAAATGGGCTTCACTAGCTTGTTTATGATTCTTAAATCATCCCAAATAAATGGAGTAACGGTAGGACGAATAACATGCTATCGAAACGGTCCAAGATTCCACCGTGCCCTGGCAAAATCTTGCCCGAATCTTTAACACCGTAGTAACGTTTGTAAGCTGACTCAACTAAATCGCCCAATTGACCAGCAATTGAGAAGATCAACGTTAACCCTAACATCACAGGCATCGAGTATACTTGCGGGAAGAATGATAAGAAAATGGCGGCAACAATCAATGCTGATAGCACTCCACCAATTGAGCCCTCCCAAGTTTTATTTGGACTAATGGCTGGCCACATTTTGTGTTTACCAAACATCCGGCCAAAAGTATATGCACCAATATCAGTCATCCAAATAACTAATAGAATATACATCACGGTATCAAAGCCACCGATATTCCGTGTTGCTGCTAAATAATGAAAGCCTAACCCGATATACAAACTAGCTAGGGTCGTGACCCCCATGTCGTCAAAGTTGATCCGATTTTTCGTAAAAACCGTTACTGCCAATAAGATGGCAACAAAGAAATAAAAAACATCAAATTGAGATACTCTGGCTGGTAGCCAATTAAAAGCAGCCGTGGGTAATGCCAAACTTAAAACGGCCAGTCCGGCAATGGTTGCATCTAGTGCGACGATAATTCGTTTACGCATAATAAAGATTTCAGATAAAGCGACTAACGCTAAGACTGCCGCCGCAATATCAATATAAATGCCCCCAAAATAAATAATGGGAATAAAAATAATTAAAGCGATTGTCGCTGTAATAACACGTTGTTTCATAATTGTATCTCCTCCTATTTAAGACCGCCAAACCGACGATTACGTTGTTGGTAAGCGTCGATTGCTCGTTCAAACACCGCTGGGGTAAAGTCTGGCCAGAATTCATCGATAAAGACCAGCTCGCTATAAGCAATCTGCCATAACAAGAAGTTTGAAATCCGTTCTTCTCCACTAGTCCGAATTAATAATTCAGGATTCGCATATTCCCCTAAAAAGTTCGTCATTAAATGATCACTAATGAGTGTATCATCAATTGAATCAACTGTAATTGTCCCATCAGCCGTTTTTTGGGCAATTTGTTTAACTGCTTGTTGAATTTCGTCGCGCGCGCCGTAATTAAGGGCAAAATTTAAAATCATTCCTGTATTGTGAGCCGTGTCAGCAATTGCTCGATTAGCAGCTTGTTGTGTTTTCTCTGGTAAAGCTTGCCGATTGCCCATTACTTTGACCCGCACGTTTTCAGCAATTAACTCCGGCATGAACGTCTCAAAAAAATCGACTGGTAGCTGCATCAAAAAATTGACTTCATCGTTTGGCCGTTTCCAGTTTTCAGTTGAAAAAGCATAGAGCGTCAATACCTTTACACCTAGTCGACTAGCAGCCTTAGTAATGGTCTTCACGTTTTCCATGCCAGCTTTATGACCAGCAATCCTTGGCATTAAGCGCTTCTTAGCCCACCGACCGTTCCCGTCCATAATAATCGCTACATGGTTGGGAATATTGGTCAGATCTAATTGTTGTGTGTCTGTTTTTTTATTTGTAAACACCACATCTTCCTCCAGTTTCAATAACTCTTTTATGATTGTACCAAAAATCACAGTATGTGACTATTTAAAATCAATTGATCATCAAAGTAATCGTTGACTTGCGGTTGCTTTTGTTAATTCATTTTCAGTTTAGGCCAATTCTTCTTGATTATGCGTTCTCCTTAATCGGGATTGGCATCATTTAGGTTAAATATGATAAACTACTTTAAAACATAAAAAGGAGCTTATCATGCAAAAAACTTTCGAACTCTTTCGACTTGATTGGCGTCGCATCTTTAAAAGTCCAATCGCGCTACTACTGATTATTGCCTTAATCATTATTCCATCACTGTATGCATGGTTTAATATCTGGGCCTTATGGGATCCCTACAGCAAAACACAAGACCTACAGGTGGCTGTTTATTCAGCCGATCAAAGTGGCGTCATTGCTGATAAAAAAGTCGGGATTGGGGATGAACTAATCAGCCAATTGAAAAAAAATGACAAACTTGGTTGGCAATTCACTTCTAGTAAGAAACAATTGGACGACGGGGTTAAAACTGGTAAATATTACGCCGGTATTTACGTCCCTAAAAATTTCTCAAAAGATTTAATTAGTTTTGTCGATGGTAAGATTCAAAAACCAAAGATTATCTATTCATCCAATGATAAAATCAACGCAATCGCACCAAAAATTACTAGTGCTGGTGCTACAACACTTCAATCCACTATTTCAGAAGAATTCGTCTCAACCGTGGGAAAAACCTTAATGAGCACTCTGAATAAGGCTGGCATTGATCTGGATACCAATTTACCGGTGATTAATCGTTTTTCAAGCTTAATTCTAAAAACGGACCAACAACTACCTGAGATTAACCAATACACAGATCAAATCCTCAGCTTGCAAAAGAAAATCCCTACAATGGAATTAAAACTGGCACAAGCTAATGAATTCGCCGCCTTTTTACCACAAGCCAATGATATGGCTCAAAAAGTCGTTGGAATTAATCAATATCTACCGCAAGTTGAATCCGCAGGACAACTTGCAACTAAAGTCCAAACTAAAATTCCGGAAATTAAAAATGCGGGCCACCAAGTTGCCACTTTAGATTCTGACTTTGATGGCATCGCCAATACTTTAACCAATGGGATTAATGAAGCTCAAACCGGTTTAGATGTTTTAAACAAAACACAAAAAGTTTTACCTGATTTAATGTCGTTTAGCCAAAATGCACAAGGGGTTGCCGGACAATTACAATCAGATCTTATTCCAAAACTCCAAGCAACATTGCCAGTCATTCAAAAGACTGTTGATCAAGGCTTAACTATTACAAATCAGTTGGCGACCAACATTTCAACGGACTTAACGGCCGTCAACAGTTTGCTGAGTCAACTTAAAGATGATCCTAATAATGCGGAACTAAAGCAGGCACTCAAAACAGCTTTACAACAACTATCGGATCACAGTGCGACTTTACAGGCCCACTCGATTCAATTAGCCAAAACCTTGCAAAACTTACAAGATAGTTACAACGAAGCTGCCAAAGCTGATGGACGTCCAGCATCACACACCCTTGACGCACCAATTAAGCGTTTAAACACGTTGGCGAGTCAACTGGGGACCTTCAAAGGTCAAATCGATAATTTGTTAGCACACTATGATGATCTATCCATTGAAGACGTGCGAGCTAAGATTAATGGCTTGATTCAATATACCAACCAAGTCACAGATACAATCGCTAAAATTCAAGCCGCTAATATCGGGGCTAGTGTTAAAACAATTCTGAATCATTTTGCAACAGTTATTACCAGCGGCAATGCTGTGTTAACGCAGTTGAATAGTGCTGTCTTACCTAAGTTGCCAGCACTTTTAGCTAATACGCAAAAATCACTTCAACAAGCAGTCAGTTATCTGCAAAAATATTCACGACAACTCCCCGCATTAAAACAAGAAATTCATGATGCTAATACTTTATTGAATGGAAATATGGGGACAATTGTTTCAGGGTTAAATACGGCCTCTAATCTCTATCAAAACGACTACCCACTGCTTAAAAATAAATTACAACAAGCAACTGGTTTCATTAATAATGATTTACCAGGAATCGAAAATGACTTAACCACCACCCTTAATCTAGCTAACGAAAAATTCCCACTGGTTAAAACCGCGTTAAATGACGCCACTGACCTCATCAATAATGATTGGCCATTCTTGCGTAGCGGAATTCAAAAAGGTGCAGACGCCATCCGGAAGCAACAAAAAACAGTAGATCTTAAGGATCTCATTAAATTGCTCCGCCGAGATGCCACTAAAGAAAGTAATTTCTTAGCTAAACCAGTTGAGTTAAAAGAAAAACATGTTTATCCAATTAAGACGTACGGTTCAGCAAGTGCTCCATTCTATACAGCCCTTTGTCTTTGGGTGGGAGCTTTGTTATTAAGTAACATTGTCTTAACGAACTTCGCGCTAGATGATAAACAAAAAGAACGGTACACTAAGAAACAACAATTTATAGCACGTTGGTTAACTTACATCGTAATTGGTGTCGCTCAAGCCGTAATTGTAGCACTTGGCAATATCTTCTTATTAAAGGCCTACATCGTTGATAAGTTTCCGCTAATACTTTTAGCAATCTTCCTCAGCATAGTGTTTATGACAATTGTTTATGTACTGGCCGCCATGTTTGGCAATATCGGGAAAGGAATCGCGATGATTGTCCTAGTCCTCTCCATATCAGGCGGTGGCGGGAACTTCCCGGTTGTGTTATCTGATAAATTCTTCCAATTTATCAATCCGATTTTACCATTCACTTACGGGGTGAACCTACTTCGTGAACCGACAGGTGGTATTTATGCTCCCAATTTATGGCATAACTTTATCATTTTAGCGCTCTTTGCAATCAGCTTCTTCTTGATTGGTTTCTTCCTGACCGATCGAGTGAACCCCTTCTTCGAGAAACTCCACAAAGCAGCAACTAAGAGTAAAATTATTCACTAAGCTAGCTCACAATCAGCTAGTCCTTAATTACTACATCAAAAAGGCCTCACCATAAGTCAAGGGCCCCAATAATGTTAGCCGTTAAAATCTAACTTATTGGGGCCTTTTTTGTGACCAAATATAAACTTGACGAAAAACTAAAGGCAATTGAAAGTTTCTTTGGACCACTAAAAAAGAATTAGTCGCAAAAAAGGCAACCCACCGTATGCAATACGGCGACTTGCCTTAGAATAAAATATTAATGGCTAACTTTTTTGAGCCCATCAATTGTGGCGGGCCTTTTTGATGTCGTGACTAGCCTTCTTTAATTTCTTTTTCTTTATTGGCGGCTATTTCATCAATCTTTTTGGTTGCATCATTTGTTAATTTTTGAACTTGTTCTTCTAAATCATGCATTTCATCTTCACTAATCTCACTTGCTTTTTCAGCTTTTTTCAAACTATCCATAGCATCCCGACGCGCATTGCGAATAGCGACTTTCCCAATTTCAGCTTCTTTACCAACTTCTTTGGCAATCTCTTTACGACGTTCACCGGTTAATTGTGGGATTACCAGGCGGATGACTGAGCCATCATTTGCCGGTGAAATCCCGATATCAGCCGTATAAAGCGCCTTTTCAATATCTTCAAGCGCACTCTTATCATATGGAGTAATTAATAAGACGCGTGCTTCAGGAACAGTGATAGCCGCAATTTGGTTGAGCGGCGTCATTGCACCGTAATATTCAACATTTACCCGATTGACCAAACTTGCATTCGCACGTCCAGCACGAATTTGACCAAGTGTTCGTTGTAAGGCAGCCTCGGCCTTTTCCATGTTTGTTTTTGCTTCCGTTAAAATAGGATTAGTCATCTTATTCTCCTCCTTCAATTGTAGTCCCAATATTAGCACCTTCAACCACTTTTTTGATATTGTTAGGTTCATTCAGATTGAAAACTACTAATGGGATATCATTGTCCATTGATAAAGTACTTGCAGTTGAATCCATCACTTGCAAACCTTTATTAATAATGTCTAAATGGGTTAACGTTTCAAACTTAACGGCAGTTTCATCGGTATTAGGATCAGCAGAATAAACACCATCGACATTGTTCTTAGCCATTAAAATCACGTCTGCATCGATTTCAGCAGCCCGCAAAGCGGCCGTGGTATCAGTCGAGAAGTAAGGATTTCCGGTCCCACCGGCAAAAATTACTACCCGTCCTTTTTCTAAATGTCGAACGGCTTTCCGGCGAATATAAGGTTCTGCAATTTGCCGCATTTCGATTGATGTTTGGACCCGAGTTGGCACGCCAATGCTCTCTAAATTATCTTGTAAAGCCAAAGCATTCATAACCGTGGCCATCATGCCCATGTAATCGGCTTGCGCGCGTTCCATACCCATTTGTTCACCAGTTACTCCACGCCAGATATTACCACCACCACAGACAATAGCGATTTGAACACCCAATTCATGCACTGATTTGATTTCATTTGCGACGACCTTAACGACTTCTGGGTTAATTCCGAAACCTTGGTCACCAGCTAGCGCTTCACCGCTCACTTTTAAGACAATCCGTTTGTATTTTGTATTTGACATGTTTGATATCCCTCCGTTGATTACTAGGCTCATTTTACCATAACTAATCGTATATTTGGGTCAGCCCTATTGAATTTATCATCTAATTCCGAAAAAAAAGGAGCGCCGGACGCGTTCCTTTTTGAATTAACCATAAATTTATTTAATTTGGCCCATAACTTCATCAACAAAGTTATTTTCTTTTTTCTCAATTCCTTCGCCAACTGCAAAACGAACGAAACCTTTAACGCTACCATTCTTAGATGCAACATATTGGGCAACTGTTTGATCTGAATCCTTGATGAAAGCTTGGTCATTCAAGCTGATCTCTGACAAGAATTTATTGACCCGTCCTTCAACAATCTTAGGAATGATATTTTCTGGTTTACCTTCATTCTTGGTTTCTTCAGTTAATACTTCTCGTTCATGAGCCAATGTTTCAGCAGGTACCTCTTCGCGTGAAACGTATTGTGGATTTACAGCAGAAACATGCATTGCCACATCATGTGCAACTTCTTCGTCAGTGCCTTCTAATGTAACTAATGAGGCAATTTGGCCGCCATTGTGTAAATATGAGCCGAAATGATCGCCATCATTCTTTGCTACTAATGCAAAACGACGGAAACTGATTTTTTCACCAATCACAGCAGTTAAGTTGATTACTGCGCTACCAATTGTGCCATCGCCCATTGGTAATGCTTCAGCAGCAGCCATGTCAGCTGGTTTGTTCTTAGCAATTGTTTCAGCAATATCTTTCAATAAAGCTTTAAATTGGTCATTTGAAGCAACAAAGTCAGTTTCTGAGTTCACTTCAACGATAGCTGCAGTGTTGCCATCGATTGCGATACCTGCTAAACCTTCAGCAGCAATCCGGTCGCTCTTCTTAGCAGCCTTTGCCATCCCTTTTTCACGTAAAGCATCGATTGCTTGAGCAACGTCACCGTTACTTTCTACAAGAGCTTTTTTAGCGTCCATAATCCCAACGCCAGTTTTCTTACGTAATTCCATTACTTGTGCAGCTTTAATTTCAGCCATCATTCATACCTCCGACAATTTATATTCAATATAACTGGTTTAAAAAAAACTGTCCCACAAGTCAGGCAGTATTTGCGAAACCTCTAAGACAGCTTATTTGAATCTACTATTTAGCGTCAGTGTTAGTATCGTTGTCGCCTTCAACTGCTTCAACGATTTCTTCCATTGAATCTGCTGATTTGTTTTCTGCAGCAAATGTAGCTTCTTCAACATCATCTTCACCTTGACGGCCTTCAATGATAGCGTCAGCCATTTTAGCAGTGATTAAACGAACAGCGCGGATAGCGTCATCGTTTGATGGGATAATAACATCAATATCATCAGGATCTGAGTTAGTATCAACCATAGCAACGACTGGAATATTTAATTTTTGTGCTTCCTTGATAGCAATGCGTTCTTTACGAGGATCAACAACGAACATTACATCTGGGATACGAGGCATATCTTCGATACCGCCTAAGAATTTTTCGAGTTTTTCTTGTTGTTTCTTCAACAAGGCAACTTCTTTCTTAGGTAAACGATCGAATGTGCCATCTTCGTCCATTGCTTTAATTTCTTTAAGACGTTTAATCCGTTTTTGGATTGTGTCCCAGTTAGTTAAAGTCCCACCTAACCAACGGTGGTTTACAAAGTATTGCCCAGCACGTGTTGATTCTTCAGCAATTGCATCTTGTGCTTGTTTCTTAGTACCAACGAATAAGAATACGCCATCGTTAGCGGCTTCTTCTTTAACGAAGTCATAAGCATCGTCAACCATGCGAACTGTCTTTTGCAAGTCGATGATGTAGATCCCATTTCTTTCAGTAAAGATAAACTTCTTCATTTTTGGGTTCCAACGACGTGTTTGGTGACCGAAGTGAACACCCGCTTCTAATAATTGTTTCATTGACAATACAGCCATGTCAACAGACCTCCATATGGTTTTTTTCGACCACTGATTTCACTTTTTTAGAGAACTTGTTAACAAGCACCCCTCTAGAAATCAATCAGTGTGAATTTTTTTGGTAAACAAATACCGTTTAAAAGTATACTAAAATTTTAACGTAGTGTCAACGTTTAGTCCTATTTAATCCCACGTTGTTGTTGCATTGAAACACCGTGTGCTAATAAGTACTGTTCTTTCTTAGCACGCGGCTGATGTTTAAAGGCATATTCGGCTTTTAGGGCCGCTGATTTATCTTCAAACGTTTCATAATACAGCAGTTTCACTGGCCGATGTTGTTTCGTATACTTAGCCCCTTTGCCGGCATTGTGGCTGGCCACACGTTGGGTAACGTCTGTCGTAAAACCACCATAAAAACTGCCATCATGACAGCGTAAAACGTAAAAAAAATACTGTTTTTCACTTTCAGTCATCCATGTATAACTTCTTTCTCATCTCTGACGTATATTCTCCAGCTTGATTGTAAATTGAAAATGGTGGTAATAATCTGAAGCCACCTTTCTTACCATCTTTCACCGCTTCGATTAAAACCATACTTGCTTCTTTACCCATCTTTGGATAAACAAATTGCACGCGTTTGGGTTCTAAGCGAGCCGCGCGCAACTCATCACAAATTTCTAAGAATCGCTCTGGACGATGGACTAAATAGCCCTTACCGTTCATCTTCAATAAACCACTCATTGTTTGGACAACGGTTCTTAAATCAGTCGCAATTTCGTGCCGAGCAAGTGCCAAATGCACATTCGGATTTTTCTGGCTCTGTTCACTAACTTTAAAATATGGTGGATTACAGGTAACGACATCAACACTATCTTTGGGAATTACCGTGTGAACATCTTTCAAATCCATATTAAGCATTGAAACTTGTTCAGTTAAAGCATTCAATTGAATTGAACGCTGTGCCATATCAGCTAGTCGTGCTTGTAATTCAACGCCAATAATCTGACCATTTGTTTTAGGCGTCATAAATAAACCGACGGCCCCGTTACCTGCGCATAAATCGACAATCGTTCCTCGTTTTGGCAATTGTGCAAAGTCGGCTAACAACACCGCATCCATCGAATAAGAAAAAACGGATGGGCTTTGAATAATTTGGATATCTAAGCGAAACAATTGATCGATTCGCTCATCTGCTTTTAACATTGTTCTACCTTCAACCTCATTTGTCTTTAAGACTTATTATAACAAAGAGGATTGTTATTTGGTATAATGAGAAAATACTAGTCACGTTTGAAAGGAATTTAAATTATGTTTTTCTCATTTGCACGTTTTATCGTCCGTATTTTGGTATGGGTATTAAATGGTAATTTAAACATTGAAAATAAAGAAACCCTACCTGAAGGCACTTACGTTTTAGTAGGACCACATCGCACCTGGTGGGACCCAATCTTCTTCGCTTTAGCGGCTAGTCCGCGAAAATTTACGTTTATGGCCAAAGAAGAGCTCTTCAAAAATCCATTGATTCGTTTTATTTTAGTGCACGCCAACGCATTTCCGGTTAATCGGCAAAAGCCAGGCCCTTCAGCGATTAAAACCCCGGTGAAAGCTTTACGATCAAAAGAACTCTCATTGATTATGTTTCCCACTGGTAGTCGCTACGCTAGCGATTTAAAAGGCGGTGCAGTAGTCATTGCAAAGATGGCCCACGTTCCGTTAGTACCAGCCGTTTATCAAGGTCCTGTACGTTTTCGCGATCTATTAAAGCGGCAAAAAGTTACGATTCGTTTTGGCGAACCGATTCCAGTTGACAGTAAATTAAAAATGACCGATGAAAATATCGCACAAATTGGTGAACAAATGCAAACCGCCTTCGATGAACTCGACTACGCAATTAATCCAGACTTTAAATACGTACCAAACGAGAAAAAATAAGTAAACGAAGCGTCCCTTCCCCAAAAAGCCTTAACAATTTATGCAAAAGCCCCTCCATAATTATGGAGGGGCTTTTTTAGGTCTAAATTCAAGTGCTAGGCTATCAAAAAAAAAATTTATCGAGAGCGTTTCAACAGTTAACCGTCTCTTACATATCATTTTGGATAAGAATCCCCTAACATTGCGAATATAGTTTATACGAACGTAGTGGGCTTTCATATTTACGGAGAAGCCTAAAACAAATATTCTTCTAAAATACTTGAACTGATAGTCATCCACGCCTATTAGTTGGAGCAGAAACAATTCCGAGTTGACAATTATATTAGGATGACAGTGAAGAGTCGACTACCAGACTGGTTTTTAAAGAATAATGAGGATAAAACTATCGAAAAACTAGTGAAACTGGTTGAAGAATATATTAAGCACTTCAATTATTCTAATTATTCAAACTCAAGAAATAGCCTTACTCTAGATGAATATAGGAGTGAGGGCCTTTAGCGCCATCAAAATTTTATCCTATTTCATCCGCCAATTTGACAGAATCTAGTACAGATTTCACTAGTTATTAAATTTATCCATCAACGTCAATCTAGAAATCGCTAAAACAATAAACTACTTATTCCTTCATTTTATTTTTTCTAAAATAGCATCAAAAGAGTGAACACATGTATTTATATATCTGTCGATGTCTTCAATACTGAGTAAATAAGGGCTTTTTTGAGTTGAAAAATCAGTAAAATCAAGATTTAAATCCTTAATAATCAAAGGAAGATCGTCATCATTAATTTCATTGATATGACTGATCACCGTATGGCTAATCTTCAATGGTTTTAAATTATACTGGGTAATGATTCTTTGATTAAAATAATGAAAGTCTTTATAAAATTTCTCAAGTGCAATCCTTTTTTCATCATTTGAATTATTAAGAACGTACTTTTTGTAAATCATATTTAACCAAATATTATCTGAAATCAAATGTAAATAATAACCCTGTTTAAATGAATCAATCGAATTCCCGTATTCTTTTATGAAGTCTTCAGGAAACATGTCATGTTCGCCATCACTTCTCACTTTCATGAAATGTGTTAATTCCTTTGGTGTTTTTGAATTCTTATTAATATCTGGCGCAATGCTTCCAATTAGAAAGTTGTTGTCGAACCCGTATTTTTTTTCTAATATGCTTGCAATCGCATAATGCATAATTCTTGATCCCATGATCACCATTATCCCCTTCTATTTGTTGTATGAGTGTAATAATCCTCTAAATAAATTTTACGGAGACAAAGCCTATTAACTTTAAAAGCACAGTTGTCAAAAATAAGCTTAAATATTTGTTTTTATAACTCATTTAAGTAAGCCATCATAGCAGACTTTTTTCTCGGATCTTACACCCTAGAAATAACAATCTTTATCAATTAGTATTTTCTTCTCAAGCAACTTGGTTAAATGGAAATAGCACTTAATTATCCTGTAGTGGATGACCAGTCGCTATTTTTATTTAAAATACTGTTCAAAAAAAGCCCCGACTTTTTGCCGATATAATTTAGGTTGTTTAGCCATTGCTTTAGCATGGCCAGCACCTTTTACCACCCACAGCTTTTTAGGTTGATTTGCTGCTGCATAGTTTTCATACACCATCTTCGTCGGTACAAACTTATCTTGACCCCCATGAATGAAGAAAATTGGTATCTTGGACTTCGCTAAACTTTTCGTTGCATCGCCATCAAAAAAATTATAGCCGGCACGAGCACGAGCCATTAGATTCGTCGTATAGAAAATCGGAAACTTCGGTAAACCAAACAAATCATTTAATTGATAAGCTAGCTCGCCTTCAATGCTACTGTACCCACAATCTTCAACGACGGCTTTGACTTGCACGGGTAATTTTTCACCGGCCGTCATCATCACAGTGGCGCCGCCCATACTCACGCCAAACAAGCCGATCTGACTTTGTTGCCCGTTTTTTTGAACAACTTGCTTAGTCCATTTGACATAATCCAAACGATCGGTCCAGCCATAGCCGATTGCGTGTCCTTCTGATTCACCAGAAGCGCGATCATCTGGTGCTAACACATTGTAACCTAAATCATGATATAGATGTATATAACGTGCCATATCTTCTTTTTTCCCCATATAACCATGGGCAACCAATATGGTCTTGCTAGTTGGTTGGGCCGCTGGAACATAAAGTGCCGTCAACTTCAAATGATCGGTTGCTGATTGTTGATACCACTTTGTTTGTTTGACATTTTTTAGCCATCGTTGATTGGCTTGATAGACTTTGGTCGGCTGTCCGCTGTTTAAAAATGATTTTTGCCCCGGAACAAATGCGTATTGATACATATACATAGTAGCACCCCATAAGACCACTACTACTAGCGCAATAGCACTAATTAACGACCATTTCAGCCAGCGTCTTTTCTTCATATGTTAGGTTCCTCCTGATTACTCCGCCCCATTTTGGAGTTGATACATTTCATAGTACCGCCCTTTTTGTGCAACTAAGCTCTCGTGATTGCCACGTTCCACGATTTGACCTTGCTCCAATACCAAAATCAACTCAGCATCACGAATCGTTGATAAGCGATGGGCGATTGCAATACTAGTCCGCCCTTGTCGTAAACGAGCAAGCCCAGTTTGAATCATGGATTCCGTTTCCGTATCGATATTGGCCGTCGCTTCATCCAACACCAAGATTTTCGGATTCGTAACCAATGTCCGCGCAAACGAAATTAATTGTCGCTGACCACTAGAAAATTGAGCGCCACCTTCAATTACGCGAGCATGATATTGGCCGGGTAACTGTTCGATAAACCCATCAGCTTGCACAAATTCAGCCGCTGATCGAATCTGTGCATCTGTAATCTGCTCATTGAATAAGCGAATATTCGACGCAATATCGCCGTAAAACATAAATGCATCCTGTAGAACAAGCCCCATCTTACGTCGCAATTCGGTCATTGGAAAGCTTCGAATATCATGGCCATCAATCAATATTTGACCTTCATAGAATTCGTAAAAGCGCATCATAACGTTGATAATTGAACTTTTTCCAGAACCAGTGTGGCCGACTAAGGCGACTGTCTGGCCTGGTTCAACGACAAATGATACATCGTGTAGAATCTCATGTTCCCCATCGTAGGAAAATGAAACGTGCTTAAACTCGACACGGCCTTTTGTGATTTCATTGGTGGCATCTGGATTTTGAGCCGGTGCATATTCTTCCTGATCAAGAATTCTAAAAATTCGCCGGCCAGCAACCATCCCATCTTGTAGCGATGATAAGGAATCCATCATATTGGTCATTGGATTGAAGAAATTCCCAACATACGTTGTGAAGGCGTAGACTAGACCCGCTGTCACAAAACTATGCAACGCAGAAATCCCGAATAAGCTCAAAACGACCACTAATGCCAAGGTATATAATAAATTAACAATCGGTGCGAGTAATAACGAATTCGTCCGAATCATCGCTTCGCGCGTCTTCAAATAGTCGGCGTTAACCTGTTCAAATTCATCCGTCAACCGTTTTTCCTGCCGAAATTGTTGAATAATTGTAATGCCTTCAATCGATTCATTCAATTTGGTATTCAACTGGCTCAATTTTTCCCGCATCCGCCGATAAACCCGCGCGCTATAGCTACTGTAATACCAGATAACAATTAACAACACTGGTAAGAAAGTTAGTGTTGCCAGTGCGATCTTGGGTGCAATCAACCACATTGCGATAAACGCTGAGATAATTGAAAACGAACCAACCAGCAATGATAAGAAAACATTCCAATAATCGACTAAAGTCATCGTATCATTAGTAATTCGCGAAACAATCGAACCGGCTGGCGTTTGATCAAAATACCGCATTCCTAATTGATGTAATTTCTGAAACAAATCGCGGCGCACATCTTCCATTGCCCGCTCTGAACCCATTCCAAAGAGAAATGATTGGAAGAATTGTGTGACGGCTTTTAACATGACCCCCAATCCGTACAACACCGCAACCCCTAATAAAATTTGAGTTGTTGCACTTTGATTAGTTAAATAACGGTCCATAAATACTTGTAATAGACGTGGTAATAAAATATTAATCGTTGCTAATCCAGCGGCGGCTACAATGGCCCCGATAAATTGGCGCTTGTACCGTTTGGTGTAGCCAAAAAGGCGTTTCATAATGTAGAGCTGTTCCTTTAATGGTACCTTTTTAGTCCATTCTGATTGGTATTGCTTAGCCATCTTATACACCTCCTAAAGCTTGGTTCAATTGTTGCTTCCACCACATTTTGGCATACCAACCATCTGCAGCTAGCAATGCTTCATGTGTCCCTCGTTCAGCAATCTGCCCGTTATCCATCACAATGATTTCATCGGCATGCATCACACTGCTTAAACGATTGGCGGTAATGATGGTTGTTTGATTCGCGCGCAATGTTTTTAAATTCATTAAAATCGCTTCTTCAGTTTTCGCGTCAACAGCCGATAACGAATCATCTAAGATCAAAATTTCGGGATCAGTCATGATTGCTCTGGCGATTGCAATTCGTTGTTTTTGACCACCAGACAATGAAACTCCACGTTCGCCAACTACTGTTTCATAGCCTTGCGCAAATCTTAGGATGTCATCATGGACCGCACTTGATGTAGCAGCAGCTTCAACCGCAGCTTGATCCCGTTCAAAGTCAGCAAAGCGAATGTTATCACGGACATCCGTTGAAAATAAGAAATTATCTTGGGGAACATAACCGATGCTATCGAGTAATGCATCTAATGAATAATCCCGAATATCATGTCTATTGATTTCGATTTTCCCTTGATATTGGTCATATTCGCGTAATAATAATTTAATCAACGTCGTCTTACCAGAACCAACTTTACCAACGATTCCTAATGTTTTGCCCTGTTGTAAGGTAAAGGACACGTTAGCTAATGTTGGTTGCTGATCACCTGGATAAGTAAATTTCTGGATTGCATAATTAATGTCACCAGTTGCCGGTATTTGCAGTGCATCCGGTGTTTCGATAATCGTACTTGTTTCCTGTAAAAGTTCTTCAACCCGATCATAACTAGCATTGCCTCGCTCTAAGACATTAAATAAACGACCAATCGCAAACATCGGCCAAACAAGAGCTGCAATATAGCTGATAAACGAAATCAATTGACCGATTGAAATACTATGATTCATGACTAATGTACCACCATAGATAATCGTTACGATGTAAGTTAAGCCAATAATCAGACTGATTGATGGATCGAATAACCCATCGATAAGGTTAACGCGTTTGTTAATCTTCACCGTTTTAGTGACAATTACATTAAAGTCATCAATATCGGCCGCTTCTTGCCCGAAAGTTTTTAACACCTTAATACCTGAAACACTCTCTTGTGTCTTATCGTTCAACCGTGAAAAGGCTGCCTGTGATTGCCCGAAAGCAGTGTGCAAATGTGCCCCTAAACGACGGGAGACAACTGCCAATAATGGCATTGGAATCAGCGCCATCAATGTCAGGCGCCAATCGACAAAGATAACCATTGCGATAATTGTCGTCCCACCCGTGATAATGGAATCGGCAAACGTTAAAATACCAGCTCCGGCCACCTGTTGAATCGCCGTTAAATCATTTGTCGCATGGGCCATTAAGTCTCCAGTCCGATGTTTTTGAAAGAACGTCGTATCCATCTTCATGAAATGCCAGAATAATCGGCTCCGTAATGTCCGTTCTAATTTAGCAGCGCCACCCCAAATACGTGTCCGCCAACCATATCGGAAGACATATTGCAAAATCGCGGCAGCTAGTAAGATGATCAACCACATCACTAATTTGGTAGCTGTCAATTGTTTAGTATCCATTAAGTCAACTAAAGTCCCAATGACTTTTGGTGGTACAATTTGAACGATTGCCACTAGAATTAAAAAAGTTACTCCTAATAGATAGCGCCGATATTCTTGTTTAAAATACCATCCTAATTTTTTAAAAATTCCCATGCTATACTCCTGTCCTCTAAAATTCGATAACTATCATTATAGCAATCTTGCCTATGTGGAACAAACATTTATCTTTCCATAAATTAATAATTTTGATAGCTTAATTTCAACATCAAAAAAGGGTTTCAACAAACCAATTGCTTGTTAGAAACCCTCTAGAAACGTCTAATTATTTACTTTTTGTTGCTACGCTTTTGTTGTGCTTTCATTGAGCTCATCATCTGATTTAATTTCTTTTCAGATGGCTTTTGGCCCATTTGCATCATCATTGCTTTCAACATATCTTCGTTAACTGGTGGATTGTCTTGAAAATACTTCTTCATGTAAGCTCGTGCGCCAAAGAAACCAGCGACTGCACCTAAGATTGCGCCAATGAAAAATAATAAAATGCTTAATCCCATGTCTTATGCACCCCTTCCTAATTCAGTTCACTTAGTAGTTTACACATAATTACCTAAAAAAGAAAGCAGAATTCTTAGATTAATCGTCACGCAAGCCTTTTTCCCGTTGGATATCTTTCACTTTTTCAGGTGTAACTTCCTTACCTTCTTTGTCGTACACTTGTAGCATCTCAACTTGTGAACGGAAACTTTCACGGAAATCCTTTAAATAGGCATCGCGCAGTGTTTGACGTTCTGCTGTTTCAGCATCAGTCAGTCCTTCAGCTTTTGCTTTGTGTGCTAATTCATTAATTCGGTCTAATCGTTTTTGATCCATTGCCACCTTATTACCCTCCAATCCAAACTATCTAACTATTTTGAACTAAAAGCTTTAATATGTCAAAAAGCACGAACACTTGTTTGAAATCCCACTATAGGTATGCTACCATAACATTATTAGAACAAATGAGGTGCTCTTATGACAAGAACAGAATCCAAACAACTAGAGGTCTTACGTTTTATCCATGACCGTGTTCAAGATAAAGGTTATCCACCAACAGTTCGTGAAATCTGCGAAGCCGTTAATTTATCCTCGACTTCCACCGTTCATGGCCATTTAGCACGCCTTGAGAAAAAAGGATTTTTACAAAAAGATCCAACTAAACCCCGTGCAATTGAATTAACTGCCGCTGGCTTATCGGCAATCGGGGTCTCTCAAAAGAAAATTCCCGTATTAGGGGTCGTCACAGCTGGAGTACCAATTCTGGCGGTCGAAGAAGCCACTGACTACTTCCCAATCCCCCCCAGTCTTCAAACTGAACAGGATTTATTCATGCTGACGATTCGTGGTGAAAGTATGATTAACGCTGGCATTTTAGACGGTGATGAGGTTATCGTTCGCAAACAAACTACTGCTGATAACGGCGATATTGTTATTGCAATGACTGCTGAAGATGAAGCAACGTGTAAACGATTTTTTAAAGAACCGGATCACTATCGTCTGCAACCTGAAAATGACACATTTGCCCCAATTATTTTGAATGAGGTTAGTATTCTAGGTAAGGTTGTCGGCTTATACCGCGACCGGATGTAATCGCCAAAAAAAAGGTCTGCCATAGCGGCAGACCTTTTTTTGGCGATTATATTTAACGCGGGTATACACATCCCAGTAATTCCAACGACTCAATGCTCTATAAATATTGATTTTAGTATTCCATTAATTTAAAAATATCATAGTTTTGAATTTTTTGACGGCCATTTAACGCACTTAATTCAATTAAGAACGCTGTCCCAACAACAATCCCACCTAGTTCTTCAACCATTTTGATGGTGGCCGCTATAGTTCCACCTGTAGCCAACAAATCATCAGTAACTAAGACTTTTTGACCTGGTTTAACTGCATCTTTATGCATGTATAAGGTCGATTCACCATATTCCAAGTCATAATTAGCTGAAACCGTTTCACGGGGTAACTTACCTTTTTTACGGGCGGGTGCAAAGCCAACCCCTAATTTGTAAGCTACCGGGCAGCCAACGATAAACCCACGGGCTTCCGGGCCAACAATCATTTCAACCCCTTTACTTTGTGCATATTCGACGATCTTATCGGTTGCTGCTGCGTACGCTTCACCATTAGTCATCAAAGGTGAGATATCCCGAAATGTAACCCCTTTTTCAGGAAAATCAGATACACTTGCAACATAATCTTTAAAATTGATTGTCATTTTAATTCGCTCCTTAACTCTTTCAACGGTTTGCTACTGATTGAGTCCTACCAGCCAGTCTTTCATCTCCGCGAAGGTTGAGTAAACAAGCTGCTTTTCCATTTCAATTTTAGCTAATCGTTGTTGATAACTCGCTGCACTCTCAAGTGGATGCTTTTCCGGTTGTTTCACGGCCGAAATGAGACCACGATCTATTTTAACAAATCCTAGGTCAAAAAACACCTGCAACATAAAAATTAATAGTGGCAATTTAATTTTTAGATAAATCGCTAGCTCATCAAGCCGTTTTTTTTCAATGTACGCATGTTGGCGCAAATAAATTAAGCATTGCGCAAACTGTTGCTTATCCGGAATCCCTTCCAGATAAGCTGAATGTTTACTATAGAAAATAAAGCTAATTTTATCAGCTTGTTGTTGCCGATAAAAGGTTTCAAACTCAGTTAAATCGGCTGGTTCATCAACCACAATTAGCGCTGTTTGCTGGTCAACATCTGTGGCTAAAATAGCTTGACAACCTGTCGGCACATAATTATGCAACTGCGCTAAATTCTTTTCATCAAAAAAAACGTAGGTCCCTCTGGCCACAAATGATTGTTGCGTCAGCCGATTACTGCGCTGATCGATTAACACGCGACCACTAGTTTGCAAGTCTTTGAGCATCAATTGCAACGTTGTTTGTCCGCGCCAAGTATTCTCACTTAATTGACCGACTAACTTTAGCTGTTCAACTGTTTGCAAATCATCATACAAAGCGCCACGATTAAAAGCTAGTACCGCCAATTGTACGTCTTGGTCTACCGCCGTAAACTTCAGATGCTTTTGATCAGCACCAATTTGTTTCAAATTGGCCACTGTTGGCACATTGATTTCAATTAGTGGTTCCGGATTATCCGTCCCATATGGTGCTAATTGACTGACAGCTTGATAGACCTCTGGCGTCACATCAGATAACCCAAGCTGCAAATCAATCGCCATTGTTAGTTTCGTCGTTAAATCAATTTGATGTTCATTTGCGTAAGCATTCATGGCAGCTTGTAAAGCCCCTAATTGATCCGTAGGTAGTGTTAGACCAACTGCCATATGATGCCCCCCAAAATGTGTCAACAGTGCGCGTTGTTCATCAAGCGCTTTAAAAAGGTGGTATGCTTCAACACTACGGCCTGATCCTTTGGCCTGTCCGGTTGCTGGATCAATCGTTAATACTAACGTGGGTTTGCCAGTTTGCTCGACAATCCGACTGGCCACAATTCCCAATACACCTTCATGCCAGCCTTCATGTGCCAATACAAGAGTTGAGCTTGCCTGATTTTCTAATGATTGGGCCATTTCAAGCGCAGTGGTACTAATCGCTTGTACCAATTCTTGACGTTTTTTATTTTGTTGTTCAATAAATTGCGCCTGTTCGACTGCTTGTTCTTCATCAAAAGTCGTTAGTAAATTGACGCCTAAATTTGCATCGCCTAAGCGTCCAATGGCATTTAGCCGTGGTCCGATGCTAAAACCAATTGAAGTTGCATCAAGTTCAGCTTGCTCAATCCCAGCTGAATGACACAAGGCTACCAAACCCGGTCGACTTGTATTTTGTAATTGCTGTAAGCCCAAGCTAACTAAAACTCGGTTTTCATCAGTTAATGAAACTAAATCACAAACCGTCCCAATTGCAACTAAGTCCAAACTTTCATAAGGCACTTCTTCTAATAATGCTGTTGCAACTTTAAAGGCTACGCCAACCCCACATAAATCACCAAACGGATATTGCCCTTCTGGATGCCGCGGATGGACAATCGCCGTTGCACCGGGTAATTCACTGGGAAGCTCATGATGGTCGGTCACAACAACATCAACCCCATGTTCTTGCGCATAAGCGATTGGCTCTACTCCACTCACCCCATTATCAACCGTTACAATCAACTGAGTGCCATTTTCAACCAGTTGTTTATAGACATCTAAATTAGGACCATAGCCGTCTCTAAAACGATTAGGGACATAGACTGCCACCTCTGCACCTAAACTTTCCAGTGTTTCTTGCATCAGTGCAGTGCTCGTAATTCCATCTGCGTCATAATCGCCATAAATAGTGATTTTCTCACCATTCATGACTGCTGCTTGAATCCGATCAACAGCCGTTTGCATATCATGCAGCGCATATGGATCATGCAATTGTCCGACATTCGGATGCATAAAAGCATTGATTGCCGCTGGTGTTTTTATTCCGCGTTGCCACAATAACTGTGCCGCTGCTTTAGGCAGGGATTCAACCGCCATTATTGCTTGTAAGTCTTGATCGGTTGGTGTTGCCTTTAATTGCCATTTATATTGTGCTTCCACATTTATCCCTCACTACTTCCAAATCATTAACTTACCCATTATAGCAAAAATTATAATATTTCGTTTAAAATCCAATCAGGACTTTTGTTTATTGGTCCAAATGATATACTGTTAATTGAAATACAAGGTTATTACATAGGGGGAACTAACCATGACAGTTTTAGTATTAGGTGGTGCGGGTTATATTGGCTCACACACTGTTGATCAATTAATTCAAAGCGGCACAGATGTTGCTGTTGTTGATAGCTTAGTGACTGGTCACCAAGCTGCGATCAACGCACAGGCACGCTTTTATCAAGGTGATATTCGTGATAAGGATTTCATGCGTAGTGTTTTCCAACAAGAAAAAGTAAGCGGTGTAATTCACTTTGCGGCCTTTTCAATCGTGCCTGAATCAATGCAATCGCCTTTAAAATACTTTGACAATAACACATACGGAATGACCGCTTTGCTCGAAGTAATGAATGAATTCAA
>NZ_AYZB01000036.1 GCF_001436415.1 Latilactobacillus graminis DSM 20719
TGTGGTGTGTTGCCTGTTTCAACATCAGATTTGTGCAAACGCACGCGTCCTTGCTTAATAACATGAACACTCAAATATGTGCTTGTTGGATCACTTACACGACCAACCATAACACCTTGCACACCAGGTTTCGTATAAATCATTGGTGCACCACGATATGAGTCTGGAATATTATAGTCGAAACTTACTTGACCATCTTTAGAATCTCTTGTTGCTGTCAGAGTAACATTATTACCTGATTTTCGAACCTGTACTCCAGCAGAATTAATAGTGGCACCGTCTTTATAGTTACTGAATGTGCCCTTTGAATCTGTAATAGTTACTGGTTTATTCAAATATAAAGTAATGGCCTGTGCGTCAAATGAAGGTCTCTCATAGAACCTATTTACCTGAGCCATAACATTTGCTTTGAAGCTAGCATAGTTACCTGGTGTAACCGCAGAAGTAAGAACATTTCCTTGTTCTTCCCAGAGCATATTTTGCGTTAACCATTCTGTCATTAATGATTGGTTCGTATAGTAACCGTAGTA
>NZ_AYZB01000037.1 GCF_001436415.1 Latilactobacillus graminis DSM 20719
AATTATCAAATGAAATTATATTATTTCATCTGACAACCATAAAGGGATTATTACATTGGTATTTAAGTCAATCGTGGGGGTTATTTAAGTAATTATTTTCATCCAGTAATTAAGCGAGCGTTGGTTTTTTTCGTAATCTTTGAACGAGTTGTTCGTCTGGTGTTGTATACAGGGTTTGCTGGCCTTCGTAGACGACAAACCCCGGTTTAGCACCATTTGGCTTTTTAATCTTTTTGACCTGAATGTAGTCAACTGGTACGGCAGCTGACAACCGCGCTTTAGAGAAATACGCCGCCAAGTTGCCCGCTTCTTGAATCGTTTCTGCAGATGGATCGGCACTGTCAATAATGACATGTGATCCTGGAATATGCTTGACATGTAACCAAATATCAGTTTTATGCGCTTTTTTCAAAGTTAACTGGTCATTTTGATAATTATTTTTACCAACAAAGATTCGTGTCCCATCGGTTGCATAAAAAACTTCAGGCTCACTAACCTTATAGCGCTTTTGCTTTTTAGCACCGTTTTTTTTAACTTTTAAATAACCTTCAGCCTGTAATTCAGCCTTGATATCTTCCAAGTCTTTAGGCGCCGCAATTTCAATTTGGGCCATAATTGTCTTAAAATAGGTGAGTTCCGCTTCTGTTTTCGCAAGTTGATCATTCACATAGGCAATCGAATTACGTAATTTTTGATATTTTGCGAAATATTTCTGCGCATTTTTTGAAGGACTAATCTGGTTTGACAAAGTAATTTTAAGGGGTTGATTATCGGCATAGAAATTAGGTAAGGTGACCTCAGTCATCCCACGTTCCACTTCGCGAAGATACGTCGTCAAAATTTCTCCCCGAATACGATAATCATCAGCACTATCGGCCGCTTTTAACGTCTTCTGAAGTTTCTTTAATTTCTTTTCATCTTTTTGAATCTCGTTACGAATAAAATGGATTAGTGCACCACCTTGTTGCCGCACACGGTCGCGCTGTGCCTTATGCAAATAGTACTGGTCTAACAGTTCACTTAATGTATCAAAATGGCTCAGTGTACCTGCTAGGCTCTGATAAACAAAGGCTGTGAACCATGATTTCTTGTCACTAATCGTCAGTGTCGGATTAACCTGATCAAATTGCTCAAAAAAATGGGTCACAATCGTTAAATAGTGATCATGATCGATTAACCGTGTTTGCAGTTCAATCGCACTTTCACGACTCATTCCCTGAAATTGTTGTTGCAACCATTTCACTTGCATCTCAGCAGATTCACTATAATAACTCAACCAATCAAGCGTCTTTAAATCACTCGTAAAGCCATCAATACCGGATGCTGCTGGTGGATTAACATAATCTGCGCCAGGCATCAAGAAACGATATCGATTTTGCGCGACACCGACATGGCGAATTAAATCTAAAATTTTATTAGTCTCTTGGTTAACTAAAATAACATTACTATGCCGTCCCATCAATTCAACGATTAAGCATAATTGTTGTAAATCACCTAGTTCATTACGTGATTTAAATGTAAATTTTAAAATACGATCACTTTCAACTTGTTCAATTTTTTCTAAAATTGCGCCATCTAAATATTTACGCAAAGACATGGCAAAGTTTGGTGGCGTCGCAGGGTTAGCGTATGGTACGTGGGTCACTTGAACCCGTGCATACGACGGGTGCGCTGATAGAAGCAGGGGGTAGGTTTTACGATTAGCCCGAATTGTCAAAATAACTTCATTGGGGTAGGGTTGTTGGATTTTTGTAATTTTACCGTCTGCTAATGTCGTATTTAGTTCGCTTACAACAGCATGGGTCATTAAACCATCAAAAGTCATTATTATTCACACTCTCTATAATTGAATTATCTTTCTCATTGTAACTGTTTTAGATATGAAGCTCAAAACATTTAACAGTTTACTCGCGTTACTCGCGCCAATTTGATGATTGTATTATACAATTAAACAGGGGGCTTTCGCATGTGGTCAACTCTAGCAACGTTTAATCAACTGAATTTAATGTTTTAGGAACAAAAGAAAAGTTGGGCCCACCAACTGAATTTAAAAGTAGCTCAGATCAATATTTTATTGGTTAGCGAGCCCCAACAACAAAGAATTTCACACGCAAAACTAATTACACTCACTAAACTAGATGCCTCAACTTTAAGCCGTCAGTTGAACACAATGGCCCAAGAAGGGCTACTAAAAAATGAAAGGGGCTGAGCAGCATCTTTATGTATTAAACGCGGCTGGCCAAACCGTTTTAAACACCTTACAATAATTACAAATCAATCTGGAAAATCGAATCCAGCAAAACTGGAGCGCTGAAGAACAGCAATTTTTAAAAATCTTATTAAATTACTACTACCAAAGCTTTCACCGATTATAAAAATAAGATGCCCTATACATTTTTAGGAAAAACGATATTTTTAGGGAATAAACTGATTATTTATGATATAGTTATTACCGAATAATAAAAAAGTAGGTGTCACCATGAAAATTGCTGTAGTCACTGATAGTACCGCATATCTCACGGAACAGCAAGTGAAAGACCATCATCTCTTTGTTGTCCCAATCCCGGTTATCCTTGATGGCCAGGTCTACGATGAGGGTGTTGATATAACCACTGAAGAGTTTTATCAAAAGTTAAAAACATCTGAAACATTTCCTAGCACTTCACAACCACCACTTGGTGAAATGCTAAAACTATACGAAAACCTTGGCAATGAAGGATACGATGCCGTCATCAGTATCCATCTTGCTAGCACGATTTCAGGGTTTGTTACCACGTTAAAAAATGCAGCTAGCACAATTGACAATATTCAAGTGGTGCCATACGACTCAGGAATTACCGTAATGTTAATGGGTTATCTCGCTATGGAGGCAGCTAAAATGGCTAAAAATCCGGAGATGACTGTGGCGCAAATTATTGCCCGGCTTGATAATTTACGGAATACCATTGATGAATGTTTTATCGTAAATGATTTACAGAACTTAGTGCGCGGCGGTCGGCTATCAAATGCGTCTGCTTTTATCGGTAGTATGCTTAAAATTAAACCGTTACTGACTTTCGATGCTGAGACTAATAAAATTACAGCTTTCGAGAAAGTTCGTTCATTGAAAAAAGCTTATGCGCGTGCTGAACAAATTTTCGCAGAAGCAGCCCAGCAAGTTGATTACCCATTGCGCGCGTTGATTATTCACGCTAACGATGAACCTGCTGCAGTTGCTTGGCGGGACAAACTCCAAGCTAATTATCCAGACTTACCAATTGATATTAGCTACTTTGGTCCAGTAATTGGGACCCATCTTGGTGAAAAAGCAATTGCGCTTGCTTGGATTAAAGATTTTGATAAAGTATAATTAAAAACCTGTCGAATTTCTCGACAGGTTTTTTTGAATTATCAGATGGAATCCGAGTCTTCTAAAGTGACTAATTTAGTCCCAATTAGTTTATAAATCACAGATTTAACGGCGACTTTTTGTACAATATGCAGCGGTTCTTCTTTTAAATTAAATTCATTAACCGTCAGTTGAGCATTAATATTAGCAATTTCGGTATTAAATAACGCGACAAACTGATCATAAGCACGGCTGGCTACCTCATTGGCTAATGCCTGTGAAATGCCTTGTTTAATAACTTCCAACGGGAATACAAGTTTCATAATACTAACAACAATCAATTCAGCCAAATGATCACGCCGGTAACGTTTCTTATCCGGTCGTTCAATGATCGCCATTTTGACATAGCTATTAATCATTGTTTTGGTAATTTTAACATCTAACAGGGGATTCAACCATTGATTTATCTCACTGATAACCTGATCCATGTAGAGTTCTAAATCTGGAAATTCTGACCATAATGGTAGCCGTAGCTGCTGAAACTCAGCTAACCATTCCTCAAATTCTCGTGATTGCATTCTCAATAACGCCACCAATCTGTTGATAATAATCTTATTATGCCATAAGAACGTCTATTTGTCACTTATATAGAATTCAATTCTATTATTTATTGACTTACAATCTACATTGACGTTATAATACTCAGCAAATAGAAAAAAGGAGCGAAGATGATGCAATTATCTACAAAACGCCACCAAAGCTTAATTTATGAAATTTGGAATGCCGTGACCCATGGGATTGGGTTCTTAGGTAGTTTAATACTAGTTATCATGCTGCTCACCAAAAGTAGCCAAAAAGCGTTATCCTCGGTCGCTGTCATTAGTTTAGCCGTCTATGGAGGGACATTACTACTGTTATATCTTGCTTCAACTTTATTTCATTGTTTAGCCTTTACTCCCGCTAAACGGGTCTTTCAAATCCTTGATCATAGCAACATTTTCTTACTGATTGCAGGGACCTATACACCATACTGCTTAATTTTCATTGGACACACCGCCGGGATTAGTCTATTAATTGCAATTTGGATCCTTGCAATTGCCGGAATTGTTACTCATATCCTGAGCCATGGCCGTTACCAAAAACTCGAGACAACGATTTATGTTGTTATGGGTTGGTTATGCTTATTCACCGGTAAAACACTCTATGTACGTTTAACACCACTTGGATTTTGGCTATTAGTCAGCGGGGGCGTCGTTTTTACTATCGGTGCATTAATTTACAGTTTTCCTAAGATTCCCGGTCTACATTTAATCTGGCATTTTTTGGTGATGCTCGGGACCACCTTAATGTTTTTTTCAATTTACCTAAACATTTAACTTAAAGGAGCGTTCAAGTTTATGGCGATTAAAATTATAACCGACTCATCTATTTCATTGACACCAACCGAAATAGCACAATACAAAATTCACATAGCACCTTTAATGATTCAACACGGTAGTCAATCCTTCATCGATGGCCAAACCATCACTCGATCAGAATTTTTAGAGCGTTTAGTAAGTGCCCGTGACGAATTTCCAACAACTAGCCAACCGACTGTTGGTAGTTTAGTCACACTTTATGACGAACTTGGTGCTGACGGCAGTACACTCCTGTCAATTCACTGTACAGGATTATTAAGTGGTACAGTGGAGGGAGCTCATATAGCAGCACAGCAATCAACCAGTGATGTCCATGTCCTTGATAGTAAGGCGATTGATCGTAGTTTAGCCTATCAAGTTACCGCAGCCGCAGCAGATGCCGCAGCTGGTCAACCACTAGACGTCATTTTAGCGCATTTGGCAGATATTCGACAACATTCGGAAACCTATATTTTTCTGGATTCGCTAGATGCACTACAACGAGGTGGCCGTATTAGCCGTCTTACTGGCTTATTAACGAAATTGATTAAACTAAAGGTTGTCGCTCGTCTCACCGATACACAATTAGAAATTATCGCTAAAGGTCGTGGCAACAAAACATTTGTTAAGGAAATCGAACAAATTAAAACCAATATTACTGACCAAAACATCATTGAGATTGATATTTCACATGTTGGCTTAGCACCAGATTCAATTAATAAAATTCAAAAGAGCTTTCAACAAGACCATCCGCGTGTCCCATCCAACATTGCTTTGCCTAGTCCAGTCATTATGAGTCATGTTGGTTTAAATGCGTTTGGTATTTTTTATCATACTAAATAACTAACTAAAAAACCGGTCGAATATCTTGATCGGTTTTTAATGGTCAATGGGTCCCATAATAGAGTAGAGCTATTTTTAAATAGATTCTAGTTTACATAATATATATTATACGAAGATATGCCATTTCGTATAATTTCGATAATCTAAGCCAAGCTGTCTTTTTAAGCACTTTTAACTTGGTCGCTTTAATGACGGTTACTTTAACTAACCAGTTACAATACTATATAACTGTACAATTTGCTAAGCAACGCTTCATTTCGGTCCACATTAACTAAATCCAAGTCAGACAATAATAAACTTGTAATACTTTTAAAGCCTGATTTTAAACGATTAAACTTAATGGATTTCCGATAAAACCAGGTTGAATACACATCACAACAGAATTAAACAGTCCATAAACACTGATACATCAATGGATATACAAACATTTATCCAATAATCAACCCTGTATTAGAAGCTAAATTGGCGCGGTTCACCGTGATAAGTGTTGTTAAAACCATAATTTTAACAACACTTATGGTATTTATTGTTTATCTTTGTTAAACTATTCAGAAAAGATTAATTAAAGGAGCCTTCATAAATGGATCAGCAACGATATTTAGAATTATGTGAAAAAAAACTTGTTAACTTACCCGGCTACATTCGCAAATTCTATATTAACCGCCAGGCAAACGCTTACTCTTCTGCAACACTCTATCAGTATTTACAAGAATATGATCGCTTTTTTACCTGGTTAGTTGATCAGCAAATTGTGCACGTCCCTACTATCGACCAAGTCCCTTTAGTCGCCCTTGAACAGATGAAACTCGAAGATATCGAACTTTACAAAATCTTTTTAATGAATAAACGTAAACAAAATAACCATAAACTCTCTTTTCAGGCCGTTAATCGCTCGATTAACGCATTAAATGCACTGTGGTACTTCTTAACGATTGAAGCTGAGCAGGCTAATGGTGAGCCCTTCTTTTATCGAAATGTGATGAAAAAAGTGAAGCTCTTAAAAGCCTCGGAAACGATGGCCACCCGCTCACGCCGGATCAGTCACCAATTGCTAACTGGAACAAAGAAACATGACTTCATCACCTTCATGCAAAATGACTACCCTAACTTACTTTCTAAGCGCCAATTATCATCGTATAAACAAAATCGCGAACGTGACATCGCAATTTGTGTTTTAGCACTAACAACTGGCGTTCGTTTGTCCGAACTCACGCAAGCAAATATCACCGATTTAAATCTCGATCAGCTTACAATTTCCGTTATTCGTAAAGGCGGTCAACAGGATACCGTCCCTATTGCCCCTTGGGGACGACCTTTTTTAACTGATTACTGTCAAATTCGAAAAAATCGTTATTTAAAATCAGACGATGAACAAGCACTCTTTGTCAGCCGTTACCGCGGAATTGCTAAACGCATGAGCAACTACGCGATTGAAAAATTAGTCGCTAAGTATTCTGAAGCTTTTGGCATACGATTGACACCTCATAAATTTCGGCATACATTAGCTACCGATTTAATGGCAGCCACCCATAGTGAAACAATTGTCGCCACCCAACTAGGACAAACAACGACACAGGCGACCCATCTATATACCCATGTAATAGCCGACGAACAGCGATCTGCGATGGACCAGCTTGAATAATACATATTTTATTAATTCAGCCCGGTTACACACAAATTTGTTTGCTTGACTTCTTAAAGATATTGGTTATAATGAAAGCGTTACTAAAATTAAATGTTAACCATCGCAAAGGGGAGCCATTGGCTGAGAGTGATTTTAATCAGACCCTTCGAACCTGTTTGTTAAGACAAGCGTAGGAATTGTGATGGAGTTGAAATAACAACTCCTTTTTTGTGTTGGTTGAACAAGAAAAGGGGTTATTTTTATGCAACATCAGCGATTATTGATTCAAATTGAAGGGGCGATCATTGCAGCGTTTGCCATGGCGCTTGAGTATATCCCGCACACAGTAGGTCCTTCAGCAATCGAGGTTTCTTTTGGTATTATTCCGCTCGTAATTTACAGTTTACGCCGCGGCGCATTTCCTGGGATGGTTTCCGGTCTCATCTGGGGTATATTAGACTTAATTCTCCGTGGATTAGGAAATGGGAGTGTTCTAAACGTCTGGCAAGGACTGTTGGAGTTTACTATTGCCTTTATGGTTGTTGGTTTAGCCGGTATTTTACAACATCACTTACAAACTAGTATTCAACATCACACACGGGTTAAAACTATTATTTTACTCTGGATCGCAGGTTTGATTGGCACCTTTACGAAATATTTCTGTCACTTTCTAGCCGGCGCCGTTTATTGGGGTTCATACGCTCCCAAGGGCATGAATGCATGGCTTTATTCCCTTGCTGTCAATGGTGGTAGCTTTCTCACTAGTTTTATACTTACTGGCGCAGTACTATGTATTGGTTTAGCCATGGTTCCCAAATTATACTTACCAAAAGACATGGCTTTAAATATTCAACCTGAAAAATAGCAAAAAAGCGCCGTAATCACACTCTGATGAAGTATGATTGCGGCGCTTTTTTGTTATTTAATGGTCCGCGCGTGCGCGGAGTGCATAAAGAATCGAAATTGTATCTACAACTTCCTGAAATAATGCCCCAACTAACGCTGGCATAATCCCAGTACTAGCAATTAACATTAGGCCAATACAAATCGCAATACCAATTAAAACAGCCTGTTGGGCTATTCGCATCGTATCACGGGCAATTAAAACCGCCCGACTAACTCGGTCTAAATCATCTTTTAAGATAACCACATCTGCCGATTCACTGGCCGCAGTTGCACCATGTGCTCCCATTGCGATTCCAACGTCAGCACTGGCAAGTGACGGCGCATCATTGACCCCATCTCCGACCATTATAACTGGCCGCTGTGCTAATGGTATTTTTTCAATTAAATAAATCTTGTCGACTGGTAAACACCCCGCATGCACCTCATCAATCCCAACTTGCTTAGCAATCTGAGCTGCAGTTGTAGCCTGGTCGCCTGTGAGCATCATTAGGTTTGTAATTCCAAGCTGATGGAGCTTTTCCATGGTTGTAGGTGCTTCTGACCGTAAATGATCCATAAAGGTAATCTGTCCAGCATATCGCCCATCAATCGATACATAAACGGCAGTTTGCTCTTGAATAATTTGGTTAGTTTGCGTAGTTACAAATTGGTACTGACCAACACGAACCGTTTGTCCAGATGTCAAAGTTGCAATCACACCAGCACCAGTAACTTCTTTAAGCGTTTCAATTGATTGTAAGGCTTCTACTTCACTAGCCTTAACAAGCGATCTAGCCAAAATGTGTGATGATTGTTGTTCAGCACTGGCTGCCAGTTGTAACAACCAGGTTGGTTCAATCCCTGACACTGGTAGCACTTGATCAACTGATAATTGCCCATTGGTAATTGTGCCGGTTTTATCAAACGCCACCGATTTTGCTAACGCAAGTTTTTCAATGGTCGTTCCCGTCTTCACAATTATCCCATTTCGACTGGCACGACTCATTCCTGAAATTAGAGCAATTGGCGCTGCTAGGATCAGTGGACACGGTGAAGCAACTACAAGTACTTCAGCAAACCGGACTGGGTCTTTAGAACACCACCATGCAATCCCAGCAATTAGATACGCTACTAATGTAAATGGAACAGCATATCGATCAGCCAATCGTACAAAATGTGCCGGTTGTGCCGTGGAAGTCTCTACTAATCGTACAATTGCTTGATACTGGCTATCAACAGCGCGTTGATCGACCTGCATTGTAATCGAGTTATCCCCATTAACCGAACCTGACATGAGCTCATCATGCACTGTCTTTGCAACAGGACGTGCCTCGCCAGTTAATGATGACTCATCAAATAAAGCACAACCGGCAATAATATGTCCATCAACTGGCACAAGTTCGCCAGGGTTAACAACCACCCGATCACCTACCAGTAGCGCATCAACTGCGACATCTTCAACTGTTTTATTAACCAGACGGTGTGCTGTTTGTGGTGAGTTATTAAGTAAGGATTTTAATTCCCGGCTAGCTTTATGCGTTGCATAGTCTTCCAATGAATCACCACCGGTTAACATCACGAGGACCATTATGGCTGCCCAATATTCACCAACTGCTAACGTTGCAATGATGGCGGTAATTGCCAACAGATCAACCCCATATTGACCTGATTTTAGCGTTTTAACCATCTCGATAAACATTGATAGTGCTACTAAACTTCCCACAATACTGACTAAGATCTGTGCCCACAGTGGCTTTTGCATTAGAAATGCTAAGCACAGCGCAGCAATCCCAACGCTGATAGTTAATATGAATTTAATGATATGCTTCTTCATTATCACTGAGCCTCCTCCTGATGAATTCCTTCCAAGTATAACACGTCTATCTCTAGATTAGAATGATTATCATTTGTGAAAGTAAAAAAAAGAGCCCCTAAGGACTCTAGCATGAGGCTTCATTAAAACGCTGCTGTTAATTGTGGTACCACTTGTTTTTTACGTGAAACAACGCCACTCAATTGTGCACGATGTTGATTTAATTTAACATTGAAAGCTTTTTCAAAGGCTTCAACTGGTTCGCCAATGACCAGTGCTTCTGAGTTACTATTGAGGATATCTGTCACTAATAAGACAAATAGGTCGTAACCATTAGCTTGATTATCAGCTTTAATCGCAGTTTCAAAGGCCGCTTGACGTTCAAAGACAGCTTCAATATCAACTGTATTAACTTGATCGATACGTACTTTTTTGCCAGCCATATCGAATGTTTTAGCATCAGCTTCGATTAATTCGGCTTCGCTCTTATCATCCAAATTAGTACCAGCCTTTAACATTTCAAGCCCATATGATTCGAAATCGATATCAGCAATTTCAGCTAATGTCTTAATGGCAATCCGATCTTTTTCAGTCGTTGTCGGTGATTTCATCAACAATGTATCTGAAATGATGGCACTCATCATTAACCCCGCTAATTGAGCAGGAATTTCAATTTTGTTTTCGTTAAATATTGATAACAAAATTGTGCTAGTACAACCGACTGGTTCAGCACGATAGAATAATGGACTAACTGTTTCAAAATTAGCAATCCGGTGATGATCAACCACATGGGTGACCGTTAAATCTTTGATATCAGCAACACTTTGCTGGCTTTCGTTATGGTCGACTAACATAACACTGTCAACTTCACTACCCGCTTTTTTGATAATCCGCGGTGTCGTTGCCGCAAAATGACGCAATGCAAAGCTCGTTTCTTCATTTGGTTCGCCTAGTGCAACAGCCTCAACGTCATTACCTAGTTGTCGTTGAAGATAAGCAAACGCCATTGCCGCAACAATTGCGTCTGTATCTGGATTTTGGTGACCGAATACTAATTCTTTACTCATAGTTATACAGACCTTCCCTTTTAGAATTAACAGCCTAATTATACCAGAAATACTAGATAATTTTCCGGTTTTGTTCTCTAATCCGCGTTAAATAATCTTTTTCTTCTAAGTAATGATCAAATTCTCGGAAAAAGCTATCAATTCGTGGAATGTTTTCTTTTTCATTACGAAAAACAAACGCTAGTTCAAATTGAATCGCTGGATCAAATTGAACTGCATTGCCCTTGAGACCCAAATTATGGGCTTCATAGAAGCTTTTTGGTAATGCAGTATTCAATCCCGTTGCTTCGGCAAAGCGAATAATTTCAAACGGTGATGTAAATTGCGCTGCACTTACTGGGTGGTCAACTAACTGATTCTTGTACGCCTCGTTAATGAATTGGTTCAAATAATATTCATCTGGATAAGTAACCCACTTATTATCTAAGGTATCTTTAAAGCGAATTTTTTTACGCGTCTTTAAAGCAGGATCTTGACTGATGAAAAGGAGTCGTTCATCCGCAATTTTACGTGACTTATACGGTTTCCAATTTTTGATGCTATCATCCGGCAGATACATGATGGCGATATCTATTTTGTTATTTTCAAGGCGATCCCAAATTTCTTTACGCGTCAATAAATGCATGCTGACTTCGATATCTGGAAATTGCTTATAGTATTGAATTAAGAAAGATTGAATAACACTGATTTCCATTGATGCCAAGATACCAATGTTAATCTTCCCACGTGTAGCACTAGTTGAACTTTGAATCTCATCTGTAGCTGTATTTAATAAGTCATAAATCTGATGTGTGGCTTCCAACATCGTACGACCAGCATCAGAAATATGTAATTTCTTACCGACTGAGTAAAATAAAGGTGCCCCAACTGTGCGTTCTAATTTTTTAATTTGTTGAGTTAAGGCAGGCTGCGTAATACCAAGCAATTGGGCTGCTTGGGTATAATTCATTGTTTCTGCTAACTGCAGGAAATAGGTCAATGTCTTAGAGGAGAAGATATTTTCTTGTCTGGTTTTCATTTTCAAATCTCCATTCTTTAGTTTAGACCTATCATTATAATAATAAAGATATAAAAAAAGAGCAACCCTTTCGCTACTCTTTCTTATTAAAGACTTAAAATTTTCTTATGTTAGCGTTACTTTTAGGATAGTCTGCTGTATGCAATAGCCGTTCTGCATTCACAATACGATCATGTGTTGGCGGTTCAATGCCTGCCAATGGATATTTGATGCCCATTTTTTCGTATTTAACAATTCCCATCGTATGATATGGTAGCACTTCAACACGATCCACATTGTCTAAGGTCTGGACATAGTCGCCCAAACGGGTTAAATAAGTATCATAATCAGTCCGTTCCGGAATCAAAACATGTCGAATCCACATATGATGACCATGATTTGACATATATTCAATCATTTCTAAGATGTGTTCATTCGAAAACCCAGTCAACCGTTTATGCTCGCCAGAATCAATGTGTTTAATATCAACCATCGATAAATCGGTATATTTCATCAATTTCTTAAACTTACTAAAGAAAGGTTCTTTATACGTAAAAGGTTGCCCACAAGTATCCAAACAAGTATTTATCCCTTGAGCCTGACATTTCTTAAATAAATCAATCAAAAAATCAATTTGAATTAAAGACTCGCCACCACTACAAGTAATACCGCCATCCTTTCCCCAAAAAGCTTTGTACGGAAGCGCCTTGGCAATTAATTCGTCTGCAGTATAAGCTTCACCGCTGCCGATATTCCACGTATCTGGATTATGACAAAATTCACAACGCATGCGGCAGCCTTGTAAAAAGGCCACAAATCGAATACCAGGGCCATCGACTGACCCAAACGTTTCAAATGAATGGACGTAACCAACTGGTGTTGTAGCTGTTTCAGAGGACTTAGATACAATATTTTCAGTCGATAAACGGGTTGTAAATTTAATTGTCATTTCACTTTCACCTCTTAGTTTAAGAAAATCAATACTTTCTGGTAAAACCTTTAAATTAGATTAACGGTCTTACCAAAAAGCAGATATCACTATCTACTTTCATTAGTTATTTACATTTCATCAAAAAACGTTCTTGCAATAACGTCATCTTGCTGTTCCTTGGTTAAATCAGAAAAGTACACACAATACCCCGAAACTCGAACTGTTAACGTTGGATATTCTTCTGGATGTTGCTGTGCGTCCATCAAAGTTTGCTTATTAAAGACATTGATATTCAAATGCATCCCCTGATTGATCATGTAACCATCTACCATATTAACCAAAGCATCTTTGCGTGCTTCATCATCGTGCCCCAATGTGTTGGGGGTTACGCCGAAAGTATTTGAAATTCCATCTGTCGCATAACGGTAAGGAATTTTAGCCGTCGACAATAATGAAGCTAATGCGCCATTTTTTTCTGCCCCGTATGCTGGGTTAGCACCTGGTGAGAATGGTTCGCCAGCTTGACGACCATTTGGTGTTGTCCCAGTATTCTTACCATACACAACATTTGATGTGATTGTTAAAACAGATGTTGATAATTTTGAGCCACGATATAAATGATGCGTATTCATCTTCGTGTAAAAAGTCTTTACTAACCATTTAGCAATATCATCAGCACGGTCATCATTATTCCCATAACGCGGATAATCAGGATTTTGCGCTTCAAAATCAACTGCCATGCCATCTTCATCGCGGATAACTTTAACTTGGCCGTATTTAATTGCTGAGATTGAATCAACCGCATGTGATAACCCGGAAATTCCTGTTGCAAAGGTCCGGTCTAGGCGACTATTCTTCAATGCTAATTGTGCTGATTCATAGTAATACTTGTCATGCATGTAGTGGATGGTATTCAAAGCATTGACATAAACATCAGCCAACCAATCTAACATCTTATCATATTTGCTCATAAACTCTTGATAATCAATAATTTCGCTAGTAACTGGTTGATAAGCTGGACCGACTTGAGCTTTGCCTAATTCATCGATCCCGCCGTTAATTGCGTAAAGGATGGTCTTAGCCAAGTTAGCACGCGCACCGAAATATTGAACGCCGTCTGCAATTGGTTGTGCCGAAACACAGCATGCAATCCCATAATAGTCACTACCCCATTCATTACGCATTAAGTCATCGTTTTCGTATTGAATCGTTGAACTCTTAATTGAAACTTCTGTTGCATAGCGCTTGAAGCCTTCTGGTAAGCGATCTGACCAAAGTAAGGTGATATTAGGTTCTGGAGCAGCACCCATATTTTCCAATGTCTTCAAGACACGGAAGGCGGTCTTAGTTACATGATGACGACCATCCATACCAATCCCACACATTGATAACGTTGCCCAGATTGGATCACCTGAGAATAATGAATTATAATCTTCTGTCCGAATGAAACGAACCATCCGTAACTTCATGACAAAATGGTCAACCATTTCTTGCGCTTCAGCTTCTGTAATTAAGCCCCGCTCTAAATCACGTTGGATAAAGATATCCATCGTTGTATCAATCCGGCCAACTGACATTGCAGCCCCGTTTTGTGTCTTGATAGCGGCTAAGTAACCGAAGTAAATCCATTGAATTGCTTCTTGGGCATTCTTAGCAGGTCTTGAAATATCAAAGCCATAGCTAGCAGCCATTTTCTTCATATCTTGTAAAGCACGATATTGTTCATTGATTTCTTCACGAAGACGAATTACATCGTCTGTCATTTCACCGTCGCCAACACCGTTAAAGTCACGGACTTTTTCTTCGGCTAACCGATCAATCCCGTAGACTGCAATCCGTGGTAAGTCAGGAATAATCCGACCACGTGCATAGGCATCTGGAAGACCTGTAATAATTTTGTAATGGCGTGCTTTACGCATGTCTGGTGTATAGGCATCAAAAACACCTTGATTATGTGTCTTGCGGTATTCGTTAAAAATCTTGTGTTGTTCTGGATCAGTCTTAAAGCCGTATGCTTCCAAGGCATCTTCGGCCATCCGAATCCCACCAAATGGCATAAACGCTCGTTTAAGCGGTGCATCTGTTTGCAATCCGACAATCTTTTCAAGATCCTTGTTTAAGTAACCCGGGCCATGTGATGTAACTGTCGCAGGGTTATCATTATCTGCTGCTAAAACACCACCAGCTTCACGTTCTTGTTTTTTCAAGTCCATTAACTGATCGTTTAATATGGTTGTTGCTTCAGTTGGCCCAGCTAAGAAACTTTCATCTCCATCATAGGCTGTAAAGTTTTTTTGAATGAAATCCCGAATATCGATTTCCGCTTGCCAATCGCCCTTGTTAAAACCGTCCCAATAGTCCGCCAAATTAATCTTCTCGGTTTTTGCCATCTGGATTACCTCCGTTAGTTATATGTTGTATCACACTTTTCAAAATTAGTATAACACATCACAAGATTAATGCAAACCCTTTCTTTTTGATTATTTATAAACCTTTAATGCTTAAAGAAGTTTGTTATATCAGCTTTTACGTTGTTTAGTAAATTAATATTTACAGTCACTTAGATTGTGCAAAACTTATCTTTCTGTTATATAACAATTATAGAAAAATTCATATTTATATATAACAGAAAAGACAAGTTACCGCTAGGATAACTTGTCTTTTCTGTTAACTTATTGATTTTCATGAACCGTTGACTGAATAAATTGGGGTTGCCCAACTTCATCGATATCCATCACAAAACTACCATTAGAATAACGATCCCCTGTCGCATGTTGGTAAGGATTTAATGTAATTACTTGCTGCTGGTTAGTATGAATTAACAATAACATCTTTTGTTTAACACCAACCATTGCGACAACCCGATGTGGTTCTTTCTTCAATTCACGTAGAATCAATACCCCACGACGTGCTCGGCTAGTGATTCCTACCTCGCTTAATAGCATTCGTTTAAAGGCACCACGTTGTGTCATAATTGCCACCGCGGCATGCTTATCTTGCGAGTCATAAAGTATAAAGTTTGTAACATGATCCCCCTCTTTTAGATCCATTAGTTTTACACCACTGGCCTTGGCCCCTGATATAGAGACTTCAGATAACGCAAAACTCAATCCATAGCCTTTATAACTGGCACTAAAGACTACTAAACCATCATCACTTGGAACCCAGTTCACATTTGTCACATGGGCTTTAGCATGTAGTTTGATAAAATCTTGGGCTTTCGAACGATATGTCCGACTGGGCAAGAGATCTGTAAAAGCCGTTTGCTTAATATAGCCATCATCAGTGCCAATCACAAAATAACCCGCCTGATCGCCTGGCGTGAATGCAAATGCTGCAATAATTGCTTCGTCAGCCGCTAAGCCAATCGATTGTGAGATATGTTCACCCATTTCCTTCCACTTCAAATCAGCAATTTCATGGACGGGTCGTTGAATTAAATGCCCATAGTTAGTAAACATCATTAGTTGATCAAGGGTTTGTAGTGGTTTTTGTAAAATTGCAAAATCACCATCTTTTAAACCAGCATCAGTCTCATCAGAAGCTTGATAGGATCGTAAGCTACTCCGCTTCAAATAACCATCATGGCTAACTGCTACCATCACTGTTTCATCAATAACAGTCACGCTCGTATCAATTTCAAGTGTTTCAATTTGAGCTTCAATTATTGTCTTTCGATCATTACGATACGTTTTGATCATTGCCTTCAATTGTGCCTTGATAACCCGTGCGAGTGCTTTAGGATCGTCTAGGATGGCACGATATTTTTTAATTGCAGCATCAAGTTCAGCAGATTCTTGTTCTAAAGCAGTTACATCAGTATTCGTTAAACGATACAGCTGTAAGGAAACGATTGCTTCAGCCTGCGCTTCTGTAAAGGCATAACTTGCCACTAAGTTATCTTTAGCATTCTTTTTATTCTTGCTACCACGTATTGTGGTAATAACTTGATCCAAGATTGATAACGCCTTGATAAGCCCCGCAACAATATGTTGACGATCCAGTGCTTTTTGTAAAGTATATTTAGTTCGTCGAATAACGACTTCTTCTTGATGTTCTAAGTAGGCATGCAGAATTTCTAGCAAACCAACCTGTTTCGGCTGCATATGTGAAATAGCCACCATATTAAAGTTATAGGTGATCTGGAGATCAGTATTTTTGAAAAGGTAATTCAAAATACCCTGGCTATCTGCTTGCTTTTTGAGTTCGACAACCACTGATAGTCCTGTCCGATCACTTTCATCACGGACCTCAGCAATTCCATCGACTTTCTTTAAAACGCGTAATTCATCAATCTTCTTAACCATCATGGCCTTATTAACTTCATACGGAATTTCACTAATCACAATTTGTTCGCGGTTTCCACGTAATTGCTCAATACTAGTCTTAGCTCGGACAACTACGCGTCCACGACCAGTTTCATAGGCTTTTTTTATTCCGTCAACCCCTTGTAAAATCCCTCCTGTTGGAAAATCAGGGCCCTTAATCAGGGTCATCATCTGATCTAAGGTAGCATCTGGATGATCGAGTAAGTAAATCAACCCATCCGTAACTTCACCTAAGTTGTGCGGTGGGATTTCGGTTGCATATCCAGCCGAAATCCCAGTGGCACCATTCACCAATAAATTGGGGAATCTGGCTGGTAAAACGGTTGGTTCCTCGGCGGTATCATCAAAATTTAAAACAAAATCAACCGTCTTTTTATCGATATCCATTAACATTTCACTAGCAATCTTACTTAACCGTGCTTCAGTATACCGCATAGCTGCGGGTGGATCACCATCCATTGAGCCATTGTTCCCGTGCATTTCAATCAATGGTTCCCGTAATTTCCAGTCTTGACTTAACCGCACCATCGCTTCATAAATCGAACTATCCCCATGCGGATGGAAATTACCCATGACATTACCGACAGATTTCGCTGATTTTCGGAACCCCTTGTCATAGGTATTGCCATCAATCGACATTGCATATAAAATGCGGCGTTGAACAGGCTTTAATCCATCACGAATATCTGGTAATGCTCGTTCTTGAATGATATATTTTGAATAACGGCCGAAACGGTCACCCATGACTTCTTCCAGCGTTAGCTCTTGAATTTTTTGTGCTTCATCAGCCAAATTTAATCACTCACTTTTCTATTTGTCTAATCGTTAAAATATAGCTACTTCAGCGTCTGAAGTCATTCATGCGGCGTTGAACCATTCGTCGTATCTAAGATACTGCCGTCTTCATCCATCGTGAACTTAACATTTTCTTCAATCCACTTTCGACGTGGTTCAACCTTATCACCCATCAACGTGGTCACACGACGTTCAGCTAAGGCTGCATCATCAATCCGGACCCGAATTAATGTCCGACTAATGGGATCCATTGTTGTGTCCCAAAGTTGATCGGCATTCATTTCACCTAACCCTTTAAACCGTTGTTGGCTGTAGCCTTTCCCCATCTCGTTGGCAACCACTTTTAGCTCATCATCGGTCCAAGCATAAGCAATCTTAGTTTTTGCCCCGGCCCCTTTTTGTAATTTATACAATGGTGGCAAGGCAATATAAACCTTACCCGCTTCAATCAGCGGTCGCATATAACGATAAAAGAAGGTCAACAACAAGATCTGAATATGGGCCCCATCGGTATCCGCGTCAGTCATGATAATCACCTTATCGTAATTACTGTCTTCAAGCTTGAATTCAGCCCCGACACCAGCGCCAATCGTATAAATCATCGTGTTGATTTCTTCATTTTTTAAAATTTCTTGTAATTTGGCTTTTTGCGTATTTAAGACTTTCCCTCGCAATGGCAAAATCGCTTGGAACTTCCGATCGCGGCCTTGTTTAGCAGAGCCCCCAGCAGAGTCCCCTTCGACCAAGTATAATTCATTTTTAGCCGCATTTTTAGATTGCGCTGGGGTTAACTTACCTGATAATAAACCATCAGCTTTTTTCTTTTTCTTGCCATTTCGACTTTGTTCCCGTGCTTTACGAGCAGCTTCTCTTGCTTCTCTTGCCTTTAATGATTTACGCACTAATGCCTGAGCAAACTCCCCATTTTCCAGTAAAAAAAAGCTCATTTGCTCGTAAATCAAACTATCAACAGCTGTCCTAGCTTGTGGTGAACCTAATTTCCCTTTGGTCTGACCTTCAAATTGCAATAGTTCTTCCGGAATCCGCACCGACAAGATGGCGCTTAACCCTTCCCGTACGTCAGAACCTTCCATATTTTTATCACGTTCTTTAAGCAGATTAACCTTACGTGCATAATCATTAAAAGCCTTAGTTAGTCCGGCTTTCATCCCAGCTTCATGGGTGCCACCATCACCGGTACGGACATTATTCACAAACGACATAATGTTTTCTGAATAACCATCGTTATATTGACCTGCAAATTCGACCTCGATATCTTCTTTGGTCCCTTCAAAATACAATTTATTCCCAATCGTATCCTTATCTTCGTTTAAATAATCAACAAACGATTGAATCCCTTCTGGGTAATGAAAGATATCTTCATGCGCCGGATCTGTACGTAAATCCGTTAACGTAATCTTGACATCTTTAAGTAAAAAAGCTGATTCCCGCAAACGTTCTGCCAACGTATTATAGTTATAAATTGTAGTTTGGAAAATCGTACTGTCTGGTTTAAATGTAATTAAAGTCCCATTTGACTCTTTTACCTTACCAACTTTTTTAAGGGTTCCAACTGGATGTCCCCCATTTTCAAAACGTTCTTCATAGGCCACTCCATCCCGCACAACACGGACCGTTAACCATTCAGATAAAGCATTAACAACACTCGCACCAACCCCATGCAAACCACCGGAGGTTTTATAGCTGTTTTGGGTAAATTTCCCCCCGGCATGGAGGACAGTTAGGATCACTTCGATGGTTGGAATCCCAGATTGGTGCATACCAGTTGGCATCCCCCGCCCATGATCCCGGACACTAATACTATTATCCGCGCCAATCACGACGTTAATTTCGGAACCAAAACCAGCTAAAGCTTCATCGACAGCGTTGTCAACAATTTCATACACCAAATGGTGCAATCCACGACCATCAGTTGAGCCAATGTACATACCTGGCCGTTTTCGAACGGCCTCTAGACCTTCTAAGACCTGAATTGAATTATCGTTGTAATCTTGTTTTTGCTTTGGCATTCAAGTATGACTCCTTCGTTTAAAAATGAACAGATAAGTTATATTATCAACAAGTTTAGTTAATTTTACAATCAAAAATTGAAAATTTATGATATATACAAATGTATGTTCGCTGCAACTTATTCTAACATACAATATTCCCTTTCCCTTGTCAAAATGCTAAAATAGGGAAAACAAATGCCACAACTAGGAGTTTTTTATCATGAAACTATGTCTTATCTTTGTTCTTGCGTACTTGATTGGCTCGTTTCCATCAGGTGTTATTATCGGTCGCGTCTTCTGTCATAAAGACCCACGCGATGCAGGGAGTCATAACATTGGTACAACGAACTCGTACCGTGTTCTCGGACCAGTCGCTGGCACAGCTGTCTTGTTCCTTGATATTTTAAAAGGAACTTTGGCAGCAAGTCTCCCCATGCTTTTCCACATTCCCAATCACGCCTTCGTATTAATCGTTGGGCTGGCAGCTGTCGTTGGCCATGCCTATTCGATTTTTCTCCACTTCACGGGTGGCAAGGCAGTCGCAACCAGTGCTGGAATCTTGCTTGCCTATAATCCACTTTTTTTCTTGATTGCCAGTACGATTTTTGTTAGTGTCATTTTGATTACTAGCATGGTTAGCATGGCTAGTATTCTTGGTCCGTTGATGATTGCCATCCTTTCATTTTACACGCAGGACTGGTTGCTAGGAACCATCGCAACCGTTGTGTTACTTTTTTTAATCTATCGCCATCGTGAAAACCTAATTCGGATTAAAAATGGCACTGAAAACCTAGTCTCATTTGGCCTATATTATCACTACCGGCAAAAACATAACTTATAAAACGCCGCATAAGCGGTGCTTTTTTGTGTATTTATTAATCCTATATCATTGATTTTTAAGCGTATTTATCATGCTAACACGATTGAAAAAATAACCTCTAAAAGGCTATACTAGTAGTTAGTACAAATTCACGACCGTAATCAACTTACGGCTATTATTGAAAAGAGATGTTGACAATGTTAAATAGTTTTCCTCAAGTCATGACAATTGCTGGTTCCGATTCAGACGGTAGTGCCGGTGCTCAAGCCGATTTAAACACTTTTTTTGCCCGTGAGGTATACGGGATGAGTGTTTTAACCGCTTGTGTCGCAGGTAATTCATTTGGCATTCATGCCAGTCAAGCATTGACGCCTGACTTCATCGATGCTGAATTTGAAGCGATTGCGGCTGACTTTAAAGTTCGAGCGTGCAAAACAGGCATGTTAACCAATCGTGAAACCATTCTGACAGTCGCCAATCAATTAAAAAAACACGACTTCGGGCCTTTGGTTTTAGATCCGGTTATTATTACCAAACATGGTGCATTATTACTTGCAGATGATGCTTTTAACACGCTTAAATCGACATTAATCCCAATGGCTACGATTCTTACTCCCAATTTCTATGAAGCCCAAAAACTAACAGGGATTGAGCTCAATGGACCAGCCGATTTTCAAGCTGCCGGTAAGGCTTTGCTAAACATGGGTGCCAAAAATGTCATGATTAAAGGCCATCATACGACAAACCAAGAATTTGTAACCGACTACGTTTGTCTTGCTGATGGCCAAGAACTTTGGTTATCAGAGCCCTATATCGAAACAACACATGTTAACGGTACTGGAGACTCACTATCAGCTTGTATCTGTGCCGAAATCGCTAAGGGCCAATCAATTGAATCAGCGATTAGAACTGCTAAGCAATTTGTCCACCAAGCAATTGCTAATCCAATCAATGTTGGGCATAAATATGGTCCGATTAATCACCACGCCTACAAATAAAAGCCTCACAAGCGGTCACCAACAGCCGCTTATGAGGCTTTTTTATTTTAATGTTCTGCTTCTTCAATATCTGTATTAATTTGGTTTAAATCAAAATCACTCGCTAAAAAGGCTTGATTGTCACTCGGAAAATGTTGTTCAAACGTCGTAAAAGGCTGAACAATAAGCTGTGCACTCGCGATTGTGTAGTCCAGGATATGGCCTCCAAAATCATGTGATTCGTTTAAAAAATGGACATGATAACCAGCAACAGCTGCGCCTTGGTAGAGTGCTGGTGCATAGTAACCAATCAAAGTTCCTTTGACGTTTGTTTGCTCAAACTCTGGCTGAACACGCGTTGCGGTCGTTAAATTGGGATAGGGTTCCGTTTGGGCTTGCACGGCCCGGGTATGCATTACTTTGAACTTTCCGGTTATTTTAATTGCAAAAAAAAGATTTTTTAACGGCGCTTGTGCTAAAATCCGGCGCTCTAGGTCCGCTTTGGTCAGCTGCTGAACTACTTCTGGTGATAAGTTCGAATCCTGCCAATGAACAGTTGCAAACGGCACCAGCGTATCGGGAGTCAGTTCACTCACTTGCCCATCACCATTCACAGTATAGGCATGCCCTTCTAATAAAACTAACTCACCAGCTAATCCGTGGGCTGTTCCAATTCCAAAATTACCGTGAGTTAATAATTCCGCAACGGTCATAGTTCCTGTAAACAAGCCTGGAATCAATAATGCTAAAGTTCCATGTTGATAAACACGCTGAATATCATATGTCATTTTATTTGCTCCTTAGCCTAAACAAGTTGATCAGGTAGTAACGCTTGACCCAATAATTGGTTATCCTTATAATCAACTGGTACATCTACAACAACCGGTCCGTTAATTGCAAAAGCCCGGTCTAAAACAGCTCCTAAATCAGCAGCTTTTTCAACTCGTAACCCAGTTGCTCCGAAGCTTTCCGCATATTGTACGAAATCAACAGGACCAAATTTAACGGCCGCTGATTCACCATATTTCATTTCTTCTTGAAATTTAACCATGTCATAATAGCCGTCGTTCCAAATGATATGAACAATATTTAAATTTAACCGAACAGCGGTTTCAAGTTCTTGTCCAGAGAATAGGAACCCCCCATCACCAGATACGGAAACAATCTGCGTATTTGGTCGTACTAATGCTGCACTGATAGCCCAAGGTAAAGCAACCCCTAAAGTTTGCATCCCATTGCTAAAAAGTAAATGCCGTGGTTCGTAACTCCTAAAGTGACGCGCCATCCAGATATAATGACTACCGACATCGACTGTCACAGTCATTGCATCTGTCACACGTGCTTGTAATTCTGAAATGATGTTTAGTGGGTGACTAAGTGGATTATCCGTGGTCATGACCGGCGCTGCATCGCGTTGGTTAAGCTCAGCATGCAGTTTAGCTAAATAACCACGGACATCACGCGTTAATTGATACCCTTTCATATACGGTAGTAAAAAATCAAGTGTTTGGGCGATATCACCGACTAACTCTTTTTCAGGTTGGAAATTATGATCGATTTCTGCACGCATATCATCAATCACTACAATGTGTGCATCACTTTCAGCATTCCAGTTGCGGGGTTCATATTCAATTGGATCATACCCCACCGCAATCACCAGATCACTACGTTTCAATATTTGGTCGCCAGGTTGATTTCGAAAAAGACCAACGCGGCCATAAAAATTAGTTTCTAAATCACGTGAAATAACACCGGCGGCTTGAAATGTCTCCACAACTGGAATATTCGTTTCAGCCACTAAATTACGAATAGCAGTCGTTACTTCTGGTGAAGAGGCCCGCATTCCCACTAAAAGTACCGGTAATTTTGCGGCTTTAATCCGTTGAGCCAGTAATGTCGTTTCCACAGGACTCGCCGGGCCTAATTTAGGTGCACCCAATGGTTTAATCACTTTAGAGTGTACCTCAGCATCCGTGACGTCCTGCGGCACACTGACAAAACTTGCGCCTTGCTTAGCTGATTCAGCCTCCTGATAGGCATTAGCAATTACTTCTGACAAGTTTTCTGGTTCTTGCACTTCTGCACTAAATTTGGTAATGGGTGCAAATAGTGCAGCATTACGCATACTCTGGTGGGTTAACCGCAACAAATCCGCACGCTTAACCTGCCCGGCAATTGCTAAGACTGGATCACCTTCGGCGGTGGCCGTTACGACCCCCGTTGCTAGATTGCTAGCACCAGGCCCTGAAGTCGCAACTACCACGCCCGGCTTACCAGTAATTCGACCAACACCGGCAGCCATAAATGCTGCATTTTGCTCGTGTCGCGTTAAAATTAATTTCGGGGTCTTAGGATTTACCGGATGTTCAAGTCGCTCAAAAACCCGGTCAATCTTCGCACCTGGAATTCCGAATACATACTCAACGTCATGGTTAACCAAACTATCAATAATAACATCTGCACCATAATACCTATTTTCTTCCGTCATGACTCACCCTACCTAACCTATCATTTTATAACCTACATCTTAGCATGAAATAAATAGGAAAACTAGCAACAACATTTACACGATACATTAGGCTTACCATCAAATTTAATGGCCCAAGTAATTTGCAACCACTAAAATACCCGCACTCACCTGTTTCAGTAAGTACGGGTATCTATAAATCATTAACGAATCGTAATTTCATAACTTGCGTTAAAATTTTCCCCTGCAGCTAGTTCGTTGACGCCAAATTTTTCTGTGAGTTCACCACTAGCATCGATCGTATCGGCAATCCCCCACCAAGGTTCAAGACAAACCAGATTACCTTGAACTGGATATGGCGACCAGACCCCGATAAACGGCGCACCAGCCAGTTTCATAGTGACCGCATGATCCGTTTTTTCAGAGCGAATACTAAATTCATTAGCTTGCCCTTTTAATTCGTAAATTAATGCATCATTTTTGAACAAATTATGATTGATGTCCGTTGCAACATCGGTAGGGGCCAATGTTCGCTCATTCAAATTGATGAATGCACCTTGTAATGGAATTTTAACCCGTGATTTTTGTGGGCGGTAATCTAAGAAGTAATCTTCAAATTGCGTATCATCAGTTAATGGTACCTTGAATCCTGGATGCCCACCAATCGAGAAATACATCGGCCCACTTGCTGCGACATTTCGGACGTCATAGTCAACCGTCAAATGCATATCATGGACACGATAGCGCACGCGTAATTCAAATTCAAATGGGTAGATTTTCCGACTTGCATCATCCGCTTTCAATAAGAAAGTGACGGCGTGATCCGATTGTTCTGCCACAATAAATTCACGATCACGGGCAAAACCGTGTTGACCCATTGGATAAGTTTGCCCATTATACGTATATTGGTCGTCTTTTGAGCGGCCCACGAATGGGAATAAAACGGGTGCATGGCGGCCCCAAACTTCTAGGTCTGCTTGCCAAAGATATTCAAGGCCAGTAACAGCACTCTGGATACTTTGTAATTCAGCGCCTTTTGGACTGAGGGTTACCGTTAGAAAGTCGTTTGCAATTTGGATCATCTTAAAATACCACCTTTTAAAAATTATAAAATAAAGCGGGTTAAATCTTTATCAGCCGCAATTTCACCAATCTTATCATTGACATATTGCTCCGTAATCGTAATATCGCCCATCTGCATATCGGGCCCTTCAAAAAGAATGTCTTCTAATAATTTCTCTAAGATAGTTGCCAAACGCCGGGCGCCAATATTATCAGTATCATGATTAACTTGATAAGCAATCGCTGCAATCTTACCGATGGCTTCCATTGTAAAAGTAACATGTACTCCATCAGCACCAATCAAGGCCATATACTGTTTAACTAGCGCATTATTAGGTTCCGTCAGGATCCGTACAAAATCTTCTTCAGTTAAATCTTCTAATTCAACGCGAATTGGGAAACGCCCTTGTAATTCAGCAATTAAATCGCTTGGTTTAGATTCTGCAAAGGCGCCTGAACCGATAAATAAGATATGATCGGTTTTTAACATACCATATTTGGTATTAACCTGGGAGCCTTCAACGATTGGTAAAATATCGCGTTGAACCCCTTCACGAGAAACTTCACCGGCTTGTTTTTTCCCACCAGCAACAATTTTATCAATTTCATCGATAAAAATAATCCCGGTATTTTCAGCGCGTTGTAACGCATCATGGTAAATATCAGCGTGATTAACTAATTTGGCTGACTCTTCTTGAATGAAGACTTCACGAGCTTCTTTAACCGTAACGGTCCGCGTAATTTTCTTTTTTGGCATGAGTGACCCTAAAGTATCGTTTAAATCAATCCCCATTTGACCCATCATGTCGTTCATTGGAGCAGCTTTTTTCGGTTCATCAACTTGAATTTCGATTTCCCGGTCATCCAACAAGCCCTTGTCCAACTGTTCCTTGACGGATAACCGTTCGTTACGAATATCATCCGTCACTTCTTCTGGTTCAGCTTGCCCGAACCCAGCAGGTGTTTCCCCTTTTTGAAGGGCATTAAACATGTTCATTAAATCATTCATGTTGTTATTGTTCTTACGTTGTTCCTTTTTGATACCTGGCACTAATAATTTAACCAGACGCTTATCTGCTTGACGGGCAGCCTTAGTACGGACGTTTTTAAACTGTTCGGTTTCTTCCATGTGAACAGCCACATCGGCTAAATCACGGACCATTGATTCAACGTCGCGGCCAACATAACCAACTTCGGTAAATTTCGTGGCTTCAACCTTGATAAATGGGGCATCGACAACTTTCGCTAACCGCCGAGCAATTTCTGTTTTTCCGACCCCCGTTGGTCCGATCATTAATAGATTTTTAGGCGTGATTTCTTGTTGCATTTTGGTACTAAGTTGCATCCGCCGATAACGGTTATATAATGCGACCGCCACGGCCTTTTTAGCTTGATCTTGTCCGATTACAAACTGATCAAGTTCAGCAACGATTGTTTTAGGTGTTTTATTCATTAAATCCATTGTGAGCGCCCTCCTAAAATGATTCGACAATCACGTTGTGGTTGGTATAAACATCAATTCCACCAGCAATATCAACGCTTGTTTCAACAATTTTTTCCACGGTTAAATCAGCTTTTCCTGCACTTAATAATGCAGTGGCTGCTGCTTGGGCAAAGTTGCCGCCTGAACCAACGGCAATCACTTGATCACCCGATTCAGATAGCGTATCAGGGGTGATCACTTCACCATTCCCTGAAATTAATAAAATATCAGTTGCGTTGACTGCAATCAACATCGCTTCTAATTTTTGAAGCGTCGGGTCTTTACGCCAATCTTGTGCTAAAGCAACGGCCGCATGTTGTAAGTCGCCGGAATATTTTTCTAATTTTTGTTCAAACCATTCTTGTAACGTAAAAGCATCTGCAACACCACCAGCAAAGCCGATTGCGACCTTATTGCCATAAATCCGGCGGACCTTCTTAGCAGAATCCTTCGTAACAAATTTTTCGCCCATTGTGACTTGACCGTCACCAGCGATCGCTGTTTTGCCATTATGTTTAACTGCACAAATTGTTGTCATATGAATTACTCCTAACGTTGTTTGGGGATGTGTTCACCCGATATAAAAATATGTGAACTTGGATAGCTGTTAACGTGCTTTTCAAACCATGTTCTTGCGTCTAGCTACACAAGTACTCAGAAACTAACCGTTGATGACACACTCATTATTTTAGCAGTCTTTAAGACTGTGTGCTAATATTAGTCTATTTTTCATTGAAAAAAATCAAACTTTAGTCCGAGTTTTACGCGCGGGGAAAGAATTGGCGGTAATCTTTTTGTAAATGGGCGGTGGTGACATGCGTATAAATCTGCGTGGTTGATAAGCTACTGTGGCCTAATAATTCTTGAACCGTTCGTAAATCAGCACCATGGTCCAATAAATGAGTCGCAAAGGTATGCCGAATCATATGCGGATGAATATCACTTGTTAAGCTCGTTTTCTTGATAATCTGATCTAAAATATATTCAATTCCCCGACTCGTAATTGGTGTACCGCGATGATTAACAAAAACAACGTCGTGATCCAATTGTTTTTTAGCCATCAATTGAACACGACCTGCTTTTAAATAAGCTTGCAAGGCACGTTCGGCATGATGACCGAATGGCACATAGCGGTCTTTGTTCCCTTTACCATGAACAAGAATGACGCGTAAGCCGAAATCAATTTGTGCTACCGTCAACTGTGCGCACTCACTCACCCGTATCCCCGTCGCGTATAGTAATTCTAGGATGGCGCGGTTTCGTTGATCAAGCGGTTGATCCCCTTCAATGGCGGCAAACAAAGCATCCATTTCTTTTTCGTAGAAAAAGCGGGGTAGCTTATGCTGTTGCTTTTTAAGTTGTACGGCTTCAAAAGGATCGGTTTGAACAAACTCATTTTTTACCAAATACCGATAAAACGACCGCAAGCTCGAAATCCGCCGCGCGACGGTTTCGCGACTATACTCTTTTTGATTCATTTCATTCAAATAAGTCTGCACATCCAGTGGGGTGACCTGTTTGAACGACGATAACCCACCGTTAGTGGTTAAAAAAGCGCTAAACATTTGAATATCAGCTTGATAAGCTTTTTGGGTTTCAGCCGAGTAATGCCGATCAACCACTAAATACTGTAAAAAAAGATTAAGCCATTCTTGTTCTAACGCCAAAAAAATCCCTCCAAGCTTGATTAATATTACTTTACCACAAGCCTGGCGGGATTTAAAAGATTCGCATTAAAGTGTCACCTTAAATTGGTCGATACTTTCAAGTGCGCGCTCAGCAAGCGCTTGGTTCCGTTCTCTTTTATCGCGAATCCGTTGTTTCAAAGGTTCGAAAATCCCAAAGTTAGCATTCATTGGTTGAAAATGTTTGGCACTGGTATGCGTGATATAGTGTGCCATTGACCCCATTGCCGTATCCGTTGGGAAAGCAGCTGGTGTTTGGTCCAACGCAAGTTTCGCGGCGTTAATCCCGGCCACTAACCCAGAAGCAGCACTTTCAACGTAGCCTTCCACCCCAGTCATTTGCCCAGCAAAGAATAAATCATGCCGTTGTTTTGATTGATATGTTGGTAATAACACGTCTGGTGATTTCATAAATGTATTCCGATGCATAACCCCATATCGCACAAATTCAGCGTTTTCTAAACCAGGAATCATCCGGAAAACACGTTTTTGTTCGCCCCACTTCAAATGCGTTTGGAAACCAACGATGTTATACAAACTAGCAGCCGCATTATCTTGGCGCAATTGAACAACCGCGTACGGTTGCTTACCCGTGTCGGGATCTTCTAAGCCAACGGGTTTCAAGGGCCCAAATAACATCGTCTTAATGCCACGTTTGGCCATCACTTCGATTGGCATACAACCATCGAAGAATTTTTCTTCTTCAAAATCGTGCATTTCGGCGACATCGGCACTGATTAATGCCTTGTAGAAGTTTTCGAATTCTTCTTCAGTCATTGGGCAGTTTAAGTAAGCCGCTTCTCCTTTATCATAGCGCGATTTGAGGTATACTTTATCGAAATCAATACTATTCTTATCCAAAATTGGCGCTGCAGCGTCATAGAAGTACAAGCCATCACTGCCGTTTAAGGCACTGATTTTTTCAGCTAAGCCTTCTGATGTCAATGGGCCAGTCGCGACAATCGTTGGGCCTTCTGGAAAATCGGTTAATTCTTCATGATGGACAGTAACACGTTCATGATTCGCTAAGCGCTCCGTCACGGTTTGTGAAAAAGGGGTCCGATCAACAGCTAATGCCCCACCAGCCGGCACGGCATTTTGGTCAGCTGCGCTGATGATTAACGAGTCTAAATGCCGCATTTCTTCTTTAATTAAGCCAACCGCATTGGTAATTTGGTTCGCACGGAGCGAATTCGTACAAACTAATTCTGCGAATTGTTCTGTATGGTGTGCTGGGGTCATTTTGACTGGACGCATTTCATAGAGGTGCACATTCACACCGCGTTGGGCAATTTGCCAAGCTGCTTCTGAACCGGCTAATCCGGCACCTATCACGTTTACAAAAGGTTCTGTGCTCATTTGCTAGTCGCCACTTTTCTAATTATTTTTGAACGGTTTCTTCATAGTCGCCGTTTGGACAAATTACTTGTTTGCCGCCTTTAATTTTCTTTTCAACGAGGTAATGTTCACACTTCGGACAGTTTCTACCAACTGGTTTATCCCAAGTCACAAAGTCACAGTCGGGGTAACGATCACAACCATAGAAGAGTCGATTTTTCTTCGATTTACGTTCGATGACTTGTCCCTTACCACATTTTGGACAGATAACACCGATTTCCTTCACAATTGCCTTGGTATTGCGACAATCTGGGAAGCGACTGCAGGCGAAGAATTTACCGTAACGGCCCATTTTGACGACCATTGGGGCACCACAGATATCACAATCGAAACCAGCCGGTTCATCTTTAATTTGGACTTTCTCAATTTGTTCACTCGCTTTTTCAACTTCTTTTTCAAATGGTTTGAAAAAGTTATCAATCACTTTGACCCAGTCCTCTTGACCGGTTTCAACTTCATCCAAACGATGTTCCAAATCAGCCGTAAAATCGATATTCACAATGTCCGGGAAAAACTCAACAATTAAACCGTTGACGATTTCACCTAATTCAGTAGGTTCAAAACGTTTCGCGTTTAATTTCACGTAATAACGACGTTGAATGGTTTCAATCGTTGGTGAATAAGTTGATGGACGGCCCACACCGTTTTCTTCCAAAGCCTTAACTAAGTTAGCTTCAGAATAACGGGCTGGTGGCTGTGTGAAATGTTGGGCCGGATCGGTCTTAATGAGTTTCACAGCATCCCCGACTGCCAGTTCTGGTAAGACATTGTCCTTAGCAGAATCTTCAGTGTCCCGTGATGACACATAAAGTTTCGTAAAACCCGAAAACTTCATTTGGGAACCGTTGGCTTTGAATAAGACATCGCCTTGAGCAATCTTAACCGCGACCGTATCAAAAATCGCTGGTGTCATCTGACTTGCCACAAACCGTGACCAAATTAAGTTATAAATCTTATATTGATCATTGGTTAAGACGTCTTTCAAGCTCTTGGGCGTCCGCATTACTGACGTTGGGCGAATTGCTTCATGGGCATCTTGTGCGCCTTCTGGATTCTTTGTCTTATGGACCTTTAATGCCGCATATTCTGCACCATAATTATCATGGATAAATTGTGAAGCTTCATGTTTGGCACCAGTTGAAATCCGCGTTGAATCGGTCCGCATATAAGTAATTAATCCGACCGTGCCTTCTTTGCCACCGAGGTTAATCCCTTCATATAATTGTTGTGCTTGCATCATTGTTTTTCGAGTTCTAAAATTCAGTTTACGGTTAGCTTCTTGTTGCAAGGAACTCGTTGTAAACGGTGCGGCCGCAAAACGTTTGCGTTCCCGTTTCTTAACATCTTCAATTGTGAAATCAGTGGTCTTATCGATTTGCTTCAAAATCGCTTGGACCGCTTCGTTGTCACCTAATGGTAGTTTCTTACCCTTCACACCATAGAAACTGGCGTTAAACTTACTCCGGCCTTTTTTGAATTCAGCATCTAACGACCAGTATTCTTCTGGAACAAATGCTTTAATCTCATTTTCACGATCAATCACCAGTTTTAACGCAACGGATTGAACCCGACCAGCACTCAAACCCTTTTTAACTTTTTGCCAGAGTAGTGGACTAATTGAATATCCGACGATTCGATCGAGCACACGCCGTGCTTGTTGTGCATCAACGAGTTTCATATCGATACTGCGTGGATTTTTAAAAGCACTTTTAACGGTGTCTTTGGTAATTTCGTTAAAGACAACTCGGTTTTTTTCAGTTGGATCAAGTTTTAAAATATGGGAAACGTGCCATGCGATGGCTTCCCCTTCGCGATCCGGATCGGCTGCAAGATAGATATGATCAACTTTTTTAGCTTGCTTTTTTAATTCTTTAATCGTTTCACCTTTACCGCGAATCGAGATATATTTAGGCTCATAATTATTTTCAAAATCGACACCCATTTGACTCTTTGGTAAATCGCGGATGTGACCCTTGCTAGCGACAACCTTATAGTTGCGCCCAAGGTACTTTTCAATTGTTTTGGCCTTTGCAGGTGATTCTACAATGACTAAATTTTTGCCTGCCATGGACAAACCCCTTTCAACAGAACATTTTGTTTGAAAACGTTCATCAGCATAAACCATCACCTTGATGATTGTCAAATGATAGTATGCCTAATATTAACAGCTTAAAGCATAGCATAGGTTTAGCGGTATGCCAAAGAGAAATTGTTTTCCACTGCACAAATTCTACTAAAAATAAAGGAATTGACAACCAAAAAACGGGATTTAACCGCTTGGTCAAACCCCGATTTCTTCTATTTATATAGTCACTAAATTGAAGCACTAGTTCCGTGCACTACTTTTTTGGATCGCTCGTTCGCGAATCCCCGCGATAATCTGGGCCAGCGTAATGGTTGCCATTTCTGCTTCTGCAGCCCTTTGTACCTGAGTATAGGCCGCATCAAGCGTTGCTTGAATGTTGCCACCAACCAGACAATCTGGATTCGTCTTTTCATCAACGTGTAACAATCGTTGATCTGTGTCAAGTGCCTGAAAAACAACTAACAACGTAATCTGTTCTGCTGGACGCGCTAATTTAGGGGCAATCGTGCCCGGTTTAGTCGCTAATAAGTCCGCCTTCACCAGTAATGACATTAGTCGCCGCACTAAACTAGGATTAGACTCAATGCTCCCGGCAATCGCTTGGCTGGATAAATCACCATCTTGAAACATATCAACATAGGCTAAAATATGGATGGCATCACTAAGTTTATGAGAGTATTTCATGGTTCAACCGCCTTTTTAAGATCAATTCAGGCTTATTTAATAATCGTCTGTAACGCTGCTTTTAATGAAGGTAATGGTCGACCTAAGACATCAGGTAAATCAGAAGTGGTTTCATCTAAATCACCATCTTGAATCATTGTTTGAATCGCAGTGACAACTTCTGCAACTTCAGCAGGTAAGCCGTTGTCTTCAAGACCTCGACGATAATCAGCCGTATCTAATGATACTACCTTAAATTCTTGATTAGTCAACTCACTAATCGCTTGAGCTAAATCGGCATAGGTTGCTGGGACCCCAGCAAATTCGTAAATCGCTTTTGGTTGATCACTGACTAATACCTTAGCCGCTGCTTCAGCATAGTCATGTTCAAGCGCCCAACCGACATGTCCTTCACCGGCACCATAAACGAATGGTTGACCCGCTAAGGCTCCTTTGATACTATCCATTTCGTTTTCAAGATACCAGTTATTGCGTAAGAACGTATGGTCAATGCCTGATGCTGCCAATGCTTTTTCAGTTTGAATATGATCACTTGCTAAAGCACCTGTTGCTGAATCAGCATGTGGGAAACTCGTGTAAGCAATCCATTTAACCCCAGCATTTTTAGCCGCTTCAATGACGTTTAAGTGTTGTTGGGCACGAGGAACATCGCCACCAGGTTGTGATGAGATGAATAGTAACCGATCGACCCCTTTCATTGATTCAGTTAACGTGGCAACGTCATTATAATCACCAGGGCGGACTGTGACACCGGCTGGCACCATGTTAGCTGCTTTGTCAGTATTCCGTGCTAAACCAATAATTTGTTCTGCGGGCACTAACTCGGCCAACGTCTTCATTGCGACTTGTCCAAAACGACCTGTGACTGCGGTAATTGCATATTTCATATTAAAAATCTCCTTTTGAATTTCATTTGTTACTTTATAAGTAACTTGTGACTTTAATATTAACAGCATCTTACAAGATTGTCAACCCTCAACTCTCAATCAAAATAATGTAACTCATCCATTAACAACCGTTGATTTAAAAGCGGCGTTGCCCCAGACAAGATTAACTGATTACAACCTGCCGATAATGAATGATTAATCTGACCCGGTAAGGCATACACATTCCGATTGGCTTGCAATGCTAAATTAGCGGTAATCAAGCTGCCACTTTTTTGGCGGGCTTCTGTGACCACTAAACTATGACAAAGTCCGGCGATGATCCGATTTCTGGCTGGGAAGTGGTGCTTCTTAGCGGTTACGTCCAAACCATATTCGGATATCAATATTCCTTCTTCAGCAACTTGCTGCTGAAGACGTTCGTTCTGTGGCGGATAATAACAATTCAAGCCCGTTCCAATCACGCCAATTGGTCGTAATCCTTTTTGCATGGTAACTTCATGAGCCATCGCATCCGCGCCTTGTGCCAAGCCACTAATAATTGTGGTTGCGGGTGATAGTTCTAATAAACGCTGTAGCGCTTGTTTTGTATACTGAGTCGCTTGCCGAGCACCCACAATTGCTACACACGGGCGCTTTAACAATTGTAGATTTCCCCGATAAAATAACACTACTGGCGGACAATACGTTTCCAATAAACGTTGTGGATATGCGGTTTCTAAGATTGTCACATATTGAACACGGCACTCATGATGCGCACATTTCACTTGCAAATCACGACTTACGAAGCTCGCTTGAAATGTTGTCCAATAACGTTCTGGCAAGCACGCAATTTGGGCAATCTCCAGTGCCGATAATGCCCAATTATGGCTTGTCACCAACCACGCGGCCAACCGCAGTTCACTAGCTGGACCGAACCCTTTGGCCAGATGAACTTTCAATAGTAATTGCTTTTTAGTCAACACATAAAACAGCTCCTTTACGATTATATCCGTAAGGGAGCTGTTTTATTTTTTATAAAGTTTTTTGAACGGGTGCAAAACTACGACGGTGAAGCGGGGTCACCCCTAATTTAGCTAAGCCAGTTAAATGTTTTGCTGTTCCATAACCCATATTGTTGGCAAAATCATAACCAGGATATTGTTGAGCATAATTAATCATTAATTGATCGCGGATTACCTTCGCAACGATACTAGCCGCAGCGATACTGATACTCCGTGCGTCACCTTTAATTAATTTTTCCTGTGGTTTATCAGTTGGGACGGTCATCGCATCAACCAATAGATAATCGGGTTGCGGGGATAAAGCATTCACCGCTTCTCCCATGGCTAATTCAGTTGCATGGTAAATGTTCTCCCGGTCAATCCGGGGAGCATCAGCAATTCCAATGCTCACTCCGATGGCTTGCTCCATAATACCACGGTATAGTTCTTGTTTGAGCTTAGACGATAGTTGTTTAGAGTCATTCACCTGCCATAAATTAAAATTATGTGGTAAAATAACGGCCGCCGTCACCACTGGGCCAGCTAATGGTCCACGCCCCACTTCATCAATCCCAGCAATTAGTGGATATTCAGGCCATAGTTGCTCTTCCAACTGACGCCGTTTGCGAAACGCTTCTTTTTGGATTGCTAATTTGGCCACCCGCTTTTCATATTGAGCAAGTAATTTTTGAACCCCCACTCGAGAATCGGCCCGCAAAAGAGCGATTTCCTCGGCCGTAATCGGCGCTAATAAACGCGCTTTAATTGCAGCAATTGATGTTTGAGTAGTCATGCTTGCGCCTCCACTGGAATGATATCGAGTGTGAAACGCCCCAACTTGCCTTTACGTGCATCCGTAATGAATTTCGTACAGAAACGATCGTAGTCTTCTTTGAAACCCAATCGTTTGGTCAAGGCCATGATTAAATCAGGGACTTCCAGTTCAAGTTCCGCCGCTGTTACATGGTATTCTTTTTCCAATTGATGCGGATAAAAATCCTTGAAATAATCAAGCGCATAAACCACCACATCGTCAGCATGATAGATGGCATCAGAAATTGCGCCGGTTAAGGCTAACTTATTCCCCACTGCTGGATCTTCAAACTTAGGCCATAAAACGCCTGGAGTATCCAAAAGCTCCAATGATTGACCAGCTTTTAACCATTGCTGGTTCTTGGTGACCCCCGGTTTATTTCCCGTAATTGCAATATTTTTTTGCACCAACCGATTCAAAATCGTTGATTTACCAACGTTAGGAACCCCAACACACATTGCACGGATAACCGGATTAAGAATCCCCTTTGCCCGTTTTTTAGCAAGTTTGTCTGCCAAAATTTCTTGTGCTACTTTTTCGATTTGCGGTAATTTTGATTTATGTTGCGCATCAAGCGCGATTGCTGTAATCCCCCGTTTTTTAAACGTTTCAATCCATTGTTGAGTCCGTTTGGCATCTGCCATATCTGCTTTATTCATGATTAAGAGGATTGGTTTATTCTGTCCGAGCTCTGCAATCATTGGATTGATTGATGATTCTGGTACGCGCGCATCGACGATTTCGAGAATTAAATCAACTGCTTTTAATCGTTCTTTAATTTGTTTTTGAGCCTTTGCCATATGGCCTGGGTACCATTGAATTGTCATAAATAACTCCTTTATTTCAAACGCTGAATGTCATGTAATGGATAATAGACCGCCACTGCCCGGCCGAGAATTGTATCCCGGTGAATCGTACCAAATAAACGACTATCTTTACTAATTTGGCGATTATCACCTAATACAAAGTATTCATTAGCGGGAATCTGATATTCACCCATTAACGCTTTTAACTCGAAATCAGATGTTAAAATGCCTGTCTTGCGCTTAACCTGATTCAAAAACGGTTCAGTTACATAACGCCCGTTAACATATAGTCGGTCATTGCGGTAGGCTACAGTCTCCCCGGGCAAACCAATCACCCGTTTCACATAGGTAACGTGATCAGATCGCTTAAAAACCACTATATCAAAGCGTTTTATTGGACCGCTTGTTCGTAATAAAAGTTGGTCAGCTGATTTTAAATTCGGGGCCATCGATTGACCTGCAACTGATGCGGGTACTAAAACAAATGACCGTATTACTATGGCTAGCGTCCCAGCCAATAGAATGGCCAGTATCCAATAACCAATAATCGCCGATCCCCGTCTCAATTTTTGCTTTGGAAGAATCATTAGGCTTGTTCACTTTCCTGATAGTTAACAAAGGCTTCATCAAATATCGTCATACTAGGTAAGTAACTCCCATTAAGTTCTAAATACCGCGTTAACGTCTCATAATCTCCACTTTGCTTAGGAAAAGATTGATCAAAAAAAGCATTATTGGCAAATTGAGCGACTGGCTCATAGTTATTCGGATCACGTTGGGTCATGAGGTAACGATAAAAACTCTGCTTCATCAGAACACCTTATTTCTTATTTTTTAACGGGATGTAGACATCTAAATCAATTTTGTCATTCTTCAAATCAATATGCTTAGCCGTTACTTGCAACCCATTTTCAAGTTTAAATTCATTTAATCGTAATGTAATACGATTTTGATGGGCATCTAGAATAACCCATTTGGGGAATTTATATTGCCGCTTAATATAGTTAAATACAAATGACATGGGGACTTTTAGCTGTCCGACTGCCAATTGTTTAGCGCGTAACTGCACATCGCCATTTTCTAACACGTAGGGTTTAAAAAAGAGATTAAATTCAACAGGAAACCCTAAAAATTTAAATTGACCTGATAAAACCGCTTGTTGATCCAACGTTAATTGATATTTAATTTTCGAATCTGCTAAATAATTTTGTAAGTAATACGCCACCAAACTATTGATCTGCTGTTTGTGCAATTGAATTTCAAAGGTGCTGTCGGCTTTAATTATTTTTTCAGTCTTAATTGGGGTTGTACTCGGGACTGCCACATTGTAACCCACAAAGCCGATAGTTCCAATGACAATGGCTAATAAAACAATAAAGCTGTACTTCCAATAATTAAACTTGTGTTTAAGTCGGTTTGTTGAATTTGGTGTGGCTTGTTGTACCTGTCTGGTTATCATAAACCCATCCTTTCTCTAATCCCAAGTTTGTTTATGCGCATCCATCACGTACCATAGGGCTTTTGTAATTCGCTGGTATCCTAGATGATTGGGATGAAAATGATCATCTGGGCTGATGTAAGGATTTAAATTTTCATTCGCCGCTAATGTTTTTTTCAACTGAGTGCTATCCATCTTAGCCAGTGATTGGGTCTGTTTAACAAAATGTCCATCACCACGAGTAATCATCCGATTACTATCCACATAATACACTGTTTTAAAATCGTCGGCTACCGCTTGCGCCGTTTTGTTCCACTCAGCCACTGCCTTGGACATTCCCGTGATTTCCGGGAAATAGACATAAAACGGATTATAGACGCCTAGAATAAAGACTGGTGCCTCCGGATTATACTTTCTAATTTGGGTCATTAAAGTGAGCAAATGCGCTTGGTATTTCTTTTGTCCAGCTATGATCCGACTCTGGTTCAGTTCAAAAAAATTATTCTGCAAAACGGTCATTAAGTCGTTACCCCCAACCGTTAACGTTACAATATTTGCTTTTGACAGTTTTTTTTGCAGTGACTTTTGACTACGGACGCGTTTTTCAATCTGAACACTGGTATCTCCGGTCACACCGTAATTCGTGGTTTTAACCGGGTGATTCGTCACTTGCTTAATTTGATCAGCGATTAAGGACACGTAGCCTTCCTTATGGCTTTCATCTCCGACACCATGTGTTAGGGAATCGCCAATGGCAACTAACTGCAAAGTTTTTTGTTTTTTGGTGTTGATCCTTTTTTGGGAGGTACGCGTTGATATGACCGTTTTTTGTATTTGATTCGGTCGGGGCATAAACAGCTGCCAAATTATAAAAACGCCTAATATTACCCCAATAAATAAGCCTAAGTCAATTAAAATCTGTCGTGCTTTTTTCAAACGTGACACCTCGGTTATCTCTAGATAATAGATAAGGCTGGGACAATTTAATGTCAACCAGCCTTAGTGTTAATGCATTAATTGTAATACTTTAGTTCTCAGTATAGTACATCACAGCAAAGGCTCCCGCCCCAGAGTGGGTCGCAATCACTGGATCTGTCGCCCGCACCAAAATTTCGATATTCGGGAAAACCGCTTGTAATTGTGCTTTAATTTTTTCACTCAATTCTAAACCATCTGCATGTGAAATACCAATGGCCCGAATATTTTTCAGACCGCGCATCTCTACTTCCATCTCGTCAATAAATTTCGTGATGGTCTTCATCCCCCGACCTTTACGGAGAACCTTCAATTCACTATCAGCAACTTGCAGAACTACTTTAATGTTTAATAAGTTTGAAATCACACCGGCAGCATGACTTAAACGACCACCTTTTACGAGATTCGTTAAGTTAGTTACGCCCATATACAATTTTGTGTGGTCATGAACATCTTGAATTGCTGCTAAAGCATCAGCCATGTTTCCACCATTTTCAACAACTTCCGCCGCCTTTAATACTTGAAAAGCCATTGCCCGATCTGTAAAGTCACTATCAATAACCGTCACGTCAGCCTTTGCCATTTCACCAGCTTGACGTGCTGTATCAACAGTCCCGCTGATTGCCCGGAGCATATGGATTGATAAAATTTGACTCCCATCAGCAGCTAATTGTTCATACGTTTCAACAAAATTACCAATTGCCGGTTGGCTTGTCTTCGGTAAGGCGCTAGCACTGGCCATTTCAGTCATAAACTGATCACGGGTAATTGTTTCACCATCAATATACACGGTATTATCAATCATAATTGTCAACGGAATAACTGTAATGTGATGTTCTTTAATTTCTTCAGGGGTTAGTTGGATTGATGAGTCTGTTACGATTTTAATATTAGCCACTATTAATTCAGCCACGCTTTCTATCTTGAATTCTGGACAAATAAGTGTCCACAATTTTTATGATTATTTCTATTAACAGTATATCAAACAATCCCATTTTTTTCACCAAAAGTTACTGTATAAACCAGATTATGTCGTAATTAGTGATACTAACAACGCAAAAGCGCCAATTTCTTTAGCTTGTTTTTGGCTAAAAGAAACCGGCGCTTGATCACTAATTTTTACCTCTGTAAAATTGCCGATTAACGGCAATTATTAATAGACTAGCTGATAACAAATCAGCGCTTCCACCAGGTGAAATATGTTTTTGTTGGCAATACTTTTGTAAATCTGTAAAACTAGCATTCGGTAATGATGTTTGACCAGCGGACATCGCTAGGCGTTGCATTTCAATTAGTGTTCCTTGATCGCTACGATGTAACACACAAGTGTCTGTCACACTACTCATTAAAGTTAATAACATTTGTAATTGATACTGTTGAGATGTCGCTGTCTGCCATTTAACATATGTTTCAAGTGCCAAAGAAATATGCGGATAACCCAGTACTGCTTCTTCATAAGCCCCATTCACCCGATAACGTTGCTTCACCGCTTCACCGTGTGTTAGTTGCTTATTTTGGTAACGAGAATCAGGAAATTGCGCTAAGTGACTAACTAGCTTCAAAAGTTCATCAGTTTGGATTGATTGTCCCGTACTGATTCGTTGGGCATAGACAGTCGTCAATAGCCCCATTACCCAGATCGCACCTTTATGAGTATTAATCCCGTTAGTTTCTTTAAACATCGCCTGCTCAGCTTTACGACCAATGTGTGCGATGGTCTCGCGTAAAGTCTGACTGATTGGTTGCAGCCAAGCAGCTTGTGCCATCTGTTCAAAATAAGGCGTTAAAGCCCGCGCAGACTTGATAAATAAAGCCAGATCCATATCCGAATGGGCCCCATTATTAAGTGCATCCACTAAACCTGGTTTGGGACTTAAGCTAACTTCATCGACCAAAGCTTGTTCGACTAGGCTTGCTAATTGCTTTGTAACTACTTGTTGGGTCTTATTTTTTATCAAAAGCGAAACTCCTTAACTAAATTGTTGCTTAATCCCTAACCAACCTAGATGGAGGAGCCAGCTTAGCATAAATGCTACAGTTGTTGTACTTAAGTAAGCAACCACAATCATTGCTCCCATTGGTAGTTTCAACCAGGTTGTTTTAAAGACTAACAATAAAGCTTGAAAGACAAATACATTGGCTAAATAAGTTCGATAAGCATAAAGCGATAACCACTTAAACAAACGTAACTTAGGTGATTGGTTAATAATCATTCTTGAGGCAAATGTAAAGACCATTAAAATAATACTCAAACTATATAAACTTTGTAATGTATTTAGATACGGCGCATGCCCAAAGTTAATATCGCCAGGATATGCCAGCAAGGCACGGACTGATAAGCCACCGACCACTAAACTAATTGGTAATAGTGCAAAACGAATCCGATTTAACTGTTTAAAAAGGGCTTCATGATAGACAAATCCAGCAACCCCATAGATTCCATAGATCAAAAAGCTTACTACAAAGCGGTCTAACAAATACCAACGATTAGCTAATGGTCCATTTAAAACTGCTGTATTGTAAAAGAGATACCAACCTATATAGAGAATCGTTGCACCTGTCAGGACAGGCCACACAAGTTTACGTTTATTTAAAACATGATACCCCAACCAAATAAAGAATGGCATACATAGTTGAATCTGCAGCATCATCACGGTATACCATAGATGTGGTGCTCCATCACCCGTAATGAATTTCAACAAAAAAGTGCCAAGATTATTATATGGTGTTTCTTGCTGTACACCAGGAAAAACCAACAAATAGACCGTTGTCCATAATAAATACGGTACTACTAATTCGAAAAATTTATCTTTTAAAAATTCAAAATAAGATGTCTTCTCACTCGTTTTGACCATATTATAAACAATCGAAAAAATAAAAATTGGCGCCGTATATTTAACAAAAACATACAATGTCCCAATTAAAGCCGCAGTTGTCTGATCATGGCAATTAGACAATGCGAAACTTAATATGGTTTGTAAAATCACTGCCGTAACAGCTGATACTTTTTGAAAATCACTAACGTTTGTTTTTGTTTTCTGATCTTCGAACATTTTTTCCTCCCAATTATGACCAAATTTCTTTGGTTAAAATCGGACCAGTATCAGTTTTTAGCAGAATTTTTTTATCCGGAGTCCGTAAATATTCTTTTAGCGCAAACCCACCCTTTAGTGTTATTACTTGTGTATCAAATTGTTCAAAGAACAAACGATTTTTAATAATAACTGATAGTGGTATTTCCGTTGGCGCATTAGCATAAAGTAATAAATCAAAATCACTTGTTGGCTTAATGGCTTGAATCCCAGATGTTAGTTCAAATCCCAAACTGCCACCAACGCCCCATTTGAACCCAGCTAGTATTTTTTGAGCCACATGGTATTGTTCATAAACAGGAAATTGAGCAATCTCAGCTGCTCTAAAAGATTCGCGCTTAGTAATCTCCCAAGGATGTATAATCGCTTGTATCGCGGTTGTTGGAATTTCTAAAGCAAACCGCTGATTACGAGCAATACCTCGTAATCCAATCGGTACTAAATCTGGTTGGCTAGGTAATCCCCGCCGAATAACACCAAAAACTTGTTTTGACAGCGCTAATTGCCGTACTAATTCCCGTTGCTGAATAACTGCTTGATTGAAGCGAACAATATCATGTGCAAATTTCATTCTTTAAGCATTCCATTCTTCATTCATTTTAGCCTGAACTTTATTCGTTTCAACGCGACCCATTTTAACGGCAATCTCATTTGTATAACGGGCCGTCAACATTGTATCGTTTGTACGGCGAACGTCTTCAATTGCGTCATTAACTGCAGATATAACAGCATTAACATTGGTAATGGATGTCGATTGATCGGTTATTTTTTCTAAGAAACGGTAGAGAGCCCCTAATTTATTGTAATTACGAATATCATAAGCAATTGAAGGAACTTGTTCAGCAGCAGCTTCAATTTCAGCAATTGAACGTTTCGTAATCCGGCTGGCGCTTTCTTTAGACATGGCTTGAACCGAAATTGCAGGACTATTTAAAGCAATTAAACGGCTGGATTGCAGACCATGTGCTAAAAACGCACCAGAAATTGCATTCCCAACAATCACACCGATAATTGGATGTCCAGCTTGTCTCAGCTTAGCGTAGGCAGCAGCACTATTGGCAAGTGCAACATGAATTCCAATTAATTCTTCGTTATATCCGTAAGCTTGACTAGGAACATCAATAACGACCACAATTGGACGCTTAACGGCTTTATTCTGATCTGCTTCATAGATATGATTTAAAATCTGAGCCATGCGGAAGCCTTCCACCAATCCGACTTCACCATCTCGAACACGATACATTGGATTTTTAGGATCTGGCACAATCGCAGTCACTACCACGTCTTCATTAAACCGCTTTGAATCTCCATAATAGACAGTACTTACTGTTGAATTTGGATTCTTTAACCCCGTTAATGCTTGGAACCAATCGTAACCAACACTCGTTGTTGCTGGTGTTGCTTGTTCAGTGATCACTGGTAAGTCCACTGATTGCGCTTGATGCTCGATGAGTGCTTGATTATAGCTTTCAATTGTCATTGGTTTTGAAAGATCAAGCGAATCTAATAGGGATAAGTAAAAGTCAGCGTTTTCACTACGATGGCTATCCTTCCGCTCAAGCATTGCCGCCAAAACTGCCGACTTAATACTTTCAACACTATCAGTCACCAACTCATCAATAATTTGAGCTTGAACTCGTTGACGCGCACCTATTGTATTCCAAATTAAATCTTTATCACTTGAATCAAACTCACGAACACCGGCCTCTTGCTCAATTACTTCAGGACCGTTCAGGCCAACGCGTGCTTTTTTGGTTGTAATTAAATAACTCATTAAAGCTGAAGTGATGGACATTCCCCCAAATGAACCGACACGACCGGGAACGACCCCAATTACGGGCACATATTTTTTGAGTGCCACAATTAAGTTACCGATTTCAGAGATGGAAAGCAGACCATAGTTCGCTTCTTGTAAACGAACCCCTCCTGTATCCAATACAATAATTGGGAAAATTTCATGTCCATTTTGATTTTCTTCTAAAGCATGACTTAGCGCAGCAATAATCTTTGCACCAGAGACCTCACCAATCCCACCGCCTTGAAAGCTACCTTCCATCGCAATCACAACCACTTTTTTATGTCCAATCGTCCCTAATGACACGACAATCCCATCATCACTTTCTGGGACGATACCTTGAGCAACTAGGTTAGGCGCTATCATCTGATCAAATGGCCCAACTAATTCGCGACCATTTTCTGTATCTAATAAAGCATTAACCCGTTCACGCGCATTTAATTCTACAAAACTATTTTTCATCAGCTAGTTCCTCCATTGCTTGGGTTAATCGAAGGTAAACAACACCAGGTGTTGCCCCGAAGTCATTAATTACAATATCGGCCGAAATCGGATAACGATCGAAAAAGCGTGTTAAAACATTACCCCATACCTTATCAAAACCGTCACTACCGGTACGAACTTTGACAGTTGATTCTGATTTATCAGTTGGAAACATTAAGATTTCTAAATCTCCGGACCCAACTACGCCAACATGGACTCTTTTGCTAATTGGCTGACTTGTTTGATATTGATAAGCTAATTGTTCCATAAAAATCTCCCTTTCCTATGACCAAGTTCTAAATTTCATTGGTGGTTCATATAAACCATCTGACCACTCGACTAAATCGTCGATTGTTTGAGCTGCTAATAATGAACGTTTAGCATCACTCCGCTTAATCCCTAGATCTTCGGGTAACTTAACAATCCCTGCATGCCGTAACTGATCTAATGATTCTTTAGTACTTGTCATCCCTAAAGGTGTGACACCACCAATCGCGGCAATGGCAGCTTGGCGTTGGGCTTTGCTAGTTGCCTTGTAAAGATAAGCAATGCCTTCTTCAGTAACAATATGCGTTGTGTCTTCGCTATAAATCATGACCGGTGCATTAGCAAGCCCCGCTTGTTTTTGAACCGCTAAAGCATCCAAATTTTCAACAAAAATTGGTTTCTTATTAGCACCATATGTTTCAACCATTTGTACCACTAGTTTTTGGCCTTTACCCAATGCATTATCTTGATCACGCAATGATTGCCAAGCAGGGGTTGAGTGCCGCCGACCACCAGGATTATGTCCCATATTAGGTGCTCCACCAAACCCGGATAACCGTCCGCGCGTTACAGTTGAAGAATTACCATCATAATCTAATTGAAGTGTTGAACCGATAAACATATCAACAGCATATTGGCCAGCAATTTGCCCCAAAACCCGATTACTGCGCATTGTGCCATCTTGACCTACGAAGAAAATATCAGGACGGGCAGCAATGTATTTTTCCATACCAACTTCGCCGCCAAAGCTATGAATACTTTCAACCCAACCCGATTCAATCGCCGGAATAATTGTTGGATGTGGGTTCAAAACCCAATTTCTAGCAATCTTACCCTTAAGGCCTAATGATGCCCCATACGTTGGTAAAAGTAATTCAATCGCTGCGGTATTAAAACCAATCCCATGGTTTAATGATTGAACACCATGTTCAGCATAAATCCCCTTAATTGCCATCATCGCCATTAAGATTTGTAGTTCTGTAATATTTTGTGGATCTCGCGTGAAAAGAGCTTCTAATTCATAAGGTTTATCAGCAGGAACCACAACATCAACCCAACCTGCGGGGATATCAATCCGTGGTAATTCATCAACGACTTCATTAACCTGAACGATAACAATTCCATCTTTAAAAGCCGCTGCTTCAACGATTGTTGGTGTCTCTTCGGTATTAAAACCGGTATACAAGTTCCCAGCTTTATCCGCTTTATCGGCGGCCACTAAAACGACATTGGGGATTAAATCGATAAATAAACGGCCATATAGTTCAAGGTAAGTATGAATATCACCTAATTTCATTTTGCCATCTTCAATCATTTGTGAAACACGGACGCTCTGGGCGCCAGCATACGAAAAATCAATTTTTGAGGCAATTTTACGTTCAAAAATATCTAAATGTTCTGGACGCGAAATACTCGACATAATCATGTGCAAGTGATTCACTTTTTTAGGATTAACCAGATTTAAACTTTGTGATAAAAAACTTGCTTGCTTTTGGTTGTCCCCTTCCAAAACAACTTTGTCGCCAGGAGCAATTAGTGCCTCTAATACAGTGATAATTTGATTTGTTTCAACATATTTGCCAGTCATTAGATTACTAATCTTGGCTAATCGTTGTGCTTTTTGAACACGTTTTGTGTCCCAATTCCGTTGTGGTTTTTCCATCAATGTTCATCTCCATTTTTGATATAGAAACGTTGCGTCATCAACTCCATGTTGGTCAATATTAATTGTGCGAATAGACCGCTCACCAAACTTGGCATGTATCAACTTCGTCAGTGTATTGCCAGGTGGAAATTCAAGGGTCAGATTCATTCCCATCTCTTTAGCAACATCCATCATCTGATTCCATTGAACAGGTTGCGCAATATTTTCTAGTAAATCTTGCCGAATTACTTCAGTATCTTGAGTCATTCGACCGTCCGTATTTTTTAGATATGGACAAATTGTTGGGTGGAACGTTATTTGATTAATAAAAGGCGTCAATGCTGCGACTGTCGCTTGCATTAAACGACAATGTGATGGTACCGGTACTTTTAATAACTTAGCCGTACGGGCTTGCCGCAATTTCGCCGCTGCCAATGTTTTCTGAAGCCCCGTAATCTCACCCGATATTGTGTGTTGCAACGGACAATTTTCGTTTGATAGGTATACTGGGTGCATCTCATCAAAAGTATCTTGAACAACTTGCGCCACTTCAGTTCGGGTTAACCCAACAATGACTCCCATTGCATAGCCAGTTGGATAAGCTGCCTTCATCAAAACGGCACGTTGATAAACAATCCTAACTGCATCGTCAAATGTGATTGCTTTACAAGCAACTGCAGCGCAAAAAGCACCTAATGAATGACCAGCCACTAAATCCGGCCTAATTTCATTTCTTTGAACCGCAGCTAATGCAGATAAACCTTTAACCAATAATGCTAATTGGATAAAAACAGTGTCCTCGTAATTTTCGGGCAAATCTTCAAGTTGATAACCAGTTATTTTTTTAATTCGCTCGATATATTGAGTCGGAACCGCCCTTAGCATTCCGACTTCCTGACTACCTTGTCCTGGGAATAAGAATGCTGTACTCATTGATTTTCCTCCTTTCGTAACGACCGATTACTCTTTAATCTTAAGGGAGTTCTGTTATAATAAAAAATACTTAAAACAGATTGATTAATAACTAAAAGGTATCAATTAAGGTGGTCAATAATGAACTTAACTTATTTACAATACTTCAAAAAAGTCTTTGAAACCCGCAATATAACCCAGGCCGCTAGAGCACTATATATTTCGCAACCGGCACTCAGTCGCGCCATTAAACATCTAGAATCCGAGTTAGGTGTCACACTTTTTTATCACACAGGTCGTAATATTGAAGCGACACCATACGCCCACACCTTCTATCCCTACGTTACTAAAACCCTAGCCATTCTTGACGACGGGTTTCGTGCGGTCAATGCCTTAAACCAGGAAATCATTACTTCAATCACTCTGTGCTTAGAAGTCGCATCTGTTTCCGCACCAAACTTAATGCGCATATTTTCAGAAAAACATCCTGATATTGAATTAACGATTATCCAACATCAGCTTCCTGAAAATATTAATGATTCCGTTTTATTTATCACTTCTGATTCAAAACCTGATTTAGTTAATGTTCCGATTATTAGAGAACCAATTTTAGTTGCCGTTCCTAAATCGCACCCGTTAGCCCAAAAAGCGGTTTTGCAAGCGACTGATATTCAACAAACACCAATTATTATGTTGAGTTCCAGCAATGCTTTTCGCCACACCATTGATCTGGCCCTTGAAGCTAATCACATTCAGCCTAAAATTAGCTCAACCACTGATGATCCCGCAACGCTTCGTTCAATTATCAATCAAGGCTTAGGCATCACCTTTTTTCCCCAAATCTCCTGGTCCTATCAAGCTAATGACAACTTTATCTTAAAAGAGATTGCTGGTGTCTCAATCGAACGGACTATTTATCTTTCGTCAACGTTGCGCGAAGATCACCCACTCATCAAAACAATTGTAACCACCCTTCGCGAGTGGTTCATCTGCCATAACTAAAAAAGGAATGTTTACTACCAATTGATGATAGTAAACATTCCTTTTTTACTGCTTATTTAGTGATTCTTTGATAAATTTCAAATGTATGCGTATAGCGATTACGTTCGTCCAGCACACCAGGTGTTTGACTGATTAATTCGAACTGATCCATCGCTAATTTTGGCATATAAATATCGCCTTCAAACGATGCAGCAATTTTTGTAACGTACAGATAATCGACATCATCAGCAAACATTGCAAAAATATCGGCGCCGCCAATGATAAAAATCTTTTTCATCGGATTGACCTGCTCATATTCAAGCAGTTCCGCTTTATTGTGCATCACCAATACGCCATCTGCCACAGCTAGTTCCGATTGCCGCGTAATCACGACGTTTTGCCGACTCGGTAAGGGGCGAGCAGGTAAACTATCATATGTTTTACGCCCCATTACGACCACTTCATGAATCGTTTCGTGTTTAAAATTGGCAAGATCGTTTGGTAGTGACCATGGTAAATGCCCATTTTGACCGATTAACCCATTTTGATCTTCAGCCCATAAAAATGCTAACATTGCCACTCCTCCTCATTAAACCGCGACAGGTGCTTTAATTGCGGGTTCTGCTTCATAATTTTCAAGTTTAATATCGGCGATATCAAAGTCAAAGATGCTTGTTTTATCTGGATTTAACCATAGTTGTGGTGCAGTATGAATGGGGCGTTCAAGCTGCGTCTTCACTTGTTCAACGTGATTGCTATAAATATGCGCATCACCTAAGGTATGGATGAATTCACCGACTTCAAGGCCGGTTTCATGCGCAATCAAATGTGTCAACAATGCGTAACTCGCAATGTTAAATGGTACTCCAAGGAAAACGTCCCCGCTACGTTGATACAATTGGCACGATAACCGTCCGTCATTCACGTAGAACTGGAACATCGTATGACAAGGCGGCAACGCCATACTTGGCACATCTTCTGGATTCCAAGCTGAAACAATTAAGCGCCGTGAATCGGGATTGGTTTTAATTTGTTCAATCACATTTTTAATCTGATCGATTGTGTCCCCAGAACGGGTTTGCCAAGCACGCCATTGTTTACCATAGATATCGCCCAGTTCACCATATTGTTTGGCAAAGGCTTCATCGTTTAAAATCCGTTCGTTAAACTGTTGCATTTGGTCGCGATAAACAGTATTGAAGGCCGTATCAGTTTGGGCACGATGACCAAAATCTGTCATATCCGGGCCTGTATAATCGGCACTTTGAACGTAGCGTTCAAACGCCCATTCATCCCAAATATGATTATTGTGTTGTAGTAAGTAGCGAATGTTGGAGTCGCCCTTTAAAAACCACAACAACTCGCTTTTAATTAGACCGAATGGCACTTTTTTGGTGGTCAATAAAGGGAACCCTTCATTTAAATCAAACCGCATTTGATAACCAAATAAACTATAGGTGCCTGTATTGGTGCGATCTTCTTTGTAATGACCTGTTTCTAAAATAGTACGTGCTAAATCCAAATAGGTTTGCTCAGACATGGGTGTGGATTCCTTTCTTTAACGTGCTTTTCAAACCATGTTCTTACGTTTAGCTCCACAAGTCAAACGATTGCTTCCAGCAATCATTCGCCTTGTTAGGCTAATCCTCAGAACATACCCGGTTTGAACGCATTTCTTTTCTTTAACGTGCTTTTCAAACTAGGTTCCTGCGCTTTACCTAGTTAGTCAAATCATCGTCTGCATCGCTAATTCGCCTAACTAGGTAAATGCTCATAACCTAACCAGTTTGAACGCACTCAGTTTGCGTATTCACTTAAGTATTCCCAGCGGGTCATTTTTTCGTCTAGTTGTTGGTTGAGTTGATCCATTTGGGCCTGCCACTCTGCTAATTTACCATAGTCGGCACCGTTTGCGTTCATTTCTGCTTTGATGGTTTCAATCTGTTCGTCCAATTGTTCCATGTCGGCTTCGATGTGTTCGTATTCCTTTTGTTCGGCGTATGTTAATTTCTGCTTGGTCTTTGCGACTGGTGCCTCTTCAACCGCTGCTGTCGCTGCTTTAGGCGCTGACTTAGTTGGGGTTGCTTTTTGTTTCATTAAGTAATCACTGAAAAGCCCGACTTCGGTGCTAATCTTGCCCGCGCCTTCAAAAATCAAGAGCTTGTCGGCGACTTGATCGAGGAAGTAACGGTCATGAGAAACCGTGATCACTGTACCGTTAAAGTTTTCCAAGTAATTTTCCAGAATCGTCAACGTGCCAATATCTAAATCATTAGTTGGTTCATCCAGTAATAAGACGTTTGGTTGTTGCATCAAAATCTTCAACAAATACAAGCGGCGTTTCTCACCACCAGAAAGTTTACCAATCAATGTGCCATGCATTTGACGACTAAACAGGAATTGTTCTAACAATTGTGTGACACTGATCCGGTCCCCATTTTTACCAATGACTTCTTCGCCGGCTTCTTGCAAGTAGGCAATGACTCGTTTATTAGGGTCGAGGTCTTCATTTTGTTGCGTGTAGTAGCCAAGATTGACGGTTTCACCGACAATTAGCTCCCCACTATCCAGTGGTAGCCGTTGCGCCAGCACGTTTAAGAGTGATGATTTGCCGGCACCGTTGACGCCACTAATCCCAATCCGATCGTTAGCTTGGGCTAAAATACTAAAATCATCCAGAATCTGCCGATCACCAAGGCGTAAACTAGCATGCTTTAATTCGAGTACTTTTTTTCCTAACCGTGATTGCCCCATTTGAATATCGACTTCTAAGTCATCTGGTCCAGTGGTTAAATTCGCCTTTAAATCATTGAAGCGATTGATCCGGGCTTGTTGTTTGGTTGTCCGTGCCTTAGCCCCCGCCCGCATCCACGTTAATTCTTGCTTGTAGCGTTGTTGTTGCTTATGGGCAGCTTGTTGTTCACGTTCCAAACGGTCAGCTTTTTGAATTAAGAATTGTTCATAGTTACCGTCATATGAATAGAGTTGCCCACCATCGAGTTCGAAAATCTGGTTCGCAACGCGATCCAAGAAGTACCGATCATGCGTCACAATTAAAAGGGCCCCTTGATATTGCGCTAACCGTTTTTCAAGCCATTCAATGGAATCAAAGTCCAAATGATTGGTCGGTTCATCCAAAATCAATAAATCAGGGCTTTCGATTAAGGCTTGTGCCAAACCAACCCGTTTTTGTTGGCCCCCCGATAATGTATTGATTGGTTGATCCAAATCCGTTAAGTGTAGTTGTGTCAATATGGTTTTGATATCCGTATCGACCGACCAAGCATCACGTTGTGTCATTTGCGCATCAGCCTGTTCATATTGCGTCTGTAATTTTAGATTAGTTGGATCTTGCGTATAAGCCGCCAAGACACGTTCATAATTTTGGATGGTCTTGAACACCGGATTATCGCCGGCAAAAATGGCCGCCATAATACTTAAATTCGTATCAAAACTTGGTTTCTGCGCTAAATAACTCATCGTATATTGATTAGGCGTTTCAATCTGACCACTGTCATATGAATCCGTACCGGTAATCGCGTTGAGCAACGTTGTTTTGCCAGTCCCGTTAATGCCGACTAAGCCAATCCGGTCCCCTTCGCGGATTAAAAATGAAATATCTTCAAAAAGCGTTTTTTCACCGTAAGTCTTTGTTAAATGCGTTGCTGTCAATGTTTGCAATATAAGTCACCTTTTTACTTTCATTACCATCAATCATAGCGAATAATCAGACGACTGACAATCAAAATAACAAAAAGAATATCGTAAACTGTCAATAAGCAAAAAAACTCCTGACAACGATTAAGATTGTCAGGAGCTAACTTAAATTTCAGGGTACATATCTGCAATTGTGTGTTCAGCATCAATCACGATGTATAAACGACCATTTTTTTGTGAGATTTGACTACTTTGATAAATATTATCTAAGCCACTATTATCTTTGTTCTTGAATGGGAAATAAATTTGCATTGGTGCGCGATCTTGATCGTCTTCAAAGATTAAATCGAGTTTTTCGATGTCTTGATACTTTGTTGCCCGCCCAAACATCCCCATTTCAAGCGAACCAGTATTGATATCTTCGGACTTAACATGATCGGCTTCCGGTAAAATTTCAGCTTTGAAACTCTTGCAAGGGTGAATCTCTTGCATTGGGCCGCCATTAATGCGGCCATAACTGGTGGTAACACGGCTAATCCAAATATCATTTAATTCTTTATGGTTGACGGTCCAAGCATCCCCATTTCTAAAATAAAATTTTAATTCCTTAAAAACATGTTGTGTCATCAATTATCACCCTTTCTGAATGTGCTTACATGGCTATTTTAACACACCTTCTGAGGGAATGGCTTAGTTTTGTGCAGCCCATTGCAATAATTGCGCTTGGTCATTTGGTAATTGGTCTAACACCACAGTTTTTTCGAGTTGCGCCAAGATCTTTCCCAGCTGTGGTCCGGGTTGATAACCATTTTGTATTAAGACTTGTCCATTGATGGCTAGTTCAGCCTTTTGCTTAATTTGCAGTGCCGCATACTTTGCTTGCCACTGATCAACTGCCATTGGTTTGCTTGTCATCAATTGGGCGACGACTAACGTGATGTCTAATACGTGTTGCCCCGCTTGATAAAGCGCCCACTGATCGGCCGATTGGTCTAGAATGGCTGGCAATAATCCCAAACCTGCTTTAACCGCATCGATCACATCGTTAGCACTCTTCCAGCGTTTCAATAATTTGCTAGCGGCGGCGGGAGTTTTACCCAATAATGCATTGACTAGTAGCCAATCCGTATCTTCGTCATGAATCTGTTGCGCAGGTAGTGCCGCTAATTTGGCTAGTCCTGCTGATTCAGTCGCGAACTCTGGACAATATTGATACAACCCAGTTTTTAAAAAAGTTTGTAACCCATTTTGGCGCTGAATGCCTTGGAGTAACTTCACAAATTCCACATGGATTCGTTCCACCGCGATCTTTGTTAGTAATTCAGCATGTTTGGTAATCGCAGCCTGTGTTTCTGGGGTGACTGCAAAGCCGAGCTGACTTTCAAAACGAACAGCACGCATCATGCGGAGTGCATCTTCGTGGAAGCGTTCATCAGCTTCGCCCACCGCTCTGATTTGTTGCGCTTTTAGATCGGTCAGGCCATCGAATAAGTCAATAATTTCACCATCAGCGCGCATCGCAAGCGCATTAATCGTAAAGTCCCGCCGTTGTAGATCTGCGGCTAACGATCGGACAAACGTGACAGAATCGGGTCGTCTAAAATCTTGGTAGCCACTTTCCGTCCTAAAAGTGGTCACTTCATAACCAGTCCCATGATCAAGAATCATTACAGTCCCGTGTTGAATCCCGGTATCGACCGTTCGTTTAAAAATCTGCTTCACTTCTGCTGGATACGCAGACGTTGCAATATCGACATCGTGAATTGGCAAGCCTAATAAATAATCGCGGACACTACCACCGACAAAATAGGCTTCAAAACCCGCTGCTTCAATTTGTTTTAAGATTGGTAGGGCGGCTTTAAATTCCGGCGCAAAGGTCGTTACTCTCATGGATGATCCCTCTTATCTAATAATTAACTGTTTCTGATGTTATTTATCATACCACAATCATTACAACCACCAAATAGCTGGCACTGTTTTTACAGCCTACGTCGTGCTATATTTGAGTTATGTAAAGGGGGCGGTTTAATGACGAATCATCATACATGGCAAACTACCAGCCGTAACTTGATGATGATTGCCTTGGGCTGTGCAGTCTATGCGTTTGGCCTAGTCACGATCAACATCCAAAATCACCTTGCCGAAGGGGGCTTAACCGGGATTACCTTGATTTTACGCTATTGGTTGCACATCGATCCGGCGTACACGACTGTATTATTGAATATCCCGTTAATTATTCTCGGTTACCGCTACCTTGGCAAACGCGCATTGGCTTACACCATTTATGGGACCGCAATGATGTCGCTTTTCTTATGGATTTGGCAGCGCGTCCCCATCACAATTGACTTGAACCACGACATTTTAATCGCTTCAATCCTAGCCGGTTTATGTGGCGGCTTTGGGAGTGGGATTATCTACCGCTTTGGCGGCACAACCGGTGGAACTGACGTCATTGCCCGCATTATCGAAAAAGAAAAAGGGATGCCGATGGGCCGTTCACTCCTTCTTTTTGACGTCGTGGTCTTAACACTGTCACTCAGTTACCTCGATATTGAACATATGATGTATACCTTAATTGCTTCTTACGTTTTCTCGCGGATTGTTAACTTCACACTTGAAGGCGCCTATGCTGCCAAAGGAATACTCGTTATCAGCGATCACGCCCAAGCAGTTGCCGATGACATTCTGACTGACATGGAGCGTGGTGTCACCTTCTTACATGCTACTGGCGCTTATGCCCACCAAGACCGACTAATGCTCTATTGCGTCGTCAGCCCAAGTGAGATTGCCCATCTGAAACGGTTAATCAATCACCATGATCCGCACGCATTTATCTCAATTATTGATGTTCACGAAGCACTCGGTGAAGGATTTACGTATGAATAATCAATAAAACACCCGACTAAATGTACTAGGCCCTGTCAAGTTGACGGATGAAATAATATAAAATTTAATATGTT
>NZ_AYZB01000038.1 GCF_001436415.1 Latilactobacillus graminis DSM 20719
TTCCGAGTGACCAAGGAACAATTTAAAAAAATTTCAGTATTAGCAAAACAAGCTAATATGACCGTTAATGAATGGACACGGCACCAGGCGCTAGGGACAAAGGTAACTCCCACATTGATTCAGGTTGGGACATCGATCGATGAGTTTTTATCACAAAAAAGCACCCGATAAAGGGTGCTTCCATTAATGTATAAGTGAATTTGTAACGCTTATATAAACTTGCAACAATTTGAATATTGCAGCACCAACAACCAGGGCAATCAGTGTAATTATTTTAAGTTCTTTGACCGTTAATGGTTCTTCAGTATCAAAAATATTATTTAGAAGGCTTAGGCTGCCGTTTATCAACGTATTTTTCATTATGCCCACCGCGTTTCATTATATTTATTAGCTGGATTGAATTCTTGCAAGTAGCTGTAACCAAGGTCACTTTTCACGCCAAGTCTTGTAAACCGCTTCATAACGGGCTTTTCGTCAGGTCTTGAGAATTCGTCTTTGACTGGTTCCACAATTGAACTCATAGT
>NZ_AYZB01000004.1 GCF_001436415.1 Latilactobacillus graminis DSM 20719
AGCCTTGTACATTTGCGAAGTCGAAACTTTGTTTAGTTTTGAGAGGTCTACTCTCATTGAATTTAGGACGTTTTTTGGGCCTATAGCTCAGCTGGTTAGAGCGCACGCCTGATAAGCGTGAGGTCGATGGTTCGAGTCCATTTAGGCCCATTGTATCAAGAATTAAATGTACCAACACGGGGGATTAGCTCAGCTGGGAGAGCGCCTGCTTTGCACGCAGGAGGTCATCGGTTCGATCCCGTTATCCTCCATTGATGACAATAGTCATCGAAACTTTGTTCTTTGAAAACTGGATAATAAGTAATATATTAGTTTTAAAAGCCGAG
>NZ_AYZB01000039.1 GCF_001436415.1 Latilactobacillus graminis DSM 20719
TGGCTGTATTTCAATTCATATTGCTTACCATACTTAGTGTCAGTTGCTTCGGCAGACTGTAATGTATCCCCAGTCTTAGCCATCGTTGCAACTCCTCGTTGATCCTTATTCACGATTGGTGAACTTGTAACAACGATTGTTTGGATCTTGTCATTGTTTGTTGGGTTATATGCGAAGTCAAATTCATTCTTATTCAACACA
>NZ_AYZB01000040.1 GCF_001436415.1 Latilactobacillus graminis DSM 20719
TTTTTCAAATAATACTTAGTCGTAACTACCAAACCAATTAAGATCACGCCAATCAAGCCTGTATAACCAAGAACTCTGACCCCGGTTTGTGGTAGCTTACTACGGTTAGCTTTTTGATGCGCTGCCGCAGTATAAGCGCCATTACGCTCATTTTTCTTGCCACCGTTGGTTGCATTTACACTTGGAGCCGTTGCTTTGGGTGCTGCCGGATTTGGTGTTGACGGTTTAGTTGGTGCGGTTGATTTTGGTACAACCGGCTTTGTTGGCATCTCTTTTGGTACAATTGGTAGCGTTGGCATTGGTTTTGGTGCAATTGGTAGCGTTGGTATCTCTTTTGGTGCAATTGGTTTTGTTGGCATCGTCAGCGTTGGCTTGATCTTACGAACTTCCGTCCGATAAGGTTCAATCACTTGAGAACCATTTGCTGCAAAGGCAAAGGAATTATATGCCTTTTGTTCTTTTTCAACACCGTTAGTCGGGACATTTAAACTGAACTGAATCAACATATCATCGCCACTAACCCATTTTTGACCGCGCTTAAGGGTTAATTTAAACGTATGAATTGTCGACCAATCTTTAACTTGATCAGCGCTGACCCATTTAGCATCTTCTGCATTCGGTGCATCCTGTAATTTTTGTGCAGAACTTGGATAGATTGTATTAGCATCTAAAATTCCAGCTTTTTTAGGATTTTTAGTCGTCGCGTAACTAATGTTAACCTTATTCTGCCATTCTTTCGGTAATTGAATTGGACCGGCTAAGGTCATGTCAAATTCAGAACCACGACTCTCATTAGTCGTGATTGAAAGATCATTAACACTTGGCAATGTATCCATTAAAATCATTTGATTTAATTCATTATCAGATGTGTTGGTTAAGCGTAATTGATAATCGATAACACTACCATCCGTTGCATCAACTGATTGCGAGCTGTTTCCGGCAATCAGATTATCAACCTGAAGGGCGCTGCCCTTATCAAAGTAATAATCCATTCCGGAAGAAAACATTGCGGCATCTGTACCTTTTCCATTCAGATTATCGGTATCGGTTGATTTAACCGTATCGGTAATAACTGGATCGCCCTTAATCTCAGGAACTGAAAAATTATCAGTGTCTAAAAAGCTATAAACTTTTAATTCTGG
>NZ_AYZB01000041.1 GCF_001436415.1 Latilactobacillus graminis DSM 20719
TCCTCATAGGTCATAGGTGGATTCTGTGCCGCTAAAATTAATTCAACTAATTTTTTCCGTTTCTGTTTCTCTGCCTTTGAAGTCATTCTAATCACCTCCTAAGATATAATTACATGCTGAAAAATGACTCTATGTGTTACTCAGTTACCCATACAAGGTTGGCCTCGAATGCGAATTTCAGATGCTATCATCGCCGACGTGACCGCTTATTTTTTCTATTTTTGAACGCATACCAAA
>NZ_AYZB01000042.1 GCF_001436415.1 Latilactobacillus graminis DSM 20719
TTAGCAATTTCACCAAAAGCATTAAACGCTCAAGATAACAAACAAGCGGTTAAGGTTCACGTCCATAAAGTTGATGAAACATTGGTCAACTATAAAGATAATAAACCTGTAACTAAGAACGTGGCATCTGAAGGCAAGGTCTTTGGTCTTTTCTCAAAAGATGCTATCAAAGTTGGCAGCACAATTGTTGTGCCAGCTGATGGTATGTTAGGGACTGCTACAACTAAAGCTGGTATCGCTGAAATGGCTGCTCTAAAAGTTCCTAATGGCCACTTCTACGTTAAAGAATTAGAAGCCGGTGACGTTCATGTACTAGACAAGAACAAGTATGATTTTGAATACACCGCTGAGAATAACGATCAAGAAATTAACATTGACATCAAGAAAGATGATCCAATCGTCAATGAAATGTACCGTGGTGAATTTAGCGTCTTGAAATTAAACGAAAAGATTGATTCACAAGACAATAACGGTAACCACAGTCACTATGCACCAACTGCTAAGGGTGCTAAGTTTGGTCTTTACAACAAAGATAACGAATTAATCGAAACTGTAACTGCTGATGCTGCTTCAAAAGTGAACTTCAAAGACGTTGTTGTCGGCGAATATACCTTAAAAGAATTAGCAACTTCAGACAACGAACACGTACTCAATCCAAGTAGCTGGAAGATCACTGTCTCAAAAGACGGTGTGAAGGTTCTTGATAATAAAGGCAACAACGTTGATCCTAAAGACGGTATGGCCGTAGTTATTAAGAATGAGCAAAAGGTTGGGGACGTTGATATTACTAAGAAAGATACAACCAACGACAAAGAATTACCAGGCGCTAAATTAACTGTTACAGGTGACAACGGCACGCATATTACATGGACTTCAACTAATGAAGCAAAACACATTAAATT
>NZ_AYZB01000005.1 GCF_001436415.1 Latilactobacillus graminis DSM 20719
TAATTATCAAATGAAATTATATTATTTCATCTGACAACCATAAAGGGATTATTACAAAAGATTGAAAAAACAAAAACAGTTACGCCGAAAAATGGTATTATGACGCTGACTGATGAAAAACCTAAAAGTAAAGCAAAAACTATAAAGGGTTATATTTATCGAAGTGGCAACGATTATGTGGTGTTGAATTCAGAAAAAGGTTATATTAAAAATGCAAAATATATGCAGGGCTATTTAGAAACTAAACATACGCAAATGACGAATCTGTTTTTTATGGAACCCAATACAATGGCAATTGCACAAAATCAGGTTAACCAATTTGCTAAAACGTTTAAGTTAGCGTATGGCAAGGTCGTTTATGACGAGCTACCGAGTTCCAATAATTTAAGTGTCGCTGTAGGGATCATCACTAATAAAAATTTAGGTAAACTATCTAATATAAGGATCTACAAAATCTACTACCAAGTTATCTCTAAATAAGCCAGATGTCCGGTCAAAGCGTGACTGGGCATCTTTTTTAGATTCAATCACTAGGTATTCCGCAAAATGAAGCGTGTTTCGCAGGTTGCATACTCTGAGTAACATATGTAAAAAATCGACTTAGTCTAACATGAGACTAGGTCGATTTTTTTTTGCAAATATTCGTATTCTTATTTTTATTTTTGTGAATTTCCTTGTATTGTAAGGCAAAAGAAAGGTGTGAATGATGATGCAAGGGATTATTCAACAAAATTATCAAGGGATTGAAGCCCTCCAGATTAAGTCAATTGAAGAAGGCCCGCTGACGCCGTTGTCAGTTATGATCCAGAATAAGTTTGTTCTGGTACTGCCCTATGATTGGCAGACGGAAAGCGGGGCGCTGACCGAGATTCGCCCGGTTCAATTACCAATTGTGATTGGCTATGGATTCGGTGGAATCGTTGAACAAGTCGGCCGACTACGGCATTCAAGTTTAATTGGTCAAAGGGTGATTGGGATGCAGCCGAATGGTTCAGCGCAGGAGGTTATCAACAATAAAATTCCGCCATTGTTGTTCAAAGTGCCTGATCAAGTCACATTAGCAGATGCGACAACTCTCATTGGGGGTGCCGACGCAGCGCTCCACGCAATTAAAGTACTCGAGGTCAAATCGACGGATACAGTTTTAGTCACCGGTGCTTCTGGTGGCGTTGGCACCTATTTAATTCAGCTATTGAAGTTAGCCGGGACCACAGTGATTGCATTGGCTAGTGCCGAGAATCAGACTTTTGTTCGTCAATTAGGCGCCGATAGCGTTTTGAATTATGAAGCTGATTTAGCCGCGCAATTCAGCAATAGTCGTCAGCCCAATAAAGTCATCGACACGGTTGGCCAGCAAGCACTCCTTCAATTAATCTCCGCAAGTTATGGTTCGCTAAGAATACTGTCGTTGTCGACAACCCATTTCTTACCCACCAAGCCGGGGCAAGATTTCCGCTTCAGTAATGGCTCAATCGGCATTGGCGGTTATCAACACCTATTACAACTATTGGCGACCAAGCAGATTAAGGCCTACATTCAAGCGACTTATTCTTTTGAAGCCGTTAAAAAAGCCCAAATGATTGCTAAGAACGAGCATTCACAGGGCCGGATTTTATTAACCTTTTAGAAATGATAGCGGGATTGATTGAAGATCTCTGCTAGGGTATCGCTTTTCAGACTAGCTGCCGTTGCTGCTTTCGGATCATGGCGGGCAGTCGCTGTCTTGGCGACTAGCAAGAATAAGTCGGCTAACATGTAGTGTGAATCATGATTGCTGAGCCAGTCAATTCCTTGATTGGCGATGGCAAAAGCTTTTTGAAAGTGGTGATCTTGATAGAGTGCCAGGCTATACAGGTAGAATAAGATATTAATGTTCTCGTCATAGTGCGTGAACCGCCCTGCATTCACAATTGCGAGGACGTGTTCGAAATCAGTTTGATCAGTATGGGGCGTACTCTTAATAAAGCTGATACTACTGAGAATCAAAAGCTCAGTAGGCGTTAAAACTTGTTGGCGCGGTGTAAACGTATAGTCGAGTGCCATCTGTAGTTCCCGTAAACTATCCGTGGATATGTGAAGTCCTTGGAATGTCGCGATACCATGATAGTAGTAATAGGTCTGTAAATCGGTCGCCAGTTCAAGGTGTTCGGCTAAGTCAGTTGTATCTAAATAATTTAACATGCCGCGATAATCGTGTGCATTGCAAAGTTGTTTAATTTGTTGATTGAATTCGGGTTGTTGATCAATTTCGGGATAATGACTTAACAGCGCTTGCTCTAACGGAATATTAAGCCGTTTACAGAGTTTTGCTAACAAAATGGCGTTTGGAATATAAGTTCCGTTTTCAATATGACTAATCATCGGTTGCGAACAAATATCCTGGGCTAATTGATGTTGGGACAAGCCTTGCGCACGACGAACCGTAGCGATTTTATGCCCCATGGTCGCGGCAAGTAGATTATCAGGAATAGCTGGCACTACCAACACCTCACTTCATATCATTGCTTTAAATTTAACATGCAATTTCGAAAAAGAAAAGGAGCTGGGCTGCATGCCAGTATTGATTATTATTTTAGGGTTTGCGTTTATTTTTCAAAAGACGTTAATGTCTACTGCCACCATTGTGTTTGGTACGCTATTTGGTCTTTGGCTACTCAGAGGAATAATCGTCTTGATACTACTGATAATAATTCGCAGTGTTTGGCGTCAAATAAATTAGAAAAAGCATTAATCGACGGGCTTTTTTGAGGGTCTAAATTGATAGCCCTTTTAAGGCTTATTAAATGGCATTCAATGCAGTGTGGGCTATCGATTTGTGAAATTTTGGATCACCCACCTCAAAGCCAACCATGATTTGTACGTTGCCATTGGCGCTTAGGCAGGCCACTAGCATACGGGTTACCAGCTACATAATAACGGTAGGGAAGTTGGCCACTCGTTGCTTTAGAATTGACCCCGATTCGTGGCGCGGCGACAATCGATTGGGGATAGCGACGATGGGCTAAGTCAATCATTAAAGGAGCATCAGCCACATTTTGAAAAGTCAGTTGTTGATCGCAAATACCGAGGGCGCCCATTAATTTACCCGGTCCATTGGTCAGTTCAACGCCTGGTTTCGGACGGTTAAGACGCATTTGCTCGATGCCGTGGGTGGGCTCGATGGCACGAATTAAGACACCTTGTGGTTGATCAATTGCTTGGGTCACAATATCAAATAAGAAGAAACCGCGTAATTGATAAATATAAATCGTACCGGGGCCATGGTAGAGTGGCTCGCTAAAAGGGGTACGGCGCCCATTATAGGCATGAGCGGCAGTGTCATCGGTGCCGACATAGGCTTCTGCTTCCACAATGAGGCCGCCAAGTGTGCCGCGGCGATTGGTATAAAGCAAGTGAGTCCCCAATAAGTCCTGTGCAATGGCTTGGGTAGACCGGTTCGTAAAAAAGGATTGTGCTGCTGGTTGGCTGGTTGTCATAATTAAAACCTCCGCGTTAAAAGGAATCAGCTTTATTTTAACATCAAAGGTATGTCAGTTGTCAGCCTTGATAACGTTAAAAGCGGGGACAGCATGATCAAACTTTATTTAGCAGAGGACTAACAACTATTGAATACTGATTTAGCGGGGAAATGAACCTGCTTTTATTTTCTTCAGATTTTTCATAAATATAAAATTCGGTCATTAACGTAATTTCAGGAGAACGGATGAGCGGATTACCGTCGATGTTTTAGGCTGATTATTTAACTTTTGGCTACTGAATTGGTATGCTCTACTTATTAAATGTAAGGAGGCGTGTCATGCAAAGAAGGCGGCAGTTCTTAAAACTTAGTGTTAGTGCAATTTTTATATTCGGGGTGTTCCTATTATGCCAAGTTTCGGGGGTACAGGCCAAACAGGTTCTTCAGCTTGGCGCGCAAGCCCCACTAGATACAATTGATATCTCGACTTCAACGGGATATGGCCAAACAGGGAATATTTATGAAAGTTTATTCCGGCTTGACAAAAACGGTAAAATTGAACCTGGCTTAGCGAAATCGAGTTCAGTTTCAGCTGATGGGAAGACATGGACGTTTAAACTGCGTGATGCCCAATTCAGTAATGGTGACCCGATTCGGGCGCAAGATTTTGTTTATTCATGGCAACGGACATTAAAACCAGCAACCAAATCACCTTATACAAATCTTTTCAGCAATATCCAAAATGCACCAGCGATTGCTAAGGGCGAAATGGCTCCAGATCAACTTGGGGTGCGGGCAGTTGACGACCATACGTTAGCAGTCTCGTTATCAACACCTGTCGCTTATATGAAAACTTTGATGGCTTATCCATTATTTGCGCCACAAGATCAAAAAGTGGTTGCAAAATATGGTAATAAATATGCAACAAATGCTAAATATATGGTCTACTCAGGGCCGTTTAAGTTAATTAATTGGAACGGGACGCGTGAGAAATGGCAATTTGTGAAGAATGACCGCTACTGGGACCGTCAAAAGGTGAAGTTAAATCAAATCAACTATACCGTTTTGGAAAATACCAGTACGGCGCTTTATCTCTATCAAGAAAAAAATTGGATTTAACGCAGTTGGATAATCAACAAATTGATAATTATCGGGATGATAAAGCATTCCATCGTTACCCATATGCGTTAACCAACTATATTAAATACAATTTCAAGACAGCAGATGAATCGAAAAAAGCCCTTTTGAATAACCAAGATTTTAGATTGGCGATTTCATTAGCAATTAACCGCAAGACATTGAATAATCGTTTGTTTGGTTCGAAGAAGAATAATATGACTGGCCTTGTACCGGTGGGCTTAGCCGACTCGCCTAAAAAAGTCGATTTTGCTAAATCACAAGCAGTTCCGAATACCGTGGATTATAATCCAAAGTTAGCGCTGAAACATTGGCGTGAAGCATTGAAAGCGACTGGTCAAAAGAAAGTCGCAATGACTTTAACCCTCAATTCCGATGATGCGAATGCGTCATATGTTGGTCAATATCTTAAGGGCCAACTTGAAAAAAGCTTGCCCGGTCTCAAGTTAACATTGAAGACGGTGCCAAGTCAGGTTGCAAGTAGTCGCGATAAAAAAGGGGATTATGATTTATTACTTGCAGGTTGGGGAGCGGATTTCAAAGACCCAATTTCGTTTTTAGAAATCATGTTACCTGGTGCTGCCAGCAATACCGGCGGGTTTGACAATCCAGAATACAAAGCCGCCCTTGACCGCGCCATGAATACCGATGCGAACGATCCTGACAAACGTTGGGCGGATCTCGTGACGGCTGCGCAAGTCATGAATCAGGTGCAAGGAATCACACCACTCTATCAAAATGATACGGCGTACTTGAAGAATCTAAAGGTCAAAGGTGTTGTGCATAACACGGCTGGCGCACAATGGAGCTACAAGACGGCTTATATTAAAGAGTGAGAAAAAGGCGTTGATGCAAAAAATAAATTTTGGTTCAACGCCTTTTTTGAGTGGCTATCATGTTCTGTAAGTCCTCAGAACATGCCCGACTTACGACACACTTCTTTACACAAACAAATCATTATGGTTCTGAATTTCGCTGTGCTAAAGTAAGGGTATCCAATTTAGAAAGAGGGTATTTTAATGGCAAAACAATATGAAACCACGATGGTTAATGAAGGTGGGCGAAACGGGTTCGTTTACGACCCAGAAAAATCAACGAAGTATGTGATTAAAGCCCCTGGTACAGATAAATCCGGTAAGAGTACCAACCCGGAACAGCTTTTCGCTGCCGGTTACAGTTCATGCTTTAACAGTGCCTTAGAACTTGTTTTGAGTCAGGATCAGATTAAAGCTGAAACGACGGTTAAAGCGACGGTCTCACTCTATAATGATGGTCCCGCTAATTTCTATATTGGTGTTGAACTTGTCGGTCATATTGAAGGGCTCTCAGAAGAGAAAACAATGCAATATCTCGAAAAAGCACATGCCGTATGCCCGTATTCAAAGGCAACGCGCGGTAATATTGATGTTACGCTTAATGTGATGTAAATAAAGATATTATAAAGGCCTGCGTAATTAAGCGCAGGCCTTTTATAGCAAATAACGATAAGAGTCTAGGTTGTATTCGGATGCCAATCGGTGGTGCTCTTTTTAAGCGATAGTGCGTAGATTCTGATTAATTAGTTAAAGAATACGCTTTTATTTATAATTAATCTTATCTGCGGTATACTTAGATTGTGCAAAATAGATTGAGGAGTGATTTATGTGAAAATTATCGTTGTCGGTTCATCCCATGGTGGCTTTGAAACTGTTCAAGAAAGTTTACTCGATTATCCGGATGCAACCATCCAATGGTACGAACAGGGCGATTTTCTATCGTTCTTATCCTGCGGGATGCAACTCTATTTAGAAGGTACTGTCAAGAATGTTGACGATGTTAGCTACGCAACACCAGAAGGTATGCGTGCTAAAGGTGTTGATGTTCATTTACAAGAAGCGATTACTGCTATTGATGCTGATCAACATACGGTTCAAGTGAAGGATTTAAAGCATAATACAACGCGTGAAGAACGTTACGATAAGCTCGTCTTAAGTGTCGGCGCTGTCCCGTTTGAATTGCCAGTCTCAGGCCGGGATTTAGCCAACGTTTATGCAATGCGTGGTCGTGATTGGGCGATTAAATTAAAGGCCAAAACAGTTGATCCAACTGTGAAAAACGTCGTTGTCATTGGTTCGGGCTATATTGGGATTGAAGCGGCGGAAGTCTTTGCCAAAGCTGGTAAAAACGTTACAGTTGTTGACGTCTTACCACGTCTATTGAGTTTATACCTCGATCAAGAATTTACAGATGAATTAACAACTGAAATGCAAGCCCATAATATTTATCCAGCAGTCGGGCAAGGCGTTAAAAAATATGTCGGCGTGGATGGTAAAGTGACAAAAGTTGTGACCGATCAAGCTGAATACGATGCTGATTTAGTCATCGAGGCGGTTGGGATTCGTCCTAATACAGATTGGTTAAAAGATACATTACAACTCGATCGCAGTGGTCGAATTGAAATCAATGAATTCTTACAAACGAGCCAGCCTGATATTTTCGCCGTTGGGGATGCGACGGTTGTGAAGTACGCGCCAACGGGTAAAGCAATGCCGATTGCTTTGGCAACAAACGCTCGTCGACAGGGTCGCTATGCTGCTAAGAATTTAGTCACAGCCAATCAACCAGTACCAGCTGTTTCTGGTTCATCAGCATTGAGTGTTTTTGATTATCACTTTGCTTCAACTGGGATTAAAGAAGGAACGGCTGATAAAATGGGTGTGAAGACCCAATCTGTTTTGGTTTCTGAAACATATCGCCCACACTTCGTCCCAGCTGACGAAAACCCAGAAGTTAAATTCAAATTAACATTCAATCCTGAAACGGGCCGGATTTTAGGTGCACAAATTATGTCTAAGGCGGACGTTACAGCTAATATCAATGCCATCTCATTAGCCATCCAAGGCAAGATGACGGTAGACGATTTAGCCTACGCTGACTTTTTCTTCCAGCCAGGTTTCGATCGACCATGGAACATCATGAACGTCGCAGCTCAAAAAGCACAGCGCTTGATGCATTAATAAAAGTAATGAGAGTGTGCCATTCGACGTTAACCGTAATAAGGACATGATTTATGGAACAAATTTAGACGATTAATATTCGAAAACCAAAAGGGCGTTGAAGCAAAATGAATTTTTGCTTCAACGCCCTTTTAATTTTGCAAAACGATAGCTTATATGATTGATATCACGTTGATTTATATTAGTACCATCAGGAACTAAATCGGATACTACTAACCTTGTAAGTCTTGATTATTTTTGATACACTCGTACGTAAGTAGCATGTCACTGGTGTTTATTCCATGAATATTAAAGGAAAGATCTGCTTAAGAAGAAGTAGGGAGTTGAATTTGAGTGTGCAGGCAGAATACAATGCTGAAACACCTTTGTCGCCAATGAATGGATTAATAAAAAATTAGCCTCTAGGTTAATGTTAATTCATCCGTAATTGAAGCTTTGCTGATTAAAGTGATTGAAACAGCAGACCGAACTGAGTGACAAGGTAAGAATTCTTATGTTGTTAATAGCGAGCGGCAGATTCAAGTAACCGCAAATATTAATAATTATCGTGGCATCACGGTCGATTGGTTAAGCGGAGGAGATTAATGAATGATATCTAATTTATGGAGTGCTTTTAAAGCGGCCTTTTTCTTTTTAAGCACAATACTTATTGCAAAAATTATTTTTAAGTGGTCAGATTTCCACGAGCTCTATGCAGATGGCAGGCTGGAATTAGGGGATGTGGGTATTAGTTTCATTTTTCTGGGTGTTTATCTGGGAATTTTATTATTATTGACCTTACTTATTTTCTTGTATTTACAGTTGAAACAGTTATTTAAAAAATGATTGTTTTTTGTTAGCCAACTCCTATGATATAAAAAAATTTATCGGCGAAATACGGCTTTGAGTGTTGGCTTGGGGTTTGTTCAACAGCTTTAAGGTTGTCGGTGACCACCCCATCTGCACCGAAATACATCATCCGTTGCACTGCTTGATGATCATTGGGGGTCCAGACGAAGACCGCTTTATTTTCCTGGTGTGCGGCTTGAATGAAGTGCCGGTTGACAGTCGTCATTTCAACTGAGTAGAAATCAGCGTTTGAAATCGGCGGACCGCTGAAATTAAACGGCAGAATGTAGCCCGTTTGAATTTTAGGTGCTGCTTGTTTGACGGCTTCGACTACGTGCCAGTTTAAGGACTGCACCATGTGGCCGTGGGCTTCGATATTGGCCTGATACTTGTTCAAAAAGCGGCGCACTAACTTCGGATTATCGGTGGTGGGGGTCTTAATTTCAATTAAGAGTTTTTGATGGCACTGATTAGCGCGTGCCAGATAATCATTAAATGACACAATCGGTGCAGTTTTTTGGTGTTCACGGACGGTCATTTTAGTCAGTTGTGCCAGTGTTTGGGATTGGAGTGTCCCTGAATGGCCAGTCAGTGGCGCAAGTTGGAAGTCGTGGAAGACCACGAATTGGTGATCTTTAGTGAGTTGCACATCTATCTCAACGTAGTTTGGGTTTAAACGGTGGGTTTGGTTGAGCGCTGCCAGTGAATTTTGGACGCCATTTTTTTGAGAAACACCACGGTGTGAGATACTTAGTGGTTGGTGAATGGTTATAGCGTGAAGGGTATGCCAATTATAAAAACCAACACTAACTAAGCTGATTATCGCGACTAATAACAATAAGCTACTACTGAAAGGAATAATTCGTTTTAAACTGGCATAAATGACAGTTGACTGATTAAATTGCGAATCACTCAGCAAGCAATCAACGATAACGAAAAAGATGGCGACTGTCGAGAGGCCCCAATTAATAAGCAGGATAGCTTGTAAAAGGGTCATTAAGATGACGGCACTAGAAAAGCCGGCCGCAGTGTGGGTCTCAATGAAGGCTTGCAACTGAATCAATAGGCAAAAAATGATTCCGGTGAAGCCAATGAGAATGCCTGCGATGAGTAAAAGCCGACCAATTAGGCGGATCAAATACTGATGCGTGAAGTGCCAACTCGTGCGCATCGCTTTTTTTACTGGCATGTGTTGCAAGATAACATAAGGGAGCGTGAGAATCAGGCGCAACCCGCCATACAGTAGGCCTAAGTAAATGAGGAGACATAAAACGCCAACTAGTCGGCGATTCGTTATGATGTAATCCAGAATGAAGGCTGGTAATTTAAACTTCGTCAACAAGTCGGCGTGATAGCCGAGAGCACTCCACGGCATAATTAAGACATAATAATATAGAAAGAAAGGCACAGTACCGTTACGCAGGTGCGCGATTTGGGTAAAGGTCATCTTAAGTAATGTTTGCAGGGGAAGCGGCTGTTTGATCTGGATGAAGTACACACTTAATAGAAGAAACGTTAACTCGAAGAAGGCTAGCAATAAAGTTGATAGCCCAATCCCTAAGAATCCTAATAGCGCAATCGGATGCTGATGAATAAGTGTTGGTAAGTTACTCAATGCGAGAAACTGAATCTGATTATGGACTAAAATGAAGTAACTGGCTTTGCCTAAAAGTGGTAGACAAATTAAAAATAAAAAGCCATGCATCAATATCACACTACGAAAATAGACCGGGGACTGCTTTAAAAAAGTGAATGTACTTGTAAATAAAGTTTTAAAAGACTGCATTGAATGGGCTCCTCCAGTTGAACGCATACTGTGTTAATTGTACAATAAAAAAGACTATCATTAACATGATAGCCTTTCTTATATAAATTTGGCAATTCATTACCAAACTCTTTGATATAACAGTATTTATAATGCGTCACCCGGGAGTCGAACCCGGATCTCAAGAACCGGAATCTTGGGTGCTATCCATTACACTAGCGACGCATTCCGCGTACTCAACAGTACAATATATTATACTAACGGAGTTAAGCAGAAATTTCAAGTATAAATTTCGAGAAAAGCGCGATAAATCAACGGTACAAAAATATTCGGAAAGAAAACGTATTCATCAACTGCAAAGCATTGCATCTATTTTCCCCACTTGTTATAATGGTCTTGTTCGAAAGGATAAGTTACTAGGTTTAGTAAGTTACCTTTTATTTTTTGCCAACCATGGGTCGACTAATGACACAGATGGACATTTTATGTCCCACGGAAAGTAGGCGATAGCAATTGCGCGATGAATTATCTGCAATAGAAGCGGTTGCGCCAGATTTCGTTGGTATCATTAAGAAGCGTTACCAGATTTTACAACATATCGATTGGCTCGCACCAGTTGGTCGCCGGACACTTGCGGAACAATTACAGCTGAGTGAACGAGTGATTAGAACTGAGACGGATTTTCTGAAAGCACAAGATTTGCTTAATTCGTCTAAATCAGGTATGGTTTTAACCGTAAAGGGTAATGAAACTCTGGAGCAGTTAAAACAGGTAATGGATCAATTCTTAGGTTTACATGAGACTGAACGTCAGTTAAGCCAAGTTCTGGGAATTGAGCATTGCTTAATAGTTTCTGGCAATAGTGATGAACAACCAAAAGTCCTCACTGAAATGGGCAAATTAGTTAATAGTACGCTACAGCTATTATTACCGCAAGGACAAAGTGTTGTGGCAGTGATGGGTGGAACGACAATGGCCAAAGCTGCCCACGAACTTTCAACCGATCTTTCTAAGCAGCGCAATCTAATCTTTGTGCCTGCTCGTGGTGGAATTGGTGAGAGCGTTGATATTCAGGCGAATGCTGTTTGTGCTGAGATGGCTAAGCAGACCGGTGGTAAGCACCGAGCCTTGTATGTCCCTGAGCAAGTGAGTGAGAAGACGTATGCCCCCTTGTTAGAAGAACCAAGTGTTCAAGAGGTATTAAAACTGATTGAACGGAGCCGCGGTGTTTTGCATAGTATTGGGGAAGCCATTACGATGGCCGAACGACGTGAAATGCCGGTTGAAACCATCAAGATGCTTAAAGAAAAGCGGGCGGTTGGTGAGGCCTTTGGGTATTTCTTTAATCAACAAGGCGAAGTGGTTTACAAGATTCCGCGAATTGGGTTACAGATTCGTGACTTATTAAATATTCCGTGTGTACTGGCGGTTGCTGGTGGTGCTTCTAAAGCGCAAGCAATTCAAGCGTACATGCATCTCGCACCTAAACAGACGTGGTTAATCACGGATGAAGGTGTCGCAAACTCGATTTTACAAGGGGCAACCCTTTAAAATAAAAATTTTCATTTCCTAAAGGAGGAAATTCTATTATGACTACAAAAGTAGGGATTAATGGTTTCGGACGTATTGGTCGTTTAGCTTTACGTCGTATTTATGCAACAAGCAGTGACGTTTTGGAAGTTGTTGCTATCAATGATTTAACATCACCAGACATGTTAGCACACTTATTAAAATATGATACAGCTCATGGTCAATTTGATCATGAAGTATCAGCTACAGAAAACAGCATCGTTATCGATGGCAAGAACATTCCAGTTTATGCTGAATCAGATGCACGTAATATTCCTTGGGTTAAGAATGATGGTGTTGATTTAGTACTTGAAAGTACTGGTTTCTACACATCAGAAGAAAAATCACAAGCTCATCTTGATGCTGGTGCTAAAAAAGTACTTATCTCAGCTCCTGCTGGTGCTGTTAAGACAGTTGTTTACGGTGTTAATGATGATACAATCACAGCTGATGACAACATCATCTCAGCAGCTTCATGTACTACAAACTGTTTAGCACCTTTAGCTAAAGCAGTTAACGATGCTTTCGGTATCAAAGCTGGTACAATGACAACAATCCACGCTTACACAGCTACACAAAAATTACAAGATGGCCCTGATCGTGGTGGTAATGTTCGTGCTGCACGTGCTGCTGCTGCAAACATCATCCCTCATTCAACTGGTGCTGCTAAAGCATTAGGCTTAGTTGTTCCTGAATTAAAGGGTAAGCTTGATGGACATGCACAACGTGTTCCAGTTATCACAGGTTCATTGACAGAATTAGTTGCAACTCTTGACAAAGAAGTTACAGCTGATGAAATTAATGCTGCTATTAAGAAAGCTACAGAAAACAACCAATCATTTGGTTACAACGACGATCAAATCGTTTCATCAGATATCATTGGTACAGAATTCGGTTCAGTATTTGATCCTACTCAAACACAAATCGTTGGCGGTGGCGCAGGCCAAGTTGTCAAAGTTGTTGCTTGGTATGATAATGAATCAGGCTTTACAGCTCAAATGATCCGTACATTAGAAAAATTTGCTAGCTTAATCTAATTTCATCTTATTGATTTTAGAATAACGTGAGCATTTTATAAGGCGGGAGGAGGTAAACTCCTTCCGCCTTTTTTTATGAAAATCTAGGAGGTTTGTCCACATGGCAAAACAAACAGTTGCAGATTTAAAAGATATCAAAGGCAAAAAAGTCTTAGTACGTGTTGACTTTAATGTACCAATCAAAGGCGGCGTTATCGGTGATGATAACCGGATCGTAGCTGCTTTACCAACAATCCAATACATCATCGATAATGGTGGCAAAGCTATCTTACTTTCTCACTTGGGCCGTATCAAGAGTGACGAAGATAAGCAAGAATTGACATTGAAACCAGTTGCTGCCCGTCTTGGCGAATTATTAAACAAAGATGTTACTTTCGTTGCTTCAAATGAAGGCCAAGCATTAGAAGATGCAATCAATGCGATGACTGATGGTCAAGTATTGGTTATGGAAAACACGCGTTTCCAAGATATCGATAATGACTTTGGCAAACGTGAAAGTAAAAATGATCCTAAATTGGGCGAATACTGGGCATCATTAGGCGACATGTTCGTCAACGACGCTTTCGGTACAGCTCACCGTGCTCACGCATCAAACGTTGGGATTGCGACAGCTATGAAAGCTAATAACAAACCTGCCGTTGCTGGTTACTTATTAGAAAAAGAAATCAAATTCTTGGGCGAAGCAGTTGACGCTCCAGAACGACCATTTGTTGCTATCTTAGGTGGCGCAAAGGTTTCTGACAAAATTGGTGTGATCGAACATTTATTAGCTAAAGCTGACAAAGTAATCGTCGGTGGTGGTATGACTTATACTTTCTACGCTGCTAAAGGTTTATCAATTGGTAACTCATTAGTTGAAGAAGATAAGATCGAATTAGCTAAAGAATTAATCGAAAAAGCTGGTGACAAATTAGTATTGCCTGTAGATAACGTTGTTGCCGACAAGTTTGCAAACGATGCTAAGACAGAAATTGTTGAAGGTAACATTCCTGATGGCTACATGGCATTAGATATCGGACCGAAAGCAATTGCTGACTTCGAAAACGTCCTTAAAGATGCTAAGACTGTTGTTTGGAACGGCCCTATGGGTGTGTTCGAAATGGACAACTTTGCTAAAGGGACATTGGCAATCGGCGAATTCTTAGGTAACTTATCAGGCGCTACAACAATCGTCGGTGGTGGCGATTCAACAGCCGCAGTTAAGAAATTAGGCGTTGGCGACAAGTTAACCCATATTTCTACTGGTGGTGGCGCATCACTTGAATACCTAGAAGGTAAGACATTACCTGGTATCGCTGCTATTTCAGACAAATAATTTAAAATTAAGAGGAGATTTTCTCATGCGTAAACCAATCATTGCTGGTAACTGGAAAATGAACATGAACCCAACTCAAACAACTGAGTTCGTGAATGCTATCAAAGCCAACTTACCTAAGTTTGATCAAACAGAATCAGTTATCGGTGCACCTGCTGTTGACTTACCTGCCTTATTAGAAGCGGCTAAAGGCACAGACTTAAAAGTTGCTGCTGAAAACTGTTACTTCGAAGATGCTGGTGCATTCACTGGCGAAACTTCACCAAAAACGTTGAATGAAATGGGTGTTGATTATGTCATCATCGGTCATTCAGAACGTCGTGATTACTTCCACGAAACTGATGAAGATATCAACAAAAAAGCACACGCAATCTTCAAAAACAACATGACACCTATCTTCTGCTGTGGCGAATCACTTGAAACACGTGAAGCTGGCAAAGCTGAAGAATGGGTTTCAAACCAAGTAACAGAAGGTCTTAAAGGCCTTTCAGCTGACCAAGTTAGCTCAATGGTCATTGCTTACGAACCAATCTGGGCAATCGGTACTGGTAAAACTGCTTCTGCTGACCAAGCACAAGAAATCTGTGCTGTTGTTCGTCAAACAGTTGCTAAGTTATATGACCAAACGGTTGCTGACAAAGTTCGCATCCAATACGGTGGTTCAGTTAAGCCTGCAAATGTTAAAGAAATCATGGGCAAAGAAGACATCGACGGCGGTTTAGTTGGTGGTGCAAGTATGGAACCTGCTTCATTCTTAGACTTAGTTCACTTTAACGACTAATTTTTAACGCATTCCTGTTTACGAATGGCGTAAAATTAGCTAAAATAGGTATAGGCTTTGCCTGACATCCAAAAAAGCGCTAATGCTCAGCATTGGCCAAAAAAGGAGAAAATTACATGTCAATTATTACTGATATTTTAGGTCGCGAAGTTTTAGACTCACGCGGCAATCCGACTGTTGAAGTTGAAGTTTACACAGAAGACGGCGGCTTTGGTCGCGCAATCGTTCCTTCAGGTGCTTCAACTGGTGAACATGAAGCTGTTGAATTACGTGACGGCGACAAATCACGTTTTGGTGGCAAAGGTGTTTTAAAAGCTGTTGAAAACGTTAATGGTCCGCTTGCAAAAGAAATCATTGGTTTCGACGCTACAGATCAACGCGGTATCGATGCTGCTATGATCCAATTAGATGGTACAGAAAACAAAGGTAAATTAGGGGCTAACGCAATTTTAGGGATTTCATTGGCTGCTGCACGGGCTGCTGCTGACGAATTAGGCTTACCATTGTACGAATATCTTGGCGGCCCTAACGCTCACGTATTACCAACACCAATGATGAACGTTATCAATGGTGGTGCTCACTCAGATAACAAAGTTGATTTCCAAGAATTCATGATTATGCCTGTTGGTGCTAAATCTGTCCGCGAAGCGATCCGGATGGGTTCAGAAACTTTCCAAGCATTGAAGAGTCTTTTATCAGCTGACGGTAAAGTTACTTCTGTTGGTGATGAAGGTGGGTTTGCACCTGATTTTGCAAACAACGAAGAACCTTTACAATACTTGATCAAAGCAATTGAAAAAGCTGGTTACAAACCAGGCGAAGATATTTCAATCGCTATCGACGTGGCTTCATCAGAATTATGGAACAACGAAGCTAAGACATACAAATTACGTTGGTCAACTGGTGAAGAATTCACAACCCCTGAATTCGTTAAATACCTTGAAGGCTTAGTTGCCAAATACCCAATCATTTCAATCGAAGATCCTATCGATGAAAACAACTGGGAAGACTGGGCATCAATCACTAAAGAACTTGGCGAAAAAGTTCAACTTGTTGGTGATGACTTCTTCGTAACAAACACTGATTACCTACGTAAGGGTATCAAGATGGGCGCTGCTAACTCAATTCTTGTTAAAGTTAACCAAATTGGTACATTAACAGAATCATTAGAAGCAATCGAAATGGCTAAAGAAGCTGGCTACACAGCTGTTGTTTCACATCGTTCAGGTGAAACTGAAGATACAACAATCGCCGACTTAGTTGTTGCTACAAACGCTGGCCAAATCAAGACAGGTTCAATGAGCCGTACTGATCGTTTAGCTAAGTATAACCAATTAATGCGGATTGAAGAACAATTAGGTGATACTGCTTCATATAAAGGGATCAACTCATTCTACAACATCAAAAAATAATTAAATTATTTTGAAGACTCACCGTAGGTGGGTCTTTTTTAGATATATGTTATTAAAATTAGCCATCAAAAAAGTGATTCTCATAAGAGAACCACTTTTTTACTAGTTAAGATTTTAGCCGGTTTAATTCATCTTTTAGGGCCTTATTTTCTTGTTGCTTCTTACGATAGCGCCAGTAAACATAACCAAGAATAATCAAGATTAGAAGGATTCCTGTTAAGACATAAGGCCAATAATTATTTTGCGGTGGCAAATTGACATCTTTGGCGTTCCACTGATTTGCAGCTTGTCTTGAAACGGTGAAGTGCCGGGTGAAGTGCCACTGACGTCCCTCGGAATGAACGGTAAGGTCGAGTGTGTAGCGTCCCGGTTTGAAGGGTCCGTTGAGTGGTAGGTAAAAGGGCATCACCGAATTTGGCGCAAACTGAACTTGTTTTTTCTCGGTTTGATAGAGCTTCTTTTTTTGACCGCGTTTCGTGACGAATGCTTTAATCGTGGTTTGATTTTGAAATTTCGGTTGTACATTACGAATATTTGCCAGGATTTGGTTACTACCCATCATTTGATTAGCAGCCACTTGACCCAGCTTAAATTCTGGCGTGATTGTTTGCTGATTAGTGCGAATGACCACTGCAACGGCATACGCAAACTTATTGCGAATATTAATTTGTTGGCTAGTTTTTGGGCTTTTGGGAAGCTCAACAGCACTAATGCCTCCGACAAGTTGACCTTTAAAAGCTTTGGGTGGCGTCTTAAGGGTTACATCTACCACCCGTTGTTCTTGGGGGTTGAGCTTAATCCTCTTGGCCTCTGGTTTTAGATAGTCGCCGAGTGCGTATTTGAGGGTTTTGTCGGATTGATCTTGATGGGCCCCGTAATTGACAACACCATTCATATTCGTAGTAGCCGTTTTAGCTGTTAAAGCAATTTTGGTGGGGGTATCTTGATGATTGACTAATTTCAATTTTAAATTATAAGTTTGATTTGGTTTAACGACTAAATCAAAATAACTAAGATTCTGATTGGTTTGATTTTCAGGTGGCACAATGGTCATGGCAAAACTAGCCGCGGGTTCAGCCGCTTGGCTAGTCGTGGTAGTGGTTATTAAACTGATCAAACCGAGTAGTAGGCAGAATAATAGTCGATTGAGATTAGTCATTTTCATCGCAAAACGCTCCTTTGTAATTCGCTAGATTATGATGCAGTTGGGCCAGCAACTAGTGACCATGTTAACTCTGATTGGTAGTGTACCGCTTCAGTTGGGTTGACTGTACTTGGGACGCGAAGATTGATGGCATCAGCACCAATTCCAGTTCCTAAAGTCGCTTTAACGCTACCATAAGCAGTCGCATCACCTCGCATGAAGGTGGCTGGCGCCGTATTCAGTGCAATTTCATCAGCACCAAAGCTTGCGACACCGGACGGATTGGTCTGATCAATAGTGCTTGTACCTGTTTTGAAGACCACTTGGGTTCCGTTTAAAGTGTCAGTTGGATCGGCACCAACACCCGTTGAATCGCCCATATTTGTAAAGTTAGTTTGTTGAACTTGTAAGTCCCAGCCGTCTAACTTGGCCTTACTACGATCGTCTTGGATACTGACAGTATTGGCAGTTGTTAAGGTACCTTTACCAACGTGAGTGCCACTAGCAATAACGGGATAGTCATTACGCTTTGAGCGATCAATTTCGTGAGAACCAAAATGCATATCAGGAACGGCTGTAATTTCTAAAGGATTGCTTTTTTCTGTGAATAATACGGCAGCGTCACTTGGTTTAGTATCAACCGTAGCAGCACCAACCATGCCTGTCGATAGACCAGTTGTTGCAAGTAGTGTGAGTAATGTGGTACTAATCAATGTTTTTTTCATAATAAGTCGCCTCTTTCTTAATGAGTGTTGTAATTAGTAGGAGCAATAAGCCAAGTAATTGATACGGCCGAGTGGAGGTGACATCCGTTTGTGGAAGTCGTCCACTGGGTGTTGCAGAGAAACGTGGTAGTACAATCTGTAAGTTCGGTTGATGAGCATCAGTATTCTCAGGTGCAGCGATGTTTGGGGGATTAATGGGTGGCTGTTTGCTAGGTGTAAACTGGACGGTTACCGTCGAATTAACAGTAACCGCATCTGCTCGAATCGGTGTAAAAAGTAGACTGCCACCGAGTAGCATGGCAAAGAAACACAGTTTATACATCTTAGAAGACCTCCTGATTGTTAGTATGGTGCTGACACTAAAATAAATTCTAATTCAGCCGTGTAAGGCTCGTTGGCGATTTTTGGTCCAGCCGGAAATTGTGCTTGCAATGTTGATTTTAATAAACTAGACAAATCTGCGACATCGGGCGTTGAATCACTCGATGTATAGCCCGCTTTACTAAAAAGATGTTGAGGAATGTTTAATTTTAATGGGGTCGATTGAGCATCCTTAGTCCAAATTAAAGCGTCTTCAAGGGTTGATGTTGGTAAGTTAGCCGGTGTTGCAGTTAACTGCTTGGTTAGATTAACTTGGACTGACCAATCGCCGCGGTTACCATTACGTGGATCTGAAATTATTAAATCGGCATCGGATGTTGCATCGTACGAATAGATTGGACTTTTGCTATTTGATAAAGATACTGCTGTAAATTCAAAATGGGTGGGTGCTTTGAGAAAAGCTAGTTGGGGTGGTGGGATATCCTTCAGAATTTTACGAGTTGGATTAGTGAGGGTATAAGGTGCAGGGTAGTTAGCCTCTAGGACAATTTTATGTTGTTCAGTTGGCATTGTTGCTAGCCATTGATATTGATACGTTTGATTACTGGCAGCTGCTTTTTTAGGACCCGCTAACAATGATTGGTCCACTGCAGTTAGAAAATTAACATTGAGTTCGCTGCCGGGCGTTGCTGTTCCATGCAAATCAAAGTTGAATTGGTGAACATCGTCAGCAGGGAGTCCGCTTGTATTTTCGAGTGTTAAAATTTCAGGTGGCAAAGGATCATGTAGGTGGAATTGTGTCAGCCCTTTGGTATCTTTGAGATTAACTAATTTAGTCCTGAAAGTGTCGTCTGTGCTACTAACTGTCGTGCTGGTACCAATGCTAGCGGTAAAGTGAACGAAAGGAAAAACTGTTTTACTTTGATTTTTCTCGGTTAAGGTAATTCCGCGGTAGCGGGGACGGGCATTAGTATCTCCTGGGTTTTCTAAATGTAGATTAATGTGATCAAAAATTGGTGTTTCCGCAACTGTGTTATTGTTGAATGTGACATCGGCATCTCCAATGGCCACCAGACTATTACCAGTTGAAGCGCCCAAGAGTAAGGGCTGGGCAGTTGTGGTTTGATTATTGACGGTGACTTGACTGTGATCACCAATTTGCATGTAAGAGCCTGCCATGCCTAGTGGAATAAGACCATTAGCAATACTTTGGGGTCCATTAATGGTTAAATTGATAACACTATTATCTTGAAAATCAAAGAAGAATTTCCGTGCGCTTGCATTTGCATAGTATTGGCCAAAGGTGGCAACTAGCTCGCCACCGACTGCTAGTTTAAAATCACTATTGGTCTGTGCATTTCGGATAAACGCATCTTGGGCGGCTAGATTCATTTTTGAAGTACTATCAGTTGTAACTTGCATGGCTGGATTTCCGGTTGTCGGATTATAGATGTTGGTAAATAAGTCCTTGCCAGCCTTTAAACTGATCTGGCTCTTATTAGTAGCACTTACGGGAGTATCTTGAACATAACCGTTAAAAAGATTACTGTCGGATGTTAAGTTAATGGTACTTTCTTGATCCGCAGTAATTGGGCTTTTAGTTTGCGATGAATTTGATAATGGTCCCGTTGTTTTGATATCAATGGTACTGTTTTGCGCAGCATGCATTGGTGCTTGTGTTTGGGCTAAATTATAGAGGACACCGGATAATTGTAAATTAATATGGCTATTATTAGTGGCATTAATTGTCTGATTGGTATTTCCAGTTTGATAGAAATTGGTGCCTTTGGTAACGCTGATACTGGCACCGTTTGTTGCGACTGTTTTAGAGCCACTATTACCAGTTACGTTAAAAATTTGTGCACCAGCATTCATAGTTAAATCAGAACCAGTACCTTTTGATTCAATATCGATGTGGGGGATACCCAGACCGACTGTTGGAAAAATAGCGTTATTAGTGGTGATTGCAACCTTGGCACCGTCGGCTACTTGAATCCCTGGAGCAACGCCATCAGTTGGGACTTGATCAACTCGTAATAAGCCATATGTGCCACTTCCGGTATGATTGATTGTCGTTGTACCACCATTAAAATCGAGGCGGCCGGTTTCAGCAAATTCTTGCGAATAGATTCCGTTTGTTTGGGTAATGGTGTTATTACCACTAAATGCAATAACACCGTAAATGAGATGGAGTGCTTGCGCCGCATTACTCGTATATTCGACATTATTGAGCAAGAGCGTACTGCCTTTTGAATAGCTATCAAGAACTGGGTGACAGAGACCGTAATAATTATTGTTAGTGAGTTTTAGATTAGTAAATTCAATTGTTTTACCTGCCATATTGGCCCCAAAATTTAGATAGGTTGTCCCAGTGGCAACAAGTGAGTCAATAATATCTAAATGGTGGTGCTGTCCGGTAATTGGATCCGTACCATCAATTGTAATATTTTGTGGATTACTCTTGCCAAGTTGAATGCGTGCGGCGTCGTGGTTTAAAGTAATATCGGCAGCCAGTTGAACGCTATTACCGTTTTCGAGTGCTGTTTTAAGTTCAGCAGCCGTCTGAACTTGCGTGAACCCGGTTTTTGTATTTACATTTGATTGTGATAACTCGATGGTTGGAGGCGCTATTACCGAAGTTGATGGCTCACTAATTGGTTGAAGTTCTTTGGAATCGGCAACGACTGCTGAAGATTGTGCAGATTGATTTGAAATTGGTGGTTCAGCCGCCGATATTGTTTGATAGTGAGCAAACAAGATTGCAATCCCCCCTAAAATGGTTAGACTTTTAAATCGGGTCTTCATAGGCGCCTCCTTTGTACATTTCTTATAGTAATCATAACAATCACATTAGTTTAAAGTCAATTAATATGGTTGATTGATCCTAATTTAGAACATTATCAATCAATAATTCTGCTTTATATGGTTAAAAAGGTTATGAAAATACATTTTTTTGAATTATATAAAGCGCTCTCTACCGATTTTAATTTGAAACTGGTATAATAGACCCAATTGAAATTAAAAAGGGGTGGCAGTCGTGAAAAAAGGAGATCGCCAAGCACGGATCGAACAAATCATTAATCAGCAAGTGATTGCAACGCAAGAGGATTTATTGGCTGCGTTAAAACGGGAAGCGATTGATGCAACGCAAGCGACCATTTCACGTGATATTCGGGAGATGCAAATTGTTAAGGCGCGGGATGTGAATGGTGAACTCCGCTATGCGATTTTTCACGACGATGAACGCACCCAGGTTCAGAAATTAAAGGATAAACTACGCGAAGTAGCCCTATCAGTGACACAAGTGCAAATGCTTAATGTCATTAAAACGCTACCAAGTAACGGGAATTTATTGGCGGCCTTGATCGATGATTTAGATTATTCTGAAGTTGTTGGAACGCTTGCAGGTCATGATACAATTGTAATTATTAGTCCGAGCGAAACGCAAGCGACTAAATTGAATGAACGTTTTTCGCAGCATTTAGCAACGATTCGTTGAAAATAAAAGCAAATAAATAGCGCAACGCCCATAATTGGCGGGTTGCGCTATTTATAATTCGACATAGTGGTTAAAAATTTCTGGCATAGGAGCAGTAACTGTTCGTTGATGATCTGAAAACGGTTCTGTATAACGTAGTGTTTGTCCATGGAGTAACAAACGTTGTGTGGCATCGGTTGGGAAGTATAATGGGTCACCAAAAATGGGATGGCCAGTCGCAGCTAAATGAAGGCGAATTTGATGCGTTCGACCTGTTTCAAGATTAACCGCTAATGTTGCTGCAGGCCCCTTACGGTGGAGCAACTGATAATGGGTAACAGCTGATAGCCCGGTAATGTAGTCGATTTGACGTTTTCGTTTGTTGGTAACATCTACGCCAATTGGTAAGTTAATTGTGGCATGATCTAATAAGGTCCGTTCTGGATCGTTAGCGACGGCAATATATTGACGCGTCATTGTTTTTTGGCTTAACTGGCGGTTTAAAATACCAATCACAATCGGTGTTTTACCAATCAGGAGGACCCCACTAGTTGCCTGATCGATGCGATGCACCATGTAGGCTTTTTTGTTTTCTTTAGCAAGATAAGCGGCGACTTGATTCATTAACGTGAAGTTTTCATTGGGACCGTTAGGATGGGTTTTAATTCCGGCCGGCTTATTAACGACAAGCAGATCAGCGTCTTCATATAAAACAGAAAAAGTTTGCCGTTCATCAAGGGGATAATCTTGCACTTTGACGGAGATGTCGGTAAAATTCATCGTAATTTGGTCACCGGCTTCAACTTGACGGTTAAAGGCGCGATAATGGCCATTAACTAAAATATTTTGGTTAATGCGTAAGAAATGTTGCATTTTTTGTGGGACTAACCAGTGATTTAGTAAGCCACGAACAGACATAGGACTAAAGTCGGGCGCCAAAATCACTTTTTTTTGATAACTTATCAATAGAGTTCAACCACCTTTAGGATTTCAGTGTAGCGAAAATTGATAGAAATGTAAATTTTAAAAGATTATTAATGTCGCTTATTAGCACTAAAGGCAATTGATGAATATGCTACAATTAAACAAGATTAATTTTAACTGTAAGAAGAGGGATCGCATGGACAAACAGGTTTCGTCGTTTTGGTTGATGATTAAACAATTTTTGAAACGCGTTTGGCGCGTGATTCGTTATATCTGGTACCGACTTCAATTGACGCGATGGTTGATTCTTGCGGTCTTAGTACTGATTTTTGTAATGAGTAGCTACCTAACTTTCAAAGCCAAGACTGCTAACGTTGGCGATATCAAGGCAAACTTACAGTCACCGACCATCATCTATGATGCTAAAGATCAACGTGCTGGGACGTTATATTCACAAAAGGGCACCTATGTGGAACTCAATCAGATTTCACCGCAAATTCAAAATGCAGTGTTATCAACTGAAGATCGTACTTTTTACACTAACCATGGATTCAGTATTAAGGGTTTAGCCCGAGCGGCGGTTGGGTTAATCGTCCATCACGGGCAGATTACCGGTGGCGGGAGTACGATTACGCAACAGCTAGCTAAAAATGCCAAGCTCAATCAGAAGCAGACTTTTTCACGTAAATTTGAAGAATTGTTTTTAGCTGTCCAAATAACAAAAGTATATTCCAAACAAGATATCTTAGCGATGTATTTGAATAACGCTTACTTTGGTAACGGCGTTTGGGGTGTTCAAGATGCATCGAAACGGTATTTTGGTAAAAATGCAAGTGAGTTAGATGCGAGCGAAGGGGCCGTAATGGCCGCTATGTTGCGTAGCCCCAGTTTTTATAATCCAGCCGATCATTTAGATAATGCAACAGCTCGGCGAAACTTAATTTTAGGGCTGATGGTTGATAACCATAAATTAACGCCAACACAAGCGGCTAATGCGAAGAAAGAACAGTTAGTCGTCACTAATACTTATGAACAAACGGATGGGTATAAATATCCCTATTATTTTGACGAAGTAGTGAATGAAGCCATTAATCGTTTTGGTTTGAAGGAAGAAGATATCGTTAAAAATGGCTATAAAATTTATACGGCACTCGATCAAGCACAACAAAGTAAGCTGGAAATGACCTTTAAACAAAATTGGTTATTCCCCAATAATGCTGCAGATGGGACATTGGTGCAAGGTAGCTCGGTTGCAATTAATCCAAAGACCGGTGGTGTTTCAGCCGTTGTCGGCGGGCGTGGTGACTACACAATTCGAGGTTACAGTCGCATTACGCAGATGAAACGCCAACCAGGTTCAACGATCAAGCCACTGGCCGTTTATACGCCAGCCCTGGAAGATGGTTATCATTATGATTCATCACTTGAAGATAAGAAACAAAGTTATGGGACCAATAAGTATCTACCAACCAATCCGGATAATGTGTACACCGGTTCAATGCCGATGTACCAGGCAGTAGCCAATAGTACTAATGCACCAGCCGTTTGGTTACTAAATCAAATTGGGCTTAAACGAGGAATTAAATCTGTTGAAAAATTCGGAATTTCAGTCCCTAAGAGCGATCAAAACTTAGCAATGGCTTTAGGCGGTTGGCAAGGTGGCGTTTCACCTTATCAAATGGCCAGTGCTTATACCGCCTTTGCTAATAATGGTGAATTATCGGAAACCCATTTTATACGTAAAATTGTGGACGCCAGCGGAGCAGTCATCGTTGATAATACTGAACCATCAAAGACCCGCATTATGAGTCAGAAAACGGCCAATGAGATGACTAGTATGATGCTGGGGGTCTATAATAATGGTACTGGGCGGTATGCCAAACCGGATGGTTATCAAGTCGCTGGTAAGTCTGGTAGTACGGAAGTTCCAGACAGTTATGGTTTTGGCACAAAAGATCAGTGGCTAGTCGGTTACACGCCAGATATTGTGGTAGCAACTTGGATGGGATATGATAAAACAGATCAAAATCATTTTATGACCAACACCAGTATCGATGGGCTTGCACCCATTTTTAAATATGAGATGCAACAACTTCTACCAACCACGGCGCAGACAAACTTTGATACTGAAGATGCTCAGATAATGGCTAAAAAAGAGCAAAGTGATACTTCGCATCAACTGGTAGATTCCATTGAATCTGGGTTTAAAGACGGGATAAATAAAGCAAAAGATACTGCCAATCAATGGTATAATAATTTGAAGGGCTTTTTAAATTAAATATATGTAAAAGGGAGACCGTATAATGACAGTTAATATTTATGATGATGCCAACCAAATGGCAACTCACTTGCAAGAATTACCACAATTTTTAGGATTACAAAATGCGTTTGCAACATTGAAAAAAGACGATATTGCCTTCACAATGTTTAAGAAATTTCAAACCCAACAAATGGCACTTCAACAAAAGCAAATGCAAGGCCAAGAATTAACAGATGATGAAATTAAAGAAATTCAAGAACTTGCGCAAAAAATTGGCGACATTGACGTTATTAAGAAATTGATGGATCAAGAACGTCAGTTAAGTCAAACCATGGATGAATTAAACCAGATTATCTCAAAACCAATCGCAGATATCTATCAAGGATAGGTGCGACTGGTTGTATGGTTAGTAACTGAGAGCGTGTTTTAAACGCTGAACCGGTCCATTCCGATTCAGCGTTTTTTTATTATTCAAAATCAGAACGTTTGTTCTAATCGTCTTTATCAAACCGCATGGCAATGGTATAATGAAGCTTATCTAAGCTGGTTGTAACCGGCCAAAAAGATGGGGGTTTTAAGATGAAATTTATTCACGCGGCTGATGCCCATATCGATAGTCCATTTATTGGGTTAAAACAGGCACCAACGGCATTGTGGGAGACAATCCACGCATCAACTTTTACCGCATTTAAAAAATTAATCCAAACAGCAGTCGATGAAGCAGTTGATTTTGTGTTATTGGTTGGTGATTCATTCGATCAGGAAGCACAGAGTTTACCGGTGCAAAAATTTCTCAAACAACAATTTGAACGTTTAGCAGCCGTCGACATTCCGGTCTATCTGAGTTATGGAAACCATGATTACTGGGATGCTAATCAAGTCCATTTTGAATTCCCCGCCAATGTTCACGTTTTTGGATCAGAAGTGCAGTCGTTTGAACTGACGACTAAAGGTCATGAGAGCGTGACCATCGTCGGATTCAGTTACGATCAACGTTGGGTATCAACTAACCGCGTTGTAGATTTCCCAGCGCGAGCCAATACGACTTACACGATTGGTACGTTGCATGGTAGTCAAAAAGCGACCACTGATACCGATCACTACGCACCATTTACGCTTAGTGAGTTGAACGCCTGCCATTATGATTATTGGGCATTGGGGCACATTCATAAGCGCCAGATTCTCCAAGAACGGCCAGCCATTGTTTACCCCGGCAACTTACAGGGACGGCACAAGAATGAACCTGGCGAAAAGGGCTTTTATTTAGTTGATACTAAAGAGGGCGAGTTTGACCTAACGTTTAAACCAACGACGGTTATTGAATGGCAGCGCCAATCGTTTGAAATCATGCCTGACATGAGCTTAACACAACTGCAAACAGCATTGAGCGATCAACTAATGCAAAGTGACCAGGCCAGTTTAGTAGCGCTAGAGTTGACACACGCGGAGCGATTATCAAGTGACTTATTGCAACGGATTAATAATGGTGAATTATTGGCAGTGTTACAAGACCAATTGGAAAATAGTAAGCCACTACACTGGCCGTACGCTTTGAAGTTACGCTTTGCGGCGCAACAACAATTTAGTCAGATTGATCAAGCCTATTGGCAACAAGCGGCTGAGACCATCTTGACACCGGAAAATATTTTGGAAAAAGCGAAGCCATTGATGAAGGAAAACTTTATTCGCCAAGCAATTGAAACACCTGAGTTTCAAGCGGATCTTAAGGATTTAGTCACAACAATTCTACAAGAGAAAAAGATGGGGGATTAGTGATGCGAATTAAGACAGTCACTATTTTAGGCTTCGGTAAGTGGCATGACCAGACGATTGATTTGAACACCGATTATCAAGTCCTTTATGGTCAAAATGAGGCGGGGAAAACAACACTAACGACCTTTATTAAAGGCGTATTATTTGGCTTTGCGACTGCTAAACAACGCTATGAACAGTATGTGCCCAAAAATGGTGCGCAATACGGTGGCGAATTACTGGTTAGTTATCATGACCGTGATATTGTGATTCGTCGAATTTCGGGTAAGTTTGGCGGCGACGTAACGGTTATCGATCAAGGCAAAGAGTTTGGGGCTGATTATTTAGCTGACCTCTTAGCGCCGGCTGATGAAGCCTTGTTTACGCAGATTTTTGAAACGAACCAACACGATTTAAATCAGATTTTTAATTTAAAACAAGCTGATTTTTTGCAGCATTTATTGACCATTGGCGCGGTTGGTAGTCATGAGTGGCTCTATTTTGCTAAAGAACTCGATAAGGACAGTCAGAAAATTTTCAAACCATCTGGCCGTAAATGGCCGCTAAATGTTGCCTTGAAGAACTATCCAGATTTGGTGCAATCCGTTAACGAAGCGAGTCGTGGCTATCAAGAATATGAAACGAATGCACGACTCTTGCAAAGCACTGTTGCGACAATGAGGGAACAACAAAAGCAAGTGGCTGAACGGAAGCAACGCCAAGTACATTTACAGCAGCTACTCGATCGCTGGCCAAGTTATGCAGAGTGGCAAACACTTCAAAATTACCTTGAAAAGGCAACATCTTTTGACTTAACGATTGATGAGCAATACCAGGCACTGGTGGTCGAACGTGAACGGAATGCAAAAGCATTGGCAGAAGCACAAGCTGCAGTGGCAACTGTTCAAGAAACACTGGATCAAACAGGTGAATTTAGATTTTATCAAGCCAATCAAGAGAAGTTGGCGCCATTGTTTGAACAATTAAATGAGCAGCAAAAACAAGTGCAGTTACTTGGGTTGCAGGAAACACAAAGTGCGCAACTTGCTGGCGAAAAAGCACAATTAGTAGCGCAATATCAATGGCAAGCGGACGAGCTACCCAATCCGTTGACAGACGAGCAACGCACACAATTAGAACAAGCCGAAATTGAAATAAATGAGGCGACTACGACCAGTCAAGTGCTGACCAAGCAACTTGCTGATTTAGAGGCGCAATTAGCGACGCAAAATGCGGCAGTCAGTCAGGTTGAACCGCAAGAAACACCACTGAATAATGGCCGTCTTAGTCAATTGAGTATGCTGATTGGTGCCGTTGTGTTTATGATTGGCTTTTTCTTACCGGGCGTTTTGAAGGGCATTGTAGTTGTTGGATTAGCCGCACTTGGTTATGGTGGCTACAAGACTTGGCTAAATAAACAAACCGCGCAGGGTCAACCAGCACAAAAAGAAGCTTGGCAACAAGCACTTGCTAAATTGGATGTGTTGCAAGCTGAGAAGCAAACCAAGGCGGCTGCTTTGCAGACGCAACAAGCAAGATTGCAAACAATGCATGAACAAAGTGCGACATTATTGGGCCAAGCAGGCTACGAAACGGCGATGCCAATCAGCCAAGTTATCGGGATGCAGCATGCCTTGAGTCGAATGACGCAATTGGCCACGACACTCAAACGTCAACAAGCCGCTAACCAGACGCTCGAAGCGGCATTAAATACGTATTGGGACGCGTTTGACTTTGCTCGCGATTGGGTGGGGCCCTTGCAAGGCAGCCATGAAGAAAACTTGGCCCAAGTGAGTCAATTCAAGGCGCGAATTACGCAACTCACACAAGACCTCGCGCAAAGTAATGAGAGTTACCGGTATTATCAACAACAAGTATCACGTTTAACGGCAACGATTCAAAAACAAGAGGCTGCACAAACAGCCCTGTTAGCAAAGGCCAACTTGACAACTGCCGCAGAATTAGCTAATTGTGTTGCCAATGAGCAACAACGCCGCGCTAATGAACAGCGTCAAGCTGATTTAAAGCGTCAATTGGCAACCGATTTACCGGCTTTACAAGCAAGTGACAGTCAAGAACAGCTTAGACAACAAGCTGCTCAAATCACAGAACAAGTGGCTAGTTTGACAGACCAATTACAGGAACAACAACAAGTCGTTGCACAATTACGTGTGACGCAAGCGCAACTTGTTGATAATGATCGTTATCAACAACAACGTCAGTTGCAATTACAAGAACAAGCTAAGATAACCGACTTGGCCCAAGAATGGTTGGCTAAGCAGTTAGCGGTTGATTGGATTCAAGCGACACTTAAGGCAGCCTCACAAGAACGGTTCCCACGTTTATTGGAAAAGGCAACGCAGTATTTTGCAATTTTAACTCAGAATCGGTATATTAAGATTAACTTCGATGAAACGCTGATGACGGTTTTACGGGCGGATCAAGTACTTTTTGAAGTCGGTGAACTATCACAAGGAACTGCAGAGCAGCTGTACATAGCTTTGCGCTTTGCGTTTGCCGAAGAAGTGGCAGATGTAGTGTCGTTACCATTATTGATTGATGACGGGTTTGTTAATTTTGATGACCAACGGCAAGTTGCTGTGTGGACGTTACTCCAAAAACTCAGTGAGGCAAACCAGGTGATTTATTTAACGGCCAATCCGCGAGCTAAGGACTATTTCGAAGCGGATCATTGGTTAAATCTAGCGGAAGTGGGGATAGAACATGACAGTTAAGCAATTATTTGATTATCAAAATGACGAGAACCTCGATTTATTTGTCTTGATAAAGACAGCGGACGTGCGGATTGCTAAAAATGGTAAACAATTTATCGCATTCACATTCCAAGATCAATCCGGTCAAATCGGTGGTAAATATTGGGACGCTTCTGATGAAGAAGTGGCTAAGTATACGGCGGGGCAGGTGATCCACCTCCAAGGTAAGCGCGAGCTGTACCAAAGTAATCCGCAAATCAAAATTTTTAAGCTACGCTTAACAACCGCGGATGAACCCCAAACAGTCGAACAATTCGTACCCAAAGCACCTGTTCAAGTCAGTGAAATGCAGGATGAATTTGGTAAAGTTCTTTTTGAAATTACCAATCCCAATTGGCAAAGGCTGGTCCGGCATTTAATGCAAAAATATCAAACAGAATTTTTCAGTTTTCCAGCGGCTAAGACGAATCATCATGCATTTAGTGGCGGCTTGGCATATCACACGTTATCTATGTTGCGCCTTGCCAAAACAATTGCTGCTCAATATCCGCAAATCGATGAAGCATTATTATTTGCTGGTGTCATTTTACATGATTTAGGGAAGACGTTGGAATTGTCGGGTCCGGTTTCGACGGAATATACCGTGCGCGGCAATTTAATTGGGCATATTGTCCTAGTTGATGAAGAAATTGTCCGGGCCTGTGATACATTGAAAATTGATGTTAATGCTGAAGATATGTTGTTATTACGACATGTAGTTCTAGCACATCATGGTTTAATGGAGTACGGGTCGCCAGTGCGGCCACAAGTTCTTGAAGCAGAAGTTTTACATCAAATTGATGAATTGGATGCAAGCATTACAATGATGACGCAATCGTTACAACATGCGGAGACCGGACGATTTACTGAACGCCTTTTTGCAATGGACGGACGGCGCTTTTACCGACCAATTGATGATGTTAATTTAGATCAACCAAAAGAATAAAAACTGAAAAGGCCCCTGATGCATTTGCATCAGGGGCCTTTTCAGTTTTTATTTAGATGATGATTTTGAAGCTTTGCTATTAACACCGTAACTTGAAAGGATATCAGCTAAATCTTTATCCTTGATTGAAACATCAGCCTTTTTGAGAACCTTAGTGATGACTTTATTCATCACAGTTTGGTCTTTGAGCCATGATGCATAGACGATGTCAGTTAATTCCTTCTTGTGATCTGCCATCTTACCTTTACCAGGATTTTTGATCATCCGGATAACATGGTAACCATAACTTGTCTTAACAGGCGTTGTTGTATATTCATTGGTTTTTAACTTAAATGCGGCTGTTTTGAATGTTGCATCGAGTGACGTATCAGTACTATCAAAGACTGGTAATTTACCGCCATCTTTTTTAGTACCAGTATCAGTTGAATATTTCTTAGCTAATGCAGTGAAATTTTTAGTTGAATTGTCTTTGGCAAGCGCGTCAATCACTTGTTGTGCAGTTTCTTTCTTTTCAACTAAGATATGTTGAACTTGAACTTTTGGTTGGTATGATTTCCATTGTTTCTTCAAGTCAGCATTGGTAACTTTTTTGTTGTCTTTCAATGCAGCTTGAGTGAGCAATTGAGTTTTAATTTGGTCCTTGAATGATGATGCAGTCATGCTACTTTGTGCTAGAACTGAGTTAAATGATGAACCATATTGTTTTTTGTATGTGTTAAAAGTCTTGGTAACTTTTTTGTCAATTGATTTTGTATCATATTGATTTTCAAGTGCTTTTTGCAAAATCATTTGTTGCAATTGTTGTTTGCCGGCTGATGTTTCCTTAACTTCTTTATAGTATTCGTCTTGAGTGATTTTACCACCCTTTAGGCTGGCGATAGTCTTGCTACCACAACCTGCTAGTGAAACTACCATCAATAAACTGGCAGCGGCTAATAGCCATTTTTTCATTGTGTGACACATCCTTATCAAAGTATTTATGAATAAACTCGTAGTGAATTCAACAATTAATATAACACATAAACTATCTAAATTGAACGAATCGTCTAAAACTTCACAGAACTTTCAAATTTGATCGGTTTATTAAAAGTGAACTAATCGTTGACATGCTTAACTTCATTGCACATAATTTAAGTTAGTTTTTATTTAATCTAATTTTTTTAAATTTTGGGTTAAACGGTCAATTGACTCTTCAATTTGCGCAATTCGTGGAGCAGCTTCAAATGAAAAAGCTTGTACTGCATCACTGATATTACTAAATGAAGTTACGGCTGTTGTCTTAAGTTCATTGGCCATATTTTGGGAAGCATTTTGTAATTGGACAGCACTTTGTTGTACGTCTGCTGAGTTTTTAGCGAGGGTATTCAAATATTGTGCCACAGCTTGTTGCCGTTTGGGGCCAGTTATGGTAGCGGTAAGTAAGGCATAAGTGGTGCCTAAAAGACTGCCAACTAATAATCCTTTTGCAAATGACATAATTAATCCTCCAATTGAGCGTGAATTCGGTCTGCGATAGCTTGCAGTTGATCACTGGTGTAATCAGCGCTGTTATCACCAAATTGCATTGCAAAAGTATCTTTCGCCGTATAACGTGGGATGAGGTGGAAATGGGAGTGGAAGACCGATTGGTAAGCAACCGCGCCATTATTATTGCAGATGTTCATTCCCTTAATTGCTGGGTTGCTCGTTTGAATGGCGCGAGCAATTTTAGGCATGCGGCTAAAAACAGCAGCGGCTAAATCAGCATCATATTCAAAGATATCCGCGACATGTTTTTTGGGGATCACCAGGGTATGACCCGGGGTAACTTGCGTGATGTCTAAAAAGGCTTTGACCACATCGTCTTCATAGACCACGGTATTTGGAATTTCATTTCGAACGATTTTGCAAAAAATACAATCTTCCATTGATTATGCCTACTTTCTATGATTGAAATCTTGATACAGCTTAATGCTATCATAAACCAAGGCTTTTCGCTACTGACACCGGCTTTGCAGGGTATAGCTATTTTTTTAAGTGATAGTCACTCGCAGTTTGCTTCGTGTTAAGATATGATAAGAAATAAAACAAAAAGCATTTTAAAAATCAAAAAAATGAGGTTATTAATAATGAGCTTAGAAATTAATCAATTGACGGGTGGTTATGCACACGTTCCCGTTTTAAAAGATGTCAGTTTTACTGTTGCTAATAATCAGGTTGTGGGGTTGATTGGGTTGAATGGAGCTGGCAAATCAACGACAATCAAACATATTATCGGATTATTGACACCGCAGAAAGGGACCATTACCTTAGATGGCGTCACGCTTCAGTCCAATCCGACTGTATACCGTCAGAAAATGGCGTATGTGCCAGAAACACCAGTGTTATATCCAGAATTGACATTGCGCGAACATTTGGAGTTGACGATGATGGCGTATGATTTGAATATTGAAGAAACTTGGGTTAAGGCCAATGAATTGTTAAAACGGTTTCGCTTGGATAATAAACTTGACTGGTTCCCAGTTCATTTTTCAAAAGGCATGCGGCAAAAGGTGATGATTGTCAATGCGTTTATGACGAATGCCGATTTGTTCATTATTGACGAACCTTTTACTGGCCTTGATCCATTAGCAATTCATGATTTATTGACGATTATTGCTGAAAAAAAAGCTGCCGGAGCGGCCATTTTAATGTCGACCCATATTCTCGCCACAGCACAACAATATGCAGATTCATTTGTGTTGTTGAATCAAGGACGGGTCCGGACAACTGGGACGCTTGCTGAATTGAAACTTGAATTTGATATGGCAGATGCCAATCTTGACGATATTTATTTACAGATGACGAAAGAAGGCTAACCATGCAAGAATTATGGCAAAAACGTGTGCAAAAACACGTGCAAGAACAAGTAAAATATTTGCGGCTTGTTTTCAATGATCATTTTGTAATTGCAATTATCTTCTTATTGGGTGCACTAGGCTATACCTATGCCAATGCGGTTAAAGGAATTGTGAATCCACAGGTTTGGTGGATGAAACCGGGATTGAGCTTAGTGTTGTTGGCAACAGTTAGTTTTGGTCGGCTAGCAACATTACTTAAAGAAGCAGATCATGTTTTTTTACGGCCAAAAGAAAGCGACCTGGTATGGTATTTAAAAGCGGCCAGATTATACAGTAGTTGGTTGCCGCTAATTGCCATTGGGTTTATTACGTTATTACTGGCCCCATTACTGTTAATTACTAAAACTTGGTCGTCATGGAATTTTATTTTTTTATTATGGACATTACTGGCCATTAAAGACCGTCGCTTTACAATGCAATTGCAGCAATGGTACCAAGCAAATCAGCGGCAAAAGGGCTGGTTTATGTGGTTTCTCATTGATTGGTTAGTTATTGCTAGTCAATTGTATCAGTGGGTAAATTTGGTTGGGTTTGTAATTGCTCTAATCAGTGCTTACTACCAACGCCAGCAACTAGGGAAAATCCAAAAAACACAGTTATTTGATTGGCTACAAGCAGTTAGTGACGAGGATTCTCGGATTGGCCGGATTTATCGGCTTTATAATCTCTTTACAGATGTTCCGGGACTTAGTAGCCAAGTTAAACGGCGACGTTACTTAGATGGCTTATTAAAGCTGATTGCAATTAGGCCAGCCAATACTTATCTCTATTTGTATACGCGTGGATTTTTACGGGGAACCGAATTTAGTGGTTTGTATTTGCGGTTAGTTCTCTTGGGGGGCATCATCTTATGTTTTAGCCATTTATGGTGGTTAAGTTTTGCCTTAGGTTGCCTATTAATTTATCTAGTCGGTTTCCAACTATTGCCATTTTATAATCAATACGATCAGATTATTTTTACGCATCTTTATCCAGTGGCTCCTGCCAGCCAGATGCATGCCTTTAAACAGTTATTGCGAACCCTCTTATTGGTTCAAGCGACCTTTTTCAGTATAATTTTATTAGTGACACTAGGCGTAACGGTTGAAGTCGGATTGAGTATCGTCGGACTTTTTGGCTTAGTTATCGGCTTTATTCAAGTTTATTTACCGAACCGATTGAGCGCTTAGTTCGCGCAATCCATTCGAGTTATAACTTGACGGCTGCTATTATATTATTATATGATACCCTTAGTTATTGGACGGTTGAAGCAACACAAGCGCTGTATTCGGGCGCTTTATTTGATTGAAGAGGAGTCGAGGCTGATGAATTTTGACCTAGATACTGGCTGGCAAGTTCGTCCAGCTGGTGGCGATACAGGGACTGCATATTTAGGAGTTCGTGCATCAGAAAAAATTTTTCTAAAACGAAATACCTCACCTTTTTTGGCCGCTCTCTCAGCAGAAGGGATTACGCCACGCCTAATTTGGACCAAACGAATTTCGAGTGGGGACGTCTTAACGGCACAAGAGTGGCTTAATGGTCGTACTCTAAAGCGTGATGAGATGAATAGTTCACAAGTTGCTAAATTATTGGCGCGGGTGCATCAGTCGCAACTATTGAAACGGATGTTACAAAAAGTTGGGGGGCGTGTCTGGTCAGCAAATGAAATGTTACAGGCCTATTTTTATGGTTTGCCGCAGGACTTACGTCAACATCCTTTTTTAGAGCAAACAGCTGATTACTTAAAGCAAAAGGAATACCAACTACAGGTCCCTTCTGTTGAAGTCTGCCACGGTGATTTAAGCCATAAGAATTGGTTATTATCGGATATTAATCGACTCTACCTAGTGGATTGGGATTCGGCTATGTTGGCTGATCCAGCGACCGATTTCGGAATGATTTTATTTCAATATGTTCCACGTCAAGAATGGCATGCGTGGCTTGAAAACTATGGCCTTGAAGTGACACCTGAATTAATGATGCGTGTCAACTGGTATGGCAGTTTGAACCTCTTGCAAAGCATTAAGCACCATTATCAACGTGGTCGTTTTACTGAAATGAACCGTGACATATTGCGCTTAGAAGCAGTGATTTCTGAAATAATAGATAAAAAGTAAATGCCAAAGGTTGGGCAAGCGTCCAACCTTTTTAATTGGCAGTAATGAGGAGAAAATAATGCGTTTAAGAAATAAACCTTGGGCAGCTGATTTGATTGCAGCTAATCCAAGCATGATTTTAGTAAATCCAGAAGATAGTGCTGGTAATTGGCAGATGCGCTTTGCCAAAACGCAACCCATCTATATCGAAGTTGGTTCCGGAAAGGGACAATTTATTACGCAGATGGCCCAAAAATATCCGACACGGAATTTCATTGCTGTTGAAATCCAAGAATCTGCAATTGCAGTTATCTTGCAAAAACAAGTTGAATTGAAATTACCTAATTTACAATTATTGTTAGGGAACGGAGCGGCACTCACATCGTTTTTTGCTGAAAATGAAGTTGCTGGGATTTACTTGAACTTCTCTGATCCATGGCCGAAGACACGTCATGAAAAGCGCCGGTTGACATACAAGGCATTTTTGATGGAATATCAGCAAATTATGCAGCCAACCGGCTATTTGCGCTTTAAAACTGATAATCAAGGTTTATTCGAGTACTCATTAATGAGCTTAAATGCTTTTGGGATGACGTTTGATGCGATTTCATTAGACTTACATCACAGTGAGCTAGCCAAAGACAATATTCAAACGGAATACGAAGAAAAATTTAGTCAGCGGGGCCAGGTTATCTATCGACTAGAAGCACATTACAAATAGTGTGTTAACACAGTGAATCAATTAAAAAGACCCATGAACCAAATGATGGGTTCAAAAAAGTTAGCCATTAATATCTTATTTTAAGGCAAGTCGCTATATTGCATACGGTGGCTTGCTTTTTTTTTACGACTAATTTTTTTCAGTGGTCCAAAGAAGCTTTCAATAGGTACGTTATCTAAACAGTTTCTTTCACATTTAATTTATGTTCAGCCATAAGCTTTAAAATTTGATATTTTTCATCTGGAGAGTACTTTCGGGTATTCGTTTTATTTTTACTTTTTTCAAGACCGTGTAGGGCATATTGCTGACTGGATTCATTGATTGGTGATGATTAAAATATTGCTCAACTGCCTTTAGTTTTTCGTCAAGTTTATATTTGGTCACAAAAAGGCCCCAATAAGTTAGATTTTAATGGCTAACATTATTGGGGCCTTTCACCAATTTATTCGGTTGATGGGTCATTTTTAATTGATGGAGCAACCGGTTTAGATAGATGCTTTATATTTGTGAAAACTCAATCACAACACCGGTCCGAGCATCAACTTTGAAGTGGAATTGATTGGTTCCATCTGTGCGTTCGCAGATAATACCACCTTGATAGATTGGAAAAGTACGTTGGTTCTGCGAAAACAAATGTGGATTTTCTTCTATCCAAGAACCCACAATGTGTCCTTCGTGCTTCAAGCCGGCTTTAACATCTTCTAAAATTTGGTTTAATTTAATCATTCTTTGTTGCGCCCGATACTGTTTAGCACTAGCAGCAGCTGCGAGTGCTAAGCCGATTCCGGTTAATAAATATTTGAATGTTTGGCCATTTTTTTTCAATGAAAAACTCCTCAGTCATTTTTGTCTTTGAATAGTATAGCACAATTTTTAGTCCTAAGGAGTGGACATTTACGACTAAACCGCTTATATTAAAACGAGTAGTAAAAATTTGAAGGGGTGCATAATGAAAGAATTAGCAACGATGGCAGATACGAATCTGACCCATCTGATGACTGAAGGGAAACATGTTTTATTTTTTACAGCAACTTGGTGTAGCGATTGTCGGTTTATTAAACCGGCCATGCCAGAGATAGAAGCTGAATTCCCAGAATACGACTTTATTGAGATTGATCGGGACCAATTCATCGACATTTGTGAAGAGTGGGAAATTTTTGGAATTCCTAGTTTTGTGGTGATTGATAATGGAAAAGAGATTGGTCGTTTCGTTAATAAAGATCGGAAAACAAAACGCGAAATTACTGGATTTATTCACTCATTGAACTAATTTTGAAGGAGTCATTAAATGTTAATTGCAAGTATGAATCAAGTTGCTTTTCCCAACATCTTAGTGGTGATGACCCAACCAGATGATAAAAAGCAAGAGACAGTTGAAAAACAATCAATCGTACGTATCAGTAATCAGGCTAACCAGACGATTGGATATAATTTTTTAGCGATAAATGAGTTATTGCCGGACTTACAATTCAACGGTGTGCAAACGTTGACTAAACAAGAAGTTACGGTGTTAAATGAAGCCTTAGTGGCCGCCGGATTTACCGGTGATTTAGTTGCTGATGAAGCGCCACATCTTGTGGTTGGTTACGTTCAAGAAAGTGTAGCGCATCCTGATTCAGATCATATGCATATTACGCAAACTCAGATTGCACCTGATCAAACGGTACAGATTGTTTGTGGTGCAGCCAATATTGCCCAAGGACAAAAAGTAATTGTCGCGACAGTTGGGGCTGTTATGCCCGAAGGTAAAGTTATTTGGCCAGGGCAGCTACGCGGTGTTCAAAGTGATGGGATGATTTGTGCGGCGCGTGAAATTGGCGTAGTCAATGCGCCGGCCAAAGGAATCATGGTCTTACCAGATGATTGGGAAGTTGGTCGTGAAGTGACGGTTGAGGCAGTGGCCGCTTTGCTTAAATAAGCTGATTTACGAATTTGTTATGGGATTATTAAAAATATAATAGTATGATAATCGATAACAATTAATTGGTTTAACCGCCCATTAATTGTTATTTCGTTTTGTAGTTAATTCAATCGTAAAATATAAAAGGGGTTAAATATATGTGTGGGATTGTCGGATTTGCCGGTGGATTATTTGATTTACCAAAGAAAAAAGAAGTATTGAACCAACAAATGGATGTCATTAAACACCGTGGCCCCAGTGGTGAGGGCGATTTTATTGATGATCAAGTCGCATTAGGTTTCCGACGCTTATCAATTATTGATTTAACCAAGGGTGATCAACCCATCTATAATGAAGATCACACTAAGTTAGTTTTTTTCAATGGTGAAATCTATAATTATCGTGAAATGCGAACGGAATTAATCGCACTTGGGCATGATTTTAAAACTGATTCAGATACCGAAACAATTTTGCATGGTTATGAACAGTGGGGCAAAGAGGTGGTAACTAAACTTCGTGGGATGTTTGTCTTTGTGATCTATGACTTACAAGCTAAGAAGTTATTTGGTGCCCGTGATTTCTTTGGTATCAAGCCGCTTTATTACACGACATTAACAGATGGAACTTTTATGTTTAGTAGTGAAATTAAAACCTTTATGCGTCATCCAGAATTCAAACCGGAATTAAATAAAACGGCTTTGAAATCATTTATGATGAATCAATATAATGATCTGCAAGAAACATTCTTTAAAGGGGTCTTTAGATTTCCTGCCGGACATTACTTTACGTACGAGGATGGCCAATTAGATATCCAAAAATATTGGGATATGTCGTTTGCTCCTTCAAACTTATCTTTTGAAGAAGAAGTGGCTAAAATTGATGCAGCAGTTGAGGAATCAGTTAAAGCTTACAATGTGGCAGATGTACCAGTTGGGGCTTTCTTGTCTGAAGGGGTTGACAGTAGTTATGTAACCAGCATTTTGCAACCGCAAGAAGTCTTTAGTGTTGGGTTTGATGATCAAACTTATAATGAAGTCACAGCAGCTCGGGCCCTTGCTGATGAATTGGGCTTAAATTTCAATGAAACAAAAGTCAATGCTGACGATGCATTTGCTGAATTCGACAAGATCCAATATTACTTGGACGAACCAGATGGCAATCCATCGTGTGTGCCATTATGGTTCCTCTCACGGTTTGCTCGTGAAAAAGTAACGGTGGCTTTGTCTGGTGAAGGTGCTGACGAATTATTCGCTGGTTATGTCAACTACGGCATGCATTCACATAATTCAACCATCAAGGCCTTCACCTCTGGCTTGAAGAAATTGCCGAAGGGTGTGCAGGCAAGCTTAGCCAAAGCAGTTAAGAAGATGCCTGCTTTTCCAGGGCGCGTCCATTTATATACAAACTTGGCTAATCCGCGTGAATTTTATACGGGGCAATCGGTGATTTTTGATATTGAAAATCCCAGTGTTTTTGGGGCGGATGAAGCAAATCAATTCTTGCAACCAGCTTATCAAAACGACGGGACGATCCAAGCTAACTATCAAGCGGATTTTGATAATGTTGCAGATGCTGATCCAGTCTCACAAATGCAATATATCGATTTACACCACTTTATGTTAAATGATATTTTGCAAAAGGCAGATAAGTTATCAATGGCGCATAGTTTAGAATTGCGTGTACCATTCCTAGATCCTAAAGTGGCTAAGGTTGCAGGTGAAGTGCCAACGAAATATTTAATCAATAGCCATGATACAAAATATGCATACCGGCAAGCATCTGCGAAACATTTACCCGCTGCTTGGGCTAATCGACCTAAGTTAGGCTTTCCAGTACCAATTAAGCAATGGCTTGAAGATGATAAGTATTATGAAAAAGTTAAAGCCCTTTTTAGTGAAGACTTCGTGGCGGAGTTTTTTGATCAAGCTAAAATATTGGCCTTGTTAGATGCTAATAAAGAGCAAAAAATTAATGGGCGCCGAAAGATTTGGACTATTTTTACGTTCTTAACTTGGTATAAAGTTTACTTCCAAAATGTTGAAAATTATTTAGCATTGGGCTAAACGCAACAATCAAAAAGCTGCGACAAGTTGACTTGTTGTAGCTTTTTTTTGCGGATTCATGATAAGTGATTTAGATATTGAGTAAAATAGTGATTCATTATTTAGCTCAAACCGCCCATGTGGTAAACTAGAAGGAATTGGTGCTTTAATTAGTTGATTATGTTTTATTGAAAAGAGGACGTTTGAAAGATGATAACAAATGACACGGTTTACCATTTTGTTGGGATTAAAGGTTCAGGGATGAGTGCACTTGCACTTGTCTTAAATGATCTAGGCTATCAAGTCCAAGGATCGGATATTGATCAATATACATTCACTCAGCGCGATTTAGAACGCGCAGCGATTAAAATCCTGCCGTTTTCAGAAGATAATTTACACGAAGGGTTAACAGTCATTGCCGGCAATGCCTTCCAAGATAGCCAAATTGAAATTAAAAAAGCTCTTGAAATGGGATTGCCAGTTGTTCGCTACCATCAATTTTTGGGGGAATTATTAAAAGACTATACCAGTATTGGAGTTGCCGGGGCCCATGGTAAAACAAGTACTAGTGGTTTATTAGCACATGTTTTGAGTGGCGTTGCTAAAACGAGTTATTTAGTTGGCGATGGTACTGGTAAAGGGATTAAAGATGCCCAATTTTTTGCATTTGAAGCGGATGAATATCGGCGGCATTTTTTGGCGTATTCGCCAGACTATTTAATTATGACTAACATTGATTTTGACCATCCAGATTATTATACAGGTTTAGATGATGTGTTCGATGCGTTCCAATCAGAAGCTTATAAAGTTCAAAAAGGTATTTTTGCCTGGGGGGATGATCCTGAATTACGGAAGCTCAAAGCAAATGTACCAATTTATTATTATGGTGTCCGGGAAGCCGATGATTTTCAGGCTCGCAATATCCAACGAACAGTGCAGGGTTCAGAATTTGACGCTTACTATCATGATGAAAATATTGGCCACTATCATGTGCCACTATATGGCGAACACAATGTTTTAAATAGTTTAGCAGTGATTGCGGTCAGCTTTTTAGAAAAGATTGACGGGCAGGAAGTCGCCGACGAGTTGGCTAACTTTAAGGGGGTTAAACGCCGCTTTACTGAAAAGAAAGTTGCCGATGTGACGATTATCGACGATTATGCACATCATCCATCCGAAATTAAGGCTACTTTGGATGCGGCACGGCAAAAATATCCAGACAAACAAATTGTAGCGGTTTTCCAACCCCATACGTTCACACGGACAATTGCGTTAATGGATGATTTTGCAGCTAGTTTAAATCTTGCGGATGAAGTCTTCTTAACGGATATCTTTAGTTCAGCGCGTGAAAAGGCTGGAAAAGTATCAAGCGCCGATTTAGGGGCAAAGATTACTAAGGGTGGGCGTGTCTTAAAAATTGACAATATGTCCCCTTTATTGGACTGTGATCAACCCGTCGTAGTTTTCATGGGCGCTGGTGATGTACAAAAATATGAATATGCATATGAAGAATTATTGAGTAGTCTAAGTCCTAAAGATAATTAAGATTAGGGCATTTTGGTTGTCTTTCTTGATGGATTTGATACAATGTCTCTAGTCGGGTGATTGTTAACCTGCTTAGAAATATAAGAGGTGATATTTATGGAAGAAAGACGCGTTGTCAATGTTGAAAGTGAAACGAGCTTTTTCAGTAAAGTCTACGGTTTAATGGCCGTGGGTGTTGGGATTTCAGCATTGGTTGCCATTTTATTAGTAACAGTATTTAAAGCACAAACGTTCGCGATACTATCAAGCGGTAGTTCATGGTTAGTTTGGGGCTTAATGATTGTTGAACTACTATTAGTTGTTCAAATTAGTCGCCGTTCAACTAAGAACCCAACGGCATCATTTGCCATGTTTGTCGCTTATGCGGCATTGAATGGGTTAACTTTTTCGGCAGTGTTGTTAGTCTATAATATTGGTCAAATTGGGACAGCCTTTGTTTCAAGTGCCCTTGTTTTCGTAGCAATGTCGATTTATGGTCGAATCACCAAGAATAATTTAAGTGGCTTCGGCCGATTTGCGATGATGGGGTTGATTGGTGTAATCATTGTCTCATTGGTTAACTTCTTCATGGCATCAGCTGCCGTCAGCTACTTCTTGTCATATGCGATGTTGATTATTTTCATTATTTTAACTGCATGGGACAATCAAAAGTTAAGTATGATGTATCGTCAATACGGCGCAACTGGTGAAATGTCGGTTTCTGGTTTAGCTGTGATGGGCGCATTAACCTTGTACTTAGACTTTGTTAACTTATTCCTCACAATGCTCCAAATTTTTGGCGGCGGAAGAGATTAAGAGTGTGATAACAGTCGGGATATGACTGTTATCACACGTTTCAAAAGAACGGTCATCAGGTAAAACTGATGACCGTTCTTTTTTTTATGCTTGACACAATACTATGCATAATATAGTATTGATTTTCGAAAGGGTGATCGGTTTGAATCCACAATTAAAGAAAGGCCTCTTGGAATTTTGTGTGTTAGCAACGCTTAAAAAAGAGGATTCGTATGGCTATCAAATTATCAAGGATACATCGAATGTCGTTGAAATTTCGGACTCAACATTATACCCAATCTTGAAACGGCTCGAGGCGCAGGGGGAAATTGAAAGTTATCGGGTCGAACACAATGGACGCTTGCGTAAATATTTTCATTTAACATTGGCGGGACAGGCATCGATTGATAGTTTTTTGGCCGATTGGCCGGCAGTGATGGGTATTTATACTTACATAAGGGAGTGTAACAATGACTAAGAATCAATTTATTAAACAGCTTGCGGCAGAATTAACGCGGTATGGGATTAGTGATGCAGCCAACACGATTGATTATTACGATGAATTAATCGATGATCGACTGGAAGCGGGTGAAACGGAAGCGGAGATTATCGCGAGTTTAGCAACGCCAGCTCAGATTGTAGCGCAATTAGCTATACCAGATAAACAGGTTCGCCAAAAGAAGATGGCACCGATGTTGATTATTTTAATCAGTTTCTTGTTAGTCTTAGGGGCACCGTTATGGGGCACGTTGTTGCTGACCGCCATCATTATAGTGGTACTTGGTTATTTCTTGATTTGGTTAGGCCCATTTCTGGGGACAATCTTTGCCGCTGCCGGAATTCTGGGTGGTAGTGTTAGTTTGATTTTATCGTTCTTTGTTGGCTTGCAAGAAGGCTGGATGATTGCGATTATGCAGCTTGGAATTAGTTTTGTGATGGTTGGTGTGGGGCTGATTTGTGCAGGGGCGACCTGGTACATGACGAAATACTTAATTCGTTTCTCGGTTGGAATCACACGCTGGCTGGTTGGGATGTTCCGTAGTCGATTAAAGGTGGTGGCGTAGATGTTGAAAAATTGGTTGAAGATTAGTTTATGTATGATTCTTGTGGGAATTATTTTAATGACCGTTAGTTTTGGGATGGCGGGTTTTAAAAGCCAACCATTCCAATATCGTGGCACACATGAATGGAGCCGGACGTTTAACTTTTAAGATAAATAAAAAGAGGTGCCGATGATTATAATCGACACCTCTTTTGTTCGTTATTGACCGTTCCATGGATAATCGGTACTGATATTTTGATTGAAGTGTTTTTGACTTTGAAAATTAGCGAGACGATGGGCTTTTCGTTCCTCATAACCGGCACAGATGAACCGTTCTTCTGGTGATTCGGGTTGAATGGCAGGTAGGACCGGGCGCTTTTCCATCGTGACAAAGGTTAAGAAGGCAGTTAGACCGAGGAATCGTTCACCAGTCTTGAGATGTTCACCGATAATCTTAGTAAAGATTTCAATTGAACGGGTGCCGACACCGGCAACGTAACTTTCGATGCACAAGGAATCTTGCATTTTGAAAGGCGCAATGAAGTTCAGTTGGTCGATACTGGCAGTCACGGTTTCGACGCGCGCTAAGCGGCTAGCTGAAATGGATGCCGAACCATCCAAGAGTTCAAGCAAGCGTCCGCCATAGACGGTTTCATGTTCGTTCAAATCATTGACGAAGACGCGATGGTTACTGATGGAGAGCGTTTGACGACAGGTGATGAGGTTTGACATTATAAAAAGACTCCTTATTAATCATTTAGATGGGGGACAATCAGTTGGCTAGCAGCCAAGTCAACTTGGTAAACGAATGCCTGCTCTTCACGAATCGTCATCCCCATATCAGTCGCGTAGATTAACAGACCAAGTTGATGCCCCGCTGTTAAATCGTAATGGGTGGGTTGTAAGTCGAGCGTAATATCATAGAATTCGTTTGGGGTGACCGCTTCGGTTTGATAACTATTGTGGCGATTTTGGAGATTGATGTGCCCTTTAGTGATGACTTGATAATTGCTTGGTCGATTGAGCTTAAACTCCTTTAAATCATCACAGTGCCACTGATAGCCGAGTTGTTGGCCTTTAGCAGCTAATACAGCAGGTGCGGTGCCTAAACGGTTAAATTGGCCATAGTCAATCACCAACACGCTCAATAGCCCGCGTTCGGCATTGACAGCGACCCTGGTCCTAAACTGAATTCGACCATCAATGATGAATGGCTTGGTTAACGGAGCGCTTAAGAAACGTAGCCGGTTACCTGTGAAACTGGATTGATCTGCGATTAAGGCATCTTGCCAAGCAGCTTCACTTATTTTTTGCGCTCTAAAGATCGCAACGCCATCATCTTTAAAAGTGGCCAGTGGTGCATTTTCAGTAGCGTTAACCCTTAATGTTTGTTCGTTTAGCCAGAAAGTCGTGGTTGGATTGACTGGAGCTAGCCAATCCGCTTGGGTCGTCCAAGTGGCTTCTTGCGCATTGTCTTGAATCATGACGGCCGGCAATGTTGTAAGCGCCTGATTATCAACGCCGAGTAATTGATGCGTGAACCATAAGTTCATCATATCGGTGAAATCGATCGATTGAATGTTATTCATATAGATATGTTCCCCTTGGTGTAAGAAAAGCTTCTTATTAACCGGTTGATCACGCAATAAATCCCATAAGGCACCGGCATTTTGCAGTTTAACGTTCCAATCATTTAATCCGTGGACTAAGATGACGTCGCAATTGAGGTTGGCGATATTATCACGATAGTTACGCGCTGCCCAGAAGGCATTGTAATTGCCTGTGATGCGATCTTGCCCTTCTTGCAGGGCTTTGAGTTGGTCGGCGAAGAAAGCACCGGAGAGCGCGTAATCGGCGGCATCTTTTTGGCGGGTTTGACATAACTTCGCCAAGACGTCGGCATCTTCACCCTGACAATTCACTGGTGCGACTACTAACCCGTTTTCGCGGTAGTAATCGTACCAACTGGAAATGGCGGCTTCAGCTACAATGGTTTTCAGACCTTCAACGCCGGTTGTTGCAGCAGCAGTTGCTAAAGTCCCAAGGTAGGATTTACCAGTCATCGCAATTTGGTGATTACACCACCAAGCTTTAATTTCAATGCCATCGGTGCGGTTGGTGAAGGCCCGTCGATTACCGGCTAACCACTCGATGATGGCCGTGGTTGAAGCTGTTTCTTCAGGTGAGCCACAAGTACGAACGCCGTCGGAACCGCGCGTGCCAATGCCGCCAGCGTAAACGTTCGCAAAGCCGCGCGCCAGAAAGTAATCATTTAAACTGTAATTGCTGTCATCTGTCGCGTTTAATTCAGTTGTCATACTTGTACTTTTAACGGTGCGTTGTTGAGGGATCGGTGCAGTATTTGGTGCTTGGGTTAAATCAGCTAAGTCTGGTTGTTGAACGGGTTTAGTCGCAATTGTAGTATCGACATTGTGCAAATCAGCATCGACGTCGTTAATCCCCTTATAGTAAGGACTGGCAGTGTAGAGTGCTGGAATCTTTAAGCCCGCTTCAGTTGCGCGTGGTCTGAAGATAGTCGTTTCTAATAAGTCGCGTTGGCCGTCTTGATCGGTATCTAGGCTTGATTCAACATAAACAACTTCGCGAATTAAGTGGCTAGTATCAAAGACGGGTTGGACCTTTCCATTGAAGATGAGAAATTGGGGCTGGACACCTTGCCAGTTCGCAAAAAAACCGCGGTTAGCCAATTGGTCCAGATAAAGTAACCCATTTTGGCTACGCGTCGTTAATAGCAGATACAGGGCTTGGATGAAGGTAGGTTGATCAAATGTTGCTTGATCGATAAAGGGAAGTTTAGTGGCGGCCATAAAAGCAATCGGTTGATCAAGTGCGAAATCGGTTATCACTTCAAACCCCAGTAGTTGAAGAGCGACATTATAGAAGACCACTTGATCAAATGAAGTGTTGATGCTTTCAAGGTAGGTGGTTAGATTTAATTCAGTTGTGGCTTGTAATAAACCGAGTTGCCTAATGCGGGTTGATTGGCTACGCGCCTCCGGAAACAGCCGTTGAAAAATAGTTTGGGCAAGTTTCTGAAAAGAAAGCTGAGCGAAATCTGTTGGAAGCAAATGAATCCGCTGTAATTCCGTGATTTGTTCAGATTGAGATTTAGTTAAGCGTGCAAACTGATTTAATTGCATGTTTTTCCCTCATTTCTGCGAATTTTAATTGACAGTGATGGTTTCAATTGCTTATAATATAGCATGTTGTGCGGTATTCTGATAGAAAAAGCTGTTAATTAATGAGGTCATAGTAGCTCAGCTGGATAGAGCAACGGTCTTCTAAACCGTAGGTCGCGAGTTCGAATCTCGCCTGTGACATAAATATCGATTGGAAAATAGCTAATTTCGTTAGTTGCAAAACGGAGTTAGTTTTTTTTATTGGGCTGTATTGACGGTGAGCTTTAATACAAATACTAATTAATCAACTGTTGTTGATAAACCATAAAAGAGCTCGAATTCAATCATTAAATAAAAAAATTATGTGGACTAAATGCTTATTTAATCGCCTTTAGCACTTTAATTAAGCATGATTAGCTTAATATTTATAAAATGTGGGTTGCTAATTAGAAAATCCCATGCTATACTGTTCAAGTAATCAAATTTTGAAACGTAATTTGAGTTTTGGATGCACAATACCTTCCTCTTTTACCTATCAATAATTTATTGCAACAAAAAACGTACATTGATATGTATCAGGAGGAATTATTATGAACAACGGCACAGTAAAATGGTTTAACGCAGACAAAGGTTTTGGTTTTATTACTGGTGAAGATGGCAAAGACGTTTTTGCTCATTTCTCAGCAATCCAAGGTGACGGTTACAAGTCATTAGATGAAGGCCAAGCAGTTTCATATGATGTTGAAGACAGCGACCGCGGTCCTCAAGCAACAAACATCGTTAAACTTTAATATTTGTGCCCCGCATCCGCGGGGTTTTTTTGTGCAATCATTTTGATTAAAAGATAACAATCCTATTCCGCTCATTTTTGAGCGGAATTTTTTTAAGCAGTTAAATTGGCAAAGACTCGGTGGGTTCAGTATGATGAAGTTATCACCATGATTCGATTTGACTTCATGATAGGAGGATGTTAGGCAATGATTACAACTTACCAGAAAATTTTAGTCGGAGTTGATGGGTCGGATTTAGCGAACAAGGCCTTCGTAGAGGCTGTTGAAGTAGCTAAAAGAAATGACGCTGAACTTTATGTGGCACATATCATTCCGAGTACCATTAATGTTTCACCAGATGCAAGCCTCTATGCCAAGATGATTGCCATGGAAAAAGATCGTGTGAAGGAACAATTAGCTGCTCATCTGCGTTACGCCAATAATCATGGATTAACGAAAATTACCCCGATCTTGGAGGTTGGTTCGCCAAAAAAAGAAATTGCTTTTCGAATTCCAGAAAAATATGGTATTGATTTAATTATGCTTGGTATTACTGGCAAGGGCGTAATTGAACGCATGATGGTAGGGTCAGTTGCTCAATATGTTAGCGCTCATGCGGCAACGAATGTTTTATTAGTTAAATAAGGACCACTTCGAGTGTGTGAGCTAGTGTTAAAATGCATCAATAGAATACAATTTTAAACCAAGTACGTTAATCGGTTAGAGACAGACTATAGCTAGTGTGCATCTAACTGATTAACGTGCTTTTTATTTTTTTAAGATGAATTAAAGACTGGTTTAACAGGATTATTAAGTTGTGTAAAATTTAATTTATGGAAATCGCTTTCTTTTTGGATATACATAATCTATAATAGTGTTATAGAAAACGTTTTCCGAATATGATTGTTAAAGGAGGATTAAGATGGCTGAAAAATATATTTTAGCAATTGATGAAGGTACGACCAGTACCCGCTCAATTATTTTTGATCATGATGGTCAAAAAGTTGCCGACGCACAGCGTGAGTTTCCGCAATATTTTCCTGAACCGGGTTGGGTAGAACATAATGCTAACGAAATTTGGAATGCTGTTTTATCAACAATTGCGAGTGCTTTTATTTCATCTGGGATTCAACCCCATCAAATTGCGGGCATTGGGATTACTAATCAACGTGAGACGACGGTTGTTTGGGATAAGGAGACCGGGTTACCAATTTACAATGCGGTTGTGTGGCAATCGCGACAAACTAATGACATAGCAGAACAATTAAAAAAAGATGGGTACGAGGAAACGTTCCACAAAAAGACTGGTTTACTCATCGATGCTTATTTTTCTGCAACTAAGATTCGTTGGATTTTGGATCAAGTACCAGGTGCACAAGAACGAGCTGAAAAAGGCGAGTTACTTTTTGGAACAATTGATACTTGGATTACCTGGAAATTAACCGGTGGTGCAGCTCATGTTACCGATTATACCAATGCCAGCCGGACAATGTTATTTAATATTCTTAATTTGGATTGGGATGACGAAATTCTCAAAGTTTTAAACATTCCACGGATTATGTTGCCTGATGTGCGCTCAAATTCTGAAATTTATGGTGAAACAGCACCCTACCACTTCTATGGTAGCTCAGTACCAATTTCAGGAATGGCGGGGGATCAACAAGCCGCATTATTTGGTCAATTAGCCCTTCAACCAGGCATGGTCAAGAATACCTATGGAACAGGTTCGTTTATTGTGATGAATACAGGGAAAGAACCAACGATGTCGCAAAATAACCTATTAACAACTATCGGCTATTCAATCAACGGTCAAGTTAATTATGCATTAGAAGGCTCAGTCTTTGTTGCTGGTTCAGCGATTCAATGGTTACGCGACAGTATGCAACTGGTTGAGAAATCATCTGATTCTGAAACAGCTGCTAAGGCTTCGACGAGTTTGAACGAAGTTTATGTTGTCCCTGCTTTTACAGGCTTGGGGGCACCATACTGGGACTCAGAAGCACGTGGCGCAATCCTTGGCATTACGCGTGGGACGAACCGGCAAGACGTTATTAAGGCAACGCTGCAATCATTAGCTTATCAAACGCGTGATGTCGTTCAAACCATGCAAAAAGATACTGGAATTGATATCAAAGTGCTTCGGGTCGACGGTGGGGCCGCGAACAACAACTATTTAATGCAATTCCAAGCAGATATTTTGAATAGCTCAATTGAAAAAGCAGCAAACCTTGAAACTACAGCGATGGGGGCTGCATTCTTAGCTGGTTTAGCAGTTGGCTTTTGGCGAGATACAGATGAATTGGCCCATATTTTCTCAGTGGGACAACGGTTTGAACCGGAAATGCCTGAAGAAGAACGAGAAGATCTCTATGCCGGTTGGCAACAAGCAGTTGAAGCAACCAAGATTTTCAAACATCGACCATATAAAATGCATGAATGAGGAGGATTATTATGACATTTTCATTAGAAGGACGTCAACAAATCATTAATAACTTAAAGAACGAACAACTTGATTTATTAGTAATCGGTGGTGGGATTACTGGTGCGGGGGTTGCCATTCAAGCAGCTGCATCAGGTATCAAAACCGGTTTGATTGAAATGCAAGATTTTGCCGAAGGGACTTCATCCCGATCAACGAAGTTAGTTCACGGTGGTATCCGTTATTTAAAGACTTTCGACGTTGGGGTGGTGGCAGATACTGTAAGCGAACGGGCTGTTGTTCAAGGTATCGCCCCACATATTCCACGGCCGACACCAATGCTTTTACCAATTTATGATGAACCCGAAGCAACTTATGACATGTTCAGTGTCAAGATTGCGATGGATTTATATGATAAATTGGCAGGGGTAACTGGCACTCAATATGCCAACTACACAATTGACCGTAAGGAAGTGTTACAACGCGAACCTGGCTTGAAGTCAGATCGTTTGATGGGGGCTGGTGTTTATTTAGACTTTGTCAATAATGATGCCCGGTTAGTCATCGAAAATATTAAAGAAGCTGATGAATTAGGTGCATTAATTGCTAGTCACGTTAAAGCAGTGGGGATGACTTATGATGCAAATGGCCGCGTAAACGGTTTGAAAGCACATGATGAACTAACGGATGAAACGTTTGATATTCATGCTAAATTAGTGATTAATACGACTGGCCCATGGGTTGATAAAGTCAATGCTTTGAATACGGAAGTCAAAGCACAAGCAACACTTCGGCCAACTAAAGGAATTCACTTAGTTGTTGATAGTAGTCGTTTATCAGTGCCACAACCAACTTACTTCGATTCTGGCTTACATGATGGTCGGATGATCTTCGTTGTGCCACGTGAAGGTAAGACATACTTTGGGACAACTGATACTGATTTCACGGGCGACTTCAAGCATCCACGGGTTGAACAGTCCGATGTCGATTATTTGTTAAAAGCAATCAATAATCGTTACCCTAGCGTTAATATTGCATTAAATGATGTTGAAGCCAGCTGGGCGGGGTTGCGCCCATTAATCTCTAACAACGGTAGCTCCGATTATAACGGCGGTGGTGCAAATAGTGGTAAAGTTTCAGAAGCATCATTCAATGCTCTGATCAAGACAGTTGATGATTATGAGCACAAAACAGCTGTCCGTGCAGATGTTGAAAAAGCAATCAGTCAACTAAGAACTGCACATGCTGAGGAGACAGTTAACCCCTCACAGGTTTCGCGTGGGAGTGATTTAAAAGTAACCGAAAATGGTTTAATTACTTTATCAGGTGGTAAGATTACTGACTACCGTAAAATGGCTGCTGGAGCGCTTGAAAAAATTCGTGAAATTTTAAAGAACGAATTTAACGAAACGGTGCACGAAATTGATTCTAAGAAGTTACAAGTTTCAGGCGGTCACTTCGATCCCAATAATGTTGATGACACCCTTAAATTCTATGCTAAGGTTGCGATGAATAAGGGTATCGATGAAACGGATGCCATCGATTTAGCTAACCGCTTTGGTTCAAATGTCAGTCGAGTGGTTTCATATGCTGACCAAGGCACTGCAGAAGGTTTGAATTTGAAAGAAACCATTAGTTTGCGGTATTCAGTTAACGAAGAAATGACCTTGACACCAGTTGATTATCTTTTAAGATGGACGAATTTCATCTTATTCCATAATGATCAATTAGCGACGATTAAACAACCAGTTGTTAATGAAATGGCTCGTTTGCTGAAGTGGGATGCTGCTGAAAAGACACGCCAAACAGAACTATTGGACGCGGCAATTACTGAAGCGCAATTAGATTATCTGAAATAAAAAATTAATTTGGAGGAAAGCTAATGGAACATTCAATAATGGTTCAGGCGTTTGGTGAACTCGTAGGGACATTTATGCTAGTGCTTTTGGGGGATGGTGTTGTTGCCGGGGTTAGCTTAGCAAAAACAAAGGCCAATGGGGCTGGCTGGATTGCGATTACGCTTGGTTGGGGTTTTGCCGTGACATTAGGGGTTTATACATCAGCCTTTATGGGTCCAGCCCATTTGAACCCCGCAGTTACCATTGCGTTTGCGATGATCGGCAAGACACCATGGGCAGCGGTTATTCCGTTTATTATTGCGCAAATGATTGGGGCATTTTTGGGGGCTGTGTTTGTTTGGATTCAGTATTATCCACACTGGCAAGCCACTAAAGATCAAGCTGCAATTTTAGGTTCTTTTGCAACTGGTCCTGCGATTCGCAGCCCATTTGCTAATTTAATGAGTGAATTAATTGGGACATTTGTCCTGGTCTTTGGATTGTTAGCATTAACACGTGGTGAATTAACGGCTGGATTAAATCCAATCATTGTTGGGGTAATTATCACGGCGATTGGCCTATCCCTTGGAGGAACGACCGGGTATGCGATCAACCCTGCGCGGGATTTAGGTCCACGTCTAGCACATGCATTTTTGCCAATTGCTAATAAAGGCGGTTCAGATTGGTCATATAGCTGGATTCCAGTTGTGGGTCCAATTTTGGGTGGAATACTGGCTGCTTTGTTCTTTGTGGTCTTACCTTAGATATCAAAGAGAAACGATTAACCTGACTGGTTAATCGTTTTGGACCCGCGTAGAATTGTAAAGTATAAATTCTTGCTTACTTTTAATAAGAGAACTATGATGAATATATTCAATGATTGAAAGAAGGAATTTACAATGGCATATCATACTAGTGACGCAGAAGCACCAGTCGATATTTTAAATTTAGATTCATTAGAAGGACGCGTAAAAGAACGGATGGAAGCTGGGGCTTTTGGCTATATCCGTGGTGGTTCAGAAGATGAATGGACGATGGCTGCCAATACCAGCGCATTCAATTCAAAAAAAATTATGCCACGTGTATTACAAGGTATTGACCACGCGAATTTGCACACTAAACTATGGGATATTGATTTAAAAACACCTATTATTCAGGCACCTTCAGCAGCACAAGGGTTAGCGCATGAAAAAGGGGAGGTCGATACAGCTAAGGGAGTTGCGGCAGCTGGTTCAATTTTTTCTATTAGTACGTATGCAAATACGTTGGTTGAAGATGCAGCCGCAGCGGCACCCGATGCGCCTCAATTTTTCCAACTTTACATGAGCAAAGATGATCAATTCAATGAATTTCTATTGAAAAAAGCAGTAAAAGCCGGTGTTAAAGCAATTATTTTAACCGTTGATTCAACATTGGGCGGATATCGCGAAGCAGATATTGAAAATCATTTTCAATTCCCATTACCAATGCCTAATTTAGCAGCTTACAGTGCTTCCGATGGTGAAGGCAAAGGGATTTCTGAAATCTACGCGGCAGCTAAGCAGGGGCTGGTACCTGCAGATATTCAAAAAATAAAGGAAATTACAAACTTACCTGTTCTGGTTAAGGGAATCCAGTCACCAGTTGATGCTGAAATTGCGATTCAAGCCGGCGCTGACGGTATTTGGGTTTCTAACCATGGTGGCCGTCAATTAGATGGTGGGCCGGCTTCGTTTGAAGTATTGCCTTTAATCGCGCAACAAGTTGCTAAACGGGTTCCAATCGTATTTGATAGTGGTATCCGTCGTGGTGAACACGTTTTTAAGGCATTGGCAAGTGGTGCTGATCTAGTCGCTATTGGCCGGCCAATTATTTATGGATTAAATCTTGGTGGTGCGCAAGGCGTTAAATCAGTTTTCGATCATTTAAATGAAGAATTATCAATAACAATGCAATTAGCTGGTACAAAGACTATTGACGAAATTAAAGAAACAACGTTACTGGATTAATATGATATACTAGTGTTCCTTGGCAGGGGCGTGAAAAAAACGGTCTAACTCATATATGTGAGTTAGACCGTTTTTTTTGTTAAAATCTATTGTCGGAGGTGGGGTAATTCGGCTAATAGTAATTCACTGGCGACTAACCCGAGTAGGCTGAGCATGAAATAGACCCAGTGTGAGCCACTTCCCCAGCCAAAGAGATGGCCATCTATACCGACTAGAATAATGAAAAGAAGACAATTCGTAATTAAGCCGATTTTGAAAGTCAGCTGACTGGCAATGACGGCGAATAAAACGATTGAGATAAAAATAATGAAAAATGCAGAAATCAAAGTGACGACCACCTAACGCTATCCGATTTAAATACTATATACATTTTACTATAACCACAGGTGAACAACAATTAAATATATTTCAGTAAAATTTTGTCTTTTGAAATTTCGTTAACAAAATCTTCAAATTTACGATGTAAACTAAAACTAGTCCAACTGATCAGAAGCCACTATCAAGCCAATTAATGGACAGTTTTTTTGATGAGTGGCTATACTGTTAACAGGTGAATTTAATTCAAAGATTGGGGGAACCGATTAGATGGTTCGTAAAGCTGATTTACGGGCGCAAGATCCTCGCGTCCAACGAACAAAACAACGATTACGTCAAGCCCTCATTGTCTTGCTGAAAGATGGGACACCACAGGAAATATCCATTCAAGCAATTACCAAGCAGGCAGCAATTACCCGAGGGACTTTTTATTTACATTATGAAGATAAGTTGGATTTTATTCAAACAGCGGTCGCCGATTTGGTAGCTGATTTCTATCAGCAAGTGACTGTTGTGATTGACCAGCCTTATCGTCAAGTCAGTTTACAGATGCTTTTTGAGTATGTAGAACGACAACAAGCCGCCTTTAAAGTGTTTTATAAAAACGAAGCGACACTTCATTTTCAAAAGCAATTGACTGAAGCAATGCAAAAATTAATACAGGATTACGTTGTTCAACGTTTTGGACAAACTTCACAAGCGGATCAAATTGAACTTAGTATTACGGTTGATTATTTAGCTGGGGCAAGTTTGGCATTAGTTTTTAAGTGGGTCGAAGATGGGCTCGTGTATTCACCATGCTATATGGCCAAGATATTATATCAACTGGTTCAATCGGCCCAACCGACGTTTGATGTCGCTCAATTTTTTATCAAAGCGTAATAAAGCATTGACTCATCTTGTGATATTCGATATAATATGAACGTTGTAATTGTGAGCTCCACAGCTGCAACCGCGCATACTAAGGCATTAAGCACTATGATTAGTCACCTTAGTTGGCGAGTCTAAGAAAAAATAGGAGGTGCACACATGTACGCAATTATCAAAACAGGTGGCAAACAATATAAGGTAGAAGCTGGTCAAGCAATCTACGTTGAAAAGTTAGCCGCAGAAGCTGGCGAAAAAGTAACTTTTGATCAAGTTATTTTAGTTGGCGGTGAAACAACTAAGGTTGGGACACCAAACATTGATGGTGTTACTGTTGATGGGACTGTTGAAAAACAAGGGCGCGAAAAGAAAGTTGTTACTTTCAAATACAAACCTAAGAAACACAGTCATCAAAAGAAGGGTCATCGTCAACCATATACTAAAGTGATGATCGACGCTATCAACGCCTAATTGAGGGAAATAAGATGATTCAAGCTGACTTTACGGTCAATACCAATTCGCAAATTATTTCTTTTCAAATTACGGGTCATGCCGACTCGGGTCCTTACGGGAGTGATATCGTCTGTGCAGCTGTTTCTGCTGTCTCAATCGGGACAATCAACAGTTTGCAAAAGCTTGCTGGTTTTGAACCAGAGGTCGAAGCAGATAACCTGAATGGTGGTTTGTTAACTTGTCAGATTCCGGCAACGGTTTCGGGCCAAGCTTTAGCGACAGCTCAGATTCTCTTGCAGAATTTGCAGTTGACGCTTGAAGATATTACGCAACAATACGGGCAGTACATTCAAGTACAAACAAAACGTAAATAGACAGTTAATAAACAGGAGGTGCATTTAGATGTTACAAATGAATTTACAATTCTTCTCTCATCATAAGGGTGGCGGTTCAACAACTAACGGCCGTAACTCTGCAGGTCGTCGTTTAGGTTCTAAACGTGCTGATGGCCAAACTGTAACAGCTGGTTCAATTCTTTACCGTCAACGCGGTACAAAGATTCATCCAGGTGAAAATGTTGGTCGCGGTGGCGATGACACATTATTTGCTCTTATCGAAGGTGTCGTTCGTTTCGAACGCCTTGGTAAAAACAAGAAAAAGGTTTCTGTATACGCTGCAGAAGCTAAATAATTTTTCTAACACCCACTTTATGTGGGTGTTTTTTTGATTAGTGTGAGCGAAATTGGGCCCTTGCGGATTAAGCGGCAAATATACCTGGCGATCATCACGCTGGGTTTGTGTAAATCTAGTTTTACTGGTATACTAATGACTCAGGCAACAAACCATTGACAATCTAAAAGTGCGTGTTCAGATTAACTTTTGTTCGATCGGATACACTAAAAGGGATTGGCGGGTGCCAGTCCTTTTTTTATAGTTATTTTAAGGATAAAAGGCTAGAAATACTTGCTTTTGAACTTGATTTCTTGCTATGATTAGGGTAATGGCATACTTATACAATGCTCGGAGGATAAATAATGTTATCAGTAAATGATTTTAAAAACGGTTTGACAATTGAGTTTGATAATAATTTATGGCGAATTGTCGAATTTCAACATGTTAAACCAGGTAAAGGCGGCGCTTTTGTCCGCTCAAAACTCAAAAATTTAAGAACGGGTGCTAATCAAGAAAAGACGTTCCGTTCAACCGAAAAAGTTGAAAAAGCAATTATTGATACGAAATCAATGCAATATTTATACGCCGATGGGGACAGTCATGTCTTTATGGATACAGAAACTTATGAACAATTAGAATTACCAGCGGCTCAAATTGCTGATGAATTGAAATACTTAAAAGAAAATATGCAAGTTTCAATTATGATGTATGGTAGTGAGACTTTAGGGGTCGAATTGCCAAATACTGTTGATTTAGCTGTTGCAACGACAGAACCAGGCGTACGCGGTGATACTTCTTCGGGGGGTACCAAGCCGGCAACACTTGAAACTGGCTTAGTGGTCCAAGTCCCATTCTTTGTTAACGAAGGTGACTTATTAACGATCAACACATCTGATGGAAGCTATATCTCACGAGCATAGACTAAGAACTTGTTAGGAGGGGTTTCAATGGCAGAAGAAACAAATATTATACTTGATACACAAGAAAATGCATTGGGTAAGATTCAGATGGCACCTGAAGTTGTGGAAGTCATTTTAGGAATCGCAGCCAGCAAAATTGATGGTGTTCACCAAATGCGAGGGACTTTATCATCATCCATTAACGAATTGTTTGGTCGTTCGAACCACGGTAAAGGGGTAACGCTTAAAGTGGTCGATGGCAAAGTGAGTGCGGATGTTTATGCCTATCTAAACTATGGGGTTTCTGTGCCGAAAGTGGCCCTTGCAATGCAAGAGGCGCTTAAAGAACAGCTATTATTCATGACTGATTTAGATTTAGCTGAAGTTAATGTTCACGTAGTGGGCGTTATCACTGAAAAAACACCAAAAATTATTGATCCAGATGACTTATTCAATGAAGCCACACCTGATCAAAATGGAGAGCAAGTTTAATGCCTAATTTTAACCGACACCAAATTCGCCAAGCTGCATTTCAAGTGTTGTTTGCGTTAAATGCTAATGACACATTAGAATTGGCAGATGCTTATCAAGCCGTTTTAACCATGGATCAATTCGATGCTGAAGAAGTTGAAGAAGTTGCTGTTCCAGACTACCTTGCCTTCTTGGTAACGGGCGTCACAGAACATCAAGTAGAATTAGACGCAGCTTTAACGCCATACTTGAAGAAGGGGTGGCAACTATCACGGTTAGCCAAACCGGATTTAATTATCTTGCGTTTAGGGTTGTTTGAAATGCAAAATTCAACAGAAGCACCCGATAAAGTGGCGTTGAATGAAGCGCTTGAGCTGGCTAAGCAATTTACAGATGACCAGGCAAAGGGCTTTATTAATGGTGTTTTGTCTAAATTTGTAAAGCACAGCTAGGAAGATAAAATGCAGGGAGTAAAGTGCTTATCCATAAGAATATGAACTAAATCCCGTTAAACACGTTAAAAAAGTTTTTTTAACGTGTTTTTTAAATTATGAAATGTTATGTTAACGGCTACGGCATAGGTATTAATTAGCAACTAATAGTCGAAAATAAATTTACCAAATATTGATAACAGGGAGATGCTCAATTTTGGAGTTATTAGATGGTCGATCCCTTGCAAATGAATTAACGCAAGCACAACAAATGGCAGTAACACAGCTCAAGCAACAAGGAATTATTCCGAAGTTAGTGGTGATTATGGTTGGTACTGATCCGGCAAGTACAATCTATACAAAAAACAAACAAAAACGTGCAGCAAAAATTGGAATTGCTTCTGAATTGAAACAATTACCAGATGAAACGACGGCAACCGATTTATTGGCACTTATTCACCAATTAAATGAAGATGCAACAGTTGATGGGATTTTAGTCCAATTACCATTACCAAAACAAATTAATGAAGACCAGATTATTCAGGCAATTGACCCACAAAAAGATGTCGATGGATTTAGTCCAGTTAACATCGGTAAATTATGGCTTAATGAACCAGGGTTAGTGGCCTGTACACCAAACGGTATTATGCAGTTATTGGCAGCATATAATATTGATATTGCTGGTAAAAATGTGGTGATTGTGGGTCGTAGTAATATTGTAGGACGACCATTGGCGGCCTTGATGCTGAATGCAAATGCGACTGTTACGATTGCCCATAGTCACACAGTAGCCTTAAAAGCTTTAACAAAAACGGCTGATATATTAATCGTAGCGATTGGACGGGCCCGTTTTTTCGGTGTGGATGATGTAAAAAAAGGCGCCGTTGTCGTGGATGTTGGGATTAATCGCCTTGAAGATGGTTCAGTGACCGGTGATGTCGATTTTGAAGCACTCAAAACACATGTTAGTGCAATGACGCCGGTGCCTCGAGGTGTTGGCCCAATGACAATTACGATGCTTATGGCGCAAACGATTGAAATAGCAAAGGGACGTGCTAAACGTGGTTAAACCAGCAGATTATTTAACAGTCACAGCATTAACACAATATTTAAAAGCTAAATTCGAGCGTGATCCGTATTTAGATCGAGTCTATTTGACTGGTGAAATTTCAAACTTTCGGTTGCGGCCTAATGCACATCAATATTTTAGTTTGAAAGATAGGCAGGCTAAAATCAGCGCAATTATGTTTAAGTCTGCCTTTGAGAAGATTAAATTTACCCCTGAAGAAGGCATGAAGGTGCTTGTTGTTGGGCGGATATCGTTATATGAAGCGACTGGGAACTATCAAGTCTACATCGAGCGGATGGAACCAGATGGGTTAGGAGCTTTATACCAAGCTTACGAACAATTGAAGGCTAAACTATCGACAGAAGGACTGTTTGATACATCTAAGCAGCAATTAGTGCGTTTCCCAAAACGAATTGCAGTGATTACCAGTCCTTCTGGGGCAGTGATTCGGGATATTATCACAACGACGCAGCGGCGATATCCAATTGCCCAACTTATCTTATTTCCTGCGGCTGTTCAGGGGGATGGGGCTGCTGATATGCTAGTTGATCGACTTAAGCAAGTTAATCAACAAGGAGATTTTGACACCATTATTATTGGTCGTGGTGGAGGTTCAATTGAAGACTTGTGGCCGTTCAACGAAGAACGGGTTGCTCGAGCGATTGTCGCGAGTCAGATTCCAATAATTTCGTCAGTGGGGCATGAAACAGATACAACGATTGCCGATTTGGTTGCTGACGTTCGTGCTGCCACGCCAACTGCGGCTGCTGAGTTGGCTACGCCAGTCTTGACAGATGAAGTACTTAAGTTGCAACAGCAACGGTTACGCCTCTATCAAGCTTTCTCAAGAACGCTGGCGCTGAATAAAAAGCAGCTAAGCCATTTAGAAAATAGCTATGTTTTAAAACAACCACAACGGTTGTATGATGGTTATTTACAAAATGTTGATCAATTGAAACGACGCTTAGTGTTGGCACAACAACAACGTTTACAAGTAAGCCGTCAAAACGGCCAGTTACTACAACAACGTTTGCAAGCACAGTCACCAACTAGTACGCTTCAACAAGCCCAAAAGGCGGTTAATGAAACCAAACATCGTTTGAATCGAGCAGTTGAAGCGTTAGTAAGAGATCGACGTCTGCGTGCTAGTCAGGCGATGGGGGCATTAGACTTGGTAAGTCCATTGAAGGTTTTAGGACGGGGATTTGCATATGTCACCGGCGATGATGAACATGTGTTGCGGCAGACAGCTGATTTTACAATTGATCAACCAATTAAGTTACATGTCCATGATGGGCTTATAAATGCACACGTCACGGCTATTCATAAAGGAGACGAATAAGATGGCAGAAAAGAAATTGACTTTTGAAGAAAATTTAACCCAGCTAGAAGCAATTGTGAATGAATTAGAAACGGGGGACGTGCCACTTGAAAAAGCGATGACTGCTTTTCAAAAAGGCGTTAAATTAAGTCAAACCCTAGAAGAGACCTTGAGTAAGGCTGAAAAAACAATGGCTAAAGTGATGGCGGATAACGGTGAGGAAGTTCCGTTGGATGCTGAAACGCAAGCATAATGGTTGATTTCAAGACATTTGCGGCGCAAGAAGTGCCTCCTTTTGAAGCCTATTTAGTTGAACAACTGGAACATATTGAAGAACCAACTTTGCAAGCGGCGATGACATACTCTGTTATGGCTGGTGGCAAGCGATTACGACCACTTTTAGTATTTTCGATTCTTGAAAGTGCAGGGCTACCGATCAATCGTGCTGCCTATCGCGTTGCTGGGGCACTAGAATTGATTCATAGTTATTCATTAATTCACGATGATTTACCAGCGATGGACAATGATGATATGCGGCGCGGACAACCGACAAATCACAAGGTTTTCGGCGAAGCGCAAGCAATTTTAGCCGGTGACGGTTTATTGACGTTAGCCTTTGAATGGCTAACAACAACTGATTTAACTGCTGAACAACAACGACAAGCAGTGCAGTTATTAGCCCGAGCAGCCGGTCCTAATGGGATGGTTGCAGGTCAGATTGAAGATATTGAAGGCCAAACAAGGCAATTATCGTTGCCACAATTAAAACAATTACATCAGCTTAAAACAGGTTGTTTGATTGAATGTGCGGTCGGGTTAGGGGCAATGCTTGCTCAATTATCGGTGGATCAAAGGGCTAGTTTACGAAGCTTTGCCCGCTATTATGGCTTAGCTTTCCAGATTCAAGATGATATTTTAGATGTCACAAGTACTGCTGAAATAATGGGTAAAGCTGTTCATAAAGATGCTGGTGAACATAAGAATACCTTTCCAGGATTATTAGGCCTGTCTGAGGCCCAAACAGTCCTTAAAGAGACTTGCCAGGCTGCTCGAGCCGCATTATCACATTTAACGGGTTTAGATCAAGCACTATTAAATAGTTTTTTAGACTATTTTAAGGAATAGGAGAATAGATGAAAAAAGAACGCGTAGACGTATTATTAGTCCAACAGGGATTATTTGATTCTCGAGAACAAGCAAAACGTTCAGTAATGGCTGGCGAAGTGTATGGTAAGAATGATGAACGGATTGATAAACCTGGCGAAAAAATCGATGCTGAGACGAACTTAACTGTCAAAGGCCACAAGATACCCTATGTTGGTCGGGGTGCCTTAAAATTGGCGAAAGCAGTTGAAGTGTTTAATATTGATTTACAAGATAAAGTGACCCTTGATATTGGTTCTTCAACAGGGGGCTTTACCGATGTAGCCCTGCGAAATGGGGCGAAACTGGCTTACGCCTTAGATGTTGGGTATAACCAATTAGCATGGAAACTACGTGAAGACCCACGGGTAGTTGTAATGGAACGAGTAAACTTCCGTTATAGTCAACCAGAAGACTTTCCAAACGGTCAACCAGATTTTGCCATGACAGATGTTTCGTTTATTTCGCTACATAAAATTTTGGTACCATTAAAGCCGATTTTAAAACCTAATTGTGAAGCTGTAGCCTTGATTAAGCCACAATTCGAAGCGGGGCCGGAAAATGTTGGTAAACATGGGATTGTTCGTGATCCTAAAGTCCATAAGATGGTGGTACAAGACATTGTTGATTTTAGCTTGGCTACTGGTTATGATGTCTTAGGCCTTGATTTTTCACCGATTAAAGGTGGCGAAGGAAATATCGAATTTCTGATTCATTTACGTAATACGACGGCAGAAATTGGAATGATGGGACCGAATGTGAATATTGATGCGGTTTTAACGAATGCATATGCTGCTTTGAAGCGACCAATGGGAAAATAATGTATAAGGTTTTGTGTTTTATGTATAAATGCGCTATCATTGAAGGATAGAATAATTTCTCACATGAAGAGGTGTTATAATGCGTAAAGTAGATCGACAGCGATTGTTAAAAAATTTAATTCAGACTCATGAAATTGAGCGACAAGAGGATTTTGTGAAGCTACTTCAAAAAGAAGACATCGATGTTACGCAGGCCACGATTTCACGAGATATTAAAGAAATGCAACTCATTAAGGTTCCTAATGCCGACGACGGTTATCATTATAGTTTACCGCCTGAAAAGAAATTGGATGTCAAGGAAAAATTGCGGCGTATTTTACGTGACGCATATATTACACATAATCAACAGGATTATTTTGTGGTTGTTAAGGCTTCGCCTGGTAATGGGACGGCGATTGCTAACTTATTGGATCAGATGCAGCTTAGTATGGTGTTTGGGACAATTGGTGGTGACGATACTGTGTTGGTAATTTGTAAATCAGAAGAAAACGCGAAACAATTTACGAAGCTTATTGAAGACTTGCTAAAGTAATTTGGCAAGCTTTTTTAAGCACCAAGAAAAACGAAAGGGGGCTGGTTAGATGTTACAGGAGTTGGTTATCCATGATTTCGCTATTATCGATCAGTTATCAATTAGTTTTGAAGAAGGAATGACAGTCCTTTCCGGGGAAACGGGTGCCGGTAAATCCATTATTATTGATGCAGTTGGATTACTAGCCGGTGGTCGTGGTTCGCAGGACTTTATCCGGACTGGCGCTAAAAAAGCGACGCTTGAAGGTCTATTTACAATGACCCCCAATGGCACAACGGCAGCTGTCTTAGACCAATTTGGGATTGAACATGATGAAGAAACCGTTTTGTTGGAGCGTGATTTAGCGGTCAATGGTCACAATGTCTGTCGGGTCAATGGTCACTTGGTTAACACGACGACTTTGAAACATATCGGGGAAACTTTAGTTGATATTCATGGTCAAAATGAACATCAAGAACTAATGTATCCTGACCGGCATTTGGGATTGTTAGATGAGTTTGCCCATCAAAAATTAATAACAGCCAAGACAGCCTATACTGAAACCTATGCTGCCTATCGCAAAACACAACGTGCCTTGCGGAAGAAACAGCAAAACGAACAAGAATGGGCGCAGCGCCTGGATATGTTAAAATTTCAAACCAATGAAATTGATGCTGCTCAATTACGGGGTGACGAAGAAAGTCAATTAATTGAAGAACGGGCAAAATTAATTAATTTTCAAAAAATCAACCAAGCATTACAAGCTAGTCATGCCATTTTAGCCGGGGACGATGGTAATGCGTTAGATCAAATCGCAGTTGCAATGAATCAAATGCAAGAGATTGCTGAACTAGATCCAGAATTTAAGCGAATTGCGGACAGTCTGCAGACTGGTTATTATACTTTACAGGATAGTAGCAGTGACATTAGCCGGGAAGTTGCAAACTTAGAATGGGATGAAGCACGTTTGGATGAAATCGAACAACGCCTTGAAACCATTAATCGTTTGGAACATAAGTATGGTGATTCAATCGCCGAAATTCTCGCTTACGGTGAAAAAATTGGTGCGGAACTAGCAGCTATGCAAGCGACTGAAGCTAACGCAAGTGAGTTAGAGCAACAATTTGGGCAGCTTGAACAACAGCTCAAGAAAAACGGTCAAGCGTTAACGCAATTACGCCAAAAAGCCGCTAAGCAACTTGAAAAAGCTGTTCACCAACAATTAAAAGCATTATTTATGGAAAAAACAGTTTTTAAAGTTGAATTCCTACCAAATCAACAGGAACAATTCATGGCATCTGGGATGGACAAAGTCGAATTTTATATTCAACCAAACCCAGGTGAAAAGTTACGACCACTTGCTAAAATCGCTTCTGGTGGTGAATTATCGCGCTTAATGTTAGCCCTCAAAACGATTTTTTCTGAATCACAAGGGATCACTAGCATTATCTTTGATGAAGTCGACACCGGGGTGAGTGGACGTGTGGCTCAAGCAATTGCTAATAAGATTAGCGAAATTGCCCAACATTCACAAGTACTATGTATTACGCATTTACCACAAGTGGCTGCGATGAGTGATCATCAATATCAAATTCAAAAGCAAGTGAAACAAAATCGCACTGAAACAATGGTTCAAAAGGTAACGGGCAAACAACGAATTGCCGAGTTAGCCCGGATGTTAGCGGGGACTGAAGTAACAGAATTAACGTTAGAACATGCCGAAGAATTAGTGGAATTAGCGGAAACGGCTAAAAGAAATAGCCGACATTAAAATAAGGGTGCCGACCAAATCATGATTTGGTCGGCACCCTTATTTTTGTTTAATTTTTCTTTTGAATGTAACGGATTTGATTGCAAAGGACAATCTTATAGAGATTAGAACGGCTTTCTTTTAGTAGGTACTTATTCGCCCCAAGTTGTTTAGTCAAGCGCCCAGTTATTTGTTCAAGATGATCGTTAACATTGAATTGCATCGCAACGTGGTAGTGGCGCTCAAACGCTTGGGTCATAAATAATTGAATTTGGGCGGGCTGCATTTGGGGTTGTTCAATAAAAAATGTCGCTTCTGGGGTGAGTTCAAAAAAGCGATGATACTGTTTAACCAATTGTTGACTGAGTCCGCTAACCGTTGCTTGTTTAAATTCCATGATGTCATCCTCCGAACGCTTGTTTGTGTTTTTATTATACGAACAAATGTTCAGAATTGCAAGCGGCATTTTTTGATTTATTTCGTGTATAATAAAATGAAGCGATAGAAAGGGTGATTTAATGGGCAAGATCGAATATGAAATTATGGCAGAAATTGGTGTTATCAGCGAAAATGCGGCAGGATGGCGCAAAGAATTGAATCTTATTTCATGGAATCAACGGGCGCCCAAATTTGATTTGCGGGATTGGGCCCCTGATCATGCTAAAATGGGTAAAGGGGTTACGTTATCAAACGACGAAATTGCATCCTTAAGGTTAATTTTAAATGAGATGGAAACAAAGTAAACTTGATATTTCCCGCGAAATAGTGCAAAATAGACTTTAACTATTTTATAAAAGAAGAGGGAATTACGTAGATGTCTAATCGAGGAATGTTGATCGTTTTATCAGGCCCATCAGGGGTCGGTAAAGGAACTGTCCGTCAAGCAATGTTAGAAGATGAATTTCGTGATTTTCATTATTCAGTTTCGATGACGACGAGAAAGCCAAGACCCGGCGAACAAGATGGTGTTGACTATTATTTTGTGAGCAGAGAAGAATTCGAGCAAGAAATTGCAAATGATGGTATGCTAGAGTATGCACAGTACGTGGATAACTATTATGGCACACCGATGAAGTACGTGAATCAAACACTCGACTCAGGGCGCGATGTCTTATTAGAGATTGAAGTTCAAGGCGCAATGCAAGTGCGCGAGAATTGTCCTGATGGCGTCTTCATCTTCTTGACACCACCCGATTTGTTAGAATTGCGGAATCGAATTCAAAGACGCGGGACGGACGATCAAGCCACGATTGACAAGCGGATGCAAAAAGCAGCTGACGAAATCAAGATGATGGAAAATTACGATTATGCGGTCGTCAACGACGAAATTCCAAATGCGGTTCAACGAATTGAAAAGATTATCGAAAGCGAACACTTACGTGTACCACGTGTGATCGACCAATACAAGAAAATGATAGGGGAATAATAATATGATTGTATATCCTTCAATTGATAAGTTACTAGAAAACGTGAACTCCCGTTACTCATTGGCTGTTTTAGCTAGCAAGCGGGCCCATGAAATCGAAGCCGGTGATATTAAAATGCTATCTGAATACAAATCGCCTAAAACGGTTGGGATGGCAATGGAAGAAATTGCTGCTGGCAATGTCATTATTGATCCTGATTCATTGATGCTTGAAAAAGATGCTGAAAAAATGGATAAGCTCGCCCAAAAAGACGGCGAATAAGAATAATTAAAGAACCTGCATGTTTAGTTTATTCATCGATGGATGTTTAAATTAAAGTGCAGTTTTTTTAGTTTTAGGGAGGTTGAAAATGGATTTAACGAATAAACGGATTGCAGTTTATGTAACAGGTGGGATTGCGGTCTACAAAGTGGCTAATTTGGTGCGTGGCTTAATCAAAGCTGGTGCTGAGGTCCAAGTTGCAATGACCCAAGCGGCGACTGAATTTGTCACGCCACTGACGTTTGCCACATTAACCCGTAAACCGGTGTTAACGGATTTGTTCAATCAAGACCAACCAGACCATGTTGCACATATTCATCTAGCGGATTGGTCGAATCTAGCGGTAATTGCGCCAGCGACTGCTAATCTAATCGGGAAACTCGCTAATGGGATTGCCGACGACTTTGTTTCAACCGCCTTATTAGCAACCATCGCGCCCAAATTAATCGTGCCGGCGATGAATGAACATATGTGGTTTAATCCAGCGACCCAACGGAATTTAACCCAACTTAAAGCAGATGGCTATACTGTCATGGAACCGGATAACGGCTTTTTAGCGGAAGGGTATACCGGCGTCGGGCGCTTTCCTGAAACAACCGCGATTATGGCAGAAGTTGTGCAACAATTTGGACCGCAACGGTTAAGCGGGCAGAACGTTGTGGTGACTGCCGGTGGGACACAAGAACCAATTGATCCGGTACGCTACATTGGCAACCGGTCTTCTGGTAAAATGGGGTATGCAGTGGCACAAGCAGCTGTGACGATGGGGGCCAAAGTGATCCTCATTAGCACCCGCCCAGAATTGCCAGTACCGGCTGGTTTGCACAAAATAATTTACGTTGAAACGGCGGCCCAATTACAAGGCACAGTTAGCAGTGTGTTTGAAGGGGCCGATGTTGTGGTGATGGCAGCAGCGGTTGCCGATTTTAAACCGGACCAATATGTCACGCACAAAATCAAAAAAAAGCCCCATCCAACTGATATGCAGTTAACTTTAAACCAAACGCCAGATATTTTGGCGATGCTTGGACAACAGAAGACCCATCAATTCTTGATTGGCTTTGCAGCCGAGACTGAGGATTTATTACAAAATGCACAAACCAAGTTAACCGCGAAAAAGGTCGATTTGCTAGTTGCTAATGACGTTAGCCAAGCTGATCGTGGCTTTGGTGCCGATCAAAATGCGGTTACCCTTTTACGACCAACTGCAGCTCCAGAAACACTGGCTTTGGCGGATAAAAGCGTGATTGCGACTCAAATTTTAGAACGAGTCGCTAACTTGTTAGCTTAACTAAAAAGGAGGATTCAGATGCCACAAATCGCAAAAGTGATTGTCGATGTGCCCACGATGCAAACTAATCGGCCATATGATTATCAAGTACCAGATACTTTATTAGATCATATTCAACCTGGGATGCGTGTGGCGGTCCCTTTTGGTAAAGGTGATCGGTTAATTCAAGGCTTTATTTTAACTATTCAAGATCAAGCTAACTTTGAGGGGCAATTAAAGCCGATTACGGCCGTTATTGATTTGCAGCCGGCTGTGAATTCCGAATTACTTCAATTATCGAGTTGGCTGGCAGAGCGCACCTATGCCTTTCAGATTACGTGTTTACAAACGATGCTTCCAAGTGTGATGCGGGCTAAATATTCGAAAACCGCACAGCTAGTTGATGAAATTGATCCTGCGTTACAAGCAAGTTTGTTTAACGGTAACGACGAATTGACGTTTGATCAGTCGCTAGCCCCCGATAAACTGAAACAATTAATGCATTTGCAACGCCAAGGCAAGCTCGAAGTGGTGTATCATGTCGATGATCGAGCGCGGGTTAAACAATTAACGGCTATTGAACCGGCGTTATCGTTTGAACAGTTAGAAGAAGCACGGACAGGACTACGGAAATCAGCGCAAAAGCAACAACAACTCATTAGTTATTTACAAAGCTTAATTGGTCAGCCGAATCCCTTATTAAAGGATGTTTTGGCAACAACGATTTTTACCCGTGAGAATATTAAGACGGGGGCTGACAAGGGCTGGTTACGCCAAGTTAAGGTCGAAGCCTACCGAAATCCTTATCCTAAAACCGTCACAACCACACAGAAAATGGCATTAACTGACGAACAAAAAAGGGCAGTGGACGCAGTTGTAACCGCCACCCAAAACCAATCAGATCGCGTTTTTTTAGTTGAAGGGATTACGGGAAGCGGTAAGACCGAAGTTTATTTACAAACAATTGATGCCGTTTTGCAACAAGCCAAGACAGCCTTGATGCTAGTGCCCGAAATTGCGCTAACGCCGCAAATGGTCAAGCGGGTTAAAGGCCGCTTTGGGGATCAAGTCGCCGTTTTACATAGTGGCTTATCTGAAGGTGAGAAATACGATGAGTGGCGGCGGATCGAACGCAAAGAAGCGAGCGTTGTGGTTGGCGCACGATCAGCTGTTTTTGCCCCTTTGGAAAATATCGGCGTGATTATCATGGATGAAGAACATGAAGCGTCCTATAAACAAGATGAGAGTCCGCGCTACCATGCGCGCGATGTGGCAATCTGGCGGAGTCAATACCATCATTGTCCAGTTATTCTCGGTAGTGCGACACCATCCCTTGAATCGCGCGCGCGCGCGCAAAAGGGCGTTTATCAGCTTTTGCGCCTTACTCAACGGATTAATCAACAGCCATTACCTGCTGTTGAACTAGTCGATATGCGTGTGGCGATGAAGCAACAGGCCAGCAGTAATTTTTCACCGGCGTTATTAGATGCGTTGAAAGATCGGCTGCAAAAAGGGGAACAGAGTGTCCTGCTATTGAATCGCCGAGGGTTTTCATCATTTATCATGTGTCGTGATTGCGGCTTTGTCTTGCAGTGTCCAAACTGTGATATATCCCTAACGTTGCACATGGATACACACTCGATGAAGTGTCATTACTGTGGCCATGAAGAAGCCATTCCACGGACATGTCCAAACTGTCAGAGTCGTCAAATTCGCTATTTCGGAACGGGAACGCAAAAAGTCGAGGCAGAACTCCAAGAACTAATCCCAACGGCACGCATTTTACGAATGGATGTCGATACAACGCGGAAAAAAGGGGCACACGCTAAATTACTTAAACGCTTTGGGGACCACGATGCTGACATTTTATTGGGCACCCAAATGATTGCGAAAGGGCTCGATTTTCCCGATGTAACGTTAGTCGGGGTGATCAATGCTGACACCGCTTTAGGCTTACCGGATTTCCGCGCAAGTGAGCGCACATTCCAATTATTGACGCAAGTTAGTGGCCGTGCTGGTCGTGCTGATAAAACCGGCGCGGTTATTGTTCAGTCTTTTAATCCGGAAAATTACGCTATCCAATTTGCTAAGCAACATGATTATGAAGGCTTCTATCAATATGAGATGGCTGTTCGGCATCGTGGTGGCTACCCACCGTATTATTTTACGGTGCAATTAACGATCAGCCACCCAGAAGAAGCACTGGCAGCCAAGAAGAGTTTCCAGATTGCCCGTCAATTACGACCGGTATTATCCGACCAAGCGATTGTGCTTGGTCCAACACCGAAGTCGATTGCGCGGATTAACAATCGTTATTTCTATCAAATTGTGATTAAATATAAACAGGAACCACAGCTTCAGGCGAAACTCGCCGAGATTCTCGAAACGACCCAAATTGATACTCGTCATGGTTTCAAGATTGGGTTGGACAATGAACCCCTACAATTTACTTAAAGTGAGCGTGATTGATTAATGACATCCATCGTATTTATGGGGACTCCCCAATTTTCAGTACCGATTTTAGAAGCCCTTGTGGCAAACGATTATCAAGTCCTAGCCGTTGTGACCCAACCAGACCGGAAAGTTGGGCGCAAGCAAGTCTTACAACAAACGCCGGTTAAAGAAGCGGCTGTTCGACTAAATTTACCTGCTTTTCAACCTGAAAAACTTAGTGGCAGTCAAGCGTTAGCTGATCTAATTGCCTTGCAACCAGATTTAATTGTGACGGCAGCATACGGTCAGTTCTTGCCAACGAAGTTATTAGAAGCCGCTAAGATTGCAGCCATCAATGTGCATGGATCACTCTTGCCAAAATATCGCGGTGGCGCACCCATTCAATATGCTGTGTTAAACGGCGATTCAGAAATTGGGATTACCATCATGCATATGGCTAAAAAAATGGACGCTGGTGATATGATTGAACAAGCTAGCATTCCCATCGAAGCTTCAGACGACACCGGGACTTTATTTGATAAGTTAAGTTATGTCGGTCGTGATTTATTACTGAAGACCTTACCAAGGATTATCAATCAAACCGCCCCACGAATCCCACAAGATGAAGCGCAAGTAACATTTGCTTATAACATTACTAAGGAACAGGAACGATTAGATATTAATCAACCGGCAATCCAACTAGTCAACCAGATTCGTGCATTGCGGCCGCAACCAGGCGCTTGGTTACCAATTAATGGTCAACGGACGAAATTATGGCAAGCAACCGTTGCTGAAACAACGACCAATCAACCTGCTGGCGTTATCGTCGCGATTAACAAAAAAGATTTCGAATTAGCAGCCGGTAACGGAACTGTTTTGAAAATTACCGAGATTCAACCAGCTGGTAAGGCCAAAATGCCGGTTCAATCTTTCCTAAACGGGGTTGGCAAACAACTCACTGTCGGACAACAAGTGGTGGTGCAGGATGCCTAAAAAGACCCCGCGCTACTTAGCTGTTGAAATTTTAACGGCGGTGGCTAAACAAAATAGTTATTCAAACCTAGCACTCGACCAAGTAATTAAACAAAACCATCTGAATTCCCAAGACGCTAGCTTTTTAACGCAGCTCGTGTATGGTGTCATTCAACACGAAATGACGCTCGATTATTATCTAGCACCCTTTATTCAAAAACCAGCTAAATTGACGACGTGGGTACGCCAAGTTTTACGGACAGCAGTTTTTCAACAGGTTTATTTGGATCGCGTCCCTGAACATGCGATTTTTTATGAAGCAACTGAGATTGCCAAACAGATGGGCCATGCTGGAACGGCTAAATTAGTGACGGCGATTTTACGGAACCAACAACGGACCGGGTTACCTGATTTAGCGGCAATTGCCGATCCGATTGAACGGTTAAGTGTGGCCTACAGTATGCCGCAGTGGTTAGTAGCAAAGTGCCATCAAGAATTAGGTCCATCAAAATTGGAGCACCTATTGGCAACGATTAACCAACCTGCCAACGCAGCCATTCGGGTGAATACGCGCATCAATTCAGTGGCGGCGGTCTTAGCAGATTTGCAAGCGGCCGGCTTAACCATTGAGCCCAGTGCAATTGCCGCAGCGGGATTAGTTGCTCGAGGCGGCCACTTAGCTAGTGGCGATTTATTTGAACAAGGAGCTTACACCGTTCAAGACGAAAGTTCGATGTTAGTTGCGCCCAGTCTGCAACTACAACCAAGTGATCGGGTCTTGGATGCTTGTGCCGCTCCTGGTGGCAAAACAACGCATATGGCGACCTATTTGGATGCCAGTCAAGGGGGGAAAATAACGGCCTTAGACATTCATGAACATAAAGTTCGTTTGATTGAACAAAATGCGAAACGCTTACATGTTGAAGACGTCATTGATGCGCGAGCGCTCGATGCTCGTAAAGTCAGCGAACAATTTGAACCTGAAACATTTGATAAGATTTTAGTTGACGCACCATGCTCTGGTTTAGGTCTAATGCGGCGTAAGCCAGAAATTAAATATGGTCGGCAAGCGGCTGACTTATTGAACTTGCAAAAAATCCAATTAGCGATTTTAGATGCCATTGCCCCAACCTTAAAAGTGGGCGGTCAATTAACTTATAGTACCTGTACGATTGTTCCAGAAGAAAATCAGCAAGTCGTTGCAACGTTTGTGGCTAATCATCCAGAATTTGAAATCGTACCAGTGGCACTCGATAAACCATTACCAGCCAATCAAGCGACCCCGTTTGTCCAAATCTACCCCGATGATTATCAAACAGACGGCTTCTTCATCGCTTGTTTAACACGACGGGCTTAAATTTATTAATTGAGGTGAATCTTTATGGAAGTTGCTTTTCAAACCGATGTCGGTCAACAACGTCAAAATAATCAGGACTATGTTGGCTTTTATACCAATAAAAACGGTGCACAGTTTGCGATTGTTGCTGATGGGATGGGCGGTCATTTAGGTGGCGATGTTGCTTCAGAAATGGCGGTTTCCCATATTGGATACGAGTTCGAACAAACCGATGATACCGACATTGAAGCCATGGTTAAATGGTTAATTTTCGAATTGCAAAAAGAAAACAAACATATTTTAGCAAAGGCAAATCAATATGACGATCTGTTTGGGATGGGGACCACCCTCGTCGCAGTATTGATTTCAGGTGCCAATTACTTAGTTGCAAATATCGGTGATAGCCGGGTATATCGCTTCCGGAATAACGAACTCCGCCAATTAACGGAGGACCATTCATTAGTGAACGAATTGGTGAAACAAGGTGAATTAACCGAAGAAGCAGCAAAGCATCACCCACAGAAAAATATCATTACTCGTACTTTGGGTGTTTCGCAAGATGTAGATGCTGATGTGACAATATATAAATTTGAAGCAGATGACTACCTGTTGCTGTGTACCGATGGATTGACTAATATGGTTGATGATGAGCAACTAAAGGCCACACTAATGGCACCGACATCATTATCAGAAAAATGTGAGTCATTGATTCAACAGGCAAATGATGCCGGCGGCTTGGATAATATTACAGCGTTAATCTTACATCAAAATGATGGGGAGGGTGCGCGATGATGGAAACCGGTTATGCGGTTAATGGCCGCTACCAGATTATTCGGCCAATCGGGGAAGGTGGCATGGCTAATGTGTACCTAGCCCAAGATCTAATCTTGGACCGTCAAGTGGCAGTCAAGGTTCTCCGCCTTGATTTGCGAAATGATCCGAATACAGTACGACGCTTTAAACGTGAAGCTCTGGCTACGACTGAATTAAATCATCCTAATATCGTTAGTATCTATGATGTTGGTGAAGAAAATGGCATGCAATATATTGTGATGGAGTATGTAAGCGGGACTGATTTAAAGAAGTACATCGTGGAGCACTTTCCTATTCCATATCAACGAGTAATTGATATTATGACGCAAATTTTATCGGCGGTTGAAAATGCGCACGCGCACAGTATAATTCACCGTGATTTGAAACCGCAAAATATTTTGGTCGATGAGGCCGGTAATATCAAAATTAGCGATTTCGGGATTGCCATTGCACTAAGTGAGACAGCAATGACACAAACTAATACATTACTTGGTTCGGTACATTATTTATCACCAGAACAAGCACGGGGTTCAATGGCGACAAGACGTTCTGATATTTATTCGCTTGGCATTATCTTATATGAAATGTTAACTGGCATGGTACCGTTTGAAGGTGAGTCGGCGGTCTCAATTGCGATTAAGCATTTTCAAGATGCTGTGCCACCTGTTCGGGATTATGATCCGCGGATTCCACAAGCATTGGAAAACGTTGTGCTAAAAGCAACTGCCAAAGATCCTGACGAACGTTACAGCGATGTGGGACAAATGGTTATTGATTTGAGTACTTCCTTATCTGCAAGCCGGGCACATGAGCCTAAATTTGTACCGTTACAAGGTGATATGGGCGAGACCAAGGTGATTCCAGCACTTGATCCAGAAGGTGTTACACAGCAGAGCAATGCTTCCGAAGCTCAATTAAATGATTTGGATCAGCCAACTGCAGTTCAAAAAAACAAGCATCTAAGTAAAAAAACGAAACGAAAATGGTGGCTATTCGGGATTGGCATCGTAGTTTTAGTGCTCTTTAGTATTTTTGTGGCTTATGCAATGCAAGGCAGTGAAGTTACTGTTCCTGATGTGACCGATATGACACAGGAAAATGCTGTATCAGCGTTAGCAGCTGAAAAATTAAAAGTCGGTCAGATTCGTAAAACGACGAGTAATAAATATAGCAAAGGCCATGTGATTCTATCAACACCTGATAAGGGGATGCACGTGAAGTCGGGGAGTACAGTTGATTTAACGGTAAGCACTGGTCGGAAAAAATATCAAATCAAAGATTATACTGATAAAGTTTTTACGGATATTAATAAAATGTTGAGCAAAAAAGGTTTAACGGTCGTTCGCAGATATCAAAGTTCGCGAAGTGTTGAACCGGGGGTAATTTTGAGCCAAAATATTGCTGCCGGTAAAAAAGTTGTACCAAGTAAAACAACGATTATTCTAACTGTCAGCAGTGGAAAACCAAATATCACGCTTGAAAATTTAAGTAACTATACAAAACAGGCCGTGCAAGAATATGTCGCCAATGTTGGCTTAACTGCTTCATTTTCGGAAGATTATTCAAATACCGTTGATGAAGGTTTAGTAATTAGTCAATCACCAGGCAGTGGAGCTGCTGTGCAAGAAGGAACCAATGTGAATATTGTGCTATCTAAGGGAAGAAAGGCGCCCGCAACGAAGCACTTTACAAAATCTATTTCGATTCCGTTTGATGACACACTGACTGACGCAGAAAGTAGTTTAACTACCTCAAGTGAATCAAGTGACGGCAGCACTAGTGAAAGTTCAAGTAGCATAGCGACGGCGACCACCAATAAGATTACGATTTACTTGGAAGATAGTACGCATTCATTGTCAAATGTTTTTAGAGAAATGACAATCACGGCAGATACAACGATCGATTTACCCTTTACGGTTAAAGCGGACCAAGCTGGTCGTTATCGGATTTTAAGGAATGGTCAAGAGATTCTATCAGATGATTACGTAACAAATTAATTGGGAGGTGACCTATTGCAGACAGGCCAGATTATTCGTGCCCTCAGTGGGTTTTATGATGTAAAAAGTGAAAATAAGATTTATCGTACTCGAGCGCGTGGTAACTTTCGCAAGCGAAAAATCACACCACTTGTCGGTGACTTTGTCGAATTTGAGAGTGAAAGCGAAACGGAAAGTGGTTATATTCTCGCCATTTTAGCGCGGAAAAATGAAATGATTCGACCCCCTGTGGCGAATATCGATAATGCAGTCGTCATTGTTTCGGCAGTTGAACCGGCGTTTTCGTTGAATTTATTGGATCGCTTCTTGATTTACATTGAATCGTTGCATATGCAAGGGTTGGTGTACTTAACCAAAACGGATATGATCAGTGATCAACAATATCAAAAAATTAGCGATTATTTAGCTTATTACGCTAAGATTGGCTATTCCATTTTTGCACCGAGAAAGGCTTTTACGCCAGAGATTATTGCGGCGATTGAAGCGACTTTCCCTAATAAAACAACTGTTTTTACTGGACAAACTGGTGCAGGTAAGTCAACATTGCTAAATCATATTGATCCTAAACTAAATTTGGCGACCGCTGCGATTTCGCAGAGTTTGAACCGTGGTAAACATACTACGCGGCATATTGAATTGATTCCATTAAATGATGGGTTAGTCGGTGATACACCGGGCTTTTCATCGCTTGGCTTGTTAAATGTTACAATTGAAACCTTAGTCGATCGCTTCCCTGAGTTTAGAGAAATCGGACAAGGATGCAAGTTTAGGACGTGCCAACACGTAATGGAACCTCAATGTGCTGTTAAAGAAGCTGTCGACAATGGTGAGATTATGCAAAGTCGATACACAAATTATTTACAATTTAGAGCTGAATTAAAAGATACAAGACCAGTTTATAAGAAGTCAAAATAAAAACGTGATTGGAGTTTTGATAATGAAACAAATTGCCCCTTCAATTTTAAGTGCGGATTTTATGAACTTACAAAGAGATATTCAAAATTTAGAACATGCAGGCGCAGATTTATTACACGTTGATATTATGGATGGGATGTTTGTACCTAATTTATCGTTTGGGCCGCAAGTAGTCGCTGGTTTACGTCCTTTGACACAATTGGGACTAGATATACATTTGATGGTTGAACAACCAGAGCGTTACATTGCACAATTTGCTGAAGCAGGCGCGGATTTAATCATGATTCATGCTGAAGCAACGCAACATCTTTATCGTGGTCTACAGATGATTAAAGATGCCGGTGTTAAAGCTGGCGTGGTTATCAATCCAGGTACGCCGGTTAGTGCGATTGAACCGGTCTTATCATTGGTTGATCAAGTCTTGGTAATGACGGTCAATCCAGGCTTTGGGGGGCAAACATTTATTCCAGCGATGTTGACAAAGGTCACTGAGTTAGCGATTTATCGGCAACAGCACGCTGAGATAACTTATACGATTGAAGTCGATGGTGGGGTCAATGACCAAACTATCGGTGCGTGTGCTAAAGCGGGGGCGGATATTTTTGTCGCCGGTTCGTATACGTTTGCGGGTGATTTGGCAACGCGGATTGCGACTTTGAAGCAGGCTGCTCATGACGCGGGTTAATTTGCTAGTGGGTGGTCCTGTTAGCGAATGGGCCCCCGAATTAGCACATCCAGAAACAATTGATGGGCAATGGGTGACCGCCGACCGTGGGACATGGCGTTTATTACAAAAGAACATCATCCCGGTTGTAGCAGTTGGTGATTTTGATTCATTATCAACAAGTGAACGCGAAATTGTCCAATCAATGGTGAAAGATATTCGTTCCGTACAAGCCGAAAAAGATGATACAGATACGCAACTGGCATTAACAATTGCACTTACTGAGTTGCAGGCAGATCAGGTCGTAATTTATGGTGCGACAGGTGGCCGGGTAGACCATTTTCTTGCCAATTTATTTATTCCGCTGGAGGAGCGGTTTAAACCGTTTTTAGCACGTTTGGAGATGCGTGATCGCCAAAATACGATTCGTTTTTACGGACCCGGGGACTACCAACTTCAAAAAGAAGATGATAAAACCTATCTAGCTTTTGTACCATTGGTCCCAACAACTGGATTGAATTTAATTGATGAAAGATATCGTCTAGTAAATTATCAAACGCAGGTTCCAATTTCATGGGCTAGCAATGAGTTTATTGGGTCAACTGGTCGGTTTAGCTTTAAAACCGGGATAGTCGCTGTGATTCAAAGCAAGGACTAAAAAATAAACTTAGAACCCCAATTATTAAAGTAAAAACTTTAATAATTGGGGTCTTTTTATGACTAAAATTTCTAAAAGGACAAAATTAAAAGCATTCCTTGGGTATGAATAAGGAATGCTTAGTCTTAGTAGAAATCAAATCAGCAAAAAATGCTGTATAAATCGAGAAAAATTTAAATTGATGTGTGTAGCATATAAGTCATTTAATCCTGACGGATTATTTTTTTGTAAAAAAAAAGACCGTCAATTGACAGCCCCTTAAAAATTATACACGAGTTACTTTGCCTGATTTCAAAGCACGGGCAGAAACCCAAACACGTTTAGGTTTGCCATCAACTAAGATACGCACTTTTTGTAAATTTGGCTTCCAAGAACGACGCGATGCGTTCAAAGCGTGTGAACGCTTGTTGCCAAATGATGTTTTACGGCCGGTAATAACGTCTTTTGCCATGGTCTTATTCCTCCTTTAAGTAAAGCCGGTAGAATTAACGAGAAACATAAGATGATTCAGTTAGTCTTAATCGTTGCATGCATGCACACCGGCTCATACAATTCACTTAAATAATTTACCATAATAGTCGAGGGAATGCAAGAACTCTTTCAAGGGAATTTACTTGACAGTCTAAAATAAGTCGTTTAAACTCATTAAAGTTCAAAAATAAGCTTTGGTGATAATAATTCACCGCCTGTGGCTTTGCAACTTTGCTCTGCTATGCTAAAATAATACTAAGTATGGCACAAGGAGGCTATTTTAATGGCTGTTAAAATTAAAACACAATATGGCGATATTGATATTACTAATAACGTGATTGCAACTGTCGTCGGTGGTGCTGCCACAGACATCTACGGCATTGTCGGGATGGCAAGTAAAAATCAAATCCGCGATAATTTGAACGATATTTTAAACCGTGAAAACTATAACCGGGGTGTTGTTGTGCGTCAAGAAGACAATGGTGTTGCAATTGATGTGTATATTATTGTCGGTTATGGTATTAAAATTTCTGAAGTTTGCCGTAACGTACAGAGTAAAGTGAAATATAATCTTGAAACGATGTTGGGTGTCAGTGCGAACTCAGTAAATATTTACGTTCAAGGTGTACGAGTATTAGAAGACTAAAACTAATTAGCAGAGCTGGCCATTAGGTCCAGTTCTATTTGTTTTCGTTCAAGGAGGAACATTCGTGAAAGTTACTGAAATCACAGCAGCAGAATTCCAAGCAATGATGCGGATTGCTGCCCGTCGACTTACTAAAAATGCAGAGTTTGTTAATTCGTTAAACGTTTTCCCCGTACCAGATGGGGATACTGGGACGAATATGAGCTTAACCTTTCAAAGTGGGGCTAAAGCGGTTAATGAAAATAGTGCGCAATCAGTCGGTGAATTATCGCAGAGTTTAGCCAAGGGACTTTTAATGGGTGCTCGGGGTAACTCCGGGGTTATCAGTTCACAAATTTTCCGGGGTTTTTCTAAGAGCATCGCTGAAAAAGAAACATTGAGTGCGCAAGATTTAGCAGATGCCTTTACCAATGGGGTTCAAACGGCTTATAAAGCAGTAATGAAACCCGTTGAAGGAACAATCTTAACGGTTGCTAGAGAAGGCGCTAAGGCTGGTGCCAAAGTTGCTGGTCAAACCGATGATATCGGCGCAGTTGTCGAAGCTGTTGTTGAGGGCTCTAAGAAGGCCTTGTTGAAGACGCCTGAATTACTACCGGTTTTAAAAGAAGTTGGGGTTGTCGATTCTGGCGGTCAAGGATTAGTTTTTATTTATGAAGGTTTTTTAGAAGGTTTGACTGGTCAGACGCCAGTTAAGGATCTCTATACACCAGACGAAGCGGAAATGGATGAAATGGTAAATGCCAATCATCATCAAACTGCTCAAATGGGGACAGAAAACATTGAAAATGGTTATTGTACTGAAATCATGGTCGCACTTGGCGATGGCACAACTGTCGATCGCGAATTTGATTATGATGAATTCCGGAATCATTTAGACGGAGTTGGCGATTCTCTTTTGGTTGTTGCTGATGAAGAAGTCGTGAAAGTTCACGTGCATACCGAACATCCAGGAGCTGTTATGGCTTATGGTCAACATTTTGGTTCTTTAGTGAAGATTAAAGTTGATAACATGCGTCTACAACACGCTACAATTGTTGAAAATGATCAAAAAATGGTTGCGCCCGCGCAAACAGAACCAATTGAAAATGGAATTATCGCAATCGCAGTTGGTGAGGGAATTGCCGAACTCTTCCGTAGTTTAGGTGCAACGTATATTTTAAGTGGTGGTCAAACCATGAATCCAAGTACACAAGATATTTTGGATGCCATTCAGGCGGCAAATGCTAAACAAGTTATTCTATTGCCAAATAATAAGAATATCTTCTTGGCTGCTGAACAGGCAGCCGATGTGGCTGATATTCCAGTCGTAATTGTGCCGAGTCGGACAATTTCCCAAGGGATGACGTCACTCTTGTCGTTTGATCCAACCGCTGAATTGGCGACCAATCAAGGAGCCATGACCGATGCTTTGGATACTGTGGTTAGTGGTCAAGTAACTCAATCTATTCGAGATACAACCTTAGATGGCCTTGAAATTAAGAAGGACGACTATATGGGGATTATCGATGGCAAAATCAAGGTCTCAACCACAGAGCGCTTAACGGCTGCTATTGAAATGGTCCAAATAATGCTCGATGAAGACAGTGAGATCGTGACAATTATTATTGGGGAAGATGGGGATGCAACTGAAGCTGAAAAAATCAGCGATGCGATCATGGCCCAAGATCCAGAATTAGAAGTGGAAGTTCATGAAGGAAATCAACCAGTTTACCCATACTTGATTTCAGTTGAATAATTAATCAAATAAAACGGGAATGGGGCTGAAGAATACCTGATTCCCTTTTTTTGTAACAGCAATTAATACCATTGTAAAATTACGCGCGGATTGGCGTTAAAATAGAGTAACAAGGAGGCTGTCAATGATAAGTTTAACGGATTCGGTTGCTGTGTTAGCTGGTGTCGGCCCCAAACGTTTGACAGCCCTTAATCAGCTAGGTATTAGCACTATTAGTGATCTACTATATTATTTTCCGTTTCGATATGAGGATTTAAAAGTTAAGGATTTATCGACAGCTGCTGATCAGGAAAAAGTTACATTAAAAGGAACGGTCGTAGCTGATCCAGTCATCAGTCGTTGGGGGCCGGGGAAGACGCGTCTGAATGTACGTTTATTGATTGAGCATGATGTTGTTATGGTCACTTTTTTTAACCAGCCTTATCTGAAGGATAAATTTGAAACAGGCGTCGAAGTTGCAATTTATGGGAAATGGGATGCTAAACGGCACACCTTAACCGGCATGAAGGTTCTCGCTGTTCAATCGGCAGAAAATCCTTCGTTTGCGGCAATTTATTCGGTGAATAAAAATGTCCGCCAAGGGACGCTCGTGAAGATGATTCAAGAAGCTTTTGAGTTATATCAAAATGCCATTGTTGAATTAATTCCAGCAGACATTCGGATGCGGTATAAGTTATTGAACGAGCGCGAGTTAATTGCGGGAATGCATTTTCCTAAGTCCTATACTGAGGCAAAGCAGGCCCGACGAAGTGCTATTTTTCATGAATTTTTTTTATATCAACTACAACTACAAGCAATTAAACAAGCTGATCGGCATGTGGAAAACGGGTTAGCATTACCTTATCAAAACAATGTGCTTAAAGCTTTTATTCAAACTTTACCGTTTACTTTAACTGATGCACAAAAGCGGGTCGTTAATGAAATTTGTCTTGATTTAAAATCACCAGCGCATATGAATCGACTTCTCCAAGGGGATGTTGGTTCCGGGAAAACAATTGTGGCAGCAATTGCGTTGTTCGCAGCGGTCACTGCCGGCTATCAGGCCGCACTGATGGTCCCAACGGAAATTTTGGCAGAACAGCACTATCAAAGTTTGCAACGATTACTGGCGCCAATGAATGTGACGGTTGGCTTGTTGACCGGTTCGACGGGGGTCAAAGAGCGGCGGACGTTGTTGGCGGACATTGAATCCGGCCGAATCAATATCATTATTGGCACCCATGCGTTGATTCAAGATGCAGTGGTCTATCATAAGTTAGGCTTTGCGGTAATTGATGAACAACATCGCTTTGGAGTCAATCAACGGCGGATTCTGCGTGAGAAGGGGCTACAGCCTGATATTCTTGCGATGACGGCGACTCCCATCCCGCGGACGTTGGCGATTACTGCGTATGGTGAGATGGACGTTTCAACAATTGACGAATTACCCAAAGGGCGAATTCCAATCGAAACCAGTTGGGTGCGTAGTAATCAAGTAGAACAGACACTCAGCTTTGTCCGTAAACAACTTGCCACAGACTCACAAGTTTTTGCAATTACACCATTGATTGCCGAATCGGAGCAGATGGATTTAAAGAATGCTGAGGAAATCTATGCGACGTTAGCAGAACAATTTGAACCTGATTACCGTGTTGCACTGTTGCATGGACAGTTAAAAGATGATGAAAAAAATCAGATAATGCATGCTTTTTCTGAGAATCAAATTCAATTATTAGTCTCGACAACGGTTGTCGAAGTCGGAGTCGATGTTCCAAATGCAACAGTCATGTTAATTTTTGATGCAGATCGGTTTGGCTTAGCCCAGTTGCATCAATTACGCGGACGGGTCGGTCGTGGCAAGAAAAAAGCATATTGTATTCTGGTAGCTGATCCGAAAAATCAACAAGGAATTGATCGGATGACGATTATGACAGAAACAAACGACGGGTTTGTCGTCGCGCAGAAAGATTTAGAGTTGCGCGGACCGGGGGAAGTCTTCGGGGATCGTCAATCTGGTTTACCCGTCTTTAAAGTCGGCGATCCAGTGGCGGATTTTGCGAGCTTACAAGTTGCACAGCAAGAAATGCAAAAAATCTTCACGCTTGATCCTGAGTTGGCAGCACCGGATCATACGCCACTCAAAACATACTTACAACAACAAAAGCAGAATTACCTAACGTTAGATTGAAAACGGAAAGAGGAATGATGATGAAAATTGCAGTAGACGCAATGGGCGGCGATTTTGCACCCCAATCAGTAATTGAAGGGGTGTTACAAGCCCGGTCAGAATTAACAGATGTTGAATTTACATTGTATGGTGATGAAGCACAAATTAAACCGTTGCTTGATGATATGACGCGGTTAACGATTGTGCATACCACCGAAAAAATTACCAGCGAAGATGAACCAGTGCGTGCGATTCGTCGTAAAAAGCAAGCTTCAATGGTTCTGGCAGCGCAGGCGGTTAAAGACGGGGAAGCAGATGCACTCTTTTCGCTAGGAAATACTGGAGCGCTCTTAGCAGCCGGATTATTCGTGATTGGTCGAATTAAAGGAATTGATCGTCCAGGTTTAATGCCTACCCTACCAGCTATTAATTCAGATTTAGGCTTCAATATGTTAGATGTCGGGGCCAATGCCGAAGCGAAGCCAGAACACTTGCATCAATATGGCTTAATGGGGAACTTCTACGCACAAGACGTGCGTGGCATTCAAAAGCCGCGAATTGGCTTGTTGAATAATGGGACTGAAGCTGGCAAGGGTGATGAATTGCACAAGGCAGCCCATCAACTGTTGGCAGATGATCCAACGTTAAACTTCATTGGCAACGTTGAAGCAAGCGAACTCTTAAAAGGGGTTGCGGATGTTGTAGTCACAGATGGTTTTACCGGCAATGCAACACTTAAAGCAATTGAAGGGACTGCCACAATCGTGATGTCGCAAGTCAAACATGCGATTATGGATGCTGGTGTCAAAGAAAAAATCGGTGGTTTACTCTTGAAAAAGAGTGTCGGCGGGATTCGTGATAAATTCGACACATCTGTTTATGGAGGTGCTGTTTTATTAGGCTTGAAAGCACCAGTTATCAAGGCTCATGGCGCTGCAGATGGGCGGACCGTGTACTACACAGTACGACAAATTCATGCGATGTTAGCCAACCAAACAATTCAAAAAGTAATCGATTATTTTGATCAGCAGAATGCCCCAAAAGAGTCCGATTAAAATAAGTGGACAACGAGGTTTAAAGGCGTTACAATGTATCTCGCAAGCCTGATTTAATTTACTTGAATTGAGTTGCAAAGTTATGTATAATCACCGGATACCCAGAGTGTTAGGGATGTAGGTAAGAGTTTCAATTTGGAGGTTTTTAATTATGAATGAACAAGAAATCTTTGATAAGATTGCGGCTATTATTGGCGATCGATTTGAGTTAAATAAGGATCAGGTAACAAATGAATTGAACTTCAAGGAAGACTTGGATGCTGATTCAATTGATATCGTGGAATTCGTTTTGGAATTGGAAGACACATTTGGTGCGGAAATTCCAGACGAAGAAGCTGAAAAGATTGTTACGGTAGCTGATGCCGTTACTTACATTAAATCTAAAGCAAAAGTCAAATAGTAATCTTATATAACGAGGTAGTTAGTAGCGAGTAATCGCAGCTAACTACCTCGTTTTTTTACTTTCTAACGGTTTATTAAAATGAGATTAATCACATAATACATCGTAATTAATGCGTTTTAAAATGAGAATTATTCTTATAAACGCTTTAAATCAATAAAAATAAATTAGATTATTTTAATATTTATTATTTACTTTTCATTTTTATTCAGGTATTATTATTTTTAACAACTGAAGGGAGTGTCCATATGAAACGAGAGAAGAGTTTGATATTAGGCGTAACAACCGTGGCGGTGACATTATTATTAGCAGCTTGTGGTAACTCGGGCAGCAAAGAAACAGCCAAGACAGATACTGCCAGTTTTGCAACCAGCGATGTGATTGCAACCATGGACTCAGCGTTAAATACAGATGTAATTGGCGCGCAGGCTTTAACCGATACGATGGAAGGCCTTTATCGTTATGAAGGCAAAGATATCAAACCAGCAATTGCGACTAAAATCGTGAAACCAACCAACAACGGTTTAACCTATACATTCCCATTAAGAAAAAATGCCAAATGGAGTAATGGACAACCTGTGACAGCCGCTGATTTTGTTAACGCATGGCGGAGAGTGGTTGATCCGAAGGTTGGCTCACAATATGCTTATATTTATGAGGGAATCAAAAATGCAGCCGACATTACGACTGGCAAGCAACCGGTTGATTCACTTGGAGTAATTGCTAAGGATCAACATACCCTAGAAGTTACCCTTGAAAAACCAATTCCATATTTCAGTCAATTGATGACTAGTTCAACATTCTTTCCACAATATACAGATGCTGTTCAAAAAGCCGGTAAGCGTTACGGCACTAACTCGAAAACATTAGTCTTTAATGGTCCATATAAGTTAGAAAACTGGAATGGCCCTGATAGTTCATGGCAAGAAGTCAAAAACACGAAGTATTGGAATGCTAAAGCAGTTAAGGTGAAAACATTGAAGTATCAAGTCGTGAAAGATCCTTCAACAGCTTTGAATCTCTTTCAAAGTAATAAATTAGACCGAACCTCTATCAGTGGTGATACAGCTAAACAGATGAAAAATGATACGCATTATTCGACGTTACAAAAATCAGCGACATTTTATATGCAAGTTAACCAAGAAAAGAATCCAATTTTCAAAAATCCAAAAATCCGCCAAGCGATTTCGATGACGATTAATCGTAAGGAACTGGTAGCACAAGTTTTAGGTGATGGCTCAAGTCCAATTTCAGCGCTGACACCCAAAAATATGTCATTTAATCCAACAACCAAGCAAGATTTTGTGTCTGATTTAGATCCAGTCGGTAAGCAAAATGCAACGTACAAGCCTAAAGAAGCAGCTAAACTTTGGAAAGAAGGACTAGCTGAAACGGGTCAAACAGGTAAGACATTTAATTACACGTTGCTTGGTGATGATACAGATGCCGCTAAGAAACAAGCTGAGTACTTACAAAACACGCTTGAAAAGAACTTGTCTGGTTTGAAAGTGACATTAGCGAATGTACCATTTAAGACGCGACTAACGCGTTCCACCAACGGTGATTTCGATATGGTGGTCAGTGCCTGGAATGCTGATTTTCCAGATCCAATTACATTCTTAGACTTGTTTGTAACTGGTGGGGATAATAATAATGGTCACTGGAGCAATGCTGAATATGATGCACAAATCAAAGCAAGTAAAGTTGATAATGCTAACGACCCCAATGCAAGATGGCAAAATTTAGTTAAAGCACAAGATATTATGAATACTGAATCAGGTGTTATTCCTCTGTATCAATCAGGTGTGGCGTACTTAACTAATCCAAGTCTCAAAGGTTTAGACTATGGTCCTTCAGGAAACTACAATAATGTCTCACTTTATTTAAAAAAATAAACTGACTTTATAAAGATGGGTTTCGGCGTTGAAAAACAATGAAACCTGTTTTTGTTAGGAGCGAACTTATGAGTAAATATCTTCTTAAACGCATCTTCTATTTAGTGCTAACCCTATTCATCGTCGCTTCGGTGACCTTCTTCATGATGAAGTTGATGCCAGGGACACCCTATACGAATCAAGAAAAAATGAGTGCTGATCAATTACGCATCATGAATGAACAGTATGGGTTGAACAAACCATTGATCCAGCAATATTTCATTTATCTAGGTGGATTGTTGCATGGTGATTTTGGGACATCCTTCCAGTTCAACAATCAACCTGTGTTGAGCTTAATCTTGACGCGCTTAGGCCCCTCATTACAAATTGGGGCCCAGGCAATGATTATTGGCTCACTATTGGGGATTTTACTTGGGGCAGTAGCAGCCATCCGTAAAAATACATGGGTTGATGGGGTCGCGACGTTCTTTTCAATCGTTGGGATTTCAATTCCTAATTTTGTGTTAGCGGTTTTACTCCAATTTTTCTTAGCCTTTAAATTACAACTATTTCCAATTGCCCTATGGGATGGTTGGTCATCTAGTATTCTACCAACATTAGCCTTAGCAGTGGCACCATTAGCCAATACTGCCCGCTTTATGCGGACTGAAATGGTTGATGTCTTAAACAGTGATTACATCGAACTTGCCAAAGCCAAAGGCAATTCAAAATGGCAAACAGTGGCAAAACATGCCTTACGCAATTCGATGATTCCAGTCGTGACGATTATCGGGCCAATGGCGGTCAACTTAATGACTGGTTCATTGGTGGTTGAAAATATTTTCTCAATCCCAGGAATTGGCGAACAATTCGTAAAATCAATTATGACCAATGATTATCCAACAATCATGGGCTTAACGATTTTCTATTCATTCTTATTAACCGTCATTATTCTAGTCGTTGATATTCTTTACGGGGTTATTGATCCTCGAATTCGACTAAGCGACAGTCAGGGGGCTCACTAAATGACAGATATCAAGATATCAGCTAGTTCTTTTAAACCGCTTGCCCAAGATACACATGAAGCACAGGAAAAAATTAGCGCACCGTCACTAACGTTTACCCAAGATGCGCTGCGACGGTTAAAACAAAATAAGGTGGCTGTTGTCTCTCTTGTAGTGCTTGTAATCGTTATGTTAGCCGCTTTATTAGCACCGGTGATTGCACCACAAAGTCCGAATATACAAAACGTAGCTTACGCAAATTTACCGCCTAAAATCGGGGCGGGCAAGCTACCTGGTTTTTCCGGCAAAATGGTAGTTTCCGGTGTTGAAGTTGATAAATATCAACAAGCAGGCGTTCCCAAAGGCAAAACGTTTATCCTGGGCACCGATTATCTCGGTCGTGATTTACTATCGCGGATTTTATATGGAACACGGTTATCTTTATTAATTGGGATTCTAGCGACCTTGGTCGATTTATTAATCGGAATTCCGTATGGGATTGTTTCCGGATGGCGTGGTGGCCGATTGGATATGTTCATGCAGCGGGTGACTGAAATCATTTCCTCAATTCCAAACTTAATTGTCGTCGTCTTGATGATGTTAGTGCTTCGTCCAGGTTTATTGTCAATTGTCATCGCAATCGGTTTTACCGGATGGATTACAATGGCCCGGCTGATCCGGGCGCAAACCTTCCAATTGAAGGAACAAGAATTCGTGCTCGCCGCGCGGACGCTGGGTGAAAGTTCGACTAAGATTGCTTGGAAACACTTAATCCCAAACTTATCCTCAACGATTATTATTCAAACAATGTTTACAATTCCGAGTGCGATTTTCTTTGAAGCGTTCTTAAGCTTTATTGGGATTGGCATTCCAGCACCGAATGCATCGTTAGGCACATTGTTATCAGATGGGCAAAAAGCCTTTCGATTCTTACCGTACCAAATGTGGTATCCAGCAGCAGTTCTTTGTGTCATCATGATTGCTGTCAACTTATTAGCAGACGGATTAAGAGATGCCTTTGATCCGAAATCATAGTTGCTGGTTGCAATGGTCTAGCTCTTAGAATTAAACAAACGTAAAAAATTCAAAAACACGTCAATACAAAGCCGTTTCGACGCGGTATGATCATCGGAGGTTGTCAAATGGCAAACATTTTAGCAGTTAAACATTTAAGCATTGATTTTAAAACTTATGCAGGCGAGGTTCACGCCATACGGGATGTCAGTTTTAATTTAAAAAAGGGCGAGACATTAGCAATTGTTGGTGAATCCGGTTCAGGAAAGTCAGTAACTGTTCGGAGTATTATGGGATTGTTAGCAGGCAATGCACAAATTAAGGGCGGGTCCATTAAATATCATGATGAAGAACTGCTACAAAAATCAGTAGCGGAAATGAATGCTTTGCGAGGTAGTGATATTTCGATGATTTTTCAAGATCCGATGACCTCTTTGGATCCGACGATGCCGATTGGGAAACAAGTAGCTGAACCGCTATTGATTCACGAAAAAATGAATAAAGAAGAGGCTATGAAACGCGCACAGAGTGTTTTAGAACTGGTTGGGATTCCTAATGCTAAAGCTCGTATGAAGGATTATCCACATCAGTTTTCCGGTGGTCAGCGGCAGCGAATTGTAATTGCCATTGCGATTGTTGACTATCCTCAAATTTTGATTGCTGATGAACCAACGACAGCCCTTGATGTCACGGTCCAAGCCCAAATTATTGACTTAATGAAGGAATTACAACGTAAAATTGAAACATCTATTATTTTTATCACGCATGATTTAGGTGTGGTGGCCGGCATTGCAGATCGGGTGGCGGTTATGTATGCTGGTAAGATTATTGAATATGGATTAGTAGATGAAATTTTCTATCAACCAAAGCATCCTTACACATGGGGGCTGCTGAACTCGATGCCCACACTGGATACTGCCGGCCGCCTAGAGGCAATTCCGGGGACACCGCCTGATCTATTGGATCCACCCAAAGGGGACGCGTTCGCAGCACGTAATCCATATGCCTTACAAATCGATGTTGAACAAGAGCCACCATTTTTTCAAGTTTCTAAAACGCACTTTGCAGCAACTTGGTTATTGCATCCAGATGCACCAACCGTAGTGCCCCCAACAGCTGTCCGGGCTATGATGGCGAAGTATCCAAAAGGGCAAGTTCAACAGAAAGTGGGGATGATTGATGGACAAGAATAAAAAGGTATTAGTATCGGTTAAACATTTAAAACAATATTTTAGTCCCGGTAAAAAATCTGAAGTTAAAGCAATTGATGATGTTTCGTTCGAAATTTACGAAGGTGAGACATTCGGCCTAGTTGGCGAATCTGGATCGGGCAAGAGTACGACTGGTCGAAGTATTATTCGCCTTTACAACCCAACAGATGGTGAAATTTTATTCGATGGTCGTGACATTAGCAAGATTAAAAATCATAGTCGCGAAATGAAGGCTTTTCGTAAAGAAATTCAAATGATTTTTCAAGATCCTTATGCGTCATTAAATCCACGGATGAAAGTTAAAGACATTATTGCCGAAGGGCTACACGTGCATCATCTTGTACAAAACGATGCCGAATGTGATGCGCGCGTTAATGAACTTTTGGAATTAGTGGGATTAAATAAAGATCATGCAACGCGTTATCCACATGAGTTTTCCGGCGGGCAACGCCAGCGTATCGGGATTGCTCGGGCACTTGCTGTGAAGCCTAAATTCATTATTGCTGATGAACCGATTTCGGCGCTTGATGTCTCTATTCAAGCGCAAGTGGTCAACCTGATGAAAGAAATCCAAGAACAACAGAACTTAACTTATCTATTCATCGCGCATGATTTATCGATGGTTAAATATATCAGTGACCGAATTGCGGTAATGCACAATGGTAAAATTATGGAATTAGCATCGGCAGATGCTATTTATAACCGGCCATTACATGCGTATACACAGAGTTTGTTGTCTGCGGTACCATTACCCGACCCAAAGATAGAACGGCAGCGCCGTCGGATTGCCTATGATAGTGCCATTGAAGCTGATAATGAAGGGCGCCAATTGCGCGAAGTCGCAGACGAGCATTATGTCTATGCAACTGAGGTCGAATTAGTAAGTTATCAAGCGGCTTTAGCCGCGATGACGCAACCATCTGCTTAAAAGCTACGCCTGTTTTGAAATATTCGTTTGCGTGTTACAATGAATACTTCAAATCAGGCGTTTTTTTAATGCTTACTGGCAGAAACGGTTTGCTAGGAACGACGCTGTTTTTTTAGGCAGATAAACGGTATAATAATGAAAGATTAAACAGTTGAAATGGGGTAATTAATTTTGGATGCAGCACTAGTGAGCGAGCTTCGAGCCCGCTATGGCATTGAATTTCAGAATTTAGCATTGTTAGATGAAGCCTTTACACACTCATCCTATGTAAATGAACATCGCGAATTAAAACTGCGTGATAACGAACGGCTTGAATTTTTAGGGGACGCGGTGATGGAGATTACGGTCTCTGAATATTTGTATAAGCAGTATCCAGATTGGCCCGAAGGAAAGCTCACACGATTACGGGCCGCTATCGTGTGTACGAAGAGTTTTAGTAGTTTTGCCAAAGAAGCTCACTTTGATCGCTATATTCGGCTTGGTAAAGGGGAAGAAAAAAATGGGGCCCGGGCGCGAGCAACTCTGTTAGAGGATTTATTTGAAGCATTTAATGGTGCCTTGTTCTTAGATCAAGGGCGCGGGGCGGTCGTTAAATTCATCGAACAAATTATCTTTCCCAAGATTGAAGCTGGTGAATTTTCAGACCAAACGGATTACAAGACTAATTTACAAGAGTTTTTACAACAAGATGGCGAAGTTGAAATTGAGTATAAATTATTGGCAGAAGTCGGTCCTTCGCATGCTCGCCAATTTGAAGTGGATGTCATGATGGATGAGCGTGTCTTAGGCTCCGGGATTGGTCGAAATAAGAAAGCGGCTGAACAGGCAGCAGCTAAAGCGGCACTTGCCAAACTGAAATAGGGAAAGAAATAAAGTGCAGTTGAAAAACTGTCTTGTGTAGGGAGTTTAACGCATGCAGTTAAAGACATTAGTTTTATCAGGGTTTAAATCATTTGCTGATAAAACGGAAATCAATTTTTCAAAAGGACTCACAGGAATTGTTGGGCCTAACGGAAGTGGTAAAAGTAACGTCACTGAGGCCATTCGTTGGGCAATGGGTGAACAATCCGCGAAGAGTTTACGCGGCGAGAAGATGCCGGATATTATATTTGCTGGAACTGATTTACGACCACAGATGAATAAGGCAGAAGTCACACTCGTTTTTGATAATAGTGATCAGTACTTAAAACAAGAACAAGCTAACGTCACGATTACGCGGCGTTTATTTAGAAATGGTGATAGTGAATTTTATTTGGATCAAAAGAGTTGCCGTTTAAAGGACATTATTAATTTATTTATGGATTCTGGCCTAGGTCGCGAATCGTTTTCAATTATTTCACAAGGCCGTGTGGAAGCAATTTTCAATAGTAAACCGGAAGATCGGCGGAATATTATTGAAGAAGCAGCCGGCGTCTTAAAATATAAACAACAAAAGAAAAAGGCCCAGGTTGAATTAGATCAAACTGATGAAAATTTAAGCCGGGTTGCCGATATTTTGCACGAATTGCGTGGACAAGTTGAGCCGTTGAAGGAACAAAGCAGTATTGCACAAGACTATCTTGACCAAAAGTCGCAATATGATATGCTTCATCAACAATTGTTGGTGATTGAAATTGATCAATTAGTGGCTGATCAGCAGACATACCAAACCAAGGCTCAAAACCTAGCTCAAGCCTTACAAGAAATTGAAGCTGAGATTGTTAAAACTACTACTGCCCAAAGTGAGAATCAGACTGCTTTGACGCAATTGGAACAGCAGATTGAACAAGATAATCAGACGTTGTTAGAAAAGTCTCGCTTGGCCGAAAATTTGCTGGGTCAAGAGAACGTTTCAAAAGAGCGGGCTAATTACACAGATGCTAATCGTCAAAGTCTAGTTGATCAGATTGATACGGTGACCCAGCAACTAGCGACTGAACAGGCGCATCAAACAGAATTAAAAGCGGTCTATGCTGAGAAAGTGGCAGACTTAAATGCGTTAAAGACGCGATTAATGACGCTAAAACGCCAAGCCTCAGGTAGTGAGTCCGAATTAAAAGCGAAGATCGAACAAATTCGTCAAGCCTACATTGACCAGATGCAAGCCCAAACGACCAATCATAATGAACAACAATATTTGGAAAAAGCTTTGCTGCAAACTAAGACCCAACTCGCACGACAAGATACTGTGGTTGATGAAGCAACGGCTCAACTAGCACAAAAGAAGGCAGAACGAGAAACACAACAGGCCCAAAGTGACACCCTTAAGACGAAATATGAAACTTTAAAAGCGGACTTAAGACAGTTACAAGCACAAATTAGTGCCGATCAAGCTGCCTATCAAACGCAACAGAATAATTGGTTCCAAGCTTCCGGGATTTTGCAAAAAGCTAAGGCGAAACAGGCAAGTTTAGCCGAGTTAAATGATGATTATGCCGGATTTTACCAAGGCGTTAAGGCAATCTTGAAACACAAGCAACAATTTCCTGGATTATTGGGGGCGGTTGCTGAATTGATGCAAGTACCAACTGAGTATCAACAAGCAATTGAATTAGCGTTAGGCGCACAGTTGCAACAAGTTGTGACACGGGATGAACAGACTGCCAAACAAGCGATTGATTATTTGAAAACGAATCGGATTGGGCGGGCGACTTTCTTGCCAAATAACGTTGTTAAATCGCGCTTATTACCAAGTAGCTTAGTCAACCAATTACAACAACAACCTGGATTTATCGGCATTGCCAGTGATCTTGTCCAGTTTGATGAACAAGTGCGCCCGGTGATGAGTCATTTGATGGGGAATTTGATTGTTGCGACTGATTTGGAGCCGGCCATTAAATTGAGCCAACTTACGGGCCACCGCTACCGGATTATTACTTTAGCGGGGGATATTTTAAGCCCTGGGGGTTCAATGACGGGTGGTCACAATAATCGTCAGAACAATAGTGGTTTACTTGCACGTAAGCAAACCTTGACTGATTTAGAAGACCAAATTGCTAAGATGCAGGTGGCTTTAGATCAAAAACAAACGAGTGTCCAAGCGACCAAAGCTCAATTGACAGTACGTCAAGCAGAATTGGATACGAAACAAGCGGCGTTAGAGACAACTAAAAACCAATATCAAGCTGCTCAAAATACGCTAGCTTTGACTGAAGAACGGTTAAGTCAGTTTGAACGTCAACAACAAGCGACCGATTATCAAGCGCAACAACAACAACAAGATTACAATGCTAATTTGCAACGCCGAGCTGAGTTGAAGACAGCGGAGGCCGCAATTGTGACCGCGATTGCGCAATTGCAAGCGGATCTCGACACAGCCAATGCGCAATTACAACATTTTGATGAGAGCCAAAAACAAATTGGCCAGCAGCAGACAGCACTAGAAACGAAATTTGCTGTGGCACAAGCGGAACAAAAAAATGTTCAAGAAAAACTAACAATTGCCACGCGCAACAGCAATGATTTGGCCGCGCAATTAAAGGCTAACCAGGCTAAATTGGCGGCGTTAGAGCAGACTGATCAAGAAGACGCAACCAGTCAAAAAAAGCGACAAACACTGTTGAAAACAACTAATGTTTTGATTGATAAAGTACAGGCTAAATTAACTACTGAGCAGAATGAAAAAACGGCCCTCAAAGCGGAACAAGAAACACTACAAGCAAATGCCACACGAGTCTATCAACTGCAAAAAAATAGTTTAGCGGAACAAGAGCAAAATGCTGTTGGACTCAATCGGGTTAAGATTAACATTGACCAACGGCTGAATACCCTACGCGAAGACTATCAGCTAACCTATGAGGCCGCTAAAACAGCCTTAGCCGCTTCTGATTTGACAGATGATCAATTGCGCTCGAAATTAAAGCTAATTAAATTGGGGCTGGCAGACTTAGGTTCGGTTAACTTAGCAGCCATTGATGATTATCAACGCGTCAAAGAACGTTATGATTTCTTGATGCAACAAGATGCGGATTTGATGGATGCTAAGCGCCAGCTATTGGCATCGATGGCGGAGATGGATACCGAAGTTGCTAAGCGTTTTAAGACGACTTTCGAGCAAACCGCAACGGCTTTTGAAAATATTTTTCCAATCATGTTTGGTGGTGGACATGCCAGTTTAACCTTAACGGATCCGCATGCCTTATTGACCAGTGGTATTGATATTATCGCGCAACCACCTGGTAAAAAATTACAACGATTGAGTCTTTTATCCGGTGGTGAGCGTGCATTAACGGCAATTACGCTGTTATTTGCAATTCTAAAAGTGCGACCAGTACCGTTTTGTATATTGGATGAAGTCGAAGCCTCACTGGATGAAGCCAATGTGGAACGTTTTGGGCGCTTCATGAAACGCTACGAAAGTGATACGCAGTTTATCGTGATTACCCACAGAAAAGGGACAATGACGCAAGCTAATCGATTATATGGCGTGACGATGGCGGAATCTGGAATTTCGAAAATCGTCTCTGTCTCGTTAGAAGAACACGCAACAGCCTAGGAGGAAAACCATGGGATTATTTGATCGCATCAAAAAAGCATTCTCAGCCGAACCAGAAAAAGAAATACCGGTTGAACAAGACCCAACAACACCGGAAATGCCGACCGAATCAGACGCTTTGCCGGTTGAACCGCAAGCTCCCGCAACAACTTCGGCGGCTGAGAAAACTGAAACCGATGAACCAGCTAGTTTAGCGACTGAAGATGATTCAGAAACGATGCCAACGGCTGACACACCAGCAGAAGCACCGATAAAACCAGAACCAGAATTAGAATCAGTTGCAGAAGCGACAACTGCCGTTTCGGAAACGAATGAAGCTGAAGTAACTGGTGAAATACAAGCTGCTGAAACGAAAAAGTATACTGCCGGATTAGAAAAATCACGGCTCACATTCGGCCAACGGTTAAATGCATTGTTTGCTAACTTTAGAAATGTTGACGAAGCCTTTTTCGATGATGTCGAAGAAATGTTAATTGAAGCTGATGTTGGCTATGAAACAGCGATGAAAATTGCTGATGAATTGCGTGATGAAGTGAAGTTGCGCAATGTTAAGAAACCAGAAGCTGTTTCGCAAGCAATTGTTGAAAAGTTAGTTGATTTGTATGGTCAAGAAGGTCAAGCAGAAGATAATCAATTGCATTTCGCCCCACAAGGTGAATTAACCGTCTTCTTATTCGTGGGGGTCAATGGCGCCGGGAAAACAACCTCGATCGGGAAGTTTGCCCATCAATTGGAAAAAGCGGGTAAGAAGGTCTTATTAGCGGCCGGTGATACCTTTAGAGCTGGGGCCATTGAACAATTGCAGGAATGGGGCCGACGTGATAATGTGCCGGTTGTTGCCAGTTTAGCGGGCAGCGATCCAGCGTCTGTTGTCTACGACGCAGTTAAGCGCGCTAAAGCGGAACAATTTGATATTTTATTGGTTGATACGGCTGGACGGTTGCAAAATAACGTCAATTTGATGAAGGAATTAGAAAAAATTAAACGAATTATCAGCCGTGAAGTGCCAGCAGCACCGCAAGAAGTCTTGTTAGTCTTAGATGCAACAACTGGCCAAAATGCTTTAATCCAAGCTAAACAATTCAAGCAAACAACCGATGTGACTGGGATTGTCTTAACCAAGTTAGATGGTTCGGCCAAAGGCGGGATTGTCTTAGCCGTGCGGACTGAACTGCACTTACCAGTTAAGATGGTCGGTCTGGGTGAACAAATGAATGATCTACAACTCTTTGATCCGAACCGATTTGTTTACGGGTTATTCAAAGATATCATTGTCGGAGATGGCCCACAAAGTGATATTGATACTGATGTTAGTCAGGCGATTAAATGAAATTTATCACCTCTGACAAAGTGGCGCTTGATTATTCAGATGTAGGAATGGGACAACCAATCCTTTTCTTAGCCGGTTTTGGCGCTTCTAAAGAAATTTGGCATGCGCAAGCAACCTTCTTTGAGGCTTGTCAATTTCGGGTTATTCAGCTAGATGTTCGCAATCAAGGATTATCACAGCATACGGTGAAGGGATTAAGAATGTCACGAATGGCCAAAGATATTGCTGAATTAATTACAGCACTTGGATTAGATAAACCAATCTTGGTGGGTAATTCAATGGGGGCCGCTTGTATATGGGCTTACATGTCACTTTATTCTGATAAACAATTGGCAAAGGTGGTTATTATCGATCAGTCACCAAAAATGATTGCTGATGAAACTTGGGATTATGGGTTTAAGGACTTAACTTGGTCAAGCTTTCCCACCCAACTTAGATTAGACTTTGGTCGGGCAACCTATCGGAAGATTGATACGGTGACTAATGAATTAGTCACTGCAGTTAAGCAGCAGCACTCATTTGATAGGGAACTGGATTTACCGTTATTAGTGGATCATGCATTTCAAGATTGGCGGGATGTTATTCGGCAGAGTACGCAACCGTACTTAATAATTGTTGGTGAAAAAAGTCCCTATTTTAATCCAGCATTTGCTGAAGTAGTGGCTCAAATGGGAACTGATGGACACTTTGAGATCATTGAAGAAGCTGGGCACATCGTGATGGCTGAGCAAGCTGACGTGTTTAATCAGGTGCTATTAACATTTATTAAAGCTTAAAAAGGCATCAAGACAGATATTAATTTGTCTTGATGCCTTTTTGGTTACTATTAAACGTTTGACGCTAAAATTTTAGTTGCTGTCGGTTCATCGAGGATAACATCTGTTAAGAAATTGCCACGCAATGCAGCAGCCACAGCATGACTCTTAAATTTATTATTAACGACACCAACGCGAATCGGGACTTGAAGAATATTATCGATTGAAATACCAAAAGTTTTATCAGCATTAGAGTCGATTAGAAAATGACCATTTTGATCGAATGGCCGGCCATAGAGTAATCCAACGATTTGTTTTACATTGAGTTTAGGGAATAGGGCAGCTAGACTATCGTGCCAACTAGGAATCGATTCTAAGGATTCCATCGTTCCTAAGGTGGTTAAGATAAGGTCCATTTGATGCGCCGTTGTTAAAGTTGGCTGGATTGCCGGTTCAAGTGCCAATAGTTGGCGGATTTGATTGTTAAGAATATAGAGGGGCGCATTTAATGTTGAATATTGACTATTATATTTATTGGCCGCTTTCTGAACCATCCGCATTGAACCAGCAAGTGAGTTGTATTTACCATTCTCACCCATGAATTGCGTGAAAATCAGTTGCTCCTTAGTTGTCGGTTTGAATCGTTCAATAACATTGTAAACCGTGTCTCCCCAACTTAGTCCAATAATTTTTAAGGGTTCAATAAGCCTTTGAACGTTTTGAGCTGCAAAAGCGTAGAAACGGTCGGCATCGTTGCTATTTTTTTCAGTGTTAGCAAGTACATAGAAGCGGTGACCCGGATAGCTGATACTGAGTTGTTTTTCAAGTTCCGGACTGCGAGCAAAAGGTGATTTAATTGTAATCGAAACGATATTTTTAGCTAGTGCTTCATCTAGATATTTTGAAATTTTGTAACGACTAACTTGATATTTTGTTGAAATATCTGCAATTGTTAATTGATTGATATAGAAATCTTGCGCAATATTGATCAAGATATCAGTATTTGTTTGTTCAGACATGATAATCTCCTTGAATTAGTTTGTTAAAAAAGACAGATGGGAAAATATACATATTAAATATAGCGCTTTCTATTTACAAAAATAAGAAATAGAAGTATGATTAATTTAAAATATATTAAAAATATTTTATTTTTTTAATATATTTTAAATTGGAGGTTATGCAAATGGCTCTTGATGAGATAAAAGCACTACACCAGAAGCATACAGGCGTCTTAAGTATTCATAGTGAATTGCCTGTGAAAAATAGAACAGATTTAGGGAAAGCATATACACCGGGTGTTGCCGAGTTGAGTAACTTAATTCAACAAGATACATCGCTTGCCCGCCAATATACGGTTAGTGGCAAGTTAATTGCAATTATTACAGATGGTTCCGCCGTCCTTGGCTTAGGTGATATTGGCCCCCAAGGTGGCTTACCAGTCGTTGAAGGGAAAGCGTTATTATATAAGGAATTAGCAGGCGTCAATGCGATTCCATTAGCATTGGATCAAACATCGGTTCCTGAATTCGTTCAAACGGTTAAGAATATCAGTAAAAGTTTTGCCGGTATTCATTTGGAAGATATCAAGGCACCTAGATGTTTTGAAATTGAGGATCAATTGAATCAGGTACTCGATATTCCAGTATATCACGATGATCAAGAGGGAACAGCGATTGTTGTATTAGCAGGGCTAATTAACGCTGCTAAAGTTGTCGATAAATCATTGACTGATTTAAAGGTGGTTGTCAATGGGGCCGGTGCTTCAGGACTAGCAACAGCTAAGCTATTGGCTAGTGCAGGTCTTCGCAATATCACACTAGTCGATCAAAAAGGGGTAGTTCGCAATCAAAGTACTAGCCTAAATGACTACCAATTAAAATTTGTTCAGTCAGTTAAACCAAACACAGATGCGCACACATTAGCAGAAGCATTGGTTGATCAAGATGTACTGATTGGTTTATCAGTAGGGGAAATCGTAACTGAAGTAATGGTCAAATCAATGGCAACTGATCCCATTATTTTTGCATTAGCTAATCCAATTCCAGAAATTGAACCAGCATTAGCACAAAAAGCGGGTGCAGCAGTAATTGCCACCGGTAGCTCAGCCTACCCCAATCAAGTGAATAATATTCTAGCATTCCCAGGCCTTTTTAGAGGCTTACTTGAAAACCATGTGACCCACTTTGAAACCAGCATGGAAGCTGAGATTGCAAAAGCATTAGCTAATATGATTAAAGCACCAGCTAATGAAAAAATAGTGCCGGGTGTTTTTGATGATGGTGTCGTTGAAACAATCGTTGAAGCAGTAAAGCAGTATAAATAATGATTCTAGAATGGAGTCTTTGACATGGAAGCAAAGAAAACTTTAAACAATCAGAATTTATTTCAAAAATTTATTGCATTACACATTGGTATTATTCCGATGCCACTCTATCTAATTTTAACACTTGGCTACATTCTATTAACCATGGAGAATCAAATGCCCGATGATATGTTAGGTGCTTTAGGCATTATGACGTTATTCTCATTTATTCTTGAAGAAGTTGGTAAGCACATTCCGGTCTTGAAATCATTAGGTGGTAAAGTGTTGGTCGTTACCTTCCTACCGTCATATTTAGTTTATCAGAATTGGTTACCTAAAGGTACTGTTCGGGTTGTCACAAATTTTATGACACGTAATAATTTCTTGGCTTTTTTCATTGCTTTATTGATTGTTGGTAGTATCAGTGCGATGAACCGTAAGACCTTAATTAAGGCGAGTACCAGAATTATCGTGGTTCTATTGATCTGCGAACTTGTTGGTCCGATTTTAGGAATTGCCGTTGGAACGTTATTAGGTCTCTCTGCATGGAAGACTTACTTCTATGTTGTTGCACCAATTATGGCCGGCGGTGTTGGCGAAGGTGCTTTGCCATTGTCATTAGGTTATGCAGCCATTATTTCAATGACCCAACCTAAGATTTTCGCGATGATTTTACCTTGTGTTATGCTGGGAAGTTTAGTAGCAGTTATCTTAGCTGGTATTTTGAAAAAAATCGGTGATGTGCATCCTGAATGGACTGGCAATGGCCGACTTGTTGAATCAGATGAAGCTGAATCAGGCCTTGATAATTTAACGCAAAAATCAAATGGTGCTGACATCGAAAAAATGTTGGTATCTGGTGTTTTAGCCGTTGCACTCTACTTATTAGGGGTTTGGGTCAATAGTGTGATTCATTTACCAGCACCAATTGTTTTATTAATTGTCGTGATGGCTGCTAAAATGTTGGGCTGGATTCCAGCGAGCTTACAAGCTGGTGGGAGTTCATTATACAGCTTAACGGTTAAAGGAATCACACCGCCATTATTGTTTGGTGTTGGGGTGGCGATGACCCCTTGGAAATCATTGATTACAGTCTTTACGAATGTACCAATGTTGATCACAATTGTTGTCACAGTTACTGGAATTGTCGTTGCTGCATTCTTTAGTGCTAAATTCTTGGGAATGTACCCAGTTGATACAGCGATTGCGGTATCATGTTGTAGTGGCCAAGGTGGAACAGGCGCTTTGGCAATTTTAGCAGCGGGCGATCGTATGGTTTTAATGCCATTTGCACAAGTAGCTGTCCGTCTAGGTGGGGCTATCACAGTAACATTATCAATATTCTTGATGCGATTATTTGCATAAAAGGAGCTTTTAATGAATTACGCTCAACAACTTAAAAAACTAAATTTAAAAGAGACGCATTATTATAAACAATGGGCCGCGTTACTTGCGCAAGAAGGAATTAAAGGTTCATCTCAAGTATCTGTTGATGTCGACGGCTGTTTCGGTATTTTTGAAGACCAACGACTGATTGCAACTGGCGCCTATCAAAAAAATGTTTTAAAATATATTGCCGTTGATGCAAACTATCAAGATGGTAAGTTGTTTAACGACATTATTTCGGCGTTGATCAACGCCCTAAGCCAGCAAGGCATTTTTCATTTCTTTGTTTTTACCAAACCAATTTACCGGAAAAGCTTTGAATTTGTTGGTTTTAAGCTTTTGGCTGAAACTGCCTTAGCTGTCTTATTGGAAGCCGGGGATGTTTCTTTGCAACAATTTATTGCCCAGGTGCCGCGCTTAGAGAATCAATCTACGCGAATGATTAGTGCGATTGTAATGAATGCTAATCCATTTACGTTAGGTCATCGTTATTTGGTGACACAAGCTGCTCAAAAAAGTGATTTTGTCTATATTTTCGTTGTTAGTCAGGATGTGTCGCTATTTACAACTGAAGAACGGTTTAAACTGGTTCAAAAAGGACTTGCAGATTTACCCAACGTTGTCGTCGTCCCAAGTAGTGAGTATATGGTTAGTTATGCAACGTTTCCTTCATATTTTCTGCCAGAGTCACAAGATGTCATAGAATATCAAACCGCTTTGGATGCCCAATTGTTTAAAAAAATTGCGACACAGTTAAATATTCGACAACGTTTTTTAGGCGAAGAACCCTTCTCTAAAACAACGGCCCTTTACAACAAAGCGTTACAAGCTAATTTACCGCCAGAGGTCATTGTTGAAGTGCTCCCAAGACTGGAAACAGCGGAACAAGTCATTTCAGCAACACAAGTCAGAAAAGCCATTCAAAGTGGCGCCATTGAGACGATTCGTACGTTCGTCCCAGCAACGACGTATCAATTCATTAAACAAAATCAGGCTACTTTACAAGTCAGAATTCAGAAAGGGATGCAAGTTGATGGAAATTAAACATACAGCAATTGCAGGTACACTAGAATCAAGTGATATTCAAATCATGCTTTCTAAAATTGAGGGGCCAACTGAAATTGAATTAGAAAGTGCGGTTGAAAAACAATTTGGGACACAAATTCGAACATTAATGCGAACCATCTTAGAGCAGTACGGCATTACAAACGTTAAACTGAAAGCGGTCGATAAAGGCGCTTTAGATTGTACGATTAAAGCACGCTTGATCACAGCTATTCAACGGGCAATCGACAAACAAAATGATCCAGATTGGGAGGTACTAGGCTAATGGAACGTTTACGACGGACGATGATGTTTGTACCAGGAAATAACCCGGGGATGTTGAAGGATGCGGGGATTTACGGGGCTGATTCAGTCATGTTCGATTTAGAAGACTCAGTCTCACTTGCTGAAAAAGACGCTGCTAGAATGCTAGTGATGCAAGCTTTGCAAACAGTTGATTATGGTGATACTGAGTTGGTTGTCAGAATTAATGATTTGGAAACGCCATTTGGCCGACCAGACATCTTCGCAATGGTTAAAGCTGGTGTGGATGTTATTCGATTACCAAAGACTGAAACTGTTGATGATGTCTTGGAAACAGAAGCGGTGATTGCTGAAGCTGAAGCTTATTTTAATATACCGCATAAAACCACTAAGATGATGGCCGCCATTGAAAGTGCTGAAGGTGTTTTAAATGCACCAGCAATTGCGAAAGCTTCAGATCGATTAATTGGAATTGCGATTGGTGCTGAAGATTACGTTACTAATATGAAGACACGCCGTTATCCTGATGGCGCAGAATTATCATTTGCTCGTAATATGATTTTACATGGTGCTAGAGCTGCTGGTATTGCCGCTTTTGATACTGTGTATTCAGATGTTGATAACGAAGCTGGCTTTAAACACGAGGTTGAATTAATTCATGAACTTGGTTTTGACGGTAAATCAGTTATTAATCCACGCCAAATTCCGCTAGTTAATGCAATTTATGCACCAACTGAAAATGACGTTCAAAATGCAAAGGATGTTTTAAATGCGATTGAAGAAGCGCGGATTAAAGGTTCAGGGGTTATTGCCTTGAACGGTAAGATGGTTGATAAACCAGTAGTTGCTCGCGCACAACGGACGATGATGTTGGCAGAAGCATCACACTTAGTTGATCAGGAGGGAAATTGGCATGCTGAATAATGTACAACGAGAATTACCAGATGATTTAATGAAGGAATTGCGTTATCAACCATTTAAAACTGTTGAAATCGGGCATCCCGAAATTCAACGGGCGGCACCTAAAGTAACCGTTGATCAAGGTCACGCCAAGTTAGTGTCGTCAATTGAAGCTGTTATTAAAAAAGTTGGTCTCAAAGATGGCATGACAATTTCATTCCATCACCATTTCCGTGAAGGGGATTACGTGTTTAATGCGGTTATGCAAATCTTGATTGATCAAGGTTTTAAAGGCTTAACTTTAGCACCAAGTTCGCTTACAAATGTGATGAATAAAATGGTTGTTAAAGCAATCAAAGCAGGTGTTGTCACCCATATTACATCATCTGGAATGCGTGGCGAATTAGGGGATTTAGTATCGCATGGTGGTTTGGAAAATCCGGTTATTTTGCGTTCACATGGTAACCGTGCACGGGCCATTGAAAGTGGTGATATCAAGATTGATGTTGCCTTCTTAGGGGTTCCCAATTCTGATGAAGTTGGTAACGCAAACGCGATTAAAGGCAATGCTGTTTTTGGTTCATTAGGTTATGCTTTAATAGATGCACAGTATGCAGATAAGGTCGTTTTATTAACTGACACGCTTATGCCATATCCCAACACGCCTGCTAGTATCAAACAAACACAAGTTGATTATGTGGTGAAAGTGGATAAAGTGGGGGATCCGGAGAAAATTGGTTCAGGTGCAACCCGCTTTACCAAAGATCCTAAGGAATTAAAAATTGCTGAAATGGTAAATGCGGTCATCACACATTCTCCTTATTTCAAACAAGGCTTCTCATTCCAAACAGGTTCTGGTGGTGCTGCATTAGCTGTTACGCGTTATTTACGTGAGTCAATGTTGAAAAAATCAATTACAGCTTCATTTGCTTTAGGGGGGATTACCAAGCCTACTGTAGATTTATTAAATGAAGGCCTCGTCGGTAAAATTTTAGATGTTCAAGATTTTGATAAGGGGGCTGCTGATAGCATGGCGATTACCGAAAATCAACAAGAAATTGATGCTTCTTGGTATGCAGATCCTAACAACAAAGGGGCTGCGGTGAACCAACTAGATGTCTGCATCTTATCAGCGCTTGAAATCGATACGAAATTTAACGTTAATGTGATGACTGGCTCAGACGGTGTTTTACGTGGGGCAATCGGTGGCCATCAAGATGCTGCTAATGCCAAGTTAACGATTATTTCAGCCCCAATTGTCAGAGGGAGAATTGCAACAGTTGTTGATGATGTGACAACGATTGTTACACCAGGGGATTCAATTGATGTTTTAGTGACAGAATTAGGGATTGCGATTAATCCTAAACGTAAGGATTTGCTTAAATCGTTAGTTAATATTCCCGGTGTTCCAGTATTTACGATTGAACAACTCCGCCAAAAAGCGGCTAAAATTGTCGGCCAAGCGGCCCCATTAGCGTTCACAGATAAGCCAGTTGCTTTGATTGAATACCGTGATGGGACTTTAATGGATGTAGTTTACCAAGTAAAGGACTAGTGAAATGCTTAATCTGTTTGCAACAGGAACGCCGCAAGACATTACTGCAGTGTTAAAGAATCGAGATCAGCGAGTTGAATTACAAAATCAGTTAATTGTTGATGCCAGTCAAAACCAGAGCGTTGTCGTTTTAAAGCTCAATATCCCAGGCCCCATTAAGAACAATGCTGATTTAACACGCTTATTTTGGGCAGGGCTAGCGGCTTTTGAACAAAATATGGTTGTTTGTCGACAAATAGATTGGGCGAAACCAACTGGCCCTGAGACGTTTTTAATTGTAGAGGGCTTGCCCTTGGCTATTAAACAGCAAGCTGCCATGTTTGAAGATCAACATACTTTAGGTCGGTTATTTGATGTTGATGTTTTGATTTGGCAATCAGCGCTACAACAAGGGCAACCAATCAGTCGAAAAGCATTAGGACAGCCAACCCGTCGCTGTTTATTATGTCAGCAAGCTGCTAAGGTTTGTGCTAGAAGTCGCCGTCATACAGTGGCGGAATTACAAGCGGTGATTAACCAGCAATATCAATTATTTATGGAGACTAATTAGATGAAAACATCCCAAGAAATCGCGCAACTTGCGCAACGCGCACTTTTATATGAAGTAAGTTGTCATCCTAAACCAGGATTGGTGGATCCAATTGATCACAAGACACATACGGATATGGATTTCTTTACGTTCATTGATAGTAGCGTCGTGTTATTACCTTTTTTTGAACAATTTGTTCGTGTAGGGGAAGCATTTAATCAGGTGGATTTAACCGCCTTAATGGCTCAAATTCGGCCCTTAGGGATGCAGGCTGAAGAGGCGATGTACCAAGCGACTAAAGGGGTTAATACGCATAAAGGTGCGATTTTCTCACTGGGAATTTTATTGAGTGTAACGGGTTATTTGCAACAAAAAAGGACATTATCGGCAACAGCACTCAGTCAAACCGTTCGAAAGATGTTGGCTGGATTAGTTGAGAATGATTTCAAAACACTGCATCAAAAACAATTAGCACAACTCACTAATGGTGAAAAAATGTATCTTAAGTATGGTCTAGTTGGAATCCGTGGTGAAGCACAAGCTGGCTATCCAACCATTTTTGAAGTAGCCTATCCTTATTTGCAAAAACAGACTGGTGATTGGAATGTCCGCTTATTGAATACATTGATGAAAATTATCAGTGTTTCGGAAGATTCCAACTTAGTAAAGCGAAGTGGTTGTTTGCAGACATTAAAAGATGTCCAGTCGCAAGCAGCAGCGATTGTTGCAGCTGGTGGTGTCGACACACCATTAGGTCAAGAAGGGTTATTGAAATTAGATCAAGAGGCGACGCAGGGATATTATAGTCTCGGGGGTAGTGCTGATTTACTAATTATTACGATTTATGTGACGTTGTTACTACAATAGATATTAAAAACAGCGAGTATCATCAGGCAACTGACGGTAGTCGCTGTTTTTTGATTGTTGTTGTAAGATAGCACCGTGTTGACTTTCAAACGCAAGCTGGCCCCAAATTGGTGGTGCCAAAGTGATTATTAGAAATATGCACTGATTAATCGGTAAACAGCATAAAAAAGAGAATCAACAAAAATGTCGGTCCTCTTTTTAATCATTGAGCTGTTTTGACTTTCGGTTCGCGTCCCAAAATGACTTGGGCGACGATTAAGACTACATAGGCGATTAAAACACCCCCCAGTAGACTGTTTGTTGTGGTTGCTTTAACCAACCAGTATTCTTGCCAACCATGGTTGTTAAAAACCCACCAAAATAATAGTCCACATAGCACGGTTAGGGTGTTTAAAATAGCGAAGAACCAAAGATTACTGTTTTCCTTGTTCTTCAAATAGATGATTGAAAAGATTAAATTCCATACACCCCAACCAATTAATGCAAACGTCATGCCCCAATAAATAATTGTCGCTGCCATAATAAAACCTCCATAGAAAACTAATTTAGGTTATGAAAAAGCTTACAATTCTATTTTAGCATGATTTTTTGTTTATACCAGTGAAAAGATAATTAATGCACAAGCTTCTAGTTAAATCGTGTAATAAAACGTTGACTAACCCCGTTAAAATCGGTACCCTAATACTTAGGTCAAACTAAGTCTGGGAGGTGCCAAATGGAACTCGCACAAAATGCACGAATGAATTCGCTGTTCGAATTTTATGGCGCACTTTTAACAGCAAAACAACATAGCTATATTTCATTATATTATGGAGATGATTTTTCTCTCGGCGAAATTGCCGCTGAATATAATGTTAGTCGACAAGCAGTCTATGATAATATTCGTCGCACTGAAAAAATTCTCGAAGGATACGAAAAAAAACTGCACCTCTATCAGAATTACGAACAACGAAATGCCAGTGCAGATCGACTACAAAAATATGTTCAAAGCCACTATCCAGACGATCGAGAACTAGCACGGTTGTTGGCTGACTTATTGAATTTAACCGAACAATAATTAATTTAAAGGACTGATAAATATGGCATTTGAAGGGCTAACAGAACGATTACAGGGCGCATTGAGTAAGCTTCGGCGTAAAGGGAAGATTACTGAAACCGACGTCAACCAAGCGATGCGTGAGATTCGGCTCGCATTATTAGAAGCCGATGTTAACTTTAAAGTGGTTAAAGACTTTATTAAAGTGGTTAAAGAACGCGCGATCGGAACCGAAGTCCTCGATAGCTTATCACCGGCACAACAAATTGTTAAAATTGTGGATGAAGAATTAACCAAGATGATGGGTGAAACGGCTGTACCGTTGAACAAATCACCACATATTCCAACAATCGTTATGATGGTTGGGTTACAAGGGGCCGGGAAAACAACGACGGCTGGGAAGTTAGCAAAATATTTAATTCAAAACGAAAAGGCCCGTCCATTAATGATTGCGGCTGATGTTTATCGGCCAGCTGCGATTGAACAATTAAAGACAGTTGGTCAGCAAGTTGAGGCACAAGTCTTTGAAATGGGAACGGATGTCAACCCAGTTGAAATCGTTCGCCAAGGGTTAGCGCAAGCGGCCTTACAAAAGAACGATTATGTCTTAATTGATACGGCTGGTCGTTTACAAATTGATGAAGCCCTGATGCAAGAATTGGCGGATATTAATGAGCTAGCCCATCCAAATGAAATCCTCTTAACGGTCGATGCCATGACTGGGCAAGCCGCTGTCGATGTTGCTGAAGGTTTTAACAGTCGTTTAGATGTCACCGGGGTCGTCCTAACCAAGTTAGATGGCGATACCCGTGGTGGGGCAGCCCTCTCAATTCGTGCTGTGACAGGCAAGCCAATTAAATTCACTGGTCAAGGGGAAAAACTCGATCAACTTGACATCTTCTATCCAGACCGCATGAGTAGTCGTATTTTAGGAATGGGTGACATGTTGAGCTTGATCGAAAAAGCCCAACAAGATTATGACGAACAAAAGGCAGCTGATATGGCTGAGAAAATCAAGGAAAACAGCTTTGATTTTAACGACTTTTTGGACCAAATGGATCAATTACAGAACATGGGACCATTAGAAGATATTATGAAGATGATTCCAGGCATGGCCAATAACCCGCAACTTAAGAACATCAAGATGGATCCGAAAGACATGGCACATATGAAGGCCATTGTCCAATCAATGACGCCACAAGAACGGGAAAATCCTGACTTGTTGAACCCTAGTCGCCGGCGTCGCTTAGCTGCTGGTGCCGGTCGTCCCATTGTGGAAGTTAATCGCATGATTAAACAGTTTAATCAATCAAAAAAGATGATGAATCAAATGTCCAAAGGGAATTTTAATGGGATGGAAGGTTTAATGGGGAATGGCATTAAAGGCAAAATGGGTAAGATGGCAATGAACTCAATGGTTAAAAAGCAAAAGAAAAATAAGAAAAAACGCCTCAAGAATGCCCGTCGGTTTAAATCTTAAAAAATTGTCCTGTAAAGAAAAAACACTTTACACGGCGTTTGAAATTTGGTATATTATGTCATGTTAAAGAATTAATAGGAGGTGGCATTAATGTCAGTTAAAATTCGTATGAAACGGATGGGCTCAAAGAAACGCCCATTTTACCGGATCGTTGTTGCAGATTCACGTTCACCACGTGATGGTCGCTTTATCCAACAAGTTGGTTACTACAATCCATTAACAGAACCAGTTGACTTGAAGTTAGAAGAAGAAGTTATTATGGATTGGTTACAAAAAGGCGCACAACCTTCTGATACTGTTCGTAATCTTTTATCAAAGCAAGGGATTATGCAAAAATATCACGAAGCACGCTTCGCTAAAAAGTAGGGATTTGTTATGACAGACGTGAAGGAACTAATTATTGCAATTGTTCAACCACTTGTCGAACATCCAGATAACGTCAAATTGACTGAACATGAGACGGAACGTTTTATGGAATTTGACTTACAGGTTGATTCAACTGATATCGGTCGCGTAATTGGCAAGCAAGGAAGGGTTGTACAGTCCATCCGAAATATTGTCTATAGTGTGAAAACACCATACCAAAAGCGGGTTCGTTTGAATATTGTCGATGCCTAACAAAAACGTTTAAATGAAGCAGAAATGTTTTATTTAGACGTTTTTTGTCGATTAAGGAGAAATTAAATGCCAGAAAAATACTATCAAGTTGGTAAAATTGTTAACACCCACGGCATCCGGGGTGAAGTGCGGGTTATTGCCACCACTGATTTTACGGAGTCACGATTTAAAAAAGGCGTACAACTTGCCGTAGAAATGCCCAATGGGCTCATTGATGTCAAAGTGGCGGCAATGCGCCAACACAAGCAATTCTATCTATTACAGTTTGAAGGAATGGGCAATATCAACGATGTTGAACAGTTTAAGGGCCATAATTTAAAGATTGCAGCCAGTCAACGTGAAGATGATTTAGAAGAGGATGAATTCTACTATGGTGATATTATCGGCTTAGAAGTTGTTGAAGAAGCCGAGGGGACCAGCTATGGGAAAGTCTCAGAAATTATCAATCCGGGACCAAATGACGTGTGGGTCATTAAGCGTCGTGGCCGTGCAGATTTACTGTTGCCATTTTTGAAGTCAGTTGTTAAGAAAATTGATATTGAAGCGGGTAAAGCCTATGTTAAAGTACCAGAAGGACTGATTGATAATGAAGATTGATGTTTTGAGTTTGTTTCCAGATATGGTACAAAAAGGTTTATCCCAATCGATTATCGGCAAAGCCATCGATCGTGATTTAATTGATTTAGAAGTTACGGATTTCCGCGATTTCTCAGTGAATAAGCATAACTCCGTCGATGATGCACCATACGGTGGGGGTGCAGGGATGTTACTGCGGCCACAACCGATATTTGAAGCAATGGATCAAGTGAATGCCAAAAATCCAGGCCATAAGCGTGTGATTTTACTCGATCCGGCTGGCGTGACATTTAACCAAAAAGTTGCTGAAGAATTTGCCCAAGAAGAACATTTAGTTTTCATCTGTGGCCACTATGAAGGCTATGATGAACGGATTCGTACTTTAGTCACTGATGAAGTCTCATTAGGCGATTTCGTCGTCACTGGGGGTGAACTGGGGGCGATGGTGATGATCGATGCCATTTCGCGGCTTGTCCCCGGTGTCTTGGGGAATGAACAATCAGCGGTTACGGATTCTTTTTCGACCGGCCTATTGGAGCATCCACAATATACCCGACCACCAGAATACCGCGGTTTGAAGGTACCGGAAGTTCTGATGAACGGTAATCATCGACTGATTAACGAGTGGCGCGAGAAGATGTCTTTAAAACGGACATATGAACGCCGCCCAGACTTATTGGATAAATTAACACTAACCAAGGATCAATTGCACTGGTTACAAGAAATTAAGCAAGAAACCACTGAAAAATAAGCCTTTTATTCTCGGCTCAATTATGCTAAAATTAAAAACTGTGATGGTTAGTCACAAAACAACGGTATTCCGCTGGCGCCAGACGTTAATGAATATCTGTGGAAAAAGGAGAGATTCAAATGAATCTATTAATTCAAGAAATTACTAAGTCACAATTACGTTCAGATATTCCTGACTTCCGTCCTGGGGACAACGTACGGGTTCACGTACGAGTTGTCGAAGGTACTCGCGAACGTATTCAATTATTCGAAGGTGTTGTTATTAAACGTCATGGTGTTGGCGTGAGTGAAACTTACACGGTTCGTAAAATCAGTAGTGGTGTGGGTGTTGAAAGAACATTCCCATTACACTCACCACGGGTGGCGCAGATCGAAGTAACGCGTCATGGCCGTGTCCGTCGTGCTAAGTTATACTACTTACGTGCACTACGTGGTAAGGCAGCTCGTATCAAAGAAGCTCGTCGTTAAGATAACATTAAAAGAGACCGACTCATTGTGAGTTGGTCTTTCTTTATGTGGATTAAGAAGTTAGGTGATGACAGATGAATCAATGGATCTACGTTATTTTATATCAAGCAAACCCACTTTATTATGAGAAAAGTAAAATGATTCGGGCATTCAGTTCTGAACAACGCGCCCAAGAATACGTAGCGTTATTGAATGAAACCCCGTATGCTAATCAATCGTTAAAAGAAGGTCACTATATTTATCAAAAATTGAATTTGAATTAATCGAGTAAATGTCTTTTAAAAGAAGGAATCTGTCGTTTCGATGAATTGGGCGATTCCTTTTTTTTAGATTGAGGTTTTTGAGGAGTTGTCAGCAGTAATGCAAGCAATGGTTCTAACACTAAAATGAAAATAGTAAAGCCCAAGAATCCGGCAACTACGTAAAATGTTTCAGAAGGTAGTGTGAGGTGATTGAAAAAATTTTCGCAGCGCTGGTTAAATTTATTTAACTGACGCTCAGCATCGTCGCTATTGGTCGAACGATGGATTGATGAATGATGGACGACTTCAAAGTGAACGATCTTTTCGGAATGTGACTTAGAAGCGTGCGAATCGCGATTAAACCAGTGAGGGCTTGTGAGTAACAGCAAGCAAGATAAACCAACCGATATAATTAGCCATAAATGTTTCATTACGGATCTCTCCTTTAGTTCATTTAAAACTAATTATAGCATAAGTTAAACTGAGGGGATTAAAATAGCCCTCTCACGAGGACTAGACCGGAGTACGATAATGAAACTGATATACGTGAAAAGATAGGGCCAAGCTAATGACTAATAAAGTAAGTGCCACCAGAAGCAAATTAGGAACTAAAATCAAAATAATGTAGGCAACAATCGCACACAAATGGGCAAATAAGATGAGATTTTGATCAAGTGAGATTAAATAGGCAATGATATGCAAAAGAATTGCTACAATGCAAAGCCACCAAACCTCTGCCATCGCGTCCATATAAGTTGGAATGAACTTCGTAACGTGGGGGTTAACCACTAGAATGATCAAAGATTGTAAAATGGTGACAATTAAGAAAATTAAGTTGAACAGAAACGGTAATTTACGAAAAGAAATTTTCATATTAATAAACCTCTATCAGTTAAGATTCTTTAAGTATAACGAATTTATAAATAAAAAGGAATATGATTTGAAAATTTAAGTTTGAGTGATTGACACCTACCGATATCAGGTTACTTGATTGAAGTGTATCCTAATGTGCAGAAGATGCCAAAAGAAGTTGAGGACTTACAAGATAATGGATTGTTACAAAAAGCTGATGGGACACAAAAAAGATGCAATAAGCGTTGATAATGAAACGTTTATTGCATCTTTTTTAAATTATAAGGAGAGTACAGGATTTGAACCTGCGCGCCGGTATAAGCCGGTTCGACGGATTTCGAGTCCGTTGCATTGCCACTCTGCCAACTCTCCAGAACGTTGTTTATTATATCAGAAATTTGTTATCCTGAACAGAGAAAGTCCTAAAATATGTGATTGATTTTATCTTTTAAGTTTTAGCTTATTATAAGATAAGTTTATTGGTGGAATTTATTGGATTGTGTTATCATTGGCTCAAGGGGATGAACTCATGACACAGAGACATTATTATGGTAACTATGAAGTTGTCGAAGATCGAGATTCGCAAAAATACGTGGCAACAGTCAAAATACATAACACGGAGAAAAAAATTATTGTTCAAAACGATGCCCTGCAAGTGCTTGATCAAAATGATGTTTTGCCGGAAACGGTGGTTCATAATATTATTAAAACACCAGATATGCTAAAAGAACAAGTCATTGTTTCAGGTGCTAATTTAGACCAGTATTTAGATTAATATAAAATGAGTCCAGAATAAGTATTATGTTCTGGGCTCATTTTAGGTAAATTAATCTTCACTAATGTCAGCAAAAGTAGCTTCAGTAATACGTTGCAAGTCTTGTGGATTAATCTGAATTGAACGGCCAATCTTGCCAGATGAGACGTAGATGAAGGACTCTGTTTCTGCTTGTTGGTCGATATAAATTGGGTAGTGGGATTGTTCCCAAATTCCGATTGGTGTGTTAGCACCGTGCTCGTAACCGGTAGTAGCCACTAGATTTTTGAGTGGCACCATTGCAATTTTTTTGTTGCCAGAAATTTGACTTAATTTTTTTTCGTCTAAATGGCAATCAATCGGCACGACACCGATGATTGGACCGGTCTGTTTGCCCGAAAGGACCAATGTCTTATAGATTAAGTGTTCATTAATATTGAGATGTTCGACCTTCATTTGGGCAACATTATGGACTTCTGTTGTAGGAAATGCGAGTTGTGTATAGGTTACTTTTTGTTTATCCAGAATTTTTTCAACTAATGTTTTTGATAATTGCTTTTTCTTTTTACGCATAACAAACTCCTTTAATGAATAGTGTTAGTTTACGGCAAAATGATAAAAATGTAAATTTAAGACTACGTTACAGTGTTTCGTTGTATAATGAAACCACACAAGGAGTGAACGATATGATGTGGTTTAAAAAGCAAACAACAAAAGAATTAGCAACACATGATTTTATTCAGTTGGTGAAGCATGCTCGTAATGATGAAACCCATTACCAAAAAATTCAAGCAGCGTTTGCTAGTTTGAAAAAGGCTTACCACCAACCACGATCTGAACATTTATCAAAAAAATGAATCGTAATCAGTATTAGCGTTGTAGAGGGTGTTATGGCATAATGGAGTTAATCAATAACAGATAGGTGACACGATGAAACGACAAACATGGCATTTTCTCTTTTATAAATCAGCCTTTACTAAGACACAAATTGATCAATTACTGGCTTATTTAAAGCAGCAACAAAATTTTGGTGGTTTCCCGATTGTTGAATTGATTGGCGATGGGGATAGTAGTGATATTCGCTTTGTCACAATGATTTTCGATCCTTTATCGCCAATTAATGCACGTTTACAATCAGAGATGGCGAAGTTTATGTTAATGCATGCGATTCGGCCGGATGGAAATACCGCTGAGGCGGATATGCGTCTTTATGGTCGGGTAATGGGCAGATCAGATACTGAGTTAGGGATTGAGTTTCAACGCTATGATGATCAGAATATGGATGTTATTTATTGGGGACAGCACAATTCAACGCATTAAATTAAATCAAGGCTTAAGTCTGGAGCATTTTGTTCGAGGCTTTTTTAGTAGATTGCTTTCGATTCAAGGTATAATCAGGTATGATACTAATATGTGTAGCTTTAAAACGGCTTAAATCACGATTAAAAAGGATAAGGTGAATTCAATGGCTGAGATGGATATGTTAGCATTTTTCGATTCAGAATTAGAAGATTTACAATTTAGTGGGGATATAAATATTAATTGGGACAAGCAAGCGCGCGCGATTGAATTAGAATTTACATTAAATGTGACCAAAGAGCAAGCAATTGCGGTGGAAGACCAAAGTGGTGAATTAAATGAATCTGATGAGATCAGTTATGAAGATGCCATTTTGTTCTTTGACGAAAGTAAAATCGATGGCTTTGAATACGCAGATAATTATCTAACTGTGATTCCCTTTGCTGGTCGTCAAGGGTTAAATGCCCAAATTGGGCGCGGCTTTTTTAATTATTTACAAGATCTATTAGATGAAGGCGAAGATCAACTAGCTGCTTTTGTAAACGATGAATCTGATGAAGAAACGTTTATTCTTAATTGGGATGATACGGTCTTTCAAGCAACGATTGCGCAAGCTAACGAAAAATTGGCGAAACAATACTACGCTTACCCTAAATACTAAGCAGCATGCGTTAAAAAGGAGAGACAACACATGGAATGGACAAAAGTAACGGTCGCTACTGTTAATGAAGCAGTGGAAGCAATCGCCAATATTTTAACGGAAAATGGTGCAGAAGGCATCCAAATCGAAGATGCAGCCGATTATGAACATTTGAAGGCCAAACCAGATCAAATTATTGATCTAGATAGTATTCCCCATCTTGAAGACGGGGCTGCAGTGAGCGCTTTTTTCCCGGAAACAGTTTTCATTCCGGAAAAATTACCGTTGATTGAACAACGCGTTGCTCAATTGACTGGTTTTGGGCTAGCCATTGGTTCTGGTAAGGTGACATTGGCCCAAGTCGCCGATGATGATTGGGCGACAGCTTGGAAAAAATATTATCAACCAACGCGTTTAACCCGCTTTTTAACGGTTGTGCCAAGTTGGACAGACTATCAACCGACTGATGAACGCGAAGCGCTGATTCGGATGGATCCGGGGATGGCTTTTGGAACAGGGACGCATCCAACGACGCATCTATCCGTACAAATGTTAGAAATGGTCTTACGCGGCGGTGAATCTTTAATTGATGTCGGGACTGGTTCAGGGGTCTTAAGTATTGCGGCTGCACATTTAGGGGTCAATGACATTCGCGCCTATGATGTGGATCAAGTCGCAGTTGATGCCGCTAAAGAAAATTTTGCGCTGAACCCAGTGACCGCTGGCATTGATGCCCATCCCAACGATTTATTGAACGGGATTACAACGAAAGCGGATGTGATTGTGGCCAATATCTTAGCAGAGATTATCGTCCCCTTGATTCCCCAAGCTAAAGCTTTATTGCATGACAACGGTCATCTATTACTGGCCGGCATTATTGCAGATAAAGAAGCACTTGTCCGTGAAACGTTAGCGGCGAATGATTTTGTTGTTCAAGAAGCCCTCCATATGGGTGACTGGGTGGCATTAATTACACGCCAAAAGACGGACGACGATTAAAAGGAGTATGGCATGCAACGTTATTTTATTGATGAAGCAATTCAAGTAGAACAACAAGTGACCTTAACGAGTGAAACTGCACACCACATGCTAAAAGTGATGCGGATGCAACCTGGTCATCGTGTTGAATTGGTAACGCCGGATGAGCAAGCGTTCATCGGGGAATTAACTGAATTGGATGCAACTGATAAAACAGTCACAGTTACAGTGCAATCACCAATAACAAAAACCGTTGAATTACCGATTGAGACGACGATTGTGTGTGGCTTGTCAAAGGGTGATAAAACCGACTGGATTGTTCAAAAAGGCACGCAGTTGGGGGCCAACCGGTTTATTTTCTGTAATAGTCAGTTCTCAGTCGCACGTTGGGATGATAAGAAACAAGCTAAAAAAGTTGCGCGGCTCCAAAAAATTGCGCAAGAAGCAGCCGAACAAGCTCACCGGACACATGTGCCAACTATTGAATGGCGCAACAGTTTAACGGCGGTGGCCCAAGAGTCAGCGACGATTAAATTAGTGGCTTACGAAGAGTCAGCTAAAGACGGTGAGCATGCTCAATTAGTTCAGAGCTTACAAACAGCCCAACCGGGGGATCGATTACTTTGTGTTTTTGGTCCGGAAGGCGGCGTTGCGCCCAAGGAAATTGAAATACTTGCGGCGGCTGGCTTCAAGATGGCCGGTTTAGGGCCACGGATTTTACGGGCCGAGACCGCGCCATTGTATCTGTTAAGTGCGATTTCGTATGTGACAGAATTAGCTAGTTTATAGTATGATAGATTTAATCATTTACAGAGGGGCACAACATGACTAAAATTATGAATAATCGTTATTTAAAAATGGATTGGGTCCGCTATTTATTAATGGCTATCCTATTAGCAGTTGTTTTACCACTAGTGTTTGGTGGGTTGCACATCGACAAGACGTGGCGGATCGGGCTGTTATTTATGGCAGTTAATGGTTGTGCAGCTTTTATTTCAGGGTTTCACATCCAAAAGACCCATGCAGCTTGGTATCATATTTTATATCTACCAATTTTATTTGCATTGATGGTGGTTGTGCGCTACGCAGATTATAATTATTGGTTTGTCCCGATCTATTGTTTATTAAGTTATTTAGGGATTAATACTGCGTATGAGCGCCATTAAGCAAACTGACTCGACAGTTAATTAGTTGAGTCAGTTTTGTTATATTTAATGGGTCATTGATAATTAAGTGAGAAAAATTGGAGTGGGTAGGATGCCAGAAGAAAAAGTAATTTCACAACAGGAAGTGCTACAGTTATGTCAGAAATACATGAATACTGAGCATCTTGCATTTGTCCAAAAAGCATATGATTTTGCAGCTTACGTCCATCGAGAACAGAAGCGTCAATCAGGGGAGCCATATATTATTCATCCGATTCAAGTTGCAGGGATTCTTGCTGAGTTAAAGATGGATCCGGCAACGGTTGCGTCTGGCTATTTACACGATGTTGTGGAAGATACCAACATTACGTTAGGCGATGTGGAGGAGATGTTTGGTAAAGATGTTGCGGTGATCGTTGATGGTGTCACCAAACTTGGAAAAATCAAGTATAAATCGCATCAAGAACAACTAGCTGAAAACCATCGGAAGATGTTACTAGCAATGGCCAAAGATTTGCGGGTTATTATGGTCAAACTCGCCGATCGATTGCATAATATGCGGACATTAAAACATTTGAAGCCAGAAAAACAGCGTCGTATCGCGAATGAAACGCTTGAAATTTATGCTCCACTCGCTGATCGATTAGGGATTAGTAAGGTTAAATGGGAGCTTGAAGATATTGCCTTACGTTATTTGAATCCACAACAATACTATCGGATTGTACATTTAATGAATTCAAAGCGGACACAACGGGAGGCTTATATTCAAGAAGCAATTGAAGATATTAAGGATTCAATTGCTGATTTGGATATGAATTATGAGATTTATGGGCGGCCCAAGCATCTTTATTCAATTTATCGCAAGATGCGCGATCAACATAAGCAATTTGAGGAGTTATATGATTTGCTTGCGATTCGGGTTGTTGTGGATTCCATTAAAGATTGTTACGCTGTTTTAGGTGCCATTCATACGAAATGGAAACCAATGCCCGGCCGGTTTAAAGACTATATTGCCATGCCTAAGGCCAACATGTACCAATCAATTCACACGACTGTCATTGGTCCTAAAGGGAAACCGTTAGAAGTACAAATTCGGACACAAGAGATGCATGATGTGGCAGAATACGGCGTTGCTGCTCATTGGGCTTACAAAGAAGGTGTTAAGGAGCAGCTTAAACTAGATGAATCTGGACGTAAGTTAGATTTGTTCCGCGAAATATTGGAAATTCAAGATGCTTCCGATGATGCTGCTGAATTCATGGAAAGTGTGAAGGGCGATATTTTTAGTGATCGCGTTTATGTCTTTACTCCTAAAGGGGACGTTTACGAATTACCCAAAGGATCAGTACCTCTTGATTTTGCGTATTTAGTGCATACCGAAGTGGGGAACCATGCAGTTGGCGCCAAGATTAACGGTAAAATTGTGCCCTTGAACTATCAATTACGTAACGGGGATATCGTTGAGATGTTGACCTCAACGAGTGCAACACCAAGCCAAGATTGGATCAAGCTGGCATTTACGGCCCGCGCGCGTAACAAGGTTAAACGCTATTTTAAAAAAGAAGATCGTGATGAAAATATTGAAAAAGGACGCACAGCGGTTGAACATCTATTAGCAGAAGATGGCTATTTACCCAAAGAACATCTCACTAAAACGGCTGTTGCTGTGATCTTACCTCACTTTAACTTTAACGCTGAAGAAGAATTATTCGCTGCGATTGGGTTTGGCGAGATTTCACCCCAGGCAGTTGTTAATCGTTTGACGGTCAAAGAACGACGGGCCAAAGAAGCTAGCGAACAAAAAGCACTGGAAGCTGAAATTTTGTCTGCAAAGGATTCGCAGCAACCTGGTCCTAAAGCGACTGGCAGTCATATTACAATCAAACATGAAGATGGTGTAATCATCGAAGGTGTTGATAATGTGTTGGTCCGCTTGAGCAAGTGTTGCAACCCGGTTCCTGGTGATGATATTGTTGGCTATGTGACAAAAGGGCGTGGGGTTTCGGTTCATCGGCGTGATTGCCCCAATATTGTCGATCGAGCCGATATGAATCGTCGTTTGACGGAAGTTAGCTGGGAAAATACTAATGTCAAAAACGATCAACTTTACGATGCTAATTTAGAAGTCTACGGCTATAACCGGGGCGGTTTATTAAATAATGTCTTGCAAGTTCTAAATGCCCATACGAAGCAATTAAATAATGTAATGGGTCGCATTGATCATGATAAGATGGCGGACATCCATGTCACGGTTGGAATTCGTAATACGGATCATTTAGAACAAATTATGGAAGCAGTCAAAAATGTACCAGATGTCTACGAAGTCAAACGGGTTCAAGGATAGGAGTCAGTAAATATGCGAGTTGTATTACAACGGGTAAGTCAAGCAAGTGTCACAATTAATGAGAGTGTGGTCGGACAAATTGATCGCGGCGTTTTGTTATTGGTGGGGATTTGTGATGCTGATACTGAAACCGATTTAGATTATTTAGTTAACAAAATAAGTCACTTACGGATCTTTGAAGATCAAGCAGGTAAGATGAACTTGGCATTAAATCAAGTCAATGGTGCTATTTTATCTGTTTCGCAGTTTACGTTATTTGCCAACACACACAAGGGCAACCGACCTAGTTTTACGGCGGCTGGTAAACCGGTATATGCCAAACGTTTGTATGATCAGTTTAATCAAAAATTGGCGGCAACCGGGATTCCCCTGGCAACCGGTGAATTCGGGGCTGACATGCAAGTCACATTGGTCAATGACGGTCCGGTAACGATTATATTTGATACGAAGGAGAATCTATAAGTTGATGAGATATCAAAATGCAATTTGGGATTTTGATGGGACATTGTATGACACATATCCTGCTATGATGGCAGCCCTTGTCCAAGTGTATCGACAGCATCAAGTGGCGGTTGACTCAAAACAGTTGTACCAGACGATTAAGCAGACATCGATTAAACGCGTCTTACAAGGACTTGCACAGCAAACTGAGATTGCGTTTGAACAGTTGGATCAAGAGTACCATCAACTGGAGCAAAAATTACAACAAGCACCGCAACCTTATCCAGGCGCAGCGACGATTTTGCAACAAGTGAGCTTAAATGGACAAAATTTCTTGTTGACCCATCGGGATAGCGCCGCTGAACGGTTTCTAGCAGCCGACGGTTTAATCGATTACTTTACAGCGATTATCACTAGTCAGGCAGGTTTTGCTAGAAAACCGGCGCCTGATAGTTTAAATACGCTCTGTGAACAATACCAATTAGATAAAATTAAAACTGTGATGATTGGTGATCGAGAACTCGATATCCAAGCAGGCATTAATGCGCAAGTAGCGACAGCCTATTTTGATATTGATCATTTACCAATTACGGTGCAACCAACGCTTACGATTACGCAGTTAGGGGCCTTAAAACCTTATTTTTAAATTAAAAAAAGCGGTGTCGATCGATGATCGACACCGCTTTAATCATCAAAGCAGACTAATAATTAAAAATGAAACATACCATATTCCAGACATTACAAAGATAAAACGCCACCAACTATGTAAAAATTTATGTAGATAAAGGGCATGTTCGAAGTAAAAACGGGTGAGAATCCAAATAATCCCCCACAAGCAAATGGCCAAACTAAAAAACCAACCCGCTTTACGAAAAACGGGCAGACTTAGGTAAACAGCGCTGATTAATAACGGTATTGGCAATAAATCGACTAGTGGCAACCGATATTTGAATAAACGGCGGGCTAACCAATTTAATCCGTAACCAATGGCTAAACAGATTAACGGTAAGCTTGCAAATAAAAGCGTGGTTGTAAGTGGCATTTGAATCACCTCGAAAGTTAATATCTCTATTGTACCGTCTTTGGGAAAAGATAAAAAGGACTGAGTTGCACTTTGAGGTAATTCGGTGTAAACTGCTGATAAGCAAAAAGTCTAGGTGGTGAAATAATTGAAGAAGCAAACAAGTACGTTTAGTCGGATTACCAAAATTTTCGTTTGGGTTATGTTGATCGCCACAGTAGGCTCAGTTATTTTTGGTTCATTAGCGGCAACCGGTATTTTAAATTTCTAAAATTAATTAAAAGTAGCGGCCGAGATAAAATTCTCGACCGCTTATTTTTTAGCGTGTAAACAGCACTTAAGGTTAAACCAACATACGAGCAGTCAATTGGATAAATAAATGACTGCTTTTTTGAGTTATAAAAGTGGAGGCCTGCTTCACTTTAAGTGGGGTTAGTTCTAAAATAATAAGATTTTGGTTTTTTTAGGCAAAATGTGGTAGAAAGTGGGGGATTGTGGTAGACTAAAATCAGTTAAGGTGGGTAAAGAGGTGAATTGTTATGTTCATGGGTGAATTTCATCACACAATTGATACGAAGGGTCGGTTAATTATGCCGGCTAAATTTCGTGAATCATTGGGACCAGAATTTGTACTCACTCGTGGCATGGACAATTGTATTTTTGGGTACCCGCTCAGCGAATGGGAGCAATTGGAAGCGAAATTGAAGAAATTGCCCCTCGCAAAAAAAGACGCCCGCGCGTTCGTCCGTTTTTTCTACTCAGCGGCTGTCGAATGTTCTCCAGATAAGCAGGGCCGAGTAACGATTCCGACAACCCTTGCTAAACATGCCGATCTTGAAAAAGATTGTGTGTTAATTGGGGTTTCAAATCGGATCGAAATTTGGAGCCAGTCAAAATGGTTGCACTTTAGTGAAGAAGCTGAGGCAAATTTCGATGATATCGCAGAAAATATGTTAGATTTTGATCTTTAGAAGGATGGTAAGTAGATGACAGAGACATTTAAACATCAAAGTGTTCTATTGAAAGAAACGGTTGATGCCTTGAATGTGCAACCTGATGGTGTTTATGTAGACGCAACGTTGGGTGGTGGGGGCCATAGTGAATATTTGTTATCGCAGTTGACCACTGGCCATCTTTACTCGTTTGATCAAGATGATCACGCTTTAGCCAGCAGTAAACAGCGGTTGGCACAATATGCCGAGGCTGGGCAAGTGACCTTCATTAAGAGTAATTTTCGTTATTTAAAAGCCGCACTTGCAGAACATGGTGTTACTAAGATTGACGGTATTTTATATGATTTAGGGGTTTCTTCACCACAGTTCGACGATGCGCAACGCGGGTTTAGTTATAAAAAAGAAGCGCCACTTGATATGCGAATGGATCAAGGGGCAGCCTTGAGTGCCTATAATGTTGTTAACGAGTGGACTTATCAACAATTAATTAAGATATTTTTTCGCTATGGCGAAGAAAAATTTTCTAAGCAAGTTGCTCGTAAAATTGAACAACAGCGTATAATTGCACCGATTGAAACGACCATTGAGTTAGCTGATTTGATTAAATCAGCGATCCCAGCTCCGGCAAGGCGAAAGGGTGGTCATCCGGCTAAGCGGATTTTCCAAGCAATTCGGATTGCAGTTAACGATGAACTAGGTGCAATTGAAGATTCTTTAGAACAAGCAATTCCATTAATTAAGATTGGTGGTCGGATTAGCGTTATTACGTTCCAATCTCTTGAAGATCGACTGGTTAAGACGATGTTTAAAGAACAAGCAACGCTACCAGATTTACCGAAGGGACTGCCAATTTTACCAGAAAAACAACAAACGGTATTAAAACTAGTGAATCGTAAACCGATTTTACCGACGGACGATGAGCTAGAAGTGAATCACCGCGCGCATAGCGCTAAACTACGAGTTGCGGAAAAACAAAAAGAAACTGACTAGAAGGATTGATGATGATGGTAACTAACACGGCACGTCAATTAGAAACACCAGTAGCACCGCTAGAAACGCAATCAACTATACATAAACACGCGGTTATCAGCCAGTCTAAAAAAGTGGCTTTTTCAGCTGTTGAAAAATTAGTGGCATCGATAATTGGGATTGTTTTTTTTGCAATGCTAGTTAGCTTATTAACAACGAAAATTGCCGTAGTTAACGCACAGCGTGGTCTAGAAAGCACGACTCAAAAGATGACTCAAGTGAGCGCTAACAACAATGATTTAAAACAAGAAATTGGTGAATTAACCAGTTCTGATCGGCTCAATGCCTTTGCCCAAAAACATGACCTTAAATTAAATGAAAATAATATTCGGAACGTGTCTAAATGAAATCAGTTAAGATACGTAAGAGTCCACGGCGGAATCGACGCGTTTTTGGCAGACTTTTATTGCTAATTATCGCGGCGATTTTTCTAGTTTTCGCCGGCCGCTTTGCTTATATCGCTGTTACTGGGCATATTGCAGGGGTGAATTTAACGAAACGGTCACAGAAAAAATATAAGGCGGATGCAGTGATTCATGCACAGCGGGGAACGATTTATGATTCTTTAGGCAATGTTTTAGCACAGGATATCAATGCTTATTCTGTCTATGCGGTGTTGAGTCATGATTACGTTGGCCCGAATAAAAAGCCGTTATATGTTACTGATAAGAAAAAAACGGCTAAAGTGCTTAGCCACTATCTACCATTGAGTGCAGCTAAGATTTATCAACAACTAACACCAGCTAATCGCGCTGCTTATCAAGTTGAGTTTGGTGGTGCAGGGCAAAACCTATCACTGAGCATTAAACGTAAAATTGAAAAGGAACATTTAACGGGTATTTATTTCAACGAGTCGCCAACGCGCTTGTATCCCAATGGAACTTTTGCTTCGCACGTAATTGGTATTGCACAAGCGCCTAAAGGTAAAGAATCGAATAATCAAGGATTAGTCGGCGTGATGGGAATTGAAAAATATTTCAATAAACAACTGGCTGGTCAAGACGGCTACCGAAATTTTGCCCGTGATTCTTATGGTTATGCAATTAATCAAAAGCAAAGTAAAGTTAAGACCGCAAAAAATGGGCAAGATGTATACTTGACATTAGATTCTCGGCTACAATCATACTTAGAAAGCCTACTAACGGATGTCAATAAAAAATATCAGCCCAAGAGTATGAATGCAGTCTTAATGAATGCGAAAACCGGTGAGATTTTGGCTGCATCGCAGCGACCAACTTTTAATGCTAGTACCAAAAAAGGAATTGATAGTATTTGGCGCGACACTTTAGTTGAGGATGGCTATGAGCCAGGCTCTGTTTTAAAAATTGCGACACTTGCAGCAGCAATTGATTCAGGTCACTATAATCCCAATCAGTACTATCAATCGGGCTCGATTGAAGTTGGTGATAAGAAGATTAGTGATTGGCAGACTAGTGGGTGGGGTATGATTCCACTCAGCCAAGCATTTGCACGATCAAGTAATGTTGGGATGGTTAAGCTCGAACAAACAATGGGACCTAAAGTATGGCAGGAATATATCCGGAAATTTGGTTTCTTAAAACCAACTGGCATTAAATTACCTGGTGAAACAGCAGGAACCCTACAATATGATCGTCCACTTGATCAAGCTACGACATCGTTTGGTCAAGGGATTAATGTAAACGTGATGCAGATGCTCCAAATGACCAGTGCGATTGCCAATAATGGCACAATGATTAAGCCACAGATTTTATCCGGTATTAATCAAGATCATCAATTAAAACCAATTAAGGCTGGAAAGCCAATTAAAACAAGTACGGCAAAATCCGTGCTCCAAAATATGGAAGATGTTGTTTATCAAGATTATGGAACGGGACAGGTTTATCAGATTCCGGGTTATCGAGTAGCGGCTAAAACAGGAACCGCCCAAATTACCGACCCTAATGGTGGCTATTTAACCGGGACTAGTAATTATATTTTCTCAGTGGCCGGGATTGCGCCAGCTGATAACCCCCAGTATATTTTATATGTGACGCTGAAACAGCCACAGAATATGACTGACAGTGCTGAGAATATTTTGGCACAGATATTTAATCCGATGATGAAACGGGCGTTGGAATATACTAAAAAAGCTGAGAAAGATCCGCAACAACAAGTTAAGGTGACCTCAGTCATCAGTGAATCAACGACAAGCGCACAAAAAAAATTAACAAGTTTGGGCTTGCAGACAGCATTGGTGGGCAGTGGCAATTTAGTGGTTCAACAGCTCCCCAAGGCCGGTAGTATTATTTTACCGAACCAACGGGTAATTCTAATGACTAACGGGGCAATGACCATGCCGGATGTCACCGGTTGGTCGAAAAATGATCTCTTGAAGCTTGCCCAATTGACAGGCATTGAAATCGAGATTAAAGGTAGCGGTTATGCGTATCATCAGAGTCTAGCAGCTAATGGATTGTTAGACGGTGTTAAAAATATTAAAGTACAATTAAAATAGTAAGATCGATTAAAGGAGTTTATGAAATGGTAGCTGGTCAATTTTTAGTCCCATTAATGAGTGGTTTTGTAATAACGGTGATTTTTATGCCGCTTTTTATTGGTTATTTACGGTTAAAAAAAGAAGGACAAACAATTCGCGAAGAAGGGCCTAAGTGGCACGCTAAAAAAAATGGCACGCCAACCATGGGGGGACTCTTGTTCATTATTGCCGCGGTTGTTTCAAGTATCTGGGTAGGATTATTCTTAAAAAAATTAACAAATAGTTTATTAATTACCTTATTTATTCTTGTTTTATATGGGATGCTTGGCTTCGCAGATGATTTCATTAAGGTTTTCCATAAGCAAAATTTAGGCTTACGGGCTTGGCAAAAATTATGTGGTCAGATTATTGGCGGAATTGTTTTCTTGATTGTTTATTTTCATGAAGGCTTTAGTAGGGCCCTCGAGATTCCAGTGCTTGGGACTATTTCAAGTCAATGGTTTTTTTCTTTATTCGTCTTAGTATGGTTAGTTGGGTTTTCAAATGCTGTTAACTTAACTGACGGGATTGATGGCTTAGTTGCCGGATTAGCAACGATTTCATTTGTAACTTACACGATTATTGCTTTGCGTCAAAATCAAGTCGATGTTGCAATCTTTGGTCTAAGCATAATTGGTGGCCTACTCGGTTTTTTAATCTTTAATAAAAAACCGGCGCAAATCTTCATGGGGGATGTCGGGTCACTTGCATTAGGTGGTGCTTTGGCAGCTATGTCGATCTTATTACACCGGGAATTTTCACTACTATTAGTCGGATTAGTGTATGTCATCGAAACGGCAAGTGTGATGTTACAAGTTGCTTCATTCAAACTATTTCATAAGCGGATTTTTAAGATGAGTCCCATTCATCATCACTTTGAAATGTCAGGGTGGAGTGAATGGCGGATTGATATCAGCTTCTGGGTATTTGGTATCATCTGTTCCACAATTTATCTGTTAATTTTTTAGAAGAGGGCGAATTTAAATGAAGGCCAACACAAAGTATCAAAATCAGACAGTTTTAGTTTTAGGATTAGGTAAAAGTGGTTTTAATGCCGCGCGATTATTATTGAAATTAGGGGCGAAGGTCACTGTTAACGACGATCAAGAACAAGGTGATAACCCGCAGGTGGGACAGTTACGAGAGCTAGGGGCGACTGTAATTACTGGTTCCCACCCGCTGTCGTTATTTGATCAGGATGAGTTTGCCTATTTATTTAAGAATCCAGGTATTCGTTATGATAATCCAATGGTTGAAGCGGCGATTGCGCGTGATATTCCGGTTTTAACAGAACCAGAACTAGCCTATGAAGTTTCTGAATCACCTTGGGTAAGTGTCACCGGTTCAAACGGTAAAACCACGACAACGACGTTAATTACGTTGATGCTAAATGAAAATCGCCAACAAGGACAGGCCTATGCGGCTGGCAACATCGGAAATCCGCTGAGTGCAGTCGTCCAAAAAGCAACGTCCCATGATGTGATGGTGACAGAATTATCGAGTTTTCAATTATTAGGAATTACGACAGTTAAACCGAAAGTAGCCGTTTTAACGAATATTTATGAAGCACATTTGGACTATCATGGCTCGCGAGCTAATTATGTGGCTGCTAAGATGCGCCTAGTGCAAAAGCAAACTGCTGACGATTTTTTCGTTGTAAACTGGGATTTACCTGAATTACGCGAATTGAGTCACCAAACAAAAGCGAAAGTTGTTCCGTTTTCACGTTTGGGTAACTCTGAAGCGGGGGCCTATGTTAAAGATGGACAACTGTGGTTTCAACAAGACATGATTATGCCAGTTGCCGATATTAAAGTGCCTGGCAATCACAATATTGAAAATGCCTTAGCGGCGATAGCGGCAGCAAAATTAATGGGTCAATCAAATGCAGCGATAGTGTCAGTTTTAACCACCTTTACTGGGGTTAAACATCGCATGCAATTTGTGACCAGTTACCAAGGGCGGCGCTTTTATAATGATTCGAAAGCCACCAATATGGAAGCTACAGAGGTCGCATTGAAGAGTTTTAAACAACCAATCGTATTACTTGCCGGTGGCCTTGATCGTGGATTCACGTTTGAACCGCTCTTACCACTTTTAAAAGAGCATGTGAAGGCGATTATCCTCTATGGTGAAACGAAACAATTACTAGCACAAACAGCTCGTGAAGCCAGGATTCCAGTCATCAAAATTGTTGATCAATTAACTGATGCAGTTCCGGCAGCATATGCGGCAAGTGCTTCAGGAGATGTGATCTTGCTATCACCAGCATGTGCAAGCTGGGATCAGTTTAAGACGTTTGAAGAGCGTGGCGATGTCTTTATTAAAGCTGTCCAACAAATTACAGAGTAATTGGAGATTCTAAAATGAGAGTAATGATATCTGGTGGAGGGACGGGTGGTCACATTTACCCAGCCTTAGCCTTAATTGAACGTATGCAGCAACGTGGTTTATTGGATGCAGTTTTATACGTGGGCACCAAGCGCGGGTTAGAGAGCAAAATTGTGCCTGAGCAAGGGATTGACTTTAAAACGTTGGAAATTCAAGGCTTTAAACGGTCAATGAACATAAGCGGATTTCAAACGAATCTTAAAACAATTCGTCTCTTTTTACATAGTGTTAAAGAGGCAAAATCAATGATTAAAACCTTTAAACCTGATATTGTGGTGGGGACTGGTGGGTACGTTTCTGGTGCGTTATTATATGCAGCCAGTCGTTTAAAAGTACCAACGTTGATTCACGAACAAAACTCAGCAGCGGGCGTTACCAATCGATTCTTGGCACGCTTCGTTGATAAAGTCGCGATTTCATTTGAATCAGTCAGTGATCAATTTCCAATGCATAAGATTGTTTTGACGGGGAACCCGCGTGCGCAACAAGTTGCCGGTATGTTGCCTAATGAACGCTTGCATGAATTTGGACTTAAGCCTGACAGTCCGACGGTTTTGGTGTTTGGTGGGAGCCGTGGCGCACCGAGCATCAATCAGGCTTTTATTGACGCAGTGCCTGCTTTTAATACCCGTGATTATCAAGTGTTATTTGTCTCTGGACGGGTGCATTTCGATGATGTACAAGCCCAACTCAAGACAATGACCGTTAACGATAATTTAGCGGTGGTTCCATATATCAGTAATATGCCTGAAATTCTACCCGATTTGAAGGCAATTGTAGGGCGAGCCGGGGCTACAAGTTTGGCTGAAATCACAGCCCTCGGAATTCCGTCGATTTTAATTCCAAGTCCTTATGTGACTAATAATCATCAAACGAAAAATGCTGAAAGTCTCGTTAAAGATGACGCAGCAATTTTAATTCCCGAGACACAATTGACTGGTGCTAAGTTAGTGCAGTCGTTAGATTCACTGTTGGCAACCCCGGATAGTCAGCAAGCAATGGCTAAAGCGGCTAAGAAAATCGGAATTCCAGATGCTGCAGATCGTGTAATTGAAGTTATTAATAGTATCATTTAGAAAAAAAGGGGCGGATGACTTGAAGAAAAAAACAACTAAAAATGGGTCGCACGATCCGCTCCAGCTTCTAACGGTTTGGCGAACTTACCAATTGAAACGATGGAAGAAACAGCGCCGACAACGTCTAACACCAGGCCGACCAACAATTAGTGATCGACTACCGCGTTTAAAAGCACAACGGACAGCTAAGACGAAGTGGCGGTTGATCAGCTTATTGATCATTTTTACAGTGGGCGCTTGTGTTTCAATGTACTTTATAGCACCGATCAGCGACATTCAACAAATGACCGTCAAGGGCACCAAATCGGTTCCTGAGCAACAGGTGATTAACGCTAGTGGAATTCAAATTGGTGATAATGCCCTTGTACAAATATGGCGTGCGCCAACGACTGCCTCACAAATTCACAAACGACTGCCAAAAGTTAAACGGGTAAACGTGGGGTTAACACATTTTAATCAACTGACATTCACAGTGACTGAATATCCGACGGTGGGCTATCTTGTCAGACACCGTCAATATTATCCGATTCTAGAAAACGGGACTATTTTAACTACAAAGATGGCCCAGTCACTGGGAAACAGCCCTGTTTATAGTCAATTTAAAAACGATGCTTTTTTGAAACAAGGACTAAAATTATATCAGGCTTTTCCCAAAAGTGTGCAAAGTGCTGTTTCAGAGATTCGCTTAACTGCTAAACATCATAATCCTTACCAAGTACATTTATATATGAATGATGGCAATGAGATTGTTGGTGATTTGCGGACACTTGCCAAAAAAATTAAATATTATCCAACCCTTGCCAAACAAATGGGGGGCAAAGGTCGAATTGACCTCGAAGTTGGCGCTTACGCTAAATTATTTGATAATTCAAAAGAAAACTCACTCAAAAAATAGTTAACAGTATTCAAAAAGATGGGATTGGCTTTCTAAATCTAGTCGAAATGTGGTACTATTTAGAATAGGAATCATTTTATTCTAATTGAATGTAAGGAGGTTCCACTCACTTAATGGAGAATTCAAAAATATATGTTGGCCTTGATGTCGGAACTACTTCAATTAAGGTAATTGTCGCAGAGTCAATTAATAAACAATTAAATGTGATTGGTGTTGGATCAGCAAGATCTAACGGTTTAAGTCGGGGGACCATTGTCGATATCGATCAAGCGGTTGCTGCAATTCAGCAAGCTGTCCAACAGGCAGAGCAAAAAGCAAATATTGAAATTAATCAGGTTGTCGCTGGAATTCCAGCCAATCAATTACAAATTGAAGAGTGCCAAGGCATGATCGCGGTCTCTGATCAATCAAAAGAAATTACTGGACAAGATGTCCAAGACGTCGCTAGCGCTGCCTTGGTGCGTAATCTGCCACCAGAACGTGAAATTTTAACGATTTTACCGCAATCTTTTACAGTTGATGGTTTTGATGGGATTCAAGATCCCCGTGGGATGATGGGTGTGCGGCTTGAAATGAATGGTATTTTGTTCACCGCACCTAAGACAATGATTCATAATTTACGAAAATGTATTGAAAAAGCGGGATTAACACTATCACAACTCGTAGTGAACCCATTAGCGCTCGGTAAGCTGGCGCTAACAGATGGCGAACAAGATTTTGGTGCAATCGTTGTGGACCTTGGTGGTGGCCAAAGTACGGCTGCAGTAATTCACGATCACCAATTAAAATTTACAGCCATTGATCAAGAAGGTGGCGACCATATGACCAAGGATATTTCTGTGGTCTTAAACACTTCGCTTGAAAATGCTGAAAAAGTGAAACGCGACTATGGAAATGCGGACTCACTAGTGGCTTCAGAAGCGGAACAAATTCCAATTGAAGTTGTCGGTCAAGCATTACCTGTACAAGTAACCGAAAAAAAATTAGCAGAGATTATCGAAGCACGTGCAATGCAAATTTTTGACCGGTTAAAAACTGAATTAGATAAGGTACACGCCTTTGATATGCCAGGCGGAATTATTATGACTGGGGGCGTTACAGCCTTACCAGGAGTTGTCGATTTGGCTAAGGAAAGTTTCGATTGCCCTGTTAAATTATATATTCCAGATCAAATGGGTTTGCGACATCCATCGTTTGCCCAAGGGTTGAGTTTAATTAACTACATAGCTAACTTGTCGGAAGTTGATTGGTTGGTCCAAGGCGCACTTGGAAATGTAGCACAGGCTGAATTAAATCAAACAGTTACGAAGTCAACGTTGAAACCACGAGTAACAACCAAAGCAACACCAAGCAAGCAAACCAAACCTAAAAATCAATCAAAAAATGCATTCGAAGGCCTGAAAAATTTCTTTAGCAACTTTTTTGAATAAGGGCTAGTCGTAACAGGAGGAAGAACAGATGGAATATTCATTAGATGCGACACAAGAAAATAGCGGCGCAATTATTAAAGTCATCGGTGTCGGTGGTGCTGGTGGTAATGCTGTTAACAGAATGATTAATGAAGGTGTTAAAGGCGTTCATTTTATTGCGGCTAATACTGACGTTCAAGCACTTGAAGATTCAAAAGCAGAAACCAAAATCCAATTAGGGCCAAAGTTAACTCGTGGTCTTGGGGCTGGGGCAACTGCTGAAATTGGGCAAAAAGCTGCTGAAGAAAGTGAAGAAGTCCTCACCGAAGCCTTAAAAGGGGCTGACATGATTTTCGTCACCGCCGGCATGGGTGGTGGGACTGGGACTGGTGCTGCCCCAGTTGTTGCTAAAATTGCTAAAGATTTAGGTGCTTTGACGGTGGGCGTTGTGACCCGCCCATTTACATTTGAAGGTCCTAAACGTGGCAAAAATGCCGCTGCGGGGATTGCTGAGTTAAAGCAACATGTTGACACAATGGTCATTATTGCCAATAATCGCTTACTCGAAATTGTTGATAAGAAGACACCAATGATGGAAGCCTTCAAAGAAGCTGACAATGTTTTACGTCAAGGGGTCCAAGGAATTTCTGATTTAATTACCTCGCCAGGGTTTGTTAACCTGGACTTTGCCGATGTTAAAACGGTGATGGCTAACCAAGGGTCAGCCTTGATGGGAATTGGATCTGCAACTGGCGAAAACCGGACGGCAGAAGCCACGAAAAAGGCGATTTCATCACCATTATTGGAAGTTTCAATTGATGGTGCTGAACAAGTCCTATTAAACATTACCGGTGGACCGGATTTATCATTATTTGAAGCACAGGATGCTGCTGGAATTGTACAACAAGCGGCTACCAATGATGTTAACTTAATCTTTGGGACTTCAATTAACGAAAATCTAGGTGATGAAGTTGTAGTCACTGTGATTGCAACTGGAATTGATGAAGATAATAGTAAACGGCGTCCGGCGAATGGGACTGGAGTATCAAAGACAGCATCCAATGCTACTACGAAATCCGAATCAACTGATGATCCATTTGTTGATTGGGATATGCGTCGTGAACCAAGTGCGCGTCAACAAGCTCAAGCGACTGAAAAGTTCGATGAAATTGAAAAGAAAGATTTTGATATTTTTAAACGAACCGCACAAGCAGATGACGCTAAACAAGATAATCAAAATGGGGATGATGTGCCACCATTCTTTAAACGGCGTCGCAATAACTAAGGAGGATGACTCATGGCAGGTAAGTTTAGTCTTAGCAGTTTTTTCGGGATGACAGACGAAGATGAATATGCTAATACACAAGAAACTGCAGCTGTCACCAATGATGGCGAAACTAGTGTTCGCCCAAGTAACGTCGTCTCAATGCAAGCTGCGGGAGCCAATAAAATGAATAAAATTGTTCTATGTGAACCACGGATTTATTCGGATGCCAAGAAAGTTGGTAAGAGCCTACTTGAAAATAAGGCAGTGATTGTCAATTTCACGAGAATTGAAGCCACACAAGCAACGCGAATTGTTGATTTTTTAACTGGAACGGTATTTGCAATTAACGGTGAAATTCAACGAGTCGGCGATCAGATTTTCTTATGTACGCCACCGAACTATGAAATCGACGGTAATCTTTCGGATATCGTCGATCAAAATGATTTTGATATTGAGGTGAACTAGGTGCAATTGATTTTATTTTATGTGCTCTTGATATTGATGTATGCGGTGCGAATTTATAGCGGAATTGTCTTCATCTATTGTTTATTAACATGGATTCCAGAGGCAATGCACAGTAAGTTAGGGCGCTTGGTTGCTAAGTTAGTTGAACCTTTCTTAGCAATCTTTGATCGTTTCATTCCTGCAATTGGTGGAATCGGCTTTTCTGCAATTGTCGCATTTATCTTCTTATATTTGGTTGAACGTGGACTTGCAACTTTAGCTCAATTATTATTGGGGATGTAAAAATGGCCAATCAAGCAGATGTTTATCAACATTTTAGAAAAAGTGAGGCGCCGTTTGTCGCGCAAGTTTTGGATTGGATAGAACAAGCACAGACCGAATACCGGCCAATCTTAACTGCTTTTTTAGATCCGCGCCAAGCGTTCATTTTGCAGATGTTGGTTGGAGAAAAAGGTGATATTCGTTACCATTTTAATGGCGGTTATAATGCTGCAGAACGTAAACGAGCGATTATTGCACCAGAGTATTTTATACCGACTGAAACTGATTTTGAGATTCAATTATTTGAAATTCGTTATCCAGTAAAATTTGTGGAATTATCGCATGGTAAGGTGCTTGGAACTTTAGTGAATGCTGGGATTGATCGTGATGTATTTGGCGATATCATGACGGATGAAGCACGCTGGCAATTTTTTGTAACTAAAAAAATGGCGAGTTATGTCGAAGAACAGATTACGAAAATTGGTCGGGTCACTGTTCATTTGGAAGTTCGCGATTATCCCCAGTTAGTGACGCCCAAAGATGCATGGCAATTTGAGCAAACAACCGTCAGCTCTTTTCGCTTGGATACAATCATTGCAACTGTTTACAAATTGTCGCGGCAACGTGCTAAAGAATTAATTCAAGCCAATAAGGTTAAACTTAATTGGCAAGCATTTGATAAACCGGATTTCGAGTTAGCCCTATTAGATATTGTTTCAGTTCGTGGTTTTGGCCGGATTCAGCTTCAATCAATTGATGGCCAGACTCGTAAAGAAAAATATCGTGTGACCCTTGGAATTTTGAGAAAATAATTGCTGAAAAGATGGAGGAATTTCAAAAATGGTTTTAACACCTTTAGATATTCATAACAAAGAATTTAACACAAAAATGCGCGGTTACAATCCGGATCAAGTCAATGATTTTTTAGATCAAGTGATTAAAGACTACGAATCCGTTTTAACGGAAAATGATAGTTTAAAAGCGGAATTAAAATCAAGTGATGAAAAGGTAACATATTTCAATGAATTGAAAGATGCATTGAATCAATCAATTATTGTTGCCCAAGAAGCTGCTGATCGAGTAAAAGATAATGCTAAAAAAGAAGCTGAAATGATCCAAACTGAATCAGAAAAGAATGCAAAATCAATGTTGGACGATGCAACTGAAAAATCAAATCATATCATTGATGATGCAACTGAACGTGCTAAACAAATTGCGATCGAAACCGATGATTTGAAGAAACAAACAAGGATTTTCCGGCAAAGATTACAAGTGATGCTTGAATCACAACTAGAAGTGGTCAAGAGTCCTGAATGGACTGATTTATTAGCTAAAGATGATTTAGCTGATCATCAAGCGCTTTCTGCTGAAATTGATATGACGGACCTTGACAATCAAGGTGGAAATCAAGTAAAATCGGATGCAGAAGTTAAACCTTGGGGTGAAATTGCGACCGATGATGGGGCAACCACACAAACGATTGTCTTTCCTGGTGAAGAAGAACCACTTGAAGACGATGGCGTTGATAAAGTAGCTGGTGACATAAGCGAAGATTCTGATGAAGATAATGCAACTGAGACAGGTGTATATAATCCAATTGAACCCCAGGTAACCGATTTAAATAAGGATTAGCAAGCAAAATATCATTTAAGCGAGTCAACGATGGTGCAAGGTTGATAATGCTCTGTTTAGCGATGTATCACCTTATTTTATTTTCAGATGAAATCTAGTAATCTGAGACGCTTAATGCGCGTTATGGCATGTTGAGGAAGGTTACGGCCTTCAAATTTAGGTGGTACCACGAAGATTTCGTCCTATTCAGGGCGGGATCTTTTTTTGTTTTTAAAAATAAAGGAGTGATTTGATGCGGATTAAAGAAACATTAAACTTGGGGAAAACTACTTTTCCAATGCGAGCAGGTTTACCTAATCGTGAAATCGATTGGCAAAAAGGTTGGACCGATAATAACCTCTATCAACAACGGCAAAAATTAAATGCAGGTAAACCTTCATTTGTGCTTCATGACGGACCACCATTTGCGAACGGCAATATCCATATGGGGCATGCTTTAAACAAAACTAGTAAAGATATCATCATCCGTTATAAATCAATGAACGGATTCCGGGCGCCTTTTGTTCCTGGTTGGGATACGCATGGTCTGCCAATCGAACAAGCCTTGGCTAAAAAAGGCATCAAGCGCAAGGAAATGAGCCTTGTTGATTATCGTAAACTTTGTTATGACTATGCCATGGAACAAGTCAACAAACAACGCGAAGACTTCAAACGGCTAGGAATTTCTGCTGATTGGGATAATCCATATATTACGTTAACTGCCGACTTTGAAGCGGCAGAAGTTCGTGTTTTTGGTGAAATGGCTAAAAAAGGCTATATCTATAAAGGTAAGAAACCCGTTTACTGGTCACCTTCATCAGAATCAACCTTAGCGGAAGCTGAAATTGAATATAAAGACATTAAGTCACCCTCAATGTACGTTGCGTTTAACGTGGTCGATGGTAAAGACTTATTAGATGCTGATACAAAATTCATCATCTGGACAACTACGCCATGGACGATTCCGGCTAACTTAGGAATTGCAGTTAATCCCGCTTTTGATTACGTTCAATTTTTAGCTGATGGTCAAAAATACGTTGTCGCTGCAGAACGTTTGAACAAGATGACTGATCTCCTAGGTTGGAAATCAGTTGAAATCTTGAAGACTTTCAAGGGGGCTGACATGGAATTAATGACCGCTCGCCACCCATTATACGACCGTGAATCATTAGTTATCTTGGGAAACCATGTCACGTTGGATGCCGGAACTGGTTTGGTGCATACGGCACCAGGTCACGGTGAAGACGATTATAATGCTGGGATTAAATACAAGTTGTCTGTTCTTTCCGTCGTTGATAGCAAAGGGATAATGACTGAAGATGCGCCTGGTTTTGAAGGTGTTTATTACGATAAAGCCAACCCAATGGTCACAGAAGCGCTTGAAAAGAATGGCTCATTGTTGAAACTCGATTTCTTTACCCATAGTTATCCCCATGATTGGCGGACTAAAAAACCCGTTATCTTCCGGGCAACCGCCCAATGGTTTGCTTCGATCGATGCATTCCGCGATCAAATTTTAGCACAAATCGAAAAAGTTGACTTCATGCCAGAATGGGGTAAAACCCGTCTTTACAACATGATTCGCGATCGCGGCGACTGGGTGATTTCGCGTCAACGGGCATGGGGTGTGCCATTACCAATTTTCTACGCTGAAGACGGGACAGAAATCATCACACCAGAAACAATCGAACGGGTGGCACAACTCTTTGCGGAACACGGTTCAAACGTTTGGTTTGAATGGGACGCTAAGGACTTATTACCAGCTGGCTTTACCCATCCTGGGAGTCCAAATGGTGAATTTACAAAAGAAAAAGACATCATGGATGTTTGGTTTGATTCAGGTTCATCACACCAAGCTGTTTTAGCAGCGCGTGATGAATTAACTTACCCTGCAGACTTAATCTTAGAAGGTTCCGATCAATATCGTGGTTGGTTTAACTCAAGTTTAATTACCAGTGTGGCGGTTGGCAAAGTGAGTCCTTACAAGGCGGTTATTTCACAAGGCTTCGTCTTGGATGGTAATGGTCGTAAGATGAGTAAATCACTTGGCAACACAATTTTACCTGAAAAGATTATCAAACAAATGGGGGCGGATATTGTGCGTCTCTGGGTGGCTTCAGTTGATGCGAGCTCAGATGTGAAAGTCACAATGGAAAACTTCCAACAAGTCAGTGAAGCTTACCGGAAGATCCGGAATACGATGCGTTTCATGATTGCGAATACAACCGATTTTGATCCTGCTAAAGACACAGTGGATTACGCAGAATTGGGTTCAGTTGATAAGTTCATGTTGGTTCGTTTAAACGCAATCATCGCAAGTTGTAAAGCAGCTTATGATGCTTACGATTTTGCAACTGTATATAAGACAATCAACATGTTCTTGACGAACGAATTATCAGCCTTCTATTTAGACTTCGCCAAAGACGTTGTTTATATCGATGGTCAAAATGATGCGCCACGGCGTAACATGCAGACGGTTTTCTATGCAGTAGTAGTAGCCTTGACGAAGTTATTGACACCAATCTTGCCACATACAGCTGAAGAAATTTGGAGTTATTTACACGAACCAGAAGACTTCGTTCAATTAGCTGAAATGCCAGAAGTGGCACACTTTGCTGGTGAAGAAGATTTGGTTGAAACTTGGAACGCCTTCATGGGGATTCGGGATGCTGTTTTAAAAGCCCTCGAAACAGCCCGGATGGACAAAGTCATCGGTAAGTCATTAGAAGCGGCCGTGACACTTTATCCAAACGAAGCCAATGCTGCTTTATTAGCTTCATTAGATGCTGATGTAAAACAATTATTGATTGTCTCACAATTAACAATTGCGGATCAATCAGCCGATGTTCCAACAGAAGCAACCCAATTTGATGGTATTGCGGTCAGTGTTGCGCATGCTGAGGGTGACGTTTGTGATCGGTGTCGAATGATTAAGACAGACGTTGGGTCAGACGCTAAATTCCCAATGCTTTGTGCGCGGTGTGCTGCGATTGTTACAGCTAATTATCCAGAAGCAGTTGCGGAAGGTTTAGAAAAATAATTACAAGAAAGTGATGTGCTAATTTTAGGCACATCACTTTTTTGTGTAATTAATAACAAAATGATAACGGTTTCATGATTGTAAAATTAGTCTTTGTTAATAATAATGTAGTTAGTTAATATTTGTTGGTAAACTAACAATAGTAAGAAGAATGGGTGAGGACATGACGCGACGATATACAACCAAACAATATATGGCGATGGTTTTGATTGAATTACTAATGGATCAAAAAGCTTCTAAATTAACGGTCGCAACTTTTTTGAAGACGGCTAATTTATCACGAACGACTTTTTATAATCATTTTCCAACAGGTATGTGCGGCTTATTTTGCTGGACTTTGGAACAACAAATTATCCAAAAAGTTGATGAAAGCATCGAAAAGGGAAATTGGGAATCTGGATGTCATGCGGTTGTAGAATTTATTGCGCAATATCAACTATTTTGTTTGAACTTGTACCATCTAGCCGATTATCCAGAGCGGTGTCGTTTTTTTGAGCGAGTCATGAAACAAACGATTCACAAAGCACTTGGTCAATATCAAGAGCGGTATACGATAGTTCAGTTGAATCATTTGGAAGATTTTTATAGTGGTGCACTCATTCAACAATTGGATCGTTGGTTTGAAAATAATCTGCAGACTGCTCCTGAGGTGATTGATGAACGATTATGCTTTAATTTGAAGCAACTTGAGCAAATCGTTAAAAGTGACTAAACAATTTAGGGATATTGTTCACTTTCCGAACAATTCGCCGAACTTGTAACTGGAATGCTACCCAGGTTTTGCTACACTAAGGATGTACCAAAAATAATATTAATAGCAACCCCACACAACGAAAAGCCCTACCGTATTCCGGTAGGGCTTTTTGTACATAGAAAAAATGATAAAAAATTTTGTGGATATTTTGAGAGATGACCTTATAGGAGGATGAATAAATGTAACCCAAATACATATAAAGGTGAGGATAAATTAATTAATAATGGTGGAAGAATTAGTAATTATAGGTGAAGCTGGACTAAAAAAGCATCGAACAAATTTTGTTCGATGCTTTTTTCTTAAATTACGATAATGTAATTTTTTGTTCTGCTTCAGTTAACGTGATCTTTTCCACTGTATCTTTTTCATGAATAAATAAAATAGGTGGATTATTTAGAACTTGAGTATTAATTGTATATTCATTACCATGACGTCCGATAGTAATAAGACCGATTTTTTTACCATGGTTATCGACGACTGGTTGGTCGTGAGTACCGTTAGTCATTTGGAAGAGATGTAACTCAGGTGCATTTAAATAGTCATAGTTAGCATGCTTTGCTTCAGGATTCATCAGCAGGATACTATTCTCCCGTGCTAATAAGGGGAGGTTGAGATAGTCATACTGTTCATTAATCCATTGACCATTATCTTGAATATCATAATATTGATTTGTTAGGATATTTGTCCATTGACCACCGGGTAAGTAATATTTAACAGAACCTTGTTCATTAAATATTGGGGCAACCATTAAATTATTCCCAAGCATGTATTGAGTATCAAGTCGATAACTGTTCTCATCTTCTGGGAATTCCATAAATACTGGGCGCATTAGAGGAACGCCTGATTTATGAGTATCAACTGCTGCATTATATAAATATGGCATTAATGCTAATTTATTTTTAACAAATTTACGAGTAACATCGACTGCCTCATCATCATAATTCCAAGGAACACGGTATTCAATATTACCATGGTAGCGACTATGGGAGGAAAGAAGACCAAATTGTGTCCAACGTTTGTAAATATCAGCTGTTGCATTGTCTTCAAAGCCGCCAATGTCATGACTCCAGAAACCAAAACCAGAAAGTAAGAAGGATAGACCACCACGTAGTGAATCGGCCATAGATGTATAACGAGAAAGGTTATCACCACCCCAGTGAACAGGAAATTTTTGCGATCCAACTGTTGCGGAACGTGCAAACAGTACAGCTTCGTCTTTACCTTTCTTTTCTAAAATAACATCAAAGACAGCTTTGTTATATTGATAAGTGTAGAAGTTATGCATTTTTTCGGGATCAGAACCATCGAAGTAGACAGCGTCTTCTGTAGGGATTCTTTCACCAAAGTCGGTCTTGAATGCATCAACTCCCATATCCATGAGCTCACGCAAATAATCTTTGTACCATTCAACAGCCTTTGGATTTGTAAAATCTACGATGCCTTGACCAGCTTGCCATAAATCCCATTGCCAAACATTTCCATCGCTGTGTTTAATAAAGTATCCCTTTTCTTGACCAATTTTAAATAGACGTGATTTTTGTGCAATATATGGATTTAACCATACACATACCTTTAAATCTTTATCATGGATTCTCTTCAACATTCCTTTGGGATCAGGAAATTGTTCTTTGTCCCATTCAAAACTTGTCCATTCAAATCCTTTCATCCAAAAACAATCAAAATGAAATACATCTAATGGAATATCACGTTCTTGCATACCGTCAATAAATTTCATAACAGTTTCTTCACTATAATCTGTTGTAAATGAAGTTGAAAGCCATAGTCCGAATGACCATGCGGGTGGAAGAGCAGGTTTACCAGTTAAGGTTGTATAGTTTTCTAATATTTCTTTAGGGGTTGGTCCATAAATGACGAAGTATTCTAATGATTCACCGGAAACGCTGAATTGTACTCTTGAAACATTTTCTGAAGCAATTTCATAAGAAACGTTTTCTGGGTGATTTACGAAAACACCATAACCTTTATTGGTTAGATAAAATGGGATGTTTTTGTATGATTGTTCACTACCTGTGCCACCATCTTTATTCCAAATATCGACTGTTTGACCGTTCTTGATAAATGGTGTAAAACGTTCGCCGAGCCCGTAAACCATTTCTCCAATATCCAAAGAGAGTTGTTCACGCATATAGTGTTTGCTAGTGTTGTGATCTGTGATTTCACCCTGGGCACCGTATTCGGATTTAGTAATTGTTTTTTCATTTACAGTAAAATCAATTTTAAAATCCTTTTTATTTAATGGGAAGTTTGCTGTTAATTCACCAGATTTAACGGATAATTGGTCGTCATGAATCTTAGTTTCCAGTTTTTGTTCTTGATCATTGATTTCAAAATTGGGACCGGTTGGTAATTTATCAAAATGAGTTATTTTAATACCAATAATGTTTTTTTGTGGAGAAGTTACCTTAATAGTGGACATTCCGAGATTTAATGTATCACCCCGGTCGTTAATTTTCTTATAAGGTGAATAAAGTGTGACATCTTTGTCTTTCACCTCATAGTCATAAACTTCTTGTGGGTTATTAATTTCTAGCCCATCACGTGTTAACCAATAACCATTTGTAAATTTCATAATATGTTAACCTCCATTCAATTTGTAAATAAAACTAACGAACCTTACGTGATGCATTGTAAACGAATTCAAATCTTTAGTCAAGGGTAATTTAAAATAAAAGAAAGCGCTTGACAAAAATAACATTAAGGAGGATTATGTGTTTGTAAATAAAACTAACCAACTTCATTTTTATATTAATTAGAAAAGGGTGAAACATATGCAAATGCCAAATTTAGTGCCATGGAAAGAACGTATTAGTTATGCTGTTAGTGATTTTGCGTGCAACCTAGCTTTTCAAATGGTAGGGACTTATTTAATGTATTTCTACACTGATGTCTTCGGAATTACTGCAGCAGCAGTCGGAACGTTATTCTTGGTAGCAAGAATCGTCGATGCAGTAGATGGACCGTTCTGGGGAATTATGATTGATCATACACATACTAGATGGGGGAAGAGTAGACCATACTTCTTATGGTTTGCAATTCCATTTGCTGTATTTTGTGTACTATGTTTTACGACGCCAGATATTAGTATGTCGGGGAAAATTGTTTGGGCATACATTACTTACATTGGCGTAGACATTCTTTACTCAGCTGTTAACATTCCCATTACATCTATTTTGCCAAGTTTAACTAATAATCCTAATGAACGTGTTACATTAAGTACAATTCGCCAATTTTTTGGGACTGCTGGGGCGACTATCGTTACGGTTGCGGCATTACCAATGGTCAAAGCATTTGGTCAAGGAAATGAACAAAAGGGATTCTTTTGGAGTGTCTTGTTATTGGCCACAATAGCAGCTATTTTATTACTAATTACATTTGCAAATACTAAAGAAAGAATTCAAACAAAATCTTCAAAAAAATCTATTCCAGTTAAAGAATCGTTGAAGGCACTAAAAAAGAATTGGCCATGGGCAATTGTAATTTTCATTAATTTTGTATATTGGTTAGGAATGCAAACTAAATCTCAAGTAACAGTTTACTTTTTTAAATATAATATGCACAATGCGGGCTTAGCATCATTTATTTTAGGATTACAAATTGTTGCGTTACTTGCTGTAGTTATAACACCAATGACGGCCAAGAAAATTGGTAAGAGAAATACGATGCTTCTTGGTATGGCTTTAGCAATAGTTGGACAATTAATTTTAAGTGTGGGAGCGCATGCACTTAGTGTTCCAATTATTGTTGTTGCAACAATCGTTGGCTATTTAGGAACTGGTTTTGTTTCAGGGCTTATCGCGGTTATGTTAGCCGATTCAGTTGATTATGGCGAATGGAAAAATGGTGTTCGTGCAGAAGGTATTGTGACATCATTCTCAAGCTTTAGCGCCAAATTAGGTATGGGAATTGGTGGTGCGATTACAGGGGCTATCTTAAGTATGGGCGATTATGTCGCAAATGCTTCTCAATCTGCTGGAGCTTTAAAGGCGATTGAAGCTAATTATATCTGGGTTCCAATAATTGGGTTTGGTTTATCAGCTATTGCTTTGATATTCTATAAAGTAGATAATGTTGAAACAAAGATGCAAAATGATCTAGAATTAAAACATTCGAAAGAAAATAGCGAAGAATGAGTTCGTCAATGGAGTGAAATATAATGGTAATTCATAAGGCAATGATGCGGTCAGCAAATGAGAAATCTGTTTTACAAGCGGTATATGCTGCTGAATTAATTTCAAAGAGTGAAATTGCAAGACAGGTGGAACTAAATAAGGTGACGGTTTCGCAGATTGCTAACAAATTTTTGGAAACTGGATTACTAAAAGAGGTCGGTGAAGGGACAAGCACCCAACAAGGTGGACGTAAGCCCTCGTTGTTAGAAATAAATAAGGAATATGGGTTTATTGTTAGTGTTGACCTAGGATATAAGATGGTATCTCTAATGACGATGTCTATTAATGGTGAAAAACTTGTTAGTCTGGATATTCGGGTGGCTAATAATCAGATTAATGAAATGCTAACAGTAATAATGAATTTTATTGATGAGCAGAAAGAAAAACAGGAAAGTAACCTATTGGGGATTTCTGTTGCGATTCATGGGATTGTAAAGCACAATAAAATTCGTTATTCGCCCTTTATTGATATGCAAAATATAAATCTTGAGAAGGTCTTGAAGTACAAATATGATGTTCCGATTCTATTAGAAAATGAAGCTAATCTGACAGCAATATATGAACGTGATTTTAGTACAGGTAATATTCAAAATGCGGTTAGTATTAGTATTCATAAAGGAATAGGTGCGGGTATCATTATTGAAGGAAAACTACATCGTGGTCATAATGGTGAGGCTGGTGAGATTGGACAGACTGTTATTTTTGATCGTCAGGGATCTTCATTATTGAATGATAATAAAATAGAAGACTATTGTTCCCAAGATGCTGTTTTGGAGCACATAAAAAAAGCAAAGAAATTGGAATATATCAATCTGCCTTTAGTTAAACAAATGTACGAAAATCAAGATAAAGTTGTTTTAGAAATTCTTGATAATTTTTGCTTAGATATCAGCCGATTAGTAAACAATGTAATCGTCTCGTTTGATCCAGATGTTGTTTTTATGAATGCCAATATATTAAAAGAGATACCTAATCTGTTAATTAAAATACGTACTCCGTTTGAAAAGGGGACGTTAAAAAACACACCAATAATCTTGAGTAATAATGTTGAGTATTCAACATTGTATGGTGGATGTGCACAAATAATAATTAAAGTCTTAGGGTTAACAGATTTAAAACTAAAATTTATGGTAAAAGAGGAGATCTAAGCATGACATTATTTAATCAAGAAAGAATGGTTTATGTAGGCAATGAAAAAGGCTTGAAAGCTGGTAATGGTTTTCACTATTACAATCCAGATCAAGTTGTTAACGGTAAAAAAATGAGTGAATGGCTAAAATTCTCTGTGGCTTATTGGCATACAATGGATCAAAGATTGGTTGACCCATTTGGAGATGGGACTGCACAACGGCCATGGGATAATATTGAAGATCCAATGGAACAAGCTTTAGCAAAGGTTGACTATTTATTTGAATTCTTAGATAAAATGAATGTCGAATACTTTGCTTTTCACGATCGCGATTTAGCACCTGAAGGGAACACATTGCGTGAAACGAATCAGAACTTAGACATTGTGGTTGATAAGATTGTTGCTAAAATGCAAGAAACGGGTAAGAAAGTTTTATGGAATACATCAAGTCTTTTCACAAACCCACGTTTTGTTGCTGGGGGTGCAACGGCCCCATTTGCTGATATTTTTGCTTATTCAGCTGCTCAGATTAAACATTCACTGGAAATTGCTAAACGTGTTAACTCAGAATCATACGTTTTCTGGGGTGGTCGTGAAGGTTACGAATCATTATTGAACACTGATATGAAGTTAGAACAAGACCACATTGCGAAATTCTTCCGCTTGGCAAAAGATTATGCAAATGAAATTGGTTATACAGGTCAATTCTTGTTAGAACCTAAACCAAAAGAACCTACGTCACATCAATATGATACTGATGCTGCAACAACCATTGCTTTCTTGAAGACTTATGGTCTTGAAAAAGACTTCAAGTTAAACCTTGAAGGTAACCATGCATACTTAGCGGGACATACGTATGAACATGAAGTGCGGGTTGCGCGTGATGCTGGATTGTTGGGTTCACTAGATGCTAATATGGGTGATAAATTAATTGGTTGGGATATTGATGAATTCCCTAATGATATTTATGAAGCAACATTAGTTATGTATGAAATGTTGAAAAATGGTGGTTTACCAACTGGTGGGTTGAACTTTGATTCTAAACCACGTCGTCAATCATTTGATATGCAAGATTTGTTCTTCGCACATGCAGCAGGGATGGACACTTATGCAGCTGGATTGTTGGTTGCCAATAAATTAATCGAGGATCGGGTTTTTGAAGATGTACTTGATGACCGTTATAGTTCATTTAAGACCGGGATTGGTGCAGATTTTGAAGCTGGTAAAGTCACCTTCAAGGATTTCGAAAACTATATTATTGACAAGCCACAATCAGAATTGATTGCTGCAACCAAATCAGGTCATCTGGAACAATTAAAATCAACACTCAATAATTACATCTACACTGTTTTGGGTCGCTAATTAAAAAAGCGCGCGAGTCAATAGATAATTAGAGTTAGATATTAAGACGGGGCTGAGACAAAATGACTTTTGTCCTGGTCCCGTTTATTTGTTAGGTTAAAAATTAGAGAGAGGGTTATTTTATGAGCTACGTATTAGGCGTCGATTTAGGGACGAGTTCGGTTAAAGTTTCTGCAGTTGATAAAACTGGGATGATTGTTGCCCAACAAAGTTATAATTATCCATTATCCCAACCCAAGCCGGGGTATAGTGAACAAAATCCAGAAGATTGGGTAACCGCCACGACAGTCGCAATTGATCGATTAATTTTAAAAGACGGGTTAAAACCAGCTGAAATCGAAGGGATTAGTTATTCAGGGCAAATGCATGGATTGGTATTATTGGATCAAAATAATCAAGTATTGCGGCCGGCTATTTTATGGAATGACACCCGAACAACAAGTCAATGTGAAGAAATTCTAGATGTGATGGGTCAAGCGTTTATTGATATTACGCGGAATGTGCCATTAGAAGGGTTCACGTTACCTAAGATTTTATGGGTTAAAGAAAATGAACCCCAAATTTTTAGTAAAGTTCAAACAATTTTACTGCCTAAGGATTATCTACGGTATCGAATGACCGGTAAAATTGCGATGGAATACTCAGATGCAGCTGGGACGGTTATGCTGGATGAAAATCAAAAAGAGTGGAGTACTGTGATTGCGGCGAAGTTTGATTTACCAATTAGTATTTTTCCACCACTTATTGAGTCAATCGGTTTAGCTGGGAATATTAGCGACTCTTATGCCACTTTCTCTGGATTATTAACGTCAACTCAAGTGTTCGGTGGAGCTGCAGATAATGCGGCAGGTGCCATTGGTGCTGGGATACTTGCGCCTAACATGGTCATGTCTTCAATTGGGACATCCGGTGTTGTATTAAAATATGAAGATGACACCTCAGTAGATTATAATGGTGGGCTTCATTTCTTTAACCATGCCATTCCAGACAAATATTATACAATGGGGGTAACGTTGGCTGCTGGTTATAGCTTATCCTGGTTTAAGAAAAATTTTGCACCAGAATTAAGCTTTAATGATTTTGTTGCCGATGCAGCCGGGTCAACAGTCGGAGCAAATGGTCTTTTATTTACGCCCTACATTGTTGGCGAGCGTACGCCTTATCCAGATGGCGATATTCGTGGTAGTTTTATCGGTATTGATGGGACTCATACAAGAAAAGATTTCACGCGGGCAGTAATGGAAGGGATTATCTTCTCGTTTGCAGATATTATGGCGATCTTTGCAGATAAAGGTAGTGATTTTGATACTGTTGTTTCAATTGGCGGTGGCGCTAAAAGCTCAACTTGGCTGCAGATTCAAGCAGATATTTTTAATAAGAAAGTCATTACTTTGCAAAATGAACAAGGCCCAGGGATGGGAGCTGCAATGATTGCCGCAGTTGGAGTTGGTTGGTTTGATAATCTGCAAGCATGCGCGCAAGCATTTGTTAACTACGGTCAAACTTATACACCTAATCCGCAACATGTTAAGCAATATCAAACGTTACACAAGTTATATAAGCAAGTTTACGGCCAGACAGCTACTATTAGTCATGCACTACTCGCTTATCGACGGGAAACACTAGCGTAATTTTTTAAGTGTTGGCAATCTAATGATTGTTAGCACTTTTTTTATAAATCAAATCAACTTTATTCTATATTTTGGTTCCTCCTCAACATGCGTTATACTATTAGTCAGTAACTAATTTAATCAATTGAATTAAGAGGAATTTTAAATGAGTAAAAAACTAGTCATTACGGAAAAGCCAAGCGTTGCTAAAGAGCTAGCTAAAGTTCTGGGAACCAATCAGAAAACTAAAACTTATTTTGAAGGCGATCAGTACGTCATCACATGGGCGTTTGGGCATCTTTTATCGCTACAATTACCAGAAGATATCAAAAAAGAATGGCAACAATGGCGTTTGGAAGATTTGCCGATTATTCCGAAACATATCGGTCTAAAACCGTTGCCTAAAACAGGTGGGCAATTAAAGGCCATCAGTCATCTAGCAAACCGCAAGGATATTTCAGGCGCAGTAATCGCGACTGATTCGGGGCGTGAAGGAGAAGCTGTTGCGCGTTATATTTTAGAATGGATTAAATTCGATAAGCCAGTTGAACGGCTCTGGATTTCATCACAAACAACCAAGGCGATTAAAGCCGGGTTTGCAAACTTAAAACCAGCTAAGCAGTTTGATAACTTGTACGCTTCAGCGCTTGCGCGGGGCCATGCGGATTGGTTGATTGGCTTGAACGTCACGCGGGCTTTAACCACCAAGTATGAAGATAACTTGTCAGCGGGTCGGGTGCAAACACCAACATTAGCTTTTGTGAACGAAACGGCGCAACAAATTAACCGTTTTAAACCGCAAACCTACTATACGATTCACCTGACGGTCGATCAACAACAAGCTGCCTTACAATTAGCAAACCCGCAAAGTATTAAGACGCGCCAAGCAGCCGACGAGCTAGTTGCACAACTCCAACAAGCGAAGGGGCAAGTTGTCAGTGTCAAAACAACGCAAAAATCACAGGTGGCGCCTTTACCATATGATTTAACGGAACTGCAACAAGTGGCCAATGCAAAGTATGGCTTATCGGCGAAAAAGACGCTGTCCTTAATTCAAGCATTGTATGAAATTCATAAAGTCGTCAGTTATCCACGGACGGATTCGAAATATCTCTCAACAGATATTGAGGAGACTCTGAAAGAACGTTTATCGGCATTGGTCAAATTTGATCCACGCGCTAAGCAATACTTGGGGCAAGGCAGTCAGGTTAAACAAAAAGCGGTCTTTAATGATGGCAAAGTAACGGATCACTATGCTTTAATTCCGACTGAAGAACCAGTCCGTGCCGAAAAACTATCAACGGATGAACTGCGGATGTATCGCTTAATCGTTGAACGCTTCTTAGGACTATTTGCCGATCCTTATGTGACAGCCGTTACGAAAGCCGCTGTTAAGTTTGGCGAACAAATCTTTACGTTTAAGCAAACAAAAGTCGTGCAACAAGGTTGGCATGCTACCGACAAAGAAGGCCAACTAACCGCAACGGTTGACTGGCAAGAAGGGATGGCAGTTCGCGCCAATTTTGCGGTTAAAGAACAATTGACGACCCCCCCTAAGCCATTGACTGAAGGGACGTTGCTCGGGAAGATGGAACACTACGGTTTGGGAACGCCAGCCACCCGTGCGGAAATCATCGAAAAATTAGTCCGTAGTGAACTCTTAGAACGGCAAGGCCATGCTTTAGCAGTAACACCAAAAGGTCAGCAACTTTTGCAATTGGTTAATCAGACGTTAGTTTCACCAGAATTGACTGGGAAATGGGAACAATCACTTGAAGCGATTGCCAAAGGCCAAGAAAATCCGAAGGCGTTCATCACTGAAATCGAGGGGGCAACTAAGACCTTGGTTAGTGAAATTAAAAAGAGCGAGACAAAATACCGTGATTTTGCAGTGACAAATAAGAAATGTCCGGAATGTGATCATCCGTTAAAAGAACGGAATACGCGTGACGGCAAGTTTTATGTCTGCACAAATTGTCATTATCGGCGCCGAAAAGATCCGAAGGTTTCCAATCATCGTTGCCCACAATGTCACAAGAAAATGGTGATTATTGAAGGACAAGGTGGCGCGTACTTCCGGTGTCTTAATGATGGGACAACGGAAAAGATGCTTGATAAAAAAGACCGTAAGAAGAAAATCTCTAAACATGAAGAGCGTCGCTTGATTCAAAAAGTGAACCAAGCAGATGAGCCAGCGGAAAGTCCATTAGCCGCTGCATTGCGTAAGGCAATGGAAAAATAAGCTAGCAAAAGAGGTATCAACTAGAATTATTCTGGTTGATACCTCTTTTTTTGTTTAGAAAAGTTGTTTGACTTGTTGTTTGGTGCGATCAGCAATGTTTTGACCGTCTTTGACTTGCATGCTAGCATCTAGGTGAGAACGGCCAGTCATGTAATCGAATGCGACGCCGGGTTCAACATTCCAGACGTAATCGTTGAAATTCAGTGTGCCATCTGTTGAAATGGCCTGAACCCAGTAACCGCGCGGCATTAGTTCATTACCACGGAAGACGGTGGTGACTTTGTAAATCACTTTTTTATTCGCTTCTAAAGCTGTACGGACCTTTTCTTCAAAAATCTGCATCGTTTTTTGATTACTGTACTCACTCTGGGTGGCTAGGTTAAGCGGATTATCTAAACTACCTGGTTGACCAGCTTGGAAGTTACCATGCTGATCAAAATTGAAAGTGAGTGTATAAGCAATCAAGTGGCCACGATTTTGCGGTGTGATTCGGCGGCCGTTGACAATTAGTGGTTGATTATGCCAACCTGTTGGACTCCAAATTTGGCGCGTCCGTCCTTCTGATTTACCCAGATTCCGCTTTGATAAGTAAGCTGTGGTGCTAGTTGTTCGGTTAAGTTGGTCGAGTTGCCCATAGACGATTTTTTCACCTTGCCAATCCGTTGCTGTTAATTGGCTTTGATCGTTATTAATTGGTAGATAGGCTGTAGCTCCGTTTTTAAAATCTTGATCAGCGATGGCTTGATAATCAGGGCTGACTGGCGGTGTTTGTTTAGCTGCTTGCTCAGTGGCAACTGTAGTAGGCAACACATTTTGTAAAACGTTGTTACGACCACCGAGATAACCAACTACTAAAATAGCGATGGTTAAGATGGTCCGGCTAATTTTTTTTGTTTTCAAAAGAGATACTCCTTACATGACTCACTCAATTTATTATACAGCTTTTCGAAGTTGGGTGTGGTGTTAAAGCCTAATAAGTTAATGTTGTGTTATACAATGTGCTTTTTTCGATAATGAATAGGTGAACACTTTAAGTATTTTCTGAATGTTCGACTAAGATAAAAAGCATCGTTAAATCCAGTTTTATCAGCAATTTCCGATAGGGAGTCATCAGTAGTAATAAGATATTCTTGGACCTTTTTAAGTTTTAATTTAGTGTAATAGGTAATCGGGGATTCTCCAATGACTTGTTTAAAATTTCTTGAAAAATAGGCCGGATTTAGGTCAACTAGATGAGCGATTTCTGAAACGGTCAGATCTAGATGATTTTGCATAATGATAGTGGCTTGCGCAATGGTTCTGTTCTTCGCTTGTTTGAGGTTTAAATGATGTGATTGTAGCTGTTCTAAATTACTTTGGATAAATAAATCTTGAACAATATGAGCTCTAATGACCTGTGCTTGTGAGCTTAGATTAAAAGTTGTTTTGCGCAAAATAGTACAATTTTCAATAAAACGTTGGTTGGCAAAGTGATGACGGCCAACCAATTGTTGCTCATTGCTTTCTAGTTTGGAAGTAATTCGGATAAAATGAAAGGTCATTGGTGTCATCATATTTCGAAAAAAATCACAGTAAGGCGGAATCAGTAAGATATCGTTGGCGCCTGCAATTCCTTTAAAATTATCGAACTGATACTCACAGCGGCCACTTTCAATAATATACATAATCCAGTGACTATCTGTGTCGTGATCAAGTTGAAAGTGAGCTTTGTTTTGCCAATACATATATCCTTGGGTTGTAATCATCTTCTTAAACCTCCGACCGTATGTCAAAATAATACATGTTTTCGTAAAAAAAGTAAATTGTGTATCTAATCACAATGACGTATCGTAAAGGTATTAATCAGGGAGGTACTTTTATGCGACGAGAAAATGTAAACGCAGACATCACTGTGATTGGCGGTGGACTGGCTGGAACATGTGCAGCAATTGCGGCAGCACGTTTAGGGAGAAAAGTAGCATTAGTACAGAATCGTGGTGTTCTAGGTGGTAATTCAAGTAGTGAAGTTCGTGTATGGGTGGCAGGAGCCACGAAACATGGCGTGAACCGTTATGCACGTGAAACAGGTATTATGGGGGAATTATTTGTTGAAAATCAATACCGTAATCCGGACGGTAATCCGTATTTATGGGATGCGTTGCTGATGGAAAAAGTGCGTGATGAAGCCAACATTTCATTATTTCTAAATACAGAAGTAACTGCTGTCAAAATGGATAACCAAAAAGGAATTAAGAGCGTTGAAGGGTTCATGTCTGGTTCGGAGCGGATTATTACCTTTGAGAGTGCCTTTTTCATCGATGCCACTGGAGATGGGTTGGTTGGTTTCTTGGCCGGAGCCGAATTTAGCATTGGTCGAGAAGGATTTGAGAGATATCATGAGTCATTGGCGCCTAAATCTGGTGATAATGAGACTTTAGGGAGTACATTGTTCTTTTACACGAAAGATGTTGGGCACTCTGTAAAATACATTAAGCCGAATTTCGCCAAAGACATTACTAAGACAGCCATTATGAATAATCGAATTATTAAGAAAGAAGATAATGGCTGTGCCTATTGGTGGATTGAATGGGGCGGTGAATTCGATATCGTTCACGATAATGAAAAGGTACGTGATGAGTTACAAGCCGTTGTTTATGGTATCTGGGATTACATCAAGAATTCCGGCGAGTATGACGCTGATAATTTAACGTTAGACTGGATCGGTTCAGTGCCAGGGAAGCGTGAATATCGACGATTCACGGGTGAGTATGTATTAAAACAACAGGATATAGAGGATCAGACGTTATTTGAAGATCGAATTGGTTTTGGCGGTTGGTCGATTGATTTGCATCCAGCAACGGGGATGTATAACGATTCGGTAGGTGCGCAACATTCTGTTGCGGATGGTGTTTACCATATTCCGTATCGTATTTTGTATGCAAAAGAAATCAACAATCTGTTTTTTGCAGGGAGGGATGTGTCTGCCTCGCACATTGCCTTTGGGACCATTCGAGTAATGGCAACTTGTGCGGTGATGGGGCAAGCCGCTGGAACCGCAGCAGCATTTGCAGTTGGGAAAGGCATTAGGCCTACTGATATTTATCATGAACAATTGAATGATTATCAGCAGTTATTGCTACGTGAAGATGCTTCAGTACTAGGCGTAAAAAATGAAGATCAAGCAGATTTAGCCAGAAGTGCTGTAATCACAGCCTCACACACGCTAAAAGAAATTAATACGTTTACTTCAGGTGCCAAATTATATCAATTAAAAAAAGCAATTGCATTTTCGCTACCAGTGGATCCAGAGATTAAACAGTTAGACTTAATGGTGACTGCTACTCAAAAAACTAATCTGACAATCAAATGGTATGCGACGGGTAAACCACAAAACTATATTCCTGCAGAATTGGTTGGCGAGCAGACAGTATCATTAGTGGCACATTTTACTGGTTGGCAATCATTTGAGATTAATTGGCGGCCAGAGCATGCCCAAAACCTATTTGTTGTTGTTGAACCAAATGCGGACTGTTCTGTCTATTTAGGTGACGCTGCTTTTGCTGGGGTTCTTAGTTATTTAGATAATCCAATTGGGGAACTTAGTCAACCAGAATTACACGATTATACGCGTAAAAGTCCCTTACTATATTGGACCAATCAGAGGATTAATCGGAAAAATTTTGTGTTTAAAACACCAACAACCAATGCTTATGATGACAATAAAGTTCTTAACGGATTGGTTCGACCTTACGGTGGCCCAAATATGTGGGTTGCACCGGTTAATGGGACATCTGAATATCTCGATTTATCGTGGAATGAGCCAATGACCATCAAACAAATTAATTTAACGTTCAATGATGATGTGAACGAAGATATCATTAACTTACATCACCATCGAACTGCATTTGAAGTGGTTCCGGAATTGATAAAAGATTATCAACTACAATATGAAAAGAATGGTCAGTGGATTGAATTACTACGAGTATCTGACAATCGTGTTCGCCATGTTGTTCATCAACTTAAAACACCAATCATAAGCAGCAGATTAAGATTGAACTTGCTACAAACAAACGGCAGTCATCAATTTTCGATGAATGAAATTCGTGTTTATTAATATAGGAGGACAAATAGATGAACAATGTGGCTAAGAAACCTAAGTTATCGACACATATGCGTTACGTAATTTTAGCATTTGTATTTATCAATATTGTTATTAATTATATGGATCGCACAAACGTTTCAATTGCAATGCCGGAACTGGCCAAAGAAATCGGATTAACAACCGTTCAGCAGGGGTTAATTTTTTCAGCGTTTGGTTGGATTTATGCAGCGATGCAAATTCCAGGTGGGCTCTTATTAGATCGTTTCGGTTCGAGAATTATGTATTTTATTAGTCTTTTCGGATGGTCATTGATGACTGTTTTCCAAGCTTTTATCGGTAGTTTCGGACAATTAATGGGTCTTCGTTTAGGGGTTGGCTTCTTTGAAGCACCAGTTATGCCAGCTAATAATCGGGCTATTTCGTATTGGTTCCCAGAAGGTGAGCGTGGGTCTGCGATTGGAATTTATTCATCTGCGCAATTTTTAGGACTAGCATTTTCAACTCCAATCTTATATACAATTCATAATTCAATTGGTTGGCGCGGATTATTCATTATTACAGGCGTTATCGGAATTATTTGGTCAATTATTTGGTATACGTTCTATACCGATCCTGAAAAAAACCGATTTATTGGTGACGATGAATTAGCATACATTAGAGCAGGTGGCGCAATTACGGATGGTGATCGGAGTCTATCTGCAGGTGAACAAACACCAAAAGAAAAATTAAGTTGGGCCAATCTAAAACAGTTATTTACACGACGTTTGCTGGGGATTTATATCGGGCAATTTGCAATTTCAGGAACGTTTTGGTTTTTCTTAACTTGGTTTCCAACCTATTTAACGAAAGCGAAACATATTAATTTCATGCAAACTGGTATTTTATCAAGTATTCCTTATTTAGCAGCCTTTTGTGGAGTTATCTTGGCGGGGATTATCTCTGATCGGTTAATTAAAATGGGAAAATCGCCAAGTTTTGCACGAAAAGCGCCAGTCATCACCGGTTTGTTACTAACGCTTCTAATTTTGGGTGCTAATTATGTTTCGAGTCCAGTATTGATTATCCTATTCATGTCAGTTGCTTTTTTTGGCAATGGACTTGCAACAATTACTTGGGTTTTTGTAACGGCTTTAGCACCTAAAAATCTAATTGGCTTAGCAGGTGGAATTTTCAATGGTTGTGGTGCGTTATCATCAATTGTTATTCCAATTGTAATTGGCTTTTTGGTTTCAAAAGGTAATTTTTCATCAGCACTTGTCTTTGTTGCTGTGATAGCATTACTTGGTGCACTATCTTATATTTTCATAGTTGGTAAGATTGATTTAGAAAAAGACTAAATCAAACAGCTAAAAAGACGTTGTCAAACAGATTAGTTCTGCTTTGACAACGTCTTTATTTTGAACTATTACGTAGTGTCAGCGTTGTTCCAATCGTGATGACTTGGGGAATAATTTCGCTAGCGGCGAGTTGTTTAACCAATAACTCGGCAGCTGACTGGCCCATTTGTTCAGTGTAGACTTTAACGGAACTTAAAGTTGGGAACGTGTATTGGCAAATTGAGGTATCGTTGAAACTAATCAAGCTGAGTTGTTCAGGGACTTTGATGCCTGATTCATGTAAGGCGCGTAACGCTCCGACTGCCATTGCATCATTGGCAATGAAGAGGGCTTCTGGTAAATTGGAACTATGTTGTTGTAGTAATTGCATCATGAGTTGGTAACCTGATTCGGGTGTAAAGTCACCGGTTAAAATCCAATCGGGATGATAGTTTTTATGAGCTTTGAGTAACGCCTTAAAATGAATAAAACGGGGATCTGGTCCCAATTTAGTATTATCAGCAGTGCTCTCTTGACCAGTTAACATACCAATTTTAGTTAAGCCAGCGGTTGTAAAATGGTCGATTACGGATTTAACCGGTGTTTTGAAGTCGGTCATCACACAACTGACTTCATAATCTAGCGTGTTCATATCGACGAAAACGAGGTTGTGGTTGAGTTTTTTTAGGCGCTTAATCTGCGCAGGGCTGTACTTACCAATTACCACAGCGCCAGTTGCATCATGGAGCGGATCAAGTGGATCGTTTTGGAAGAAGCGCGTTACGCCATAACCGAGTTCTTTGAGCTTTTTTTCAACCCCAAGCCGAATTGAAAGGTAGTAGAGATCTTCCAATTCTTCTTTAGCGGTGTACCATTCAACAATCGCAATCTGACCACGATGGTTATGATTTTTCTTAGGATTTTTAGTGTAACTGAGGCTTTCGGCGGCTTCGAAAATGCGTTGTCGGGTTTGATCACTGACCGAAAGGGATTGATCGTAATTAAGAACGCGGGAGACAGTTGCGTTTGAAACTTTAGCTAGTTGTGCAATATCTTTAATAGTTGCCAAGGTGCACCTCTCAATTTAGTGTTTACTACTATCTAGTTTAGCATACTCCCTGAAAATAATGCGACGGATAAAAAATAGTTTGATTTTTTAGTAAATATTTAGTAAAATGAAAGCGATTAATAGAGGAGGAATTTACTATGAACATGACAGAATTAAATACCGCATTCGAAAACACATTCCACAAGGCACCAGAAGCGAGCTATTTCGCACCAGGCCGGATCAACTTGATCGGCGAACATACCGACTATAACGGTGGGCATGTTTTCCCAACGGCGATTACTTTAGGAACTTATGCAGTTGCAGCCAAACGTGATGATCAAACAATCAATCTTTTATCAGGAAATTTTGAAGATGCTGGTGTTATTTCATTTGACCTGAGCGATTTATCGTATCAAAAAGCACATAGCTGGGCCAATTATCCCAAAGGCATGATTGTTTACTTACAAGAACAAGGCTATTCAATTGATCAAGGTTTGGATATTTATCTGAAAGGTAATATTCCTAATGGGGCTGGTTTATCATCATCGGCTTCACTTGAATTATTAATGGGTGTGATTTTAGAAGACCAATTTAATTTAGATATCGACCGTGTTGATCTTGTCAAAACTGGTGTGATGGTTGAAAATAAATTTATCGGGGTTAACTCTGGGATTATGGATCAATTCGCCGTTGGGATGGGGCAAGCTAACCATGCTATCTTACTCGATACGAATACATTAGATTATGATCTTGTGCCAATCGACTTACAAGACAATGTCATCATCATCATGAATACTAACAAACGCCGTGAATTAGCAGATTCAAAATATAACGAACGACGCAGTGAATGTGAAAAAGCATTAGCCATTTTACAAGCTAAAAATGATATTCAATCATTAGGTGAATTAGATAATGAAACATTTGATCTACAAACCTACCTATTACAAGACGAAAATCTATTGAAACGTGCCCGGCATGCGGTTTCAGAAAACCAACGGACCATGAAGGCTCGTGAAGCGCTTAAGAACAATGATCTTGAACGCTTTGGTAAATTGGTTAATGCTTCCCATGTTTCATTACAATTTGACTACGAAGTGACCGGTATTGAACTTGATACTTTAGTTCAAACGGCATGGAAACAACCGGGTGTTTTAGGCGCCCGGATGACTGGCGCTGGCTTTGGTGGTTGTGCAATTGCGATTGTTGCGAAAGATCAAGTCGATAACTTCGAAGAAAATGTGGCTAAGACTTATACAGATAAAATTGGTTATGCCCCAAGTTTTTATGTCGCAGAAATTGCTGACGGTGCTAAGAAGTTAGATTAATCATTAAATTAGGAGGGATTTCAATATGTCAATTCTAGTATTAGGTGGTGCCGGCTATATCGGTTCCCATACAGTTGATCAATTGATTCAACGCGGTTATGATGTCGCAGTTGTCGATAATTTAGTCACGGGACATAAGGCAGCTATTAATGCCAATGCCCGTTTTTATGAGGGCGACGTGCGTGATAGAGAATTTATGCGTAATGTTTTTCAACAAGAAGACGTTAGTGGTGTGATTCACTTTGCGGCTTTTTCAATTGTGCCAGAGTCAATGCAATCACCATTAAAATATTTTGACAATAACACATACGGAATGACCGCTTTGCTCGAAGTAATGAATGAATTCAA
>NZ_AYZB01000043.1 GCF_001436415.1 Latilactobacillus graminis DSM 20719
TTAGCAATTTCACCAAAAGCATTAAACGCTCAAGATAACAAACAAGCGGTTAAGGTCCACGTTCATAAAGTTGATGAAACATTGGTCAACTATAAAGACAACAAACCTGTAACTAAGAACATGGCATCTGAAGGCAAGGTCTTTGGTCTATTCTCAAAAGATGCTATCAAAGTTGGCAGCACAATCGTTGTGCCAGCTGATGGTATGTTAGGGACTTCTACAACTAAATCTGGTATTGCTGAAATGGCTGCATTAAAAGTACCTAATGGCCACTTCTACGTTAAAGAATTAGAAGCCGGTAACGTTCACGTATTAGACAAGAACAAATATGAATTTGAATATACCGCTAAGAACAATGATCAAGAAATTAACATTGACATCAAAAAAGATGATCCAATTGTTAACGAAATGTACCGTGGTGAATTTAGCGTCTTGAAATTAAACGAAAAGATTGATTCTCAAGACAATAATGGTAACCACAGTCACTATGCACCAACTGCTAAGGGCGCTAAGTTCGGCCTTTACAACAAGGATAATGAATTGATCGAAACTGTAACTGCTGATGCTGCTTCAAAGGTAAACTTCAAAGACGTTGTAGTTGGCGAGTACACATTGAAGGAATTAGCTACCTCAGATAGCGAACACGTAATTAATCTAAGTAGCTGGAAGATCACTGTCTCAAAAGACGGTGTGAAGGTTCTTGATGATAAAGGCAACAACGTTGATCCTAAAGACGGTATGGCTGTAGTTATTAAGAATGAGCAAAAGGTTGGGGACGTTGATATTACAAAGAAAGACGCCACTAACGATAAAGAATTACCAGGTGCTAAATTAACTGTTACAGGCGACAACGGCACGCATATTACATGGACTTCAACTAATGAAGCAAAACACATTAAATT
>NZ_AYZB01000044.1 GCF_001436415.1 Latilactobacillus graminis DSM 20719
TGTACTAGGCCCTGTCAAGTTGACGGATGAAATAATATAAAATTTAATATGTTTCTAAACGGCTTTATTCCAGTATTCATCTGGAGTAAGGCCGTTTCTTTGTGTTGAACGATTATAGTGATTAAAATATTCGATTCCTGCTTCAACCAATTTCATTAGTTCTTGATAGGTCTTTGGCATTGGATGTCGTGCCATCCATCGATGCTTAAATTCATTCCACCAACGCTCCATCGGGGCGTTGTCATACGGTGTCCCTGGTCGGGACATACTTCTAGTCACCTCATATTGATCAAGATAGCGGCTAAACATTTTTGATGTATATGCTGAACCGCGATCAGTGTGCACCATAGGGTGCA
>NZ_AYZB01000045.1 GCF_001436415.1 Latilactobacillus graminis DSM 20719
TCCTCATAGGTCATAGGTGGATTCTGTGCCGCTAAAATTAATTCAACTAATTTTTTTCGTTTCTGTTTCTCCGTCTTTGAAGCCATTCTAATCACCTCCTTAGATATAATTACATGTTGAAAAATGGATCTATATGTTACTCATACGGGGTTGGCCTCGAATACGAATTTCAAATGCTATCATCGCCGACGTGACCGCTTATTTTTTCTATTTTTGAACGCATACCAAA
>NZ_AYZB01000046.1 GCF_001436415.1 Latilactobacillus graminis DSM 20719
TCTGCTTCACTAGTTTCGGTAAGGCTTAGATGATAGGACAACAGTCGCCGACCATAAAGATCCAAAACGCCACTTAAACGAACTTTATATTCGCCATTTATGCCATACGAAAGTTCTGTTGAATCGGCTAACCAAACTTGGTTAGGTCTACTCACATTAAAATTTTGATTGAGAAGATTATCTTGAATATATTGTTCTGATTGCTTCACACGGTTATGCTTCTTCGGATGTACTAAACACCGAATGCCTAGTTCTCGCATAACTCTTCGAACTTGTTTAAAAGTAACGGGAAAAGTAATTGATGCGTCAGCTTGTAAATTCACTAACATATTTCCAGCACCGATTCCTTGTAGATTGAAGTCAAACCAGTATTGAGTGCGTTCTTTAAGTTGTTTATTACGTGTCTCCCAAACAGTTTCTAGTCTTTTTAACCCTTTGTTATAGGCTTGACGGCTAACACCAATTATTTTTAGGAGTTTGGTGATCGCGCCATGCTTTCCTTGGCTAACATCTTTAATCGCGTAGTATGCTAGCTGTCTTTGTTTATTCACCCCTTGCGCTGAAGTTCCTGATATTTTTTTATGAATACCGCATATAATTTCTGGTCTTCAATCTGACTCTCTAACTCGCGAATCCGTAGGTTCGCCTTATCTAAATCTGTTAGTTCTGATTGTGTTTTATGATGACCGCGATTATCAACGAGTGTTTCATAACCACCTTGTTGTGCTTTAAGAACCCACG
>NZ_AYZB01000047.1 GCF_001436415.1 Latilactobacillus graminis DSM 20719
ACCGCGATTATCAACGAGTGTTTCATAACCACCTTGTTGTGCTTTAAGAACCCACGAACGAGCTTGCTGGTAAGAAACACCGAAGTGTTCTGCAGTTTCAGTGTAACTGTGCTTATCCTTAGTGACATATTCAACGATTGAAATCCGTTCTTCAAAAGTAGTTTTACGACTCATAATAGGGACCTGCCTTTTGGACGGTGACGCCGTCACGGTTTTATCCTTATTATACTTGGAAACCCAGTCTCTTAGTTGCTTTTTAGAACGTAATCCAAATTTAAGTGCAACTTCGTTTAAGGAGTATCGTCCAGATAGGTAGGTTACTACTGCTTCTAATTTTAGAGCTTTTGGATAATGGTTATTATGACGTGCTTCTCGTAAACCATCAATACCGTCTCGTTCATATCGATTTAACCAGTGGTTAAACGTATTTCGATCAATGTCATACCCTCTAGAAAAGGTCGCTTTTGATATTCCGGATCGTTTAAATTCTTCGATCAGTGTTAATTTTTTGAATGCTACGTATTTAGATCTGGGCATACAAAAATCCCTCCATAATTATCAAATGAAATTATATTATTTCATCTGACAACC
>NZ_AYZB01000048.1 GCF_001436415.1 Latilactobacillus graminis DSM 20719
GGCGAAATTGATACAATGACGAGAGAAGGCGGAGGAGCGTGGAAGAAATGATTAATATAATCACACAATTACAAGCAACGTTTTTACTAGAAAACTACCAAAGTCAAACCGTTGGCGACGTTCTACAAGGGAAGTTCAATCAACCTGTTAGCACTAATAGCTTTGTTGCAATTGACAATACAGACGGCGACGCGTACACGGAAGAATTTAAGACCCTTTCACAAGCGGTAAGCTGGCTTAACGGCAAGTTTGAGATTGACGACTATCTGAACGGTAGGGTAGACGAACAAGGTGAAGTTATAGAAGTACAAGAGTGTCAAGCACATATCGTTTTCAGATTGATTGAACGATAGTAGAATCGGTGTTATAATTAAGACATACAAAAAGGAGCTATGCGACAACATAGCCCCTACGCAGTCCGTTTAAGACGGTAGCGTGTTTTAAATCATAAAGTTTAACCTAAATGACCGTCAACCTGCTAAAGTTGAGACGGTTATTTTTTACGGTTAAATTTCAGAATTTCGATAACCAGTGTTGCAAAACTAATCGCAAACATCAGCGCATCAAAAACTGACAACATGTTCCCCTTTCTAGGGCAACACTTATTAACCATAGGCATCACCCCACTTTCATGGAGATTAGCCACCGTCATTAACTTACTGCTTACGTATATTATATCATATAAAACCGCCCAAAACACTATTATATCAGTGCTTTAGGCGGTTTTTAAATTCTTAATTTTGGTTAGATGGGTAGCCATTCTAGAACGCGCAAAATCCGCGCGATCTAGAATGGCATAACGTTGGTCGCGCTCCAGCCACCACCACCGCGCACCCAACGTGGCGGCCG
>NZ_AYZB01000006.1 GCF_001436415.1 Latilactobacillus graminis DSM 20719
AATTATCAAATGAAATTATATTATTTCATCTGACAACCATAAAGGGATTATTACATAAAATATAGTCGGGTGTTTTATTGATTATTGCATTGCTTGGTAATCATCATAGAGTGCTTGCATATCCATATCGTTTGGGACGCGTTTTAAATATTGTTTGAGGGCCGCTAACATTTCTGGTACCTGCGCCATTTCATGGAAGAATAAAATTAAATCATGTAAGAAATCCGAATTATCTTTTAAATCCGGATAAGCTAACAGATAATTTTCGCGCGCTTGATCGACATCATCAACCGCCTTCTGTGATTGCGCTAGTGACCAATATAAATCAGCCGTTGGTTTATGATTTTCAATTGCGTCTTGTAAGAAGGCAATATTTTCAATATGGCGCCCCTGACGGCGATAAACTTGACTCAAGGCACTAATTTCACCCATATTATCAGGATCAATCTTCAGTGCCTCGTTTAGCATCTGTTCAGCAATCTCGTTATTACCCAATTGAAGCGCCAGATCGCTCCCCTTTTGATAAAGCACCTCATTATAGGTATCATACCCAATTCCGGTCTGAACGGTCGTTAAGGCCGCTTCTAATTGGTTTTGGGCTGCTTGGGCCGTTGCTAAAGGAACATAGAGCGATGTATATTGCGGATCAGTTATTTGCAACTGTGTTAGAATCACAATTGCTTTTTGATAATCCTTAATTTGTAAATATAAAAAGCCCATCTGAAATTGATCATCTTCTGTCAAGAATTCTGGTGCGAGTCCTTCATAAATTTGTAAGGCTTCTTCAAATGCACCACTACTTGCGTAGCTTGTTGCCAAGCGTTTTTGAATATTAACTTGACCCAACTCAACAATGTCTTGATCAATTAGCGCTTCGTAGTAATTGGCCGCTTTTCCGTATTCGCCCATTTCGAAATACAATTCAGCAAGTGCAAATTGCATCACGGGTTCATCAGGATATATTCGTAAGGCCGTCAATAATTTTTGTTCACTGACTTCGGGGAGTCCCATGGTTTGATAAACATCTGCTGCTGTTAGTAGACTTTCAGCATACGCATTAGATTCTGGTGTGATATCTGCCAGTAAATTCAGTGCATCATCGTATTGCCCATTACTAACCGCAATATCTGCCAGTGTGGTTCTAATTTGATCTTCTTCTGGAAATTTAGCCAACAACTGACGATAGATGGTTTCGGATTGTGATAGAAACCCAAGCGCATAAAGTTCTTCAGCTAAGCTATATAATGTGTCCGGTTCATCAGCTACTAGAGCTTGTTGAAAGTAGGTTTCCGCTTGTTCTAAATTATTATCTTCTAGTGCTGTGAGCATTTGTTCTGAATTCGTCATTTAACCACCCTTTTTCGATTGCTTTATTCTAACACATTCAGACGGTTTGCCAATAAAAAAAGACTGGGAAAATCCCAGTCTATGGATTGAATTCTTATTTTACAGAATCCTTTAATGCTTTACCTGGCTTGAATGCAGGTACCTTGCTTGCAGGAATTTTAATTTCTGCACCAGTTTGTGGGTTACGACCCTTACGAGCCGCACGTTCACGTACTTCAAAAGTACCAAAGCCGATTAGTTGAACTTTGTCACCTTGCTTCAAAGTGTCTTGGATTGAACCAAATACTGCATCAACTGCAGCAGTTGCATCCTTCTTAGTTAAACCAGTCTTTGATGCTACGCCTTCGATCAATTGTGCTTTGTTTGCCATGTTTTTCACCTCCTGCTCATCACAGATAATCAGTAATTAATTACCGAAACCATTTTTGAGTGGTCAAAAATGACGAAACAATGATTTGATCACCATTTCATTTTTTAATTTATCACACAAACCTAGTGATAGCAAGGTATTTTACTAAAAAAACGGCATTCTAAGCAAATTAGTTAATCATATTAGCTGATTTTTTTGAAGAAAAGCTATTTTCGCTGCCGCGGAATCAAATGAATTGGTGTACCGGTAAAATCAAAGGTTTTCCGCAATTGATTTTTTAAAAAGCGTTGATATGAAAAATGAAGTAGGTTAACATCGTTTACAAACACTACAAATGTTGGTGGTTGTACCGCGACTTGTGTCATGTAGTATATCCGTAATCGTTTCCCGTTAATGGCGGGCGTTGGCGTGACAGTTGTCGCATCAATCAAAACCTCATTTAAAAGTGCTGATTGAATCCGTCTATTTTGGTTTTCACTAACTTGTTCAATCATTGCTGGCAAGTTTTGCAAACGAACGCCGGTTTTAGCCGACACAAAGACAATTGGTGCATAATCTAAGTATTGGAATTGATCGCGTATATGGTTTTCAAATTCCTGCATTGTGTGATTGTCTTTTTTTAGTGTATCCCACTTATTAACCACGATAATAATGCCCCGCCCAGCTTCATGCGCGTAGCCCGCAACTTTTTTATCCTGTTCACGAATGCCTTCTTCAGCATTCAAAACAACTAACACAACATCAGATCGATCAATTGCCCGTAATGCTCGCATTACAGCATATTTTTCTGTATTTTCATAGACCTTGCCACGTTTACGAATCCCAGCTGTATCAATCATCGTAAATTCTTGATTATCTTCAGCCGTAAACTTCGTATCAATTGCATCCCGTGTCGTCCCTTCAATCTGGGACACAATCACCCGTTCTTCTTTTAGCATCGCGTTAACCAACGATGATTTACCGACATTAGGCCGGCCAATCAAACTAAACTTGATACTGTCATCTTCGTCATCTTCGTCTTCCATCGGAAACTTGGCCACTGCGGCATCCAAAAGATCCCCCAGACCCTGACCATGCGCTCCTGAAACAGCAATTGGCTCACCAAAACCAAGACTATAAAAATCAAAAATATCTTGTCGTTGTTCTGGGTTATCCGCTTTATTCACTCCTAATAAGATCGGTGTATCGGCGCGATATAAAATCTGTGCCACCCGTTCATCAGCATCAGTAACTCCTTCACGAGCGCTGACTAAAAAGATAATAACGTCTGCTTCATCAATTGCAATTTCTGCTTGTTGTTTAATCTGTTCCATAAATGGTGCGTCACTAATTTCAATCCCACCGGTATCGATTAGGCTAAATTCATGCCCTAACCATTCACTTGTGGTATAAATGCGATCACGCGTAACCCCTGGCGTATCTTCAACAATCGAGATCCGCTCACCGGCAATACGATTAAAAATCGTCGATTTACCGACATTAGGTCGACCAACAATGGCGATAACTGGTTTTGTCATTGTATTCATTCCCTTCGTAGTTCAGTGTACCCTGTCTGAGTCAAACTGACAAGGTCACTCCGACAAAGTTCGCTAAACTGTCGCTTCCTCTGCGTCGTACTAAGCAATCACTGACACAAAGGTAGGGTCTGGGACAAAACCTAGCTTTGTCCCAGACCCTACCTTTTGCATATCACTTATATAAAATTATTTATCTTCCAATGTTTTGCCAAGCATATCACCAATGCTAAAGCCGGTTTCTTCTTCTGGCATCACATAGTCAGAAGGAGCAATATCATCGTGTTCTGTCTCTTTAGCGCCAGCAGGTTTTTCCTGAAGTGCTTTGATTGATAAGCCTAAACGTTGTTGTTCAGGATCAACTGATAGGACCTTGACTTGAACCGTTTGACCTTCTTCTAAGACATCGTTAGGGGTGGCGATGTGTTGATGTGCGATTTGTGAAATATGCACTAAGCCTTCAACCCCTGGGAAGACTTCAACAAAAGCCCCAAACGTCGTTAAACGTTTAACAACCCCTTCTAAAGTACTACCAACTGGTGCTTTATCAGCAATATCATCCCACGGTCCAGGTTGCGTATCTTTAATGGATAATGAAATCCGGCCCTTTTCTTGATCCATACTCAAGACTTTAACTTGTATTTTTTGACCAACTTCTAAAACATCTGATGGTTGATTAATGTGATCATATGAAATTTCAGAAACGTGGACTAAGCCATCTACGCCACCTAAATCAATGAATGCACCGAAATTTGTCAAGCGATCAACTTCGCCTTCTACAATATCTCCAGGTAATACTTTTTCAAAAATCGCCTGTAACTTAGCTTGCCGATCTTGTTCCAATAAAGCTTTACGCGAGAGAATTAAGCGGTTTTCGCTTGGTTCAATTTCAATAATTTTTAAAGTTAATTCTTGACCCTTGAAGCTACTTAAATCACGTACGAAACGATCAGCGACCATTGAAGCTGGAATAAAACCACGAACACCAGCATCGACGACTAAGCCGCCTTTAACCACGTTAATTACTTTAGCTGTGATTGTCTCTTGGTTAGCAAATTTTTCTTCGATTTCAGTCCAAACTTTACGCGCTTCTAAGCGACGTTTGGATAACAAGTAACTGCCATTTTCTTTGTCATTACCAATTGTTGAGATAACCACTAAATCTAGTTGATCCCCCACTTTAATAATTTCAGCAATATTTTCAACCGGTTGACTTGATAATTCTTTTTGTGGCACAACCCCTTCAACACCGGTTCCTTCAATGCCGACAATGGCTTGTCGATCTTCAATTGCTAAAACTTCACCCTTAACAACGTCTCCAATTTTAACTTCGTGGACACTGTCTAAAGCAGCTGCCATTGCATCACTACTCTGGGTGTTATTCACATTAGCTTCACTCATAGCTAAAATCCTCCTTAACGACTATCTATACAGTTACCATTTTAGTTGATATCCCTTCGGATTACCAGTTATTTTACCTAGTTCAAAGCGAAAATTACATATTTTGCTTTACAATGACTAAGATTGCCTCAACGACTTCATTAATTGTTAACTGTGTTGTATCAATTTCAATCGCATCATCCGCCTTTTTCAGTGGAGAAACGACGCGGGTACTATCTTTTTGATCCCGTAATTCAATTTCCGCTTGTAAGGTTGCGAGCGGTGTCATAATCCCTTTGGCCGTATTTTCAGCATATCGCCGTTTAGCTCGTTCTTGTGCGCTAGCCACCATAAAAATCTTGACCTCTGCGGTTGGTAGAACCGTTGTCCCGATATCACGGCCGTCCATTACGACTTGTCCTTGGGCGGCAATTTTACGTTGCCGAGCAACCATTTCAGTGCGCACTCCTGCCAATGCCGAAACTTGTGAGACATTATTTGTAATTTCTGGAGTCCGAATCATCAAGGTAATATCTTCGTTATCTAAAAATACTTTTTGCCCCGCTTGATCCGGTTTAAATTGAATATCAGCTTGTTTTAAAGCTGCTAAAATACCTTGTTCATCACTATAATCCAAGCCTAATTTTTGAGTAAGCACAGTTGCTACGCGATACATCGCACCAGTATCTACGTAAATAAAGCCTAATTTAGTCGCCACAATTTTAGCGACCGTACTTTTCCCAGACGATGCTGGGCCATCAATTGCAATTTGCATGTTATGCCTCCTGAAAAATTCATTAAAAAAGGCTGGGAGTCACCTCCAGGCCTTTTTGACTTACGCCAATTATTTAATTCTTAACGCTGTTCCGGGTGCCACTTGGGAACTAGCTGTCAGTCCAGGATTTAAAGCTAATAACTGATCTAAGGTTAAGCCATTATTGACAGCTGCACGATACAACCCTTCACCGGATTTCAATGTATAAGTCCCACCAATAGTTTCATTTGAACTACTACTTTCAGCAGTTACCGCACTACTACTTTGGGCATTTGCGGCCGCTTGTGCCTGACTTTCACTAGCCGCTTTTGCCGCATCGTCTGCGGCCTTTTGACTACTTGCTGCTAATTGACTTTCACTAGCTGCTTTTTTAGCCTCAGCTTGCTTAGCTTTACTTGCACTGGCTGCCTTAGCAGCACTTTCACTAGCCGCTTTTGCCTTTTTAGCTTCCTGTTTAGAAGTACGATCACTATCAGAACTATTAACGACAATCTTACTTGACTCGACTGGGCGATTAGCCCGGCTGGAATGAATGGTATATGCAATAATCGGAAATGCAATTATTAAAACAAGTAACACACCGAGAATAATGGCAAAATATGTATTTCCTTTTTCCTTACTCTTGGAAGCAACACGCGATAAATTCCCACGATCATCACGATCATCATCAAACTGGCTTTCCCAGGGTTTGTCTTCCGTCTGATTGTCTAATTTTTTCTTATCATCTTTGAGCATTGACGGCCCTCCCTATTGGTTTTCTTTGATATTGTACCATAGACCCTTTTAAAATACCCAGAAAATCTCTAAAACAATTGCTTTAGAATACCGTTCCAATGGTCTAAACCTGCTGTTTTAGGGGCTTTATCATTCGTTATCTTTTTTAAATTAAGTTTTTCTAAAAAAGCCGTTGAATTTGGCTCCCCACAACATTGGTCATCATGTTCTATCTGCCGTGGGTCTTCATCAAAATAATTTACAATAAATTGTCGTCGACACCCATGCAAATTTAAAAAATCAAGCATTGTTTGTAAGGCAAACTGTTTTTCTTTTTGCCGATTTTTCAATAGTTCACTAACCGCTTGCTCTTCCATACCAATTTGTTGATAACGTCGTAATAATTCAAACTCATTGCCTTGACTCCCCTTAAACAAATTAGGATCCTGATAAAATCGCTGAATGAGCCCTACTTCAGGAATACCAAATGAAATTAACGCTTGCTGAAGATACATATCTTGCGCTGTTGCTAGCAACAATGCATAGGCCGGTTTCCCGTCACGTCCGGCACGCCCCACTTCCTGCAGATAACTTTCAATATTTTGTGGTAGATGGTAGTGGATGACATAGCGAATATCAGCCTTGTTAATGCCCATTCCAAATGCATTTGTCGCGCAAATCACGTCTAAGTGGCCCTGCATAAACTGCTGCTGAATTGTAAATCGTTCCTTGGTCGATAGCGCTGCGTGATAATAGGCTACTTTCAGCGTCGTTGTTTCCTGTAGTAGGGTTGCAATCTCGACAGTCTTTTGCCGACTAGAAAAATAAATAATCCCCGGTCCCTGACTTTCCATTACCAATTGCTTTAAGAAGCGATTCTTACTTGCTTCATCAACTTGCTGGCTAACACCTAAGTAAATATTGGGCCGATCAACCGAGGTAATAACACTATTAGCTGACTGCATATCAAGCTTGGTTAGAATATCATGCCGAACTTGCGCATTGGCTGTCGCCGTTAATGCTAATGTGGCCCTAGGTTTCAGTTGACGTTTAATGGTAGCCAAGACCAAATAATCCGGACGAAAATCGATGCCCCATTGTGAAATACAATGTGCTTCGTCAATCACGAGTAAATCAATCTGACACTGTTGTAGCGCTTGAATAACCGTTGGTTGACTAATTGTCTCCGGCGCCATAAAAACGAATCGGTATTGTGATAATTGGCCTAATATTAATTGCTTTTGTCGTGGTTCCAGGCTGGAATTAATGGCAACTGCTCTTTTTTCACCTTGATAATTCAATTGAGCAACTTGATCTTGCATCAAGGCAATCAACGGTGAAACAATAACAGTTGTGTGGCCTAGTAGATAAACTGGTAATTGATAACACAACGATTTTCCCGTACCAGTTGGTAAAACCGCTAATGTTGCTTGACCCGCCAGAACAGACCGAATCACTGCCAGTTGTCCTGGTTTAAACGTGTCATAACCAAAACGGTCCTTTAACGTCTTATAAATCAGTTCGTCCGTGATCATCCGGTACTTACCTGCCTTTGTATTTGATAGAGTCGATATACAAAAAAGTCAAGTTGTGGTAACGCAGCTTGTGCCTCGTTAAAACTCAATGTTGGTTTTTCAGCCATCATTACCGCTAACTTTTGTGTAATACCTGGAATTAAAAATTGAGTAAATGGAAACTGAGGCAAAAGGATTGCCGCTTCTAAGAGATGTTCCTTAATTGTACCGACCTTAACGTGCCGTTGTTGACTGATTTGTTCAATGGTTGCACCATGTTGAATCAGTTGCCACGTTTGTAAAGTACTCTGACTGAGTTGACTTCCATGATGTTCAACCAGTTCAGTCAATAATGGATAGCCTAATTCAGATGTCAATAAAAGACCTAATATTTGAGCAAAAGCATCGAGCGTTCGCACCCGAATTGTCAATGGCGAGCTGTCTAAAGCCCAAGCAAGTTGTTGTTGGCTCTTACCCAGAATGTGGTGCCCAATAAACTGGTTGACGAGCAAATCAGCTTGTTTTGTGTCTAACTGTGCTAACAACTGAGTTAATTCAGTTTGCAATTGTGTGCTAAAATTAGGCACACTTTTATGGCGTTTAAACCAGCTCGCTACCCAAACGCGATCTTTCATACTGGTTGCTAACGGATAATATTGCGTATTTTGATGTTGATATTCTGAAACAATTTGAATTGCTAATAAAAATCGGGCGGTAAATTGGGCCAGATGTCCCATTTGCGGCCCCATATAATGCGTTGGCCAAAATAACTGCGGTTGCCATTCAGCTTTTTTTTGCCGACCGGCAGTCGTCAGCCATACGTAACGCGCATCGATTTCGACCAAACCACCTGTTTGCAGTCGTTTTAATTCTACTTGAAATTGTGTCTGTTCTAGATTAGGATAAATTTGTAGCCACTTTAACAACCCATATGCTAAACCAGCATACAGGTTCGAAGTGGTCCGTTTACCGATTAAAGTATAATAGATTGCTTGGTAACGTCGTTTTTCAGGCGTCAATAAGCATAATAGATACGCCATTAACATCATCAATTAAGTCCTTTATTAAGAAAGTGTGAATTCAATGCTCTACAGTAAAGTTATCTCAGAACGTTGCATTGCCTGCGGTCTTTGCCAGCTTAAAGCTCCAGATCTCTTTGATTACGATCAAGAAGGTATTGCTTTTTTTAAACCTGATCATAATCGAGGTTGTATCCCGATTGAAGATCCAAAAGAAAGAATAGCATTTAAAACTGCCTACACCGCTTGTCCGACTGGTGCAATTGTCCGTCAATCAGTGCCATTTTTATCGTAGCATATTTATGCCCTACAAAAAAGGTTGTACCCTAACGGGTGCAACCTTTTTTGATATTGTCTATTTGGTAAGCGGTTTTTGCATGTGCTGCTTTAACCACGGTAGAATCCGTAAATACAAAACAGCAAATACCACCGTTACTAGCGCACCTTTTATTAAATTAAACGGAATCAATCCAAATAAAATGTATTTGGTTGTCGACATCCCCAGATTTAAACCCATCAATTTAATATAAAGTGGTAGGATGAACAGCCAATTAGCAAATGACATGAAAGTCGCCATACTAACAGCACCGGCACCCCCAGCAAGTACTTGGCCAGCCAACACGTTCGATTGTCGTTTAAATAAATAATAAAATGGGAACATGTAACAGATCGATGCCAAGACACCGGCAAAGTCACCAACTAAACTAGGTAAGCTGGCGCCGGTCATGATGAAATGAAGCATTGAGCGAATCAACGCGACCCCAATACCACCAACTGGACCATAGACAAACGCGCCTAATAGGACAAGCACGTCACTAAAATCAATCTTTAAAAATGGGAACGCGAGAATAATCGGAAATTCAAAAAACATGACAACAAACGAAATTGCGCCCAGCATGGCGACACCAATCATCATCCGAACTTTTGAAACTTGCATCAATAACACCCTCCAAATGAGGTTGCCTTCATCAGCGGGCTTCACCAAGTTTGATTGCATAAAAAAGGTCTGTTAACCAGGGTTGATTAACAGACCTTACTTGCATACATTCATACCCAAATAAGCCCTATCTTCTTCCATCTAGACTTTCACTATCGGTACTGGGATTACACCAGTTCAGCCACCACAAGCATCAACATTGCAGCAGGTCGCGGACTTTTACCGCCGGTCGGGAATTACACCCTGCCCCTGAAGACGAACCATTAATATTTAACTCGCAATTATCATAGCAAATCGACATTCCAAAAGCAACTAATTAGTAACGGCGTTTAGGTTTATTTTTATGGGTTGGTTTTTCATTTTGCTCCGCAATTTTCTTGAACTCAGCAACTTCAATCGGTTTCAAAGCACGATATTCGCCTGAAACTAGCCCATCTAACGTTAAAAAGCCGTATGTTTCCCGTTTTAATTTTGTTACGGGTAGCCCAACAGCTGCAAGCATATTTTTAACTTGATGATTCATCCCTTCATGAATCGTTACACTTAAAATTGCGGTGTTCTTACGCCGGTCAGTGGAAATCACTTTTACTTTCGCAGGAGCCGTTTTACGTTTTTCTAAAACAATACCTTTACGTAATTGGCGTAACATATCAGTCGTTGGTAACCCACCAACTTTAGCAATGTACGTCTTGTCCACTTTATATTTAGGATGCATCATCATGTTGGCAAAATCGCCATCATTAGTTAATAGTAACAAACCCGATGTATCATAATCTAGACGACCAATTGGATAAACCCGTTCAACAATATCATCAAGATATTCAGTCACAACCCGCCGTTTTTTATCATCAGTAACTGCAGAAATTACTTGTCTTGGTTTATACAAAACATAGTAAACTTTGCGTTCGCGCGTTAACGGCACCCCATCGACTTCAATATGGTCACTAGTACTATCGACTTTAATCCCCATTTCCTTCACTACTTCTCCATTTAAAGTCACGTGGCCCGTTGCAATTAGCGTTTCTGCTTTTCGTCTGGAAGCAACGCCTGCGTTTGCAATCACTTTTTGTAATCGTTCCATTTATTGTTCTCCTTTGGACGTCTCTTGTGACGTCGTTTCTGCTTCATTTAACGTCTTTTCGAACTGACGATAGTACAAGTCGGCTGAATCATTGACCGTGGTATCCACTTGAGCATCCAGTGCTAGTTGCTCAAGTGGTGGCAATTCATTAAGTGACTTAAGGCCAAAGTAATCTAAAAAATAGGCACTGGTTCCATATAAAATTGGCCGACCAGGCGCTTCTTTTCGACCCTTCTCGTCGACTAACCGGCGCGCTAATAATGTTTGAATAGCACCACTACTTTGAACCCCACGCACTTCATCAATTTCAATTCGTGTCGTCGGTTGTCGATAGACAATAATTGCCAATACCTCAAGTGCTGCTTGGCTGATACTAGTTGATACCGGCCCATCAAAATAGCTCTTCAATAATGTTGCGTATTCTTTCTTAGTCACTAACTTATAGATTTCTTCAGCTTGAATCAGGTTCAAACCTGATTCGATATTACCGCGGTAACGATTGGCTAATTTTTCCAATAATTGCCGCACTGCTGGTTCATCAAGATGAATTAGCTGGGCGATTTGCTTCAGTGCAATGCCTTCATCTCCAGCAACGTATAATAAACTTTCAATTTCAGCGAGATGATTCAACTGAAATGCCCTCCTTCAACCCAACCATCATTGGCGCATCATAGTTGGTTTGTTCGCAAATAATTTTTCGATCCTTCATCAATTCCAATACGGCTAAAAAGGTGGTCACAATCTCATCACGATCATTATGGTTTAACACCAATGCTTCAAATGGTACCGGTTGTGCTGCCAAATGGGCAACAATCCAAGTCATCTTATCCGTGATCGAAATTTCATCATTTTGGACCGTTTTAAAAACCGGTCGTTTTACCTGTGCTGCCATTAGCATTTTAGAAACAACAAGCGCTAAATCACGGGGCTTAATAACTCCCCGCGCTAGTGGAACGAACTCTTCAGTGGGATTGCTGCTAGCCGGCTTGGCAAACAACTGTTGCCGTTGCAATTCCCGTTCTTGTAAAACCGTGGCAACCTTTTGAAAAGCCTGATAAGTTAATAATTGATCCACCAATTCTTGACGAGGGTCGACATACGTTTCAATGACTTCTTCAGCTATTTCCGGCGATTTTGGTAAAAGTAACTTACTTTTAATCTTCATTAGCGTTGCTGCCATTACTAAATAATCACCCGCAATATCGAGTTTCATTACTTGCATTTGGTGCAAGTAATCAAGATACTGCGCGGTGATTTCAGCAATCGGAATATCATATATATCAATCTTAGTTTGCTTAATTAAATGTAGTAATAAATCGAGTGGTCCTTCAAAATCAGTTAAGACCAATGTTAATTGTTCAGCCATTGATTAATCTAGTCCGTTTCTTTATTCTGCTGATGTTCCCACTTGGCAATCAATGGTGCGGTCTCTAAAGACCCCATCACCCGATTTTCGGGATAAAGCGCCGCTAATTCATCTAGAACGACAAAATAGTTCTCAGCGCTCCGTTCAGACGGATTAAGTGAAATGTGTCGCACTAAGATATAATCCGTACCAAGTTCAATTCCTACAATTCCCGCAAAATCACCAGCTTCATTACGCCATAAATATAAATTACGTTGTTCATCTGACGCATAAAGGGCCAATTCAGCTTGGACATGACTAACTTCCTTTAAATCAGGAATGAATGATAAAAAGCCCATCGCAATTTTTTCATAATCATTTTTATACTTGAATAACATGTTGACCTCCATTGATCAAACAAAATTCTAATAGCATTACTCTACCATAGTTTATAGGGCGCGACAAATCCAAATTAATCGCGCGGATGACTCCGTTGGTATACTTCTGTTAAATGCTTTTTGCTGATATGTGTATATATTTGCGTGGTTGAAATATCGGCATGCCCCAATAATTCTTGGACAACTCGTAAATCAGCGCCGTTTTCTAATAATACCGTGGCAAATGAATGGCGTAACGTATGCGGTGTAACATCTTTTTCAATGCCCGCTGCGCGCACGTGTTCCTTAAGTTTCTTCCAAATTCCTTGACGAGTTAGCCCGTGACCATGAAAATTAACAAATAAATAAGGTGTCAAACGCCCCTTAGTCAATTGGTTACGGCTATGTTCAAGGTATTGATTAATCCACTCAATTGCCATATCGCCAATGGGAATAATTCGTTCCTTATTCCCTTTACCTAGTGTCTGAATTAAGCCTAGTGACAAATGCAAATCAGCCATCTTCAGATGAATCAACTCGCTAACTCGTAACCCCGTTGCATATAAAACCTCTAGAATTGCTCGATCGCGTAATCCAAGTACCGTACTCGTATCCGGGGCTGCCAATAGTCGCTCAATTTCAGCCGATGATAAGACAGCTGGTAGGTGACGGCCTTGTTTGGGAGAATCGATCTGGAGCATCGGATTTTGCGTAATCTTTTTTTCACGAGCTAGATACTGATAGAATTTGCGCAAAGTTGAAACACTACGGGTTATACTACTTTGCGCCTTATGCGCATTTGTTTGGGCCTGTAAGTAATTCATAATAAGAAACCGATCTTCTGTAAAAGTTGTCACCTGCTGCGCTTGTAAAAATACTGCAAACTGCTGTAAATCTTGCCGATAACTCTGCCGTGTATTCTCGGAAAGCCCCCGTTCAACTTTTAAATAGTGTAAATAATCTTGAATTAAATCGTTCATGTGTTTCCTCTTTTACAACTGTGTCAAATCAATTTGACGACTAGTATCAAGCTGATTATCTGGCAATCCATTTTGCTGATTTAATTGCTGACATCGCGCACAGATGCCATGAAACGTTAACCGGTGATCTAACACCGAAAATGCATAACCTACACGTACCTGTTGTTCAACAGCGATCAACAAGTCCATGTGAATCTCCTCAACCACGCCACATTGCAGACATAATAAATGGTGGTGAAAATGCTGATGATTGCTCTCACATAAGTCGTAGTGCATCATTCCATCTTCGATGAACTGCACTTTATCCAATACGTGTAATTCCGTCAACATTTCAAGAGTCCGATATACAGTAGCCAATCCAATTTCTGGAACAACTGCTTTAGTCGCTATAAAAATCTGTTCAGCACTCAAATGGGCTTGCACTTGATCTAAAATAACCGCGATCGTTGCTGTCCGCTGTGCCGTTATTTTATAGCCGGCTGCTTGTAACTGTTCAGCTATTCGGTCTAATTGCTCAGCTTTATCCATTTAGCAACTTCCTTTTCAATCATTCACAAAAGACTAGTCTTGCGTCTGGTCACCTGTAATCGGGGTAATCTCAGCTTGACCTTTGGCAGTTAAAGTTGTTTGGCCTTCAGCTTGTAGAATCAAACCATTCTTCATTAGTCGACCCAATGCTCGTTTAAAACTTCCTTTACTAATCCCAAAGTAACGCTTAATTGCATCTGGATCACTCCGGTCTGTGTATGGCATCGTATAATCTGGTTGACGTTTCAAAACCGCCATAATCATTTCGGCATCATCACCAATTTCTTCATACGCCCGTGGCTTCAAACTAACATTCAAGCTACCCTCAGGACGGACCCCAATGACCCGACCTTTAACTTGCTGACCCAAACGTGGTTCAGCTTCTCGTTCTGACGGATGAATAAAGCCAATGTAAAAATCATCCGTCAAAATAAACGTCCCAGCTAGTTTCAACCGATAAACCATCCCCATAATATCTTGATTTTTCATCTCGGGTTTGGCACTTTTTGAAATGGAGCGAAAGATGCTTTCATCAGCCAACTGGCCCCACATCCGTCCTTTTTGATCAACTTCGATTGCAATCATTAAATGATCACCTGGTTTTGGCCACAATTTCGTGATAGTCGGCAGAATATCTAAGGAAACCACAATATCCTTATCTGGTAAACCAATATTGACGAAAACGCCTAAGTCACGACGTGTTTCAACCACTTCACCAAAGGCATAATGTCCCACTCGTGATTTAGGAATCAATGTCGATAAAATTAATTCTCGACTAGAATTTTCATAAGCAAAACCGGTAACTGTTTCTCCGATTATCAGTTCCGTTGTTAAATTTTCTTTTTTTAATTCAAATGTGACACCCTCTTTTTGGGCGAAGAATGTTGTTTCATCTTCATCCGTGACTAAAGCTGTAATCACTTGTCCGATTAATTCGTTCATAACTGACCTCTTTTTTCGTATTAATTAATGCAATGGCACTAAATTAAAAACTGTTAAAATTGTGTATGTAATCCCCGCTGCAATTACCGGTCCAGCAGCAACCCCCTTTAAAAAAACAACTCCCATAATCGTCCCAAAAACTAAAGCAACTGTCATTTCTGGACTAGCAGCTAATAAGCCAACCCCTTTGGCCGATAAAACAGCCACTAACACCCCACAGCCAACCGCAATGAACCCTGCTGGTGTTTTAAAAGCACTAATTAAGTCTTTGATGCCAATCTGCCCCGTCGCAATTGGCACCAAAATGGCGACAGAAATGACCGTTACACCCCAATTAATGCCTTTTGCTTGAACGATTGGTAATATTTTATTTGAAACGGGAAATAATTTCAACACTAATACAACCGCAGTTGCAATTATTAAAGATTGATTTTTTGCTAATAGGGCGACAACTAAAATTGCCGCTAAAAATACCCAACTTTCCATGTGAACCTCCACTAAAGTCTCCCTACCATTGTACCGATAAATCGTCTGTTTGTCAGTATTTTCAGAAAAGTAATTCAATAAATCACCGTTTTAAACACCGCTTTAACCAAAAAAACCGCCTCAAAAAACGAGGCGGTTTTTTCATTCATTATTAGTTAGTGCTTAAAGTGCATTAGTAGCACCGCGGTAAACAATCCCACGACGTGAATCAACTGTCACAACTTCGCCATCTTTGATAGCATCCGTTGCATCTTTAGCACCAACAACCACTGGAATTCCCATAGCAATCCCAACCACTGCCGCGTGTGATGTTAATCCACCATTTTCGACAACGATCGCACTTGATTTTTCAATCGCTGGTAAATAATCTTTATCAGTTGATTTAACCACTAAGATGCCGCCATCGATTGCCTTTTCAGCAGCTTCTTTAGCGTTAGTAGCAACCACTGCCTTACCAACGATTGTTTCATCACCAACACCTTGACCTTGCGTTAATTTTGAGCCAATTAATTGGATTTTCATCACGTTTGTTGTGCCACGTTCGCCGACTGGCACACCAGCAGTAATCAAGATTAGGTCGCCTTCTTTAGCAAAGCCATGTTCTTGAGCTGTTTGGGTTGCTAAGTTGAACATATCATCTGTATTAGCAGGTTTCTTAGCAATAACTGGATATACACCATAGTTAACTGTCAAGCCACGACGTGTCCGTTCGTCGAATGTAACGGCTAAGATATCAGCTTGTGGGCGGTATTTAGAAATCATCCGTGCTGTCGAACCAGATTCGGTAGCAGCGACGATTGTTTTGATTCCTAAATTACGTGCAGTATGTGCAACAGCTTGGCCAATTGATTCTGTTAAGTTAGTCTTGCTGTACGTTTTCAATGCGTATGCATCGCGATCTGTTAATGATTTTTCAGTTCTTTCATCAATGCGGGCCATTGTTGCAACAGCTTCTACTGGGTAGTCACCGTTAGCACTTTCGCCTGAAAGCATGGTTGCATCAGTGCCATCAATTACAGCATTAGCAACGTCGTTAACTTCAGCACGTGTAGGACGTGGATTTTCTTGCATTGAATCCAACATTTGGGTAGCTGTGATAACTGGTTTGCCAATTGCATTACATTTCTTAATCAAGCTCTTTTGAACGAAAGGTACGTTTTCAAATGGAATTTCAACCCCCATGTCACCACGAGCAATCATCAAACCATCGGAAACTTTCATGATATCATCAATGTTGTCAATTCCTTCTTGTGATTCAATCTTAGGGAAGATTTGAACGTGTTCCATGTGTTTTTCTTCTAATAATTCACGGATATCTAAAACATCTTGAGGTTTACGAACAAAACTAGCTGCGATAAAGTTAATTTCGTGGTCCAAACCAAAACGGATGTCACTAGCATCTTTTTCAGTGATACCAGGCAAGTTGATTGAAACACCAGGTGCGTTAACACCCTTACGTGAGCCAACCATCCCATCGTTTTGAACTTCAGTCACAAGTTCTTTGTTTGCTTCGTCTTTTTCAATAATTTTAAGATCCACTAAACCATCATCGATTAAAACGTGTCCACCAACGTGTGTATCGTCGTATAGACCAGGATAAGTAACGGCAATCTTTTCAGGCGTTCCTTCAAGCGTATCGTCCATTGAAATACGTACCACTTCACCAGTGTGTAATTCAAATTTCTTACCTTGTTGAACAGTTGTTCGAATCTCAGCACCTTTGGTATCTAACATGATACCAACTGTTTTACCAGTGATTTTTTCAGCTTCATGAACCATATTCATCCGGCCCAAATGTTCTTCATGGTCACCATGAGAGAAGTTAAAGCGGAATACATTAGCACCTGCTTCGATTAATTTTGCAATTGTGTCAACATTATTACTTGCGGGTCCAAGTGTACTTACGATTTTGGTTTTTTTCATAAGTGGAATCTCTCCTTTTATGTCTGTTTTTTTAAAAGACTTTTCAGTCATTTTAACGAATTTAAATGTGAAACGATAAATCTAGTATGCTAAGTCTTCGTTTAAATCATAAAGATCTAACATTGCGTGATGCTTATGATTAAATAAGTCTAACATATCATGTGCGATAATTTCATTCTTTTCAATTCCAAGGGCAACGCCGCCTTTGCCTTCAAGCAATAATTCAACTGCTTTTGAGCCCAAACGACTTGCTAACACACGGTCACTAGCGGTTGGTGCCCCACCACGAACAACGTGTCCTAAAACAGTTGAACGTAAGTGGAAATCGCCATATTCAGAAAGTTTTTCTGAGAATTCATCAGCGTGCATAACCCCTTCAGCCAATACGATGACAGCATGTTTTTGACCATGTTCACGTGAAGCGCGTAACTTATCAGCAACGGCCTTAACGTCAAAATCATGTTCAGGGATAATAATATCTTGGGCGCCACCGGCAACACCAGCCCAAAGCGCGATATCACCAGCACCGCGGCCCATTACTTCCACAACGAAAGTTCTTTCGTGACTAGCAGCTGTATCACGGATCCGGTCAATTGACTCGAGCACTGTATTAACAGCGGTATCGAACCCAATTGTTTGATCTGTAAATGGGATATCGTTATCAATTGTTCCTGGAAGACCAATTGCATTATAACCATGTTCAGTTAACCGAAGTGCACCATGATAAGAACCATCGCCACCAATTACTACTAAAGCCTCGATGCCGAATTTCTTAAGTTGTTCAATCCCCTTCAATTGCCCTTCAACTTGTGCAAATTCCGGATAACGTGCAGAGTACAAGAACGTCCCACCACGTTGTATCTTGTCACCAACCGTAATTGGATCCATCTTGAAGATATCACCAGCAACTAAACCAGCATATCCATAATTAATCCCGTAGACTTCAAGGCCTTCATGCATTGCTTTTCTTGCAACGGCACGGATGGCAGCGTTCATACCAGGTGCATCCCCACCACTTGTCAAAATACCTATGCGTTTCATCTTTTCACCCCAGGCAAATATTTTACTTAAAAAACCTTTTGGTCTTTCAAAGTCACTAACATATTATCACTTTTCAGAAAATAAGTCTTGTCTTTTGCGAATTTTTTCGCAAAGAACCCTCAATTTGTTTATTAATTGTGTTCTTTTAAAATAACATTGCCAGTTCCTAAAATATTTGTAAGCGCAGTCGTCGTTTGGGCATTACCGGCAACCCAATAGTTTTCATTTAATAGAATTGACTGCTTATCGGCTGCACTGTATAAAATAACGGGCGTCGTCCCATGATTTTGCCGTAATATTTGATGCAATTGTTGTTGCTTTTGAACAGTCAATGGCACTTGAACTCTTAGATAAAGTGTCGCTTGAGGTAGCGCTTTTTGGGCATCTTGTGCCAATTGAAGCTGGTTAGCGACTACTTGTAAATCACGACGTCGTTCAACCTTCCCCATCACTAGAACAACTTGGCCAACTTGCAGCCACTCACTAATCCGCTGATAAACACCAGTAAAGAGTGTAATACTAATTTCACCAGTTGCATCTTGACCAGTTACAAATGCCATTTGATCACCTTTTTTGGTCCGAATGACTTTAATTCGGCGAATGAATAAAACAAGATGCACATTTTGTTCAGGGACAAGATCACTAATATCTGGAACATGATAATACCGCCGCATCCGATCATATTTTTCGACTGGATGGCCCGAGACATAAGCCCCTAGATATTCAGATTCTTTATCCAAACGTTCAGTTAAAGTTAAATTCGGAACAAGCCGCTCCTTAGGTGCTAAAACGGTGAATAAATCAACGTTATTCCCTGCTAATTTTACGCTATCAAGTAAATCTGCTAAGTTGGTCAAAAGTGCATTTCGATTCGGATTGAATTGATCGAAAGCCCCACTATAAATTAAGGCGGTTAACGCTTCTTGCTTCAAAAATTTTGTGTCCATTCGCTGTAAAAAAGTTAATAATGACTTAAAGGGCCCATTAGCGGTTCGCTCTTGAATAATCGCCGTCACAAAGTCGCGGCGCACCTTTTTTACACTGAACAAGCCAAAAACAATTCCTTTATCAACTAGTCTAAAATAGCTTTGACTTAAATTAATATCTGGTGGTAGTACTTTAATCTGCCGTTTCTTCGCTTCTGCGAGATAAGTTTTCGTCTTGGTAGGGTTATTTAAGACAGCATTTAACAAAGCGGCAAAAAAAGCAGCCGGATAGTGGACCTTCAAATAAGCCAACCAAAAAGCAATTTTACTATAAGCTACTGCATGTGAACGATTAAAACCATAGTTAGCAAACCTTTCAATATAATCATAAACAGTTATTGCCGCACTTTTTGTATGACCACGTTCCAGAGCACCTTGAATAAACTGGGTTCGACTAGCGTCGATGACGGCCTTTTTCTTCTTACTCATTGCACGCCGTAATAAATCCGCTTCACCCAGACTGAACCCGCCCATCTTTGAAGCAGCTTGCATAACTTGTTCTTGATAGACCAAAACACCATAGGTTGGCGCCAAAATATCCGCTAACGAAGCATCAGGGTAAGTAACTGGTTCTTGTCCGTTCTTCCGAGCAATAAACGCGTCGATATTTTCCATTGGACCTGGCCGATATAGTGCATCGGTTGCGACCACATCTTCAAATGAATTTGGTGCTAGCCGTCGCAATACGTTTTTAATCCCAGCCGATTCAAATTGAAAAATACCATTAGTATCACCTTGTTGGAATAGTGCAAGTGTTTTAGGATCATCCAACGGAATTGAGTGTGGGTCAAACGGCTGTCCCGTTTGCTGTCCAACAAGCTTTACAATATTAGCAAGAATCCCTAAATTACGTAACCCTAAAAAGTCAATCTTCAGTAGGCCCAGTTCTTCCACGTTGCCCATTGGCAATTGTGTAAGTTCAATCTCTTCACCGCCACTTTGTAATGCAACCGTATCAGTTAACGGTGCTTGGCTTAACACAATCCCAGCCGCATGCGTTGAGTAGTGCCGTGGCAGTCCTTCAAGTTTCTGTGCTGTCTCGAATAGTAATCGATTTTGAGTGGAATCAGCCACCAAATTTTTCAATGGTTGTGATTGTTGATAAGCTTCTTTTAACGTGATTTTCAGCACGTCCGGAATTGCCTTAGCCCAATCATTCATTTCAAACTGACTTAAGCCAAACACACGCCCCACATCACGTAACGCCATTTTAGCTGCCAGTGTGCCAAAGGTGATAATCTGTGCCATATGATTGCGCCCATATTTTTGATAAACATAGGCTAAGACTTCATCCCGGCGATTATCTGGAATATCCAAATCAATATCTGGCATATTCGCCCGATTAGGGTTCAAAAACCGCTCAAACAACAATTGATATTGAATCGGGTCCACATCAGTAATCATTAAAGCATAGGCCACCAACGACCCCGCCGCAGATCCTCGCCCTGGGCCCGTCATGATATGTTGTTCATGGGCATGCCGCATGACATCGGCAACGATTAAGAAATAATCGGCAAAGCCCATCTCGCTGATCACTCGCAATTCATACTGCAAGCGTTCTTGATATTGTTGCGGAATCGCTTGATTGGCAAACCGAGCTTGTAAGCCTTGCTGACTTAACTGTTCTAGATATGCCGTTGCCGACTCTTGATGCGGTGTTTCAAAGCGTGGTAATTGGGCCCGCTTAAAGGTCAACTCAACTTGACAGAGTTGGGCAATCTTATCCGTATTGTGCACGGCCTCGACCAACTGCAATGCTTCAAACTCGGCCGTAATCTGATCAGCAGCTTGTAAATAATAGCCGCCTGGAGTTGTCTGATCACCACTATGGAGATTAACTTGCGTACCAGCTTTAATATGTTGTAAGACTTGCACTGAAAAAGCATCATCTGGTTCTAGATAACGAACATCACCCAACGCAACCAGCGGAACTCCGGTCGTCTGACTCAATGCAATTAACCCGCTACGTTGGGGGGCTGCTGCTTGCTTGGCACTGATTCCTAAGTACAAGCTCCCCGGATCAACTGCCGCCTGGAGTTGCGTCAAATATGCCGTTGTTTGCTCCTCCGCTTGCAAAAGTAAGCGGACTAATTCACCAGCTTGAGCCGGCGTGATCACTACTAAATGGCTGAACCACTGCGTAATATCAGCAAATGAAACTAGATCAGTTTGCGTCATCACTTTAGAAGAGAGCTTCAAAAGATTCTGATAGCCAACTAAATCTTTCGCCAATACAATTAGCGGAAACCGTTCATCGGTTTGAAGTAATCCGCCAATTTCAAGCGTTAAACCCAAGATTGGATGTAACTCGGCTGCCTTGGCCGCCTTGTAAAAATCAACCAGTCCATAAGTCACGTTTTTATCCGTCAGTGCAATGCTTTGATAACCACGCGCCTTAGCACTTTTAATCAGTGCATCAATTTTAGTGGTACTTTCCAAGAGCGTATAGGTACTCTTAACCTGTAGTTGAACAAATGGCAAGCAACGCCCCTTCTTTCTTCGTTAACTCGATTACTCTTAGTATAACAAATTATTTCAAATGATTCTCTTTAGAAAACGTGTTACAATATCAGAGAATTGAATCAAAGAAAGAAGGCCAATTATGAAATACGTCGTAAATTTACTTTGGACAGTGATTTTTGGATTTGTCATTGGATTTATCGGTTCTAAACTCACCAAAACAGGTTTTAATATTCAAACTACGATTACGGTCTCAGTGATTTTTGGACTCTTACTCAACTTCTTACCATTGGTTTTACCAAAAGATCCTGCTAAATAAAACAGGCGTCGTGTAAGCTTTATCAAGCTAGCATGCGCGCCAAAAATCAATCAAAAAGGCGACCAACGCAGTTAGCAAAATGTTAACTGCGTTGGTCGCCTTTTTTGATTTGGATAACGAGGTTCCCCTTGGCAACCTACATTAGATTTATTTCGTAATATAAATATACAGATGACTTGCTGAAAAACCAGTATTAAATTTTACACCATGTGATTTAATTGTTTTCATGGTTGTTTGACTACCTTTTTTATTATTTTTTGTGTAATCGCTAAACTCAGACATCACTTTTTTTGAATCAGCCCCAGTTGCTTGCGCAATTAAAGCAAAGCTTGTCCCAAAATCTTTGAGCGCAGCCTTATTCTTCAATGCATTAACTGGTGTGATCAATGTAATTCCCATAACGTCCTGATTATCGACCGAGCCGCGAATTGTGACATGTTGATTGGCCGTCCATTCACTAACCCCATTTTTAGGAGTAGTTGGCAATAAGCGCTCTTTTTGTGTTTGGTGTGCTTGTTGCATGGCATCTTGAACTACCTGTTGTGTTTGCTTGAGGGCCCCTAACTCAGTTGCCGTTAATTGACCTGCTTTAGCTGCGGCAGCTTGTTTTTGTAATTCTTGGGCCTTTGTCTGATCGGCCTTGGATAACGCCATCCCAACTAAAGCCTGATTATATTGATTAGCAATCTTTGCATATTGGCCAACCGCTGTTGCTGCAGCTATCGTCACTTGTTTGGTGCTTGTTTTACCGTTTGCCTTGGCCCGAACGGTTACAGTTTGTGTATTAGTTGTAGTAGGTACTTGAATCACATAAGTGCCACCCTTAACCGTGACCTTTTTAAAGCGTTCTTGATTAATCCGGTATTTTAAATCTGCCTGTTTAGCCGCAGTTCCTTTCACAACCGCTACCATTCCATTTTGTCGATAATTTGTTTTAGTCGTCGTTAGCTTAGTCGTACCACAGCCTGCCAACAGACTGATTAATCCTAAGCTAGTTATCAAACTAACCACTATTTTTTTCATGTTGATCACCTTTTCATTGTAATTTAACTGATTAAAATAATAGCTTAACCCTTTTAGAATCACATTTCAAGCATAAACGACGAAGTGTCGCTTTTTTTAAAATAATCAAGGGCAACCGCGTAACGGTTGCCCTTTCAAAAGACTATTTTAAATTCATTTTCTTTTCGTAACGATTAAACATTACTAACGCTACTACTGTAAAGAATGCCGGGCCGGCAATTGACCAAATTGTTTGACTTAAATTACCATCAATTGCTGGCTGAATAACTGTGAATACATTCGCAAAACCAACCGTAAACATCACCATGCAGACACAGAACTTATAGAAGGTTTTTCCCTTATAAATTGTAAATGGCTTTTCAATACTATCATCTTTCTTGAAGCCAAAGAACGCATAGGCCACAAACATGTATGGCAACGTCATTGAAACGTTGGTCATCGCCGTTAAGATATCGAAAAACTTAGCGGCACTCTTACCACCGAAAGCAACGAACGCAATAATTACAATTACAATTGCAGCTTGCACTTTCATGGCATTTACTGGCATATTATGTGCATTTTTTTTAGCAAATGACTTAGGCCATAATTGCGCTGGTGTACCTTCGATAATCGTCTTTAACGGTGAAAAAATGAGTGTGAAAAAGGCGCCCGTAAGTGCCAAGAACATTGAAATCCCCATATAACGACTGAGCCAAATACCAACTTGAATGGCAACATGCTCACTTAAGTGCATTGCTAAGCCGAGTTGGTAGCCCATATTATTCATTGCAATATAAGCTACATTGCCTAAAGTAACAGTCGCATTTGAACCAGTTGCCTTAGCGAACCCACCACCATTTTTGAAGACAAAGTCCCAGTTAGTAAAAGTTCCCATCATGAAAATTCCAATTGCATACCCAACCGCAATCACGATTGCTGAGATTGCTAATCCCTTCGGAAAGTTCACTTTGGCATTTTCAGTTTCATCAACTAAACCGCCAACCACTTCAAGACCACCATAAGCAAAAATGGCAAATACTACAAAACTAAAAACTTGGATCATTGATGTATAACTTTGATTAGGTGATTGGAAGAATGCATGGGTCGTTATTGGTTGCGCCATGACCCCCTTGTTCAAGACCAGAATTAATAACCCGCCTAAGAATAAAAGCACATTAATCAAGGTAATTGCTGAACCGCCAATACTCGTAATTTTTTTGATTTTATCAAGCCCCTTAGACGTCACAAAGGTAATCACGATAATCCAGATAATTGCTAAAATACCTAATGTTTGCACACCATTGGTCAAACCGAAAATTGACCAACTTTGGGTTTTATCAACCCCAAAAATTGCATTTGAAAGTGGAATCCAGATTCCATTGCCAACGTTAACCATCCAGATAATGTATGAAGCAAACCACATAAACGTCCCCACGAAAGCAAATTTGGGATTAACGGCTCTTTCCATCCAAGAGTAAATACCGCCCTTAGCTTCGCCGAAGGCAGCCCCCATTTCCCCCAACATAAATGCATAAGGTATGAAGAAGGTAACAGCTGCTAAAACATACCAAAAAATTGATGCATATCCCATCAAATAGAACGCACGTGGAATATTTGTAAACCCAAAGACGGACGTAAAAATCATCAGAATTAGTGCGCCTAATGTTAACTTACTAGTTTTTTTCTTTTCTGTCACCCAAAACACCTCTTTCATATTTTTCTTCAGAGCTACTCATGATGATTAACTCTGAAGAAAAATTAGTTTATTAAGCAGTGTTAATAAACTAATAGTTATCTTTATTTTACGGCGTAAAAAAGAATTGGTAAACGAATTCACATATTTTATAATTAAATTATCTTTTAAATTTAATCTTTTTTTCATCTATGCTAAGTTTATCATCTCACGCCTATTCTCGAGAATTAGTGTTCGTTTTTTTCAAGGTGACTCGAATCGCAATTTTGTAGACAACACTCTGACAAGCTAATTTTAATAGCGTCTGTTCAGTTTCTGTTACTAAAATTCCCGCTGGATTTTTACTTTTTTCGTAAGGACTGTAATCTGCATCAAGTTGATGAATCGCCGCTAAAAAGGTTAGGATAAAGTAATCATAAAGTTGTTTTTCATTACGCCGTGGTGATTCCGCAATGATTAGTTGTTTAATTTCTTCAATCGAAAAACTAGTTTTTAGTAACGCAATAATTAACACTTGAGCAATTTGCGATTTCGTATAACGTTTTTTACTAGGGGCCGTGACAATCCCTTTTTTAACATAATTATTGATCATTGCAGCCGTAATTTCATCAAGATTTAAACCGTCTAAGTATTGATTAATATAGCTGACCACTTGATCCATATACAATGCTAAATCGGGTAAGTCCGTCCACCGTGGCAGACGAGTAATTTGTAAACGATCTAGTTTCTGCTTTAACATTTCGTTTTTCATGATAATCAAGCTCCTTTTATCTAGTGATAATTATAGCATTATCTAGTTTTCAAAACTATTAAAAAACATAAAAAAAGAGCTTCTTATTCAGAAGCCCACCTTGACAATTAGTCGTTAGCTTTTGGTGTAACAACTTGTTCGCCCTTGTAGAAACCTTTTGGTGAGACACGGTGACTTACCCGATATTCGCCATTAGTTGCATCAAATTGGACGTTTGGTGTGTTCAATTTAATATGTCCACGACGCATACGTTTCTTTGCTTTTGATGTTCTTCTTGCTGGAACTGCCATTATTTTCAGACTCCTTTATATCTTAGATTCATTAATGATATACCGAACTCGGGGAATTTGGCAAGGATTATCTCAATCCCATTCAAATTGACTTTTAAATCATCACATATCCCGCTACTTTTGTCCGCGACTTCTATAATACTATGTTTATCGGCTAAGAGCAAGTCAATTACAGAAAAACAATCGATTAAATCATTTAAGCAGCACCACCCTAACAATGAAATCGTCACGCACCGATACTGCCAACCGACTGCTTATCAAGGATTATTGTAACATATAATAACTAAGTTAACAGTAATTTTCAGCATAGTGGCTATAAAAAAAGCGGGCCAAAATCTAATTTGTCCCGTTTTTAAAGGTTATCGATTTTCAAAAACAAGTTGTTGATCTTTTAAGTTAATTTCAACCGTTGTCCCTGGTAAGATATGCCCTGCAATAATTTCTTTGGCTAATGGCGTTTCAATGTGACTGGTAATAAACCGCCGCAATGGCCGAGCCCCAAATGCAGGATCATAACCTTCTTGTGCCACCCATTGTTTGGCAGAATCCGAAATTGACAAGGTTAGTTCTTGATTTGTTAAACGATTCGACAAATCTTGGAGCATCTTGACTACAATCGTTTGAATATCATTCAAACTCAATGGTGAGAACATAATCGTATCATCAATTCGATTCAAAAATTCTGGTTTAAATTTCGTTTGAATCAAAGCTTGCACATTTTCCTTAGCCTCTTGGGAAACTTGGCCTTGTTCATCAACCCCATCAAGTAGGATTTCTGAGCCTAAGTTAGAGGTCATAATAATGATCGTATTTTTGAAATCAACGGTCCGGCCTTGCGAATCCGTTAGACGGCCGTCATCCAACACTTGTAATAAGATGTTAAAAACATCTGGATGCGCTTTTTCAATTTCGTCTAGTAAAACAATCGTATATGGATTGCGCCGCACAGCTTCAGTTAACTGACCGCCCTCTTCATAACCAACATAGCCTGGAGCAGCCCCGACTAATCGCGAAACAGAGTATTTCTCCATATATTCACTCATATCAATGCGTACCATGTGCTTTTCAGAATCAAAGAGGTTCTCCGCTAAGGCTTTTGCTAATTCGGTTTTACCGACCCCCGTAGGCCCCAAGAAAAGAAATGACCCTAATGGCCGATCGGGATTTTGGAGTCCTGCTCTTGAACGTAGAACAGCGTCTGTCACTGCATTTACTGCCTGATCTTGACCAATAACCCGTTCGTGCAAAACATCTGCTAGTTGCAGTAATTTTTGCCGATCACCAGCCACTAATTTCGCGACCGGAATTCCGGTTTGTGAACTAACAACGGTCGCAATTTCATTTTCAGTTACGGATTCTTGAACCATCCAGTCTTCAGGTTTCTCCGCTTTTTCAAGATTAGCGAGATCTTCTTCTAACTGTGGAATCGTTCCATGTTGTAATTTTGCCGCAGTTTCTAAGTCATAATTACCTTGCGCTTCTTCTAATTGCCGTTTAGCAGCATCAATTTCAGCTTTCTTATCATTAATATGGTTAAGATCTTCTTTTTCAGTTTCCCAACGTAGCTTTAAGCTGTTGGTTGTTTCACGTAAATCAGCCAATTGCTTTTGCGTCTCTGCTAAACGCTTTTGTGAGGCAGGATCAGTTTCTTTCTTTAAGGCTGCTTCTTCAATCTCCAGTTGCATCAATTGACGCGTTGCTTGATCTAATTCTGTTGGTTGTGAATTCATCTCAACATTAATATTGGCACTTGCCTCATCAACCAAATCAATTGCCTTATCCGGCAAGAAACGATCAGTAATGTACCGATTAGATAGCGTCGCCGCTGCGACTAAAGCATTGTCGTGAATGCGAACACCATGGAAAATTTCAAAGCGCTCCTTTAACCCCCGCAAAATGCTAATGGTATCTTCCACGGATGGCTCTTCCACCAAAACTTTTTGAAAACGCCGCTCAAGGGCTTTATCTTTTTCAATATTCTGGCGATATTCATCAAGCGTCGTGGCCCCAATCATATGGAGTTCACCACGTGCCAACATTGGCTTCAAAAGATTACCTGCATCCATACTGCCTTCAGTCTTACCAGCGCCAACAATCGTATGAATTTCATCGATAAAGACCAGGATCCGACCTTCACTTTTCTTTACTTCTTTCAAAACAGCCTTGAGCCGTTCTTCAAACTCACCCCGGTATTTAGCACCTGCAATTAAGGTTCCCATATCAAGAGAGATAATTGTTTTATCTTTCAAGTTATCAGGAACATCCTTACGAACAATTCGCTGAGCTAGTCCCTCGACAATTGCCGTTTTACCAACCCCGGGCTCTCCAATTAAAACCGGATTATTCTTGGTCTTACGCGATAAAATTCGGATAACATTACGAATTTCTTCATCCCGACCAATAACGGGATCCATTTCACCAGAACGGACAGCCTTAATTAAATCCGTGCCATATTTCTCAAGCGCTTGATAATTATCTTCTTGATTTTTAGACGTCACGCGCTCACCGCCACGTAAATCAGTAACCACTTTCATTAATTTTTGTTCAGTGACATTTTGTTTTTGTAAATATTGAACTAATGCTTGATATTTTAAGCTCATCAACCCGAGAATAACTGCCTCAGTTGATAAAAATTCATCTTGAAATTCTGTTTTATATTTTTCAGCGGCTGTAAACACCTGATATAAATTCTGTGAGATATTTTGCCCATAGTTCGTTTGGCCTTCCACGGTTGGAATCGTATCAATTTCGCGATCAATCTCAGCCTCAAGCGCATTGATATTGACACCAACTTCTTCATAAATCTGGCGACCGAGTTGTTGTGGTTGAACTAAATATTTGAAGAGATGTGGAATATCAATTTCAGTTTGATGACGCGTCATCGCAATTTTTTGCGCTTCTGCCAACGCATCTTGGACAGCTTGTGTCATTTGTTCTGGATTCATAGACGTCATTCCTTTACTGGTTATTTTTAATGAATCATCAGATCACTCTGACTATCTCTATAATAGTCAAAATAGGTCAAACTTTCAAGTAATTCGCCTATTCACTCCATAAAAAAAGTGCACGAACAAATTTGCTCGTGCACGCTTTAATTTCAGGCATTGTGATGATCACTTGTTTGTGTAATCTGATTAATTTTAGCGTGTAATTCATGTATCTGAGCTTCCTTTTCCGCTAAAAGCTTATCAACTGCTTTTTGATGCTTAACTTTTTCTGCTTCAACGGCCGTTTTAATCGCAGTCGCCTGTTGGTCACGCAAGTCAGTTACTTCTTTAGCCATTTCTTTTTGCGCTTTTCGTTGGCTCAACGAGCTGCCAGTCGCTGCCAAAAAAGTAATAATTGCACCAATCAATAGCGATACCAAAATCACAATAATTAATGGCCACTTAACGTGCGTAAATCCAAAGTTGATTGCAACTGGTTCAACGTTTAAAATGGCAAAAACTACGATAATTAGTGCCAATATTAATACTGTAATTAATCGTCCTTGCTTTTTCATTTGACCAACCTCCTACTTTTTATTTAATACATGACCAGCAACATAATCGCCAAGATGTGGTGCCAGTTGGTATAGCTGTGCCCCAACAGTCATCAACCACGGTGCATTAATTTCACGTCTGGTATGGCCAATTGCATTGACAATTCGTTGGGCTAATTGATCTGGATCTAAGACAACCCAATCGACTGATTTTAAATAGTTGCCTGTTTTATCTGCAATCGCGAAAAAGTCTGTGTCAATTGGTCCGGGATTAACCGTCGTTACTTGAATTCCAAACGGTTTTAATTCTAAGCGTAACCCATTCGAATACCCGACCACCGCAAACTTAGTTGCCGAATAGATTGCCGACTTCGGGGTTGCCATTTTACCAGCCATTGAAGCAATGTTAATAATATGACCACCACCTTGCTCAATCATCATACGGCCGAAAGCACGTGTTATATACATCAAGCCAAGTACATTGACCCGAAACATCTGTTCGACAATCGTCATCGAGGTGTCCAGGGCATTTTCAAAATGCCCAAAACCGGCTGCATTCACTAAAACATCCGGGATACCAACTTCTGCACGAATCTGCGCCACAATCGTCTCAATCGCTGTTGGATCACTGACATCCAATCGATAGGCATAGGCCGGTCGACCTGAAAGACGCTGTACCTGTTCACGGACAGCCGCTAGTTCAGCTGTTCGACGAGCCAAAACGACAATAATAGCTCCCTTACTAGCGGCTTCATAAGCAATGGCGCGCCCCAAACCAGACGAACCACCAGTAATCACTACAATTTTCTGGTTTAAATCGCGTAATGTCCTTAATTTAGTCATCTGCTCAATCCTTTCGCCCATGAAATGGAATATCATAAATATCTAGATCACTAACAACTTTAGTGTTTTTAAAAATATTGCGGGCATCATTTTGTAACTCACGCACAGCTTGACCAAGATAACGTGCTGAAATATGGGTCAACAACAAGCGCTTAACATGAGCTGCTTTAGCTACTTTAGCGGCATTAATATTCGTTGAATGAAAATATTGATGTGCTATTTTTTGTTCTTGTTTGCCAAATGTCCCCTCATGGACTAAAACATCCGCATTCATCGCTAATCGTTCGATTGGTGGACATTGACGGGTATCCCCAATAATGGTAACAATCCGTCCTTTTTGAGCATGTCCAATGTAATCTTTGCCATCAATTTGGCGGCCATCCGCCAATGTGACCACTTCACCGTTTTTAATCTTCGCATATACTGGGCCAGCTGGAATGCCAGCTGCATGTAATTTTTCAACTTGCAATTCACCTGGATGATCCTTTTCAACAATCCGGAAACCGTAACTTGCAATCCGGTGATCCAATTTTGCGCATTCGACGTGGAACGTCCCATCATCAAGCACAACCCCCTCTTCAGGGAGCGTTACAAAATGCAGTGCGTATGTTAAATGACTCTCAGAGATTTTTAAACTCGTCCGCACATATTCTTCGGTTCCTTTGGGCCCGTAAATGGTTAATGGCTCATCCCCACCTTGAAAAGAACGGCTTGATAAAAAACCAGGTAGTCCAAATAAATGATCACCATGTAAGTGCGTTAGGAAAATTTTCTTAACCTTTCGCGGTTTTAAAGTCGTTTTTAAGATTTGATGTTGTGTTGCTTCACCAACATCAAATAGCCAAACTTCATTACGTTCATCCAATAATTTTAATGCGATACTTGTCACGTTTCGTTGTCGGGCCGGTACGCCAGCACCTGTTCCTAAAAATTCTAATTCCATTTAGCTCTTCCAATCTGTCTTAAATTCAACACTTTATTTTGCCAACATGGCTTTAGCAATGATTGCTGCATATTCGTTTACCCCAGCTGGGTTGGGGTGAACTTGATCTTGATAAAACCAATTATTATGCTTGGCTGCTTTTGCATGCCAATCAATAATTGTCAAATTTGGATACCTTTTTGCTGCTGACTTAAGCGTTTGATTAACATCATTTTGCCAAGGCCGCGTTGGAACAAATACATTTAACCAGTAAACTTTTCGCTTAGGTCCAATTGCCGTCATAAATTGGGCCATTTGATCCTGAGTAAAGGCGCCATTGGTTCCTAAACTAACTAAAATACGATCACTAAGTGCTTGTTTTTGATTGTAATCTTTAATAATTTGAATACTTTGATAGAGTTGGCGCCCAACCGCCGCATCCACCAGCATATTGGGAAATATCTTTTGCAATGCTTGGCTACCATCAAGTAATACAGAATCACCAATAGCTGTAACTGAAACATTCTGTGCCTGTTGTAATGTTGCTTGATCCAAACCATATTTTTCTAGTACCTGATTATGTGGCTGGCTTTGTACAGTGCCTGCCGCATTTTTTTCAGTTTTATTGCTTGCTGGCTCTTTGGCTTTTTCAATCTTATTCTGTGCTTGAGCTTTGTCCATTAAAGCAGCTTTGCGCTTTTGATTAGCCTTTTGATTTTGATTAATATTGATTGCCAATGCTGATCGATGGGTATCAGGTGCCGGTTGAAACGGCGCTTGAAAGACCCCAATTAACCCAACCAAAAAAACCAGTGTCAATCCCACAATTCGCCCTACTACATGATTCCAATGGGGACGTTGCATGAATTGCTTCATTTGTGACCACAACTGCTGATAATGATAATGAGCCAGCGGCTGTTCGATAAAACGATAAGATAACTCAGTTAACCCAAAGATAACGATAACTTCAATTACCGGATACAAAATCGGATGATCCGCCACATTTCTAAACAACCCCTCAAAGAAAATCATAACGGGGAATTGATACAAGTAAATGCCATAACTACGTTTCCCTAACCAACTAAAAACTGGGTTCGTTAACAACCGATTACCGTCAGCACCTGGATGAGCTACCACAGCAACTAGGATACAAGCTAATCCGCTAAATAGGAATAAACCACCACGATAAGTGAGGCTACTTTCGGCGTTCAACTTAACCATTAGCCAAACCAAAGCAACCACACTCACTACCCCAATCCCATCGAGTACGAGACGTTGTTTAAGTACAATCTTTTGTTTAAGTGCTGTTGACGGCCAGATAAATGCCATGGCAGCCCCCATCAAGATCGAAAAGACCCGCGTATCAGTACCATAATATAACCGACTGGGGTCAGCATTGGGCTGATATAAAATGGCCATCCAAATCGCTGAAATAACACTTAGTCCCAATAATAATTGGGCAATCCGGCGCTTATTTTTAACTCCAACGATTAATGCAACAATGACAAACGGCCATACGAGATAGAACTGTCCCTCAATCGATAAAGTCCATAAATGGGTAAACGGTGATTCACTATTGGCAAAGCGGTCAAAATAAGATTGGCCATGTCCAATTTGCCACCAGTTGTAGATGTACAAAAGATTGGTTACAATAATCTGATTAAGCTGATGTAGCATCTCCCGCTTAAAGAGCGTAATATAAGCACCCGTTGCAAACAACATCGTAATTAATCCTGGGTATAACCGTTTCACACGCCGGACATAAAAACTCTTTAAATTAATCCACTGATTCTGTTCCCATTCTTGCACTAACAAATCGGTAATCAAATAGCCTGAAACCACCATGAATATTGGTACACCCAGATAACCACCGGTAAAAGTATATGGCATTAAATGATATAAAATAACGCCAATGACACCAATGGCTCGCAGCCCATCAAAACCAGTTATATAACGACTATTCTTTAAACGCTTTTTGACCACCATTTTTCCAACCCACTCTACATTCTAATAACTGTCATTATAACAATTTTTTAATGATGTGCCTATCCTAAAACACGTTGATTTGAGCAGCACTATCGAAAAAGGAAGCATTCAAAATTGAATGGCTTCCTTTTTGCAGATCTATTATTCGACAAATTCAAATGTGAAATTATCAATCGCAACTAAATCACCGTTGTGAGCACCTGCTTCGCGTAAAGCAGCATCAATCCCCATTGAACGTAATTGACGGGCAAAGCGCATCACTCCATCTTGATGATCTAAATTGCTCATCTTGAAGCGCTTTTCAATTTTTTCACCAGAAATAACGAAAGTCCCGTATTCATCTTGCTCAATACTAAAGGCTGGTTCTTCTGCTTGATATTGATAACGCTTATGCGTTTGAACTTCTTCAACATCACCCATTGGAAACTCAGGGGTTGCCGCCAATAAATCGGCAGTTTTATTCATCAATGGTTGAACCCCTTGATGTGTAATACTTGAAATCTCAAAAATCTCATGCGTATCGCCAATCGCAGCTAATTTTTGCTTAAATTCAGCTAATAATTCAGTTGAGCCTGGTAAGTCCATCTTAGTCGCCACAATGATTTGTGGCCGTTCTAAAATTTTGGCATCATATGATTCTAATTCGTGATTAATCTGTTGATAATCCTCAAACGGATTACGCCCCGTTTGTTCATCCATTTCAACTAAATGTAAAACAACGCGGGTCCGTTCAACATGTCGCAAGAATTGAATTCCCAAACCGACACCATCTGAAGCTCCTTCAATTAAGCCAGGTAAATCAGCTAAGACAAAGTCACGCCCATCATCAAGCTGCACCATCCCCAAATTAGGGACCAAAGTTGTGAATTGATAACTGGCAATTTTGGGTTTGGCACTTGTCACGACTGATAAGAGTGTCGACTTCCCGACTGATGGAAAGCCAACAAGTCCAACATCTGCGAGTACTTTTAATTCGAGTTGAATACTCCGCTCTTCACCAGGTTCACCATTTTCGGCAACTTCTGGAGCACTATTGCGGGCATTAGCAAAATGCATGTTGCCACGACCACCACGGCCCCCCTTAGCAATCACTAATTGTTGCCCATCTTCGGTTAAATCTCCGAGTAACTCATTAGTATCAGCATCTCGTACTGTTGTACCAGGTGGTACTTGCACAAATGTGTCCTCAGCCCCGTGACCATACATTTGTTTATTTTGACCATTCCCGCCACTATTAGCTTTAAAGTGATGCCGGTAACGGAAATCCATCAACGTCCGCAGACCTTCATCAACAACTAAAATGACACTTCCACCGTGACCACCGTCGCCGCCGGCTGGTCCACCAAGCGGAACAAACTTTTCACGCCGAAATGCAACTGCACCGTCGCCGCCCTTACCGGCCTTCACATCAATTTTAACTTGATCTACAAACATATATAGACTCCTTCTCATCGTTAAACAGTACCTTCTATAATAACGAAAAAAAAACTAAAAGTAAACAAATACCTAGTCGGACAATTGAAATAACCTGATAGCTACCAAAAAAGCACTGATCCATGAACTAAATCAATGCTCATCAAGCCGTTTTAGTTACTTGCTGGGACCAATTTGAATTGACTCCATGGTTTTAAGTGACTCAATAGGAATTGTTCTGTTGGAGCAATATGCCCGACAACATTCACGCGTCCATCATTTGGCATGGCTTGTAAGGCAATTTGTGTTTCACCCTTATATTGACCGTACCCTTCATTATCAATTAAGATGTCGCCACGTTGGATATCGATAGTATTGTGTGCTGGAAACGGTAAATCCTTGTATGTTACCCGGGTCATAGTTGAACGTAAAATGTAGTCTGAGCGATCTCCACGATAACTGTGTAAACTCTCAAAAAGCACTTGACGTTCATCGGCTGTAATATCGGCAGCGACTTCAATCGATACTTCTGGAAATTCCGCGGTAAAGACATCGTGCATAGTCTTCAATTCAGCTTCCGAAGCGTAAGCGTTCCCAACAATCAAGTCATCAATGTTATCCATTAAAATATAGTGTTTCATCTGTGTCGCTAATGGCAAATCACGATCGACTTCCATGGTTGGTAATCCATCTTGAGTTGGCCATGGTCCGAAAGTCGCTTCGTGTGAATTAACAAATGCGGCCGTATTTAACTGGTATTGAGCAAATTGCGCCGTACATTGTTTGAAGAAAGTTTCGCCTAATCCAGAGAAACGATGTGGATAGAAGTTATGACACCCCAGTAAGTTGGCCCGTTTAGGTGAATAACTCATAATATTATCCACATAGCTCGTCCCTTGACTCATATTTATTTCAATTTTTAAATCATAAGGGTTTCGGGTCATCTGTGCTTCTTCTTGGCCGGTAAAACCATTATCCAACCGGATACCCCAAGCACCAAGCTGATGGAAAAAACTTAAATCATCATATGAAATTCCCAGTTGTTTAAACAAACCTGGATTAATATCAATCATAACTTGCATGCCAAGCTGATTGGCATGTGCGACGACCCGTTTAAAGTTACTTAACACAGCTTCTTGATCGCCAGAAACTTCCAATAGTGATGTAAATACCCGTTGAAATCCGTAATGCCGGGCCAAATCTAAATACGCCGCATCTTCTTCAAAAGTTGATCGTTCTGGATAAATTGAAACGCCTAATTTTCCCATGGATTATGCCTCCTAATAATTGGGCTATACCGCCCTATAACTTATTAGTCTAGCATAATTTTTTTACTTTTGAAAACCCCTACATTGTCTTTAAACTGGTCTATCGCTCGCAATGTTTATTTCTTACTGACGACTATGCCTATCTTTTTTTCGGTCTATATCAATTTTTGATGGATTTTGAATGTTTTTGGAATATTTTGATTGATTTATTTTGGAAACGATGCCATAATAAAATTACGGAGGTTTTGGCGATGTTAACAGAAGAGCGTCATCAAGTGATATTACAACTTTTAAAGCAGCAAGACGTTGTTAAAATGCAATCTCTATGCCGTTTATTGAATACCTCGGAATCGACTGTGCGCCGAGACCTACAATTGCTCGAAGAACAAGGTCTTGCTACACGGATTCACGGTGGTGCCAAACGAGTCAATACGCTCCAAGACGAACTTGGGCAGACTGAAAAAACCGGTAAAAATGTTCACGAAAAAGATGTTATTGCTCGGTTTACGGCTGCTAAAATTCAACCAAATTGCGTGATTTATTTAGATGCTGGAACCACTACGCAAGCTATCATCCCCTATTTAAGACCGGAAATGAATCTAACGGTTGTTACCAATGGCGTTGATACGGCTTCCCTTTTAGCAGACCACCAGATTCAAACCTTTCTTTTAGGAGGGCGCATTAAGAGTAAAACCAAAGCAATGGTTGGTGCGGCTGCTTTAGAAACCCTGTTGCGATTCCAATTTAATCAAGCAATTCTTGGCACCAATGGTATTGATAACCAAGCAGGGCTAACCACCCCTGATCCTGAAGAAGCAACATTAAAGCGCTTTGCAATTCAACAAGCCAATCAAACATTGGTTTTAGCGGATCATACCAAATTCAATACTATTTCATTCAGTAAATTTGCTCCGCTGTCACAAGTTCAACTGGTTACTGATCGACTGACAGCCAACACGCACAAACAATATTATTCATCCACAGAACTCCAGGAGGTTTTATCTTGATTTATACGATTACGGCGAATCCCTCAATTGATTACGTCATTCAACTTGATAATTTGAACATTGGTAATGTCAATCGCGTCCAATCAGACGTCAAATTACCGGGTGGTAAAGGCATTAACGTTTCGCGAATTCTAGCTGAATTAGCCTTGCCAAGTGTTGCTTTAGGCTTTGTTGGGGGCTTCACTGGCCAATTCATCCAAAACAAGCTCAACAACGCAGCCATTGACTGTCGTTTTACAGAAGTTCCAGAAGACACACGTATTAACGTCAAATTAAAGACTAACTCCGAAGAAACTGAAATCAATGGTCAAGGGCCCCATATTTCAGCCGTTGCAATTGATCATTTAAAAAATCAACTGGCGCAACTTGAAGCTGGTGATATTGTCTTTATGTCAGGGAGCTTGCCACCTAATTTACCTGCTAGTTTCTATAAAGATTTAATCCCATTGATTCAAGCCCACAATGCTGAATTTGTGATCGATACGACTGGTCAAGCTTTATTAGACACATTGGCTGAAAAACCGCTAGTCATCAAACCCAACCATCACGAATTAGCAGAACTATTCGACACACATTTTGCCAATCAAAGTGAAATCATTACCGCTGGTCGCAAATTATTAGACCAAGGCGCCCAACACGTTTTGGTCTCAATGGCCGGTGATGGCGCACTCTTAATCACCCAAGATCATGCTTACCTCGGTGGTACCCCAAAAGGCACAGTCATTAATTCCGTTGGGTCTGGCGATTCAATGATTGCCGGCTTTGTCGGAACATTCGCGCAACATCACGATGCACTAGCGGCCTTCAAAACAAGTCTTGCTTGTGGCAGTGCGACTGCCTTTTCAGAAGATTTAGCCACTACCACTAAGATTAACGAACTCTTACCCCAAATTGAAATCACACAAGTTGATTAATTTTAAATACAAAGGAGACTTATTATGAACATCCAAGATTTACTCTTAAAAGATGCGATGATCATGGATTTACAAGCAACGACTAAAGAAGCCGCCGTTGATGAAATGGTTGCCCGCTACAAAGAGATTGGTGTTATCACAGATGATGCCCTCTATCGTAAAGATATTTTGGCCCGTGAAGCCCAATCTTCAACCGGGATTGGCGAAGGGATTGCAATGCCCCATGCAAAAGACAGTGCCGTTCAACGCGCAACGGTTCTATTTGCTAAAAGCCAAAACGGTGTTGCATATGACGCACTAGACGGCCAACCCGTTTACCTGTTCTTCATGATTGCTGCGCCAGAAGGGGCCAATGATACCCATTTACAAGCTCTAGCTGGTCTTTCATCCCTTTTAATCAATCCACAGTTAGTGGCTGATTTGAAACAAGCCCAAACACCAGAAGACGTGCAAACCCTTTTTGCTAATGCCCAAGCAGTTAAAGATGCCAAAGATGCTAAGGAAGAAGCTGAAGAAGCCGCTAAAGCACAAGCCGCAGCCGCAACGCCAGCTAATGATCAAAAACCATTCATCGTTGCTGTCACAGCCTGCCCAACTGGGATTGCCCACACTTACATGGCCGAAGCGGCTTTGAAAGAAACCGCTGTTAAAATGGGCATCGACATCAAAGTTGAAACAAACGGTTCTGAAGGCGTTAAGCATCAATTGACTGCCGACGATATCAAGCGTGCAACGGGTGTCATCATCGCTGCCGACAAGAAAGTCGACATGCCTCGTTTTGATGGTAAACATCTCTTGAACCGTCCCGTTATCGACGGGATCAAGAAACCAGCTGAATTGATTCAAAAAACATTGGATGAAGAAGGCTCAATCTATCACGCAACTGAAAGCCAATCAAGCGAAGAAGCTTCAGCTGACAAGAAAACCCTTTGGAGTCGCATCTACCAAGATTTAATGAATGGTGTTTCAAACATGTTACCATTCGTTGTCGGTGGTGGGATCTTGATGGCCATCTCATTCCTTTTAGAACAAACCGTTGGCGCACACTCAACCACTTTTATTTTCTTGAACTCATTAGGGAATAATGCCTTTAACTTCTTAATTCCTGTCCTTGCTGCGTACATTGCGATTTCAATCGGCGATCGTCCGGCCTTAATGCCCGGATTTGTCGGGGGCTACATGGCCAGTCAAGCAACAGCGAGTGTCCTCGCTTCAAAGAGTCCAGCCGGATTCCTTGGCGGTTTAGCTGCTGGGTTCATCGCTGGTTGGGTCATCGTTGGTTTGAAGAAAGTCTTCAAGAACTTACCACAAACCCTTGATGGTTTAAAACCAATCTTAATTTTCCCCGTATTAGGACTATTGATTGTTGGCTTTATTATGTACTTCATGATCAACCCAGTCTTTGCTCAAATTAACCTCTGGTTGAGTACTTTCCTCACCCACTTAGGGGCTGGTAATGCGTTATTACTTGGCGCCATTTTAGGTGGGATGATGTCCGTTGATATGGGTGGTCCTTTCAACAAGGCTGCTTATACCTTCGCAATCGGTGTCTTCACAACAACTAAAGATGGTTCATTGATGGCCGCTGTCATGGCTGGTGGGATGGTCCCACCATTGGCGATCGCAGTTGCTGCTTCATTGTTCAAAAATAAATTTACTGGTAACGAACGTAAACAAGCACTGGCTAACTATGTCTTAGGGATTTCCTTCATTACTGAAGGGGCAATCCCCTTTGCAGCATCAGATCCACTACATGTCATTGTTTCAAGTGTGATCGGTTCAGCAATCGGTGGTGGTTTAACCCAATTATGGCAAATCACTGTCCCTGCACCACATGGTGGGATCTTCGTGGCACCACTTGCCAACCACGGTCTACTCTTTGTGTTTGCCGTGTTAATCGGAACATTTGTCAGTGCCTTAATTTTAGGGCTCTGGCGGCCAGTTGCTAAAGAAGCATTATAATCACAAATAAAGAGCTTCAGTCAAATGACTGCAGCTCTTTATTTGTTTTGAAAATCTGTATTATGTGTTTGCTTCCATTTGTTGATGTAATCCAAACGTTGTTTCATGCGAGTTTCATTACCTTGCTCAGTTGGCCGGTAATAGATGTGTTCGGCAATGCTTTCGGGGCGCGTTGGCATCGTTGTCAACTTATCATCATAGAAATGTGCGAGTTGATAGCCTTTACCGTAGCCGACTTCCTTCATCAATTTAGTAGCTGCATTGCGCAAGTGCAATGGCACTGGTTCATCAATGGTCTTTTTAATATCTTTTTGAACGGCAGTCCGCGCTTTATAAGTTGCATTTGATTTAGGCGCGAGTGCCAGATAAATCACGCACTGCGTTAAATGAACGTCGCATTCCGGTAACCCAATAGCCTGACAAGCTTGAAAGACGTTCATCGCTAAATTCAACGCATTGTTATCGGCCAGACCAATGTCCTCACTTGCAAAACGGACAAGCCGCCGAGCGATATAAAGCGGATCTTCGCCACCGTCTATCATCCGTCCTAACCAATAAATTGCTGAGTCGACGTCACTATTACGCATCGATTTATGCAACGCCGAAATAATATTATAGTGTTCCTCACCGTCCTTATCATAATAGGCGGTTTTCTTATTCAGTAGTTCCCCTAGTAGATCACTGTTGACAGTCACTTGATGGTCTTGCACATCACTATTAATCACTAACATTTCCAAAATATTCAATGCAGTCCGCGCATCTCCGTTGGAAAAAATAGCAATTTGTTTTATTAAATCATCACTAATGTATACTGTCAACTCAGGAAATGCCGTGGGCGCTTGCAAGACATGCTGTAATAATTCTATAATATCCGTCTCGGTAAGCTGCTTTAAGACGAAAACCCGCGTTCTTGAAAGTAGGGCTGAATTAATTTCAAATGAAGGATTTTCGGTAGTCGCTCCAATTAACGTGATACTCCCCTTTTCAACATACGGTAAAAATGCATCCTGTTGGGCCTTATTGAAGCGATGAATTTCATCAATAAAGACAATTGTCCGTTCACCAAGTTGGCGGTTAGTTTCAGCTTCATTCATGATCTTGCGGATTTCTTTAATCCCATTCATTGCAGCACTGAACGTCATAAACTTTGAAGCTGTTTTGCGCGCAATGATTTCTGCTAGAGTAGTCTTGCCAACCCCTGGCGGTCCCCAAAAGATCATTGACGTTACTTGGTCTTTATCAATCATTTCACGTAAAAATTTGCCTGGTCCAACTAAATGTTTTTGCCCCACAAAGCTATCTAAATCGGTCGGTCGTACGCGATTAGCCAACGGCGCATTCATTGCCATTTCTTGGTCAAATAAAGAAGTTTGCGTCATTTCACCGTCCCCTTGGTCGCTAATAGATTGTACTTTTTAAAATGCGCACGTAAGTAATTCAAGGTTAAACTCTGCTGATTAGTAGTCACCAGCTCAAATGGATTTCCCATTGCCATTAATTGTCCACCTTGGCTACCGCCTTTCGGGCCTAAATCAATCAGATAATCGGCGTTTGTCATCAGATCAAGATCGTGGGTAATCATGATAATCGTGGCCCCCTTAGCCTTTAATTGATTAATCACGCCCATCAATGTCTCGACATCCCGTGGGTGTAAGCCAATCGATGGTTCATCGAACACAAACAACGTTCCATTGCGTTTTTTATTTAAGTGTGTGGCTAATTTTAAACGTTGTGCTTCACCACCTGATAAACTCGGGGTACTCTCACCGAGATGGAGATAAGCTAACCCAATTTCCTTGAGAGTTTTGAGTTCTTTCAAAATATTAGGGACCTCTGCAAATACAGGTAATGCTTCTTCAACGGACAAATCTAAGCAATCAACGATGCTATAGCCATGCCACTTGATTGCTTGAATTTCCGGTTTATAACGCTTACCATGACATTCTGGACAAATTTCTTCCATGTCGGGTAAATATTGAATATCCAAGATAATGCTACCTAGCCCACCACAATTGGGACAAGCCCCTTCTTTATTGTTATAGGAAAAATGTGCAATCCCGTAATTATGTGCTTGTGACTCCGGTAAACGCGCAAACAATTTGCGTAGGTTAGTCATGATACTGGTATAGGTTGCTAAAGTTGAACGCGTATTTTTCCCGACTGGTTTGGCATCAATACTGACAACTGCGGTTAGATCCGTCGTCAATTGTGAGACTTGTTGCGGCAAAGACTGATGTTGATGCTTAGCTTCAATTGCAGGCACTAAGCTATCTAAGATCAAACTTGTTTTACCGGCACCTGAAAAACCTGAAATTGCGGTGATTTGATTATCTGGCACCTGAATCGTCACATCATGTAAATTAAAATAGTTATCGACCGTCAAGGTTGTAGCATGCATACTAGTTTGCGACGATACCTTGGGATACAAAATATTAGCGCGACCTGCAATATATGGTCCAATTAGCGACTGCGGATTCTGCATTAAATCAGCTGGTTTACCCTGTGCAATAATTTGACCGCCTTTACGGCCGGCTTCTGGTCCAATCTCAATTACCCAATCAGCCTGGCTGATGATATTGACTTCATGATCCACAACCACTAATGAATTACCTTGTGCTACTAATTGGCGAAAAATATGGATTAAACCTTCAACGTTATCCGGATGTAATCCAATCGACGGTTCATCTAACACATATAATACCCCGGTTGTTGCGGTCCGCAACGTTCTTGCTAATTGAATCCGCTGCAACTCTCCAGTTGATAACGTATTCCCATTACGGGCTAGCGTTAAATAATCTAATCCTAGTTCTAATAGAGGTTGTAGTGTTTCTGATAAATTTTTAAAGAGAATCGTCGCCATTTGTTGCATTTCTTCTGGTAAACCAGCTTTAGTAACTGTCATCCAATCTGCTAAAGCCCCCAATGTTAAATCAGCAACCTCCGCGATATTTTGACCACCGACCAATTGGGTTAACAATTGTGGATTTAATCGCGTCCCATGACATGTCGGACAGGTTGAAAAGTGAAAAAAGGAATTGACCTTAGTCATCGCCCGATCACTTTTTACCGATTTTAACGACGCATAAACTGCGTCATAAGCATTTTCGTAAAGTGTGTTTTCTGTACTAAAAACCCGCCCCGTTGAGGTGTGAAAATCAACAGCATATTTGCCACGCTTGCCATGTAAGACGGTTGCTTTTTCCTTGGCCGTTAAATCTTTGTATGGTATATCGATCCGAACCCCGAGGTGTGCTGCTACCGTTGGCATAAAGTTACGTCCTGGTAAGCGCCAAGACGCAATCGCACCATCTTCGATACTGAGGTTTTCATCCGCAATAATTTTACGGTCATCTAAGGTTTGAATCTGGCCTGTTCCATGACACTCTGGACAGGCACCGCCCGAATTAAAGGCGAAATCTTCGGCTGATTTAGCCATGAATTGCACTTGGCATGTCGGACAGGTAATCATCCCCATTTTATCACCAGCTAAATCCATCGCCTGGGCAATCTGTAAGCTTGGTTGAACAACATGCCCATTGGGACAGCGAGTTGTACCCAACCTTGAAAAAATTAACCGAACAACATTGAAAATCTCACTCATTGAACCAACTGTTGAACGTTCCGACGGCATACTTGGTCGCTGTCGGAGCGCGATTGCTGATGGAATATGCCGCACTTCTTGTACTTGTGAACGTTTATTCTGACTAATTCGACGCCGAGTATACGTCGACAATGCTTCTAAATAACGGCGTGATCCTTCGGCATATAAAATTCCCATTGCTAACGAACTTTTTCCTGATCCTGAGGGACCTGATATCGCGACAAATTGGTTTAGTGGAATATCAACGTTAATATTTTTTAAATTATTGACGTTTCCACCACGTACTTCAATTTTTGTTGGTTGTTTGACTATCATTATTTACCTTCTCATCTTTTACTTGACGGTTAAATAGACCCGCTTCTGCTTCTAAATTTGCTAAAATCCGCTCTAAATATTCATCAACGGCGATAACCTCCGCGTCTGAAAAACCCTTGTAGAAAACTGCACTCAATCGTTTACTGATATACTCACCAACTTCTTGTTGGCTAGCACCCAAGGGCGTTAAATCAAAAACCCGCTTGCGCTTATCAATTAGAGATTGCTCACTCACTAATAATTGCTGGTCTTCGAGCCGGTGCAACATCAACGACAAACTACTATTAGCTAGTCCAGTAACTTGCGCCAATTCAGTAGCTGTTTGCGGATGGTTATCCCATAATGCTGACAAAATTTTCCCTTGCTCCGCATTATACTGAGCCCGTGGATCAGCTAGTAAATAACGATTAAATAATCGCGTATTAAACAGCCGAATCTTTAGCGTTAAGTAACCACCTCTTTTAGTTTTCATTTCATAACCACCCGTTTATTTAATAATAATGCCAACTATATATTACTATATAAAACTAATTTTGGCTAATTAAGCTATCCCTTGCTATTCTAAAAAAAATAAGGTCCCCGATTCAGCACCGCCATCTAGGACCTTACTTTATTTTAACTCACTCTAATTAAAAACCGATATTTTTAGCCATTTCTGGTTGTAGTATTTTTACAACAATTGTTTCAACTGTGCGGCCTGTACACTACGCACCTCTTCGACAACTACCAAGGCTTTCTCATCAATTTGTGATACGACCGGGACCAAGGTCGCTAATTGTTTGGCAGTACAAATAACATATAACATTGGTTGCGCTTTTTGACGGTAATAGCCCTGCGCCTTGATTAGTGTAATTCCTTGGTTAAACTGTTCTGAAAGTGTGGTAGCAATGGTCGCATACTGATTTGAAATAATTGTTACAGCACGTTTTGCACCAAACTTTGCTAACAATTTATTCAAAACAACAGCTGATAAGTACAGTTCAATAATCGTTAGTAACATATTTTGAAAGCCGATAATCACCCCTGACGGAATGGCCACAATTAGATCAAAAAAGAGCATTGCCGATCCGTTGGGGATCCCTAAATAACGATTAACAATCTTTGCCAAAATCGTACTGCCGGCAATCGTCCCTTGACAGTGAATGATAGTTGCCATGGCAATCCCCATCAAGACACCCCCGATAACAGCTGGAATCAGCGTCTGGGTTGTTTGATAATGTACAATATGCGGTAATCGTAAAAATAAAGAAATCCACAGTATCGCCCATATCGAATACCCAATCGTCTGTCGCTCTAAATACCGATAGCCAACCGCAATCAACAACCCATTTAAAACTAAATTCGTTATGGCCGGTGGAATAGCTAGCGTATAATATCCAAGCGCTGTTAAACCGGTCACACCACCTTCACCAATTTGATGCGGAATCAAAAAATCGTTAATAGCCACCGCATAAATTAATGCACCAACAACAATCCCCAAACCGTTTTTAAAAATTATTTCTCTTCGCATGCCGATCACATCTCCAATCAAACTAACACAAGCGTACCATATTTAAACTGCTAGCTAAAAGTGCAATTTAAAGTGCAGCATCATTTCCCCTAAGATAAACACTCACCTTCTATCAATCATTACCGAAAAAAACGTTCGGTAAACCAAATCGTATTTGGCTTGCCGAACATCTTTTAGAGGGATAATTTAATCGTCTGTGCGACTGTTTTCGAAATTCCAAGTGCTTGTAATTCTTCAAGAGAAGCTGCTTTGATGTGTTTCATTGAGCCAAAATTTTTCAATAATTTCGTCCGGGTCCTAGGGCCAACCCCCTTAATATCATCTAATTTTGAGCTTAATGAATTTTTTCCTCGCAATTGACGATGGAAGCTAATCGCAAAGCGATGAACTTCATCTTGAATCCGCGTCAATAGATAAAAGCCCTGACTCTTAGGATCTAATTGAATTGTTTGTTCAACTGCCCCATACAACAAAGAAGCAGTTTTATGATGATTATCCTTAACCATTCCGGCCACTGGAATCGAAAGCCCTAATTCATTTTCTAAGACATCCTTCGCTGCATTCAGTTCAACAATCCCACCATCCATCAAAATTAAATCTGGCAATGGTTTATCTTCTTTAAGCAATCGTGAATACCGTCTAAAAATAACTTCACGGGTATTGGCATCTTCATTAGCTCCTGACCGTTGTGCAGTCTGTGTTAATTTGTACTTACGATAACGTTTCTTTTCTGCACGGCCATCAACAAAGACGACCATTGCCGAAACTGGATCGGTTCCTTGAATATGCGAATGATCAAAGGCTTCAATAACATGACCATGTGGCAATCCAAGTGCATCCATGATTTCGTCTTGGGCACCGACTGTCTTGCGATTGTCGAGTTCTAATAACCGGAACTTCTCTTCCAGTACCAAGCGACTATTTTTTTGTGCCATTTCCAACAACGCCTTCTTTTCCCCACGTTGGGGAGTCCGGATCGGAATGCCTAAAATTTCGGTGAGGACCTTTTTTTCAACGCCTTCAGGAACCAAGATTTCACGAGGTAACACGTTATTCTTCCGGTTATACCATTGAAGGATAAAAGTTGCCAATTCTTCTTCGGGTGTGTTAACACATGGAAAGAGACGCTTTTCGCGCCGAATTAATCGTGCTTGGCGAATAAAGAAAATTTGAATCGATAACCAGCCCTTATCCAAATAAAATGCAAATAAGTCGCGCGGCGTATTATCATTCGAAATAATCTTTTGTTTTTCAACCGTTGTTTCAATATAGTGCAGTTGATCGCGTAATTCCGCAGCACGTTCAAATTGCATCGCTTCTGCGGCAATTGTCATCTTAGCAGTCAATTCTTTTTTAACTGGATCCACTTGACCATTCAAAAAGCGTTTGATCTCTTTGATTTGGGCTGTATAGACGCTCTCAGGTACTTCTTTGAAGCAAGCCCCTAAACACTGCCCCATATGGTAGTACAGGCAAGGCCGGCCTTGATGGCCCTGACAACGTCGCAATGGATATACCCGCTGCAAAAAGCGTAACGTTTCTTGAGCAGCATAAACATCAGGATACGGTCCAAAATAAAAACCACCATCTTTTTTGACATCCCCAGTAATCAGCAACCGTGGATCACGCTCATTAGTAATTTTAATATATGGATAACCAGTTCCTCGCTTAAGCTTAATATTAAAATAAGGCTGGTGTTTCTGGATTAACGTAATTTCCAATAAAAAGGCCTCTTTATTTGTCGAGGTAATAATCGTTTCAAAATCGACAATTTCAGAGACCAATTTGGCCGTTTTTCCTTCATGGCTACTCTTAAAATAAGAACGCACGCGATTTTTTAGATTTTTTGCTTTGCCCACATAAATAATCTTAGCATTAATATCCTTCATGATATAACAGCCAGGTAATGCGGGTAAAAGTGCTAATTTATGTTCAATGTGCTCACTTGCCAAAAACACCACTCCCTTAATTCAAAACAAGTGTTCGTTTTTATATTCTACGTGTTTTTGGTTAAATTGCAACTATTGTGCTAAGACCTGGGCTAAGAATTGTTTGGTCCGTGGCTCTTGCGGATGATCAAAAATCGCTTCCGGAGTCCCTTTTTCAACAATCTGACTATCAGCCATGAACCAAACTTCATCAGCTACTTTACGAGCAAACCCCATTTCATGGGTAACAATTACCATTGTCATCCCTTCTTGCGCTAAATCCTGCATAACTTTGAGTACTTCACCAACCATTTCTGGATCAAGGGCCGAAGTAGGTTCATCAAATAATAAAACATCAGGCGACATGGCTAGCGCGCGCGCAATCGCAATTCGCTGTTTTTGGCCACCAGAAAGCTGCTCACTATAAGCATCCGCCTTATTCGCCAAGCCGACCCGCGCAAGAAGAACCTTGGCCTTCGCGATTGTTTGATCGAGTGATTCTTTTTTAACTTTTTGTGGTGCCAACGTTAAGTTCTCGAGTACTGTTAAATTAGGAAACAGGTTAAAGTTTTGGAAAACCATCCCCATCTTCGTCCGAATTTGATCAAGTTGTTTTTCAGACAACGTCATTAAGTCTGTCCCTTCAAAGAGAATTTGACCACTTGTTGGATCTTCTAATCGATTTAAACACCGCAGCAACGTGCTTTTACCACCACCTGAAGGCCCGATGACAACAATCACTTGACCATCTTTAACTTCACCACTGACACCGTTTAAAACAAGATTATCACCGTATTTTTTAACCAATTGATTAATCTTAAGCATGTTGCATCTTCCTTTCTACGTAGTTCAAAAGTTTAGAGAGACTAAAGGTCATGATGAAATAAATCACCATTGCAACAAAAATTGGTGCAACCCCTTTATAAGTTGCCGATTGAACCACCTTTAGCTGATATATTAAATCAGTGACACCGATAATTGAAACGATTGAGCTTTCTTTAATTAAGGAAATAAATTCATTCCCCAAAGCTGGCCAGATATTCTTCAGTGCCTGTGGTAAGACAATATAGCGCATTGTATCCCGTTGTGACAAACCCAGACTCCTTGAAGCCTCCGTTTGGCCAGCGTCAATCGCATTGAGCCCCGAACGAATAATCTCGGCAACATATGCTGCACTATTTAAAGAAACGGCGATGACCCCTGCTACAAGGGCTGGAATATTAACCCATAAGCCAATCCCGAAGTAAACGAACATGATTTGAATCATCAATGGCGTCCCGCGTACAAATTCGATATATACTAGTGCCAACCCCCGCACTACCTTATTCTTAGCCAATCGACCAAATGCCAAAAGGCCACCAATCAAGATTCCAATCGCAATTGAAACGATGGTGATGAATAGTGTGTAGCCAATTCCTTTAGCGAAGTATGCCCAATAATGCCACATGCTGGTGTTGTGCGTGTTGATTTTCATGAGTTGACCCGCATTTTTTAAATATTGGGGAATTAATTTTTGTTTTTTTATTTGATCGATACTTTTATTAGCGGCTGCGACCAAGGTTGGCGAATCCTTTGGAAAGGCAATTGCTGAGCCTTGCATATCTGTGCCTAAATCAAATTTTCCATCAATTTGAACAAGCTCTGGATCATTGCTTGCATAGGCAGTTGCAACTGGCTCTTCAGCAACGATGCCATCAATCTTATGACTCTTCAAAGCCAGGACCAAATCCGGGACTTTAGCTAACCCCGTAATTTGAGCCCCTTTAATTTGTTTCTTAGTTAATGCTTGTTGTAAGCTACCAGTTTGAACGCCGATTTTTTTACCGATAAAACTATTTTTGGAATGATAATCCCGCGTATCTGTCTGATTGATTAAGATTGACTGTCCGCCAAGATAATAGACGTCTGAAAAATCAACACTTTTACGCCGTTCATCAGTTGGCGACATCGCCGAAATAACCATATCGACTTTCCCAGTTTCTAAACCAACTAATAACGCATCGAAATCCATCGACTTAACCACTAATTTAACCCCTAAATCATGCGCCAATTTCTGTGCGACCTGAATGTCCATACCAACCACTTGATTCTTACCCTTTTTATTCACTAAAAATTCATATGGTGCATAATCCGGACTAGTCCCTAAAATCAATGTTTTTTTTGCTTGTACCTGACTAACGGTTTGTCCAGCAGCCAAAACCGATTGTTGATGATTTATAAAATACATAGTTAATAACATGCATGGAATACCAACGAGTATGAGTAATTTTTTGATCTTCATATTAACTCCTCCTGTAATTAGTACCATAATACATCTTGTTACATAATTATTCAATATTTATTTATAAATTATGAATAATTGGCGAAACTGTTATTATTTGGTATGATGGATATAAGTTAGAAAAGGGGGATAACAATGGGCTTAAAAGTAACTAATAAAACCGACCTCACTGGTCTATTCGATAAATTTGCTTCATTACCAAGTGAACGTGAAGCCGTTCAAGAAAAGGTTAACGAAACCGCCGACAGATTAAAAAAGGCGAACACTGCCAAAAAAGATAAAAAATAAGCACCTAAAAAGGGATTGAACAAATTGATTTTTGTCCAATCCCTTTTTTGATGATCACTATTCAACATGTTTTTCTGGATATCGTTGCTTTAATTGTTCAATATTTTCCTGGGCAACTGTATCAAAATCAACATTGTTCCATTCCGCAATTTGTGAAAGGTACCATAGAACATCGCCAATTTTTTTAGACATCATCTTTTCATCTAGTGCATGGCCTTGAAACGCATATTTTTTAACGATATCAACCACTTCACCGCTTTCACTTGCCAAACCCAAGGCTAAATTAGTCAATACTTGTTCATTACCATATAACGTTCGATTGGCTAACTTTTGATACTCATTAAATTCCATTATGCATGTCCCCCTAAATCACATTGCTTTTCTATCCATTCCCAGACAATGTCTTTACCAGCCCCTGTGAGGGCACTGAAACAGACAAATTGATCAACTGGATTAAAATCAAGTACCTCTTTAATAATCTTTTCTTGACGATTCCATTTACCTGTTGAAATTTTGTCCATCTTAGTTGCAACAACTAAAACTGGAATCTCATAATACTTCGCAAAAACATACATCGCGATATCATCATCAGTTGGTTCATGACGGCCATCGATTAGTGAGATTAGGCCCTTTAGATTTGAGCGGCTAGTCAGGTAAGCTTCAATAATCTGACCAAACTTTTCGCGTTGTTTTTTAGATACTTTCGCATAACCGTAACCTGGAACGTCGACAAAGTATAATTCATTTTCAACTCGATAAAAGTTCAACGTCTGCGTCTTCCCCGGCTTACTAGAGGTCCGTGCGTAACTCTTACGATTGATTAATTTATTAATCAATGACGATTTACCAACATTTGAACGGCCAGATAACGCGATTTCAGGTAATTGATCAGTGGGGTACTGTGAAGCAGCTACCGCACTCATCACCATTTCAACATCATGTACTTCCATAATAACCTCCGATTATTTCCTTCGACTGTTAGTTTAGCATAAATAAATTATTATTGCGCCGTTGACATATTTCAAAATTCATGGTTACTCGCCTATATATTATTAATGAATTCGTGTTATCACAACGTCTTAATGGTTTATATCACAAAAAAACTGCCAAAACAAATGTAACTTTGCCTCGACAGTTTCCATAAATTCTTACGATGCTTCTTGACCATCCGTTAAAAAGAGTTGTGGTTTGGTTGTACCAGCCACCGCTTCTTTAGTCACTAAAACTTTAGCGACATCTTCACGACTTGGAATATCAAACATCATGTCCATCATAACTTCTTCGATAATTGAACGTAACCCACGCGCACCAGTGTTGCGTTCAATTGCTAAATGCGCAATTGCATGCAATGCTTCCGGCGTAAATTCAAGTTCAACATTATCTAAAGCCATCAACTTGCTATATTGTTTAACCAGTGCATTTTTAGGTTCTGTCAAAATGCGTACTAAATCATCTTCAGTTAATTTTTCCAAAGCAGCAGTAATTGGAATCCGCCCAATAAATTCAGGAATAATCCCAAATTGCATTAAATCTTCGGTTACAATTTGTTGCATCAAGCTTTGATCTTCATTAGTTATTTGCTCATTGTTACTTCCAAAACCAATTGTCTTTTCACCTATTCGGTTTTTGACAATCGTTTCGATGCCATCAAAAGCCCCACCGATAATGAATAGGATATTGGTGGTATCAATTTGGATTAACTCTTGTTGTGGATGTTTTCGTCCGCCTTGCGGTGGCACACTAGCAATCGTTCCTTCAAGAATCTTCAAGAGGGCTTGTTGGACCCCTTCACCAGACACATCACGCGTTATCGAAACGTTTTCGCTCTTCTTAGCAATCTTATCAATCTCATCGATATAAATAATCCCGCGTTCAGCACGGTCTACATCAAAATCTGCATTTTGTAATAATTTTAAAAGAATATTTTCAACATCTTCTCCAACGTAACCCGCTTCGGTTAAAGTCGTCGCATCAGCAATCGCAAATGGGACGTTTAAAATTCGTGCTAAGGTTTGTGCCAGGAAGGTCTTCCCTGAACCAGTTGGTCCAATTAAAGCAATATTACTCTTTTGTAATTCTGTGTCGCCTTCTTCGGCTACCGACATTTGGTTAACCCGTTTGTAGTGGTTATAAACAGCAACTGATAAAGCCTTTTTAGCTTCTGTTTGACCAATCACATAGTCGTTCAAAATGGCTAGAATTTCTTGTGGCTTAGGCACTTCTAATAAGTCGCTAAAGGCCTCGTCTTTAAATTCTTCATCAATAATTTCTTTGCACAGGTCGATACATTCATTACAAATATAAACCCCAGGGCCAGCCACAATCTTCTTCACTTGATCTTGTGACTTCCCACAAAATGAACACGTAACGGGTCCATTAGTTATTTCTGTATCATCTAGCATATTGGGATTCTCCCCTTTCTCGATATACGCTCCGTCGTGGGACTCCAAAAATGGCCCCGAACAACGTAACTCAGACTATAGCATAACTACAGTTTAGAATAAAGTAAAGTTACTCACCCACTACAGATGGCACAAAAGCGGGTCCAAAGTAAATACCTTGAACCCGCTTTTCGCATCATTTAAAGCTTGTATTCATTAGACCAACTTACTTAGCGTCTTTAACTTCAACAGCTGAATCAGCAATGATATCGATGGCTTTTTTAACACCAATATCATGCTTTAACATGTCGTCTGACAAGACACTGCGAACGGCAGATTCTTCCATGTTGTATTGTTCAGCTAAGCTCTTAAGTTCTGCAGCAACTTCTTCTTCAGTTGCTTCGATGTTTTCAGCTTCAACAACGGCTTCGAGGACAAGACTTGTCTTAACCCGTTTATCAGCATCACTAGCGAATTGCTTTTTCAAATCATCTTCAGTTGTCCCAGTGATTTGATAGTACATCTCAGGATTAATCCCTTGTTGCTGCATGTTACCCAAGTATTGTTGTAATTGATTATTGATTTCTTCATCAATCATTGCTTGTGGTAAATCAGCAATTGTTGCATTTTCTGTTGCTTTAGCAACTGCTGTATCTTGGATAGCTGTATCGGCAGCATCATTTTTTTGTTGTTTTAACTCTTCACGAATTTTTTCTTTTAATTCATCGAGTGTATCAACACTTTCATCAATATCCTTGGCAAATTCATCATCCAATTCAGGTAGTTCTTTAGCCTTTACTTCATGAATGGTTACCTTGAAAATTGCTTCCTTACCAGCTAATTCTTCTGCTTGATAATCTTTAGGGAAAGTAACTTTCACATCAACGTTATCATCTGCCTTGTGTCCTACTAATTGATCCTCAAAACCAGGGATGAATGAATTTGAGCCAAGTTCTAATGAATAGTTGTCTGCTTGACCACCATCAAAAGGTACGCCATCAACAGAACCTGCATAATCAATCACAACTGTATCGCCGTTTTCAGCTGCTGTGTCTTCTTTGAGCACTAACTCTGCTTGACGTTCACGCCGGCTTTCGATTTCTTGATCGACGTCTTTGATTGTTACACGCCGGCTTTGTTTTGGTACTTCTAAACCTTTATAATCCCCTAAAGTCACTTCTGGTTTAACAGTAACTTGTGCAGTAATTAACCAAGGTTCGCCCTTTTCCATTTTTTCAACGTTAATTTGTGGTTGATCCACTGGTTGAATAGCCGCTTCTTTGACAGCTGCATCATAAGCATCTGGTAAAATCGCATTCAAAGCGTCTTCATAAAGGGCTTCTTCACCGTACATCTTGTTAAAAATTTGACGTGGCATTTTTCCTTTACGGAAACCAGGTGTGTTAATATTTTTACGAACACGTTTGAACGCTATGTCCAAACCTTCACTAATTTTATTTAAATCAATTTCAAAGGTTAGTTCACCATCATTGGCGCCCTTTTTTTCCCATTTTGCTGACATAATTTCCCTCCGACAGTTATATTCACAATCTATCAATTGCATACTTAATTAGCATAAACTATTTGCATGAAATTGTAAATATTTATCGGTCCAAAAACGGATAAAACGCGATTTTTTTAAGATTCCATGATGTTTTTAGTCAAAAAAAACCGCCGTCAAAATTGACAGCGGATTTTCGGATATTCAACTAACTGAAAATTAGTCTAAGATTTCACTAACGACACCGGCACCAACAGTACGGCCACCTTCACGAACAGTAAACTTAAGACCCTTTTCAATAGCAACTGGTGAGATTAATTCAACAGTAAATGTTACGTTATCACCAGGCATAACCATTTCTACACCTTCTGGCAATTCGATAACACCTGTTACATCAGTTGTATGGAAGAAGAATTGAGGACGGTAATTTGAGAAGAATGGTGTATGACGGCCACCTTCATCCTTGCTCAAGATATAAACTTCACCCTTGAACTTCTTGTGAGTTTGGATTGAACCTGGTTTAGCTAAAACTTGGCCACGTTCGATGTTTTCACGATCAACACCACGTAATAAAGCACCAATGTTATCGCCAGCTTGTCCTTGATCCAAGGTCTTACGGAACATTTCCAAACCAGTAACAGTTGTCTTAGCAACTTCTTCTTTTAACCCAATGATTTCAACTTCATCACCGACAGTAACTTGACCACGGTCGATACGACCTGAAGCAACAGTACCACGACCAGTAATCGTAAATACATCTTCAACAGGCATCAAGAATGGTTTGTCTGTATCACGTTCTGGTGTTGGGATATATTCATCAACAGTAGCCATTAATTCTTCAACAGCTTTAACGTCATCAGGATTGCCGTTCAATGCACCAAGTGCTGAACCACGAATAACTGGAATATCATCACCAGGGAAATCGTATTCAGATAATAATTCACGAACTTCCATTTCAACTAAGTCCGTTAATTCATCATCATCAACTAAATCAGTCTTGTTTAAGAAGACGATGATGTAGTCAACACCAACTTGGTGAGCAAGCAAGATATGTTCACGTGTTTGTGGCATAGGACCATCAGTTGCAGCGACAACTAAGATAGCACCATCCATTTGAGCAGCACCAGTAATCATGTTTTTAACGTAATCAGCATGTCCTGGGGCGTCAATATGTGCATAGTGACGGTTTTCTGTTTCATATTCAACGTGGGCTGTGTTAATAGTAATACCACGTTCTCTTTCTTCTGGAGCAGCATCAATGTTTGCATAGTCTTGAGCTTCAGCCAAGCCTTTGTCTGCCAACATCTTTGTGATTGCTGCTGTTAAAGTTGTTTTCCCATGATCAACATGTCCAATAGTACCAATGTTAACGTGGGGTTTTGTTCTTTCGTAATGTGCTTTTTCTGCCATTAAAACGAACCTCCTGTATTTTCGCAAGAAAAAATCAGTGTTTAGATTTACTAAACTGATAATCCTTTACGTAATATTATAATACTTCAAGTGCCAAAATCAAAGTGTTTTTTTACACTTGAAGAATTCAAAAATGATTATATCTGCTCTGAGCGCGTTTGTAAACACTTAATCCTTAAAAAAAACTAGAATTGAAGCAATAATTAGTTATTTTCTAGCCTAAAAATCAAGTTTTTCCGTCTTTTTTTGTAACTTTTCAACCCAATCTTGGATCTTTTCTGAAATTACAATTGTTGGCTTATAGTCGGAACCGAGTAACTGTTTCAGCCACGCTTGCGCCCATTCCATTGGATTATACATGATTTCAGCTTCAAAGGGGTATAAATATGCAAACCCCATCTCAATATCTGCTGTTACTTGTGCTAATAAAATCGGATCTTCTGCTGCTAATTGTGTATTTAATGCTTGAAGCACCGCGTTAAACAGCACACTATCGCCCATCAAATGACTCTGCGCGGGCACAAAAGATTTTTCCTGATCAAACCAACTGACTTGAACTGTTTGGTTCAGATTGAGCTGTACCAGCGTTTCAATTACAGTAGTTTTTACAAAAGCATGACTATATGGATTCGTTAAAATTGGCATTACACTGTCCACATAATCATTACGTGGCAATTGCTGTGCTTGGTTTAATAAAGTAAGTTGTTCAGATAGCGGATATGCTGTCAAGTTATATAGCCGTTGTGCCTTTTTTTGAATCGTGGTTTGGTAATTTGTCTGATATGCGAGCTCGGCAGTCGTAATCATCAGTCTAAACATCTTAATCATTTCTGGTGCAATTTTTGCATGATTTAAAACAACCAAAATTTGATTAGCTGTAATAAAGTGATGATTGTTGAGCAAAAGTGCTAAATAAAACTGTGCCAAATCAGTCTGTTGTAAATAGGCATCCTGTTGCTCCTCGACAATTGCGAGTGCTGTCTGATTATCTCGTGCTTCAATGAGCGCGCTAACCCATAATAAGTTGGCGGTCATTGTCTGATCTAATTGATAAGCGGCTTCAAAGCAGGTACTTGCTTGTTGCCAATCTCGTTGATTTAAAGCCGCTTTTCCCAAACGAATCAGTCGTTCATATTGATTGGGAAACTGCCTAATTTCGCCCATTCTATCACATCCTCGCTTAACAAAATAATAGCGTCAAGAATCAACTAATATGATCCAGACGCCATTTATTTCGCTATTATTTAACGGTTTTTTCAGTCTTCGCTTTATTATCTTTTCTTTGTCGCCGGTGATTTTGATTAATTTCCATAATTACTGGTAGAATAACCGGACGCCGCTTGGTTTGTTCATACAAATAATGACTTAGATTTTCCCGAACATCTTGTTTTAAATGGCTCCAATCAAATTCTTTATTATCTAAATTATTCTGGACGGCCTTTTTGATAATTTCAGCACTTTCAGTCATTAAATCTTTGCTGGTTTTTACATAAACAAAACCACGGGCCGTTACTTTAGGTTCAGCAATAATCTGTTTATTCTTGCGATCAATCGTCACTACTGCAATAAAAATTCCATCTTCAGACAATAATTTTCGATCACGCAGTACGATATTACCAATATCACCGACACCACTTCCGTCAATCATCACATCAGTCGCATCAACTTGACCACCAACATGCATCTTACCCTTTTCGTAAGCAACAATATCGCCTTTTCCAACAATAAAAATATTTTTGTAATCCATCCCTGTTTCATGGGCAATATCTGCATGTGCTGCTAATTGACGATATTCACCTTGAACTGGCATCAAGAATTGCGGCTGCATCAAGTTTAACATTAACTGCAAATCATTCTTGTTAGCATGTCCAGATGCATGTAACTCATCGCCAATTGTTTTTACCTCAGCCCCAGCTCGATAAATCATATCTTTTGTCTTGGCTAAAATGGTTTCCATTGCATGCGAAGGTGATGTTGTTAAGTAGACAAAATCGCCTTGCTCAATGTGAATCAAGCGATGATGGCTCGTAGCCATTTTTTGAAGTGCTTTAATCGGTTCGCCCATTCGCCCAGTTTCTAAGATAACTGTTTGCTCTGGTGCAAGGGTATTTAAGTCTTTAGGTTGCACTAAAATAGCATCATCCGGCAAGATAATCATGGATAATTTCATTGCCGTGCGTACAATTTTTTCTAAATCGTGGCCAGTTAGGACCACTTTGCGCCCCGTCTTATATGCAGCATCAATGACTTGTTGAATTCGCATAATGTTCGAAGCCACCGAAGCGACAATAATCCGACCAGTTTGATATTTGAAATTTTCCAAAATCGATTCAGCAATGTCGCGTTCATTAACCGTTGCAAATGGTGATTCGGCATTTGCAGAATCACTTAAAAGTGCTAAAACACCTTGCTTTCCAATTTCGGCTAACCGGGCATAGTCAGTTTGGTACATCGGCATCGCTGATTGATCGAATTTAAAGTCGCCAGTATACACAATTTGCCCTTCATCAGTCTTAACTACAATTCCTAATGAGCCTGGGATGGTATGCGTCGTTTTGAAAAAAGAAACAGTGGCCCGCTCAAAATCAATAGCAGTATTCGCATCGATTACATGGAAGTTTTGAAAATTACGTAGTTTAGGTTCGCTACTAACCGTGATCTTAGCCAATGCAATGGTTAATTCAGAACCGAAAACTGGCACATCATGTTCTTTTAAGAAATATGGAAGCGCACCAATCGCATCTGCGTGACCATGCGTTAAGAAAATCCCAGCAACACGGTCAGCATTCTCTGCTAAATAGGTCATATCTGGAATCACAATGTCTATTCCTAACAACTCCGTTTCAGGGTATTTCAACCCGCAATCTAATACGTAAATTTCGTCGTCCACTTCGACAATGTTCAAATTCTTACCATTTTCACGAACACCGCCAAGTGGCATAATTTTAATGTTACTCATGCTTTCACCTCTAGTAATCTAAGGGTTAATCCCTCAAACCGTTTTATTTGTTTTAGTCGTTCTTTCATTTAAAACTCATCCGCCTTAAAGTCTATCTCATATTTTATCACAAATTAAACAAACAAACAGCTTTTGATTGCTAAAAGCAATTTGTCCACAAAAAAAGTGGGCCCGCATAACGGACCCACTTTTAAAAAATGAATTAACGACGTAAGCCAAGGCTCTTAATTAATTCACGGTAACGTTGAACATCATTTTCACGTAAGTAACGTAATAAATTACGACGATGACCAATCTTCTTCATTTGACCAACATATGAATGGTGATCTTTCTTATGAACAGATAGATGTTCGTTTAATGCATTGATTTCTGCAGTTAAAACAGCGATTTGGACTTCTGCAGAACCTGTGTCGCCTTCGTGACGAGCAAATTGGTTAATAATTTCGTTCTTTTTCTCTTGTGAAATAGCCATGCTAATTTCCACCCTTCTGATATAATAGCCCAAAACAACGTGAAGCGTCGGGTGAACGTCGCTAAACAGAGTAAGAGGCCTGCACAATAAGTACCCTTTAAGTTTACTAAATATTCGTCCCAAAAGCAAGATACAGTTTTATAATGTCACAGCAGTCAAGTTGAAATACTTTACAAGTTTTTATTGCAATCACTCTTACTATTTTGGTATAATAACGACTGTTGAAATTAAAATCTTTTTTATAAAGATAGTGAAACCTATCGGAGGTGAACAACATGCCACAAATTAAATCTGCTATGAAACGTGTGAAAACAATTGAAAAAGCCAATAAACGTAACGCTTCTCAATTAAGCACAATGCGTTCAGCAATCAAAAAGTTCAAAGCTGCTAAAACAGCAGGTAACGAAGAAGCTGCAGACCTATTGAAAGTTGCTACACGCGCAATCGATATGGCCTCAACAAAAGGCTTAATCCATGCCAATAAAGCTGGCCGTGACAAGTCACGCTTAAACAAAATGATGGCTAAGTAATTTAACCACCAAAAAGAACACATAACTATTTGATTATGTGAAATGAGCCCCCGATATTGGACTAAAATCCAATATCGGGGGTTTTATATTGGCCAAATATTCCAAAATACTGGAATCAAAAGTTGTTCACGATTACCTATTGTCTACCACCTCAGTCCACTCAAACCAACACTTTCAATAGCAAGATTAGGTTCATGTTATGCAAGCTTAACGCTCTATCAAAAGAAACCGATATTTGTGAAACGAACGTTTCACAAATATCGGTTTCGGTAAGTGATCATTATTTTTCAACAATTAAAGCCGAACCGAGCTCTAATTGCCCGCTTAAATACCAAAATTTTACAATTCAGATAGCTATTTAAAATTTCAACCAATATTAAGATTCACCTTAGTAATAGCCTTTTGGCTATCCTAAGCAATATCTTCCGCTGCGAACTGCAACATAAACAGCTCAAATAACAACCGTCCTTCACCTTGACCAGTCTTAATTTTCTCTTCAATTGCTTCTAACCCCAAATAAGCTTGGGTAAGCGCAGCTTTAGAAAATTGCCGAATTTGTTGTAGCGCTAATTTAATTCGATATGGATGGATTTTTAAGACACCGGCTAAATCGCCCTGACTGTAACCTTTTTCAAATAATATTTTTACTTGTAAAAGTAACCGAAATTGTCCTAATAGAATCGCATTGATTTTGAGTGGTTCTTCCTTTTGTAATAGTAAACTACGATACATTTCTAACACAGGTCCAACTTTTCTTTGCAATACCAATGGAACAATCTCAAAAACATTATCTTCAAGGCTGGTTGAAACTAGTGCCTCAACAGCGTCTGCGGTGATAACGCGCGTTTTTTGCGCATACAACATCAACTTTGGTAACTCAGCCGTTATCTGACTGTAATCACCATTAGTCTTATTCAACAACAACTCCATTGCCGCCGGTTCAATCGTAACATCAGCAGACTGTAAAAACTCAGTAACCAACTTTGGTACTTGCCGCTCATTAATTTTCTGAACATCAATCAGAGTCGCGACTTTCTTAAGCAGCTTAACGATTTTTTTTCGTTCATCGAGTTTCGAATATGGCGCGAAAATAACAAGTGCAGTAGTTGATGGTGGCTGTTCCAGATAACCTTGGAACCCTTTTAAGTCATGGTCAAGTTTTGGTTTAGCTTTCTCACTTGTTAAAAAAACTGGATTTTGCATAAAAACGATTCTACGCTCCCCAAAAAAGGGGGCCGATTCTGCATCATCTAAAGCCTGTGCAACTTCGACCTGTGCTAAATCATAACTGGCGAAGTTCATTGTCATTTCTTCTGCTGAAAGAGTTGCTTTAAATAATGTTTGTACTTGTTCAATTAATGCGGATTCCTGCCCCAATACAAGATAAATTGGGGCAAATGATTGTTGCTTAAGTGCTGTTTTAAGTTGCTCTGTCCTCATTTAGTCACAATCCTTTAAAGTTGTTTTAATTGTTGTACGTAATCCCCAACCGTATTGCCATTCCAGCATCCCGCATTCCGCGGTATTCCAAAATGGAACGTTAGCCTGCTGTAAAGTTTGAATAGTTTGCGGATGCGGATGACCATAGCGATTATGGCGGCCCGCGGAAATCAAGGCCCCCTTTACATGCCAAGCTGCAATTGCTTGTGGCGCACTCGCCGTTTGACTACCATGGTGCCCCACCTTTAAATAATCGACCCGTAATTGTGGGTAACGATGGGTAATGTCAATTTCGCCCACGCGTTCTAAATCCCCCGTAAATAACCAACTTGCATCACCAATTTGAGCCTGTAAAACTAATGAATCAGCATTTGTCCCTGTTCCAGCTATCACCGGTGCTAAAACATTAATTTGTTGCTGCCCTACAGTAAAGTGCTGACCGGCCAGATAAGGCTCAATGATGACTGTTTTCAGGTAAGGACGAACTTGTCGTTTAAATTGCTGGTTTTGGGGTAAGCCCGCCGCACAGATTAAGCGTTTGACCCGAATTCGTTGCATGATTTGACCCAAATCACCAATATGATCCGCATCCTGGTGCGACAACGCAATTGCATCTAAGTGATCGATTCCACAACTATAGAGATAATTAATCGTTACTTTTTCGGCACGGCTAGTAATCACACGCCGCTGCCATTTTTTTTGCGGTAAGGAAAGTCGCCCCCCAGTATCAATCAATAAATTATGCCGGTTAAACGGCTGTTGAATGAGTAGGCTATCACCCTGGCCAATATCAAACATAATCACCCGTCCAACTGGATTAAAGTGAATAATGATAAAACTTAACATATACAAACTAACAATACTACTCCCAATCCATTTAACCCGCTGTTTATTAGTGGGCTCTGCCATTAGCCATAGTGTACCTACCACAATCAAAAATAGTGGTACTAGTTGTATTTTGCCGAAGGTAACTGTGGCATGCGGCAAGCCTGCTATCCAAGCAAGTCCCTGATAGAGGTTATTAAGAAATCCCTCTCCTAATAAAACTAATGGATAACTAAAGGGCAGCAATAAAATAGCAACGATAACTAGCCCCAATGTTATTGGTAAAAAAATGGGGGCTATCAAGCCATTGATTAAAATCGTCAACATATGCCAACGATAATTAAATCGTAAACAGACTGGCAAGCTCAACAACCCTAACCAAAAGGTGGTCGCAAAAGTACCATTACGCCATTGATAGATAAGAGCAAACGCCATCAGATAACTTAATAACCCACCCATACTTAATAATAAATAAGGTTGCCACAGTAAATTAACTAATAATACCCAACTCCAACTATCTAAGCGCGACTGATGCAAATGACCCATTTCGCATACTAGCCTTAATAAAATTAACCCAATGGCACGAACGATACTTGTACCGCCTCCTACAAACAGCGCATAGATAGGCAATAAACAACACAGACCGCCATTTACCCATTCTCGTGGCACTCGACAAAGAGTTGCTACTCGTCGAATGATTGTTACTAGATAGAAAACGTGAATCCCTGACAAACTCAATAAATGGATAATGCCTAGTTGCCCTAGAACGTTTTGATAAACCTTCCCATCCGTCTCACGGACACCTAACAATAAAGCCCCTGCGTGAAACCGTAAAGCTGGCGGTAGTCGGTGTAAATAAATAAGCCCCTTTTGCCGCCAATGATGCAACGTGTCCAACCAACCCTGCGGCTGAATTTGCTTGATGATTGTGTTATCTGCCATCCGGGTCTGATAAAAGCACTGTTTCTGTTGCCCCATAAATTGAGCATAATCGAATTCATGACGATTAGTCGCTCCTTCAATTCGTTCCAGCTCAATATCACCAATTAACAATAGCGGCCAGCTCTCTGTTTGCCAACGATGTTGCTCAATTTGGTTTTTGCAGCGGTAATAACCAATAATGAGCTGCCCGTCAGTTTGCCCTTGTGCGATTAACTGAATTTGATTTCCAGCAACCTTTATCGTATCTGGTTGAATTTTGTAAATCTGATTATGCGGTGTAACCGGTTGTATATAAGTACATCGTGCCAACCAACACCGCCATCCACCAAAACACATGACTAACAGACTAACGATCAATATTAATGGTTGACGAAGCCGACACAGACGAATCAAACAGCCTAGAAAAAGACATCCAAAAAAGAACGGAGCTGATCCCAGGATTAATGCATTTAAACTTGCTAAACAAATAACTGGATAACACCAGTTATTCTTAATCACTCGGCAGTTTGTTCATTCTCCAAAAAGTTCACGAGGGTATTGGCATCATCAGCCGTTAAATCAACTTGGTCCAATTCAATGCCGGATTTTTTAATTAGTTCGCAGGCATACGTATCATTACGGTAGTCCTTCTGATAGTGAATTTTGCTAATGCCAGCTTGAATAATTAATTTAGTACATTGTAGACATGGAAAATGAGTTACGTAAATTTCGGCTCCTTCTGTTTGAACACCAAATTTAGCACACTGCGTTAAAGCATTCATCTCAGCATGGATTGTCCGTAGACAATGCCCATCGCGCAATAAACATCCTACATCGATACAATGACTTTCATGCGCCACTGATCCGTTATAGCCACCAGCAATAATCCGCCGATTACGAACTACTAGGGCCCCAACAAATAATCTAGGGCACGTGCTGCGCATTGATAACAAGACCGATTGCAACATGAAATATTGATTCCACGGCATTCTTTTTTCTGACACACGAATTCCCCCCTTCAAAGTTAAGCTAGCTTTAGTATAGCAAAAAAATGCTCTTCACAAACTAATTAACACAAATTTGTGTCCGCAATTGTTCAAACGTTTTTGGTCCAATCCCACCAACTTTTTGTAAATCTTCAATTTGTTTAAACTGCCCTTGTTCATCCCGATACGTAATTATTTGTTCAGCTTTTTTTGGCCCAATCCCATTTAAAGTCTGTAATTGAGTCACATCTGCTTGATTCAGATTAATTTTGGTCGTAGTCGTATCCTGATCGGTTTCCTGCTCATGATCAGCATTATTAGCAATACTTGCTATGGTTGGCTTTTCGGCTATTTTGACAAGCTCTTGGGCGCTAACTGCTTCGCCATTAGTTGGCACATAGATGATTAATTGATCAACTAATGTTTGTGCTAAGTTTAGCTGACTAGTATCTGCCGCTTCTGTCACATCACCAGCTTGTTTAAGTACTTCGAATAGTCGTGTCTGCGAAACATGAATCGGATAAATCCCCGGATGGGCGACTGCCCCTTTTAAATCAACGAACCCTCCTTTGATAACCGGCTGAGTTTGTTTCACCGTCTTCGTCTTTTTCTTACTCGTTCGTGTCATTAACTGTTGATTAGCCACCAAAAACTGTCGTTGCCGCTTGTGCTGCCAACCTATTCCACCTCCAAGTATGATGATCAATAAACATAGTACCCACCAGAACCGTCGATATCGTAGCCAATAATCACGCCACATTTTTAGTCACCTCCTTATTCATAATTACCCCAAAAACGCAAAAAAGATTTGCCGATTCTCATGAATCGTCAAATCTTTAATTCGTCATCAAATAATTCAGCGCATCATCCAATGTTTTTACCGGGACAATTTTCATCTTAGTCCCGATTTTTTTAGCAGCTGCCTTGGCAATTGCATAGTTATTCTGATAATGCGGTTCCACCTTTAAGATCGCTTTTGTGACAGGATCATCAGGTGCAAAGAATACTTTAGCCCCTTCTCGACTAGCAATCAGGACCTTTTTATCAATCCCACCGATGGGGCCCACGTTACCGCCTGAATCCATCGTTCCAGTCCCGGCAATCTTACGACCACTTGTCAAATTGCGTTGCGTCAATTGGTTATAAACTTGCAAGGTAAACATCAATCCGGCGGAAGGACCACCAATTTCGCCGGCATTAATCTTCACAGGGATTTTGGTCACAACTTTAGAATGATCCGTTAGGGTAATCCCCAATCCCGCATACCGCGACTTAGGCAATTTAATCAGTCGGTGGGTTGCCGTCTGATGGTGCCCACGATGTTCATAGCTGATGGTTACCGGCTGATTAACTTTTAGTCCCTGAACATACTTCACGAACTTATTAGCACTCTTGAATTGGTGCTGATCAATTGCGGTAATGGTATCCCCAATTGACAGATCTTTTTTAAAAGTCGACTGCTCTAAAATTGACATCACGTACACGCCCAAATATTTCGTATGATACGCTTGGTGTGCTTTTTGATAAGCCGCCTCAATTGCAGCATTAATTGAGCTTTCCATGTAGTATTTTTGAATCTGATCATAAGCTGCTGTATCGTCATCACCCATTAGTTCATCATGACTAATTATTTCTGTAAACGGTTGGGCCTTAGACAATAAAAGTTGCAATCCAGTCACGGGTCCTTGAATACCGACCGTTGTTAACATAAAATGCCCTTGGTGCCGATCACGTTGACCACCAACTTTCACAAACTGGCTGGTATTTTCGGCCGAACCCACTCCTTCAACATAATAATGGGTTGGAACCAAGCAAAAGGCCAACCCGATAATCAAAATCATTACCAAAATTAGGTGTCGCAATAGCCGTTTATTCTTATTCATATTAATCACTTTCAGTTCGTAATTTTTGGATTAAAGCCGTCGCTACGACAGGCGGTACTAACTGCTCAATCTGACCACCAAACGTTGCAATTTCTTTCACCATGCTTGATGAGATGAACGCAAATTCTTGTTTTGCCAACAGTAATACTGTCTCTAGATCCGCCGCTTGTGTCTGATTCAATGCCGCAATATCGCGTTCATATTCAAAGTCATTCGCATTACGAATTCCACGAATTAGATAATGTGCGCCCACTTCTTTGGCAAAAGTAGCCGTTAATGTCTTGGGTTGTGCAACAACTTCCACATTTTCGAGCTGCTGTGTTGCCGCTTCAATCAGTTTAACTTTAGTCGTAGCGTCAAATAAAGGTTGTTTAGCAGCGTTGGTCATCACTGCAATAATCACTTGATCAAATAAACGGCTAGCCCGTTCAACTGTATCCATATGACCATTCGTGAAGGGGTCAAAACTCCCTGGGAATAATGCGATTTTCGTCATTTCACTGTCTCCTAATCAATAAATTTAAAGATGGTGACTTCCGTGATGCCATAATTCTGCTGTCGCTTCAATCGGTAGTGGGGAATAGCAGTTGGATAATCAACTGTCGTATCCGTCTCGCAAAGAATTGTTGCATCCGGAGCCAATAGTCCCAGATCAACAAACTGTTGTAATTGAAGCAACATTTGCTGTTCCCTGTACGGAGGGTCTAATAAAATTAAATTAAATTGGACGCCATTCTCAGCCAATTTAACCAACGCTTTTTCAGCTGACGTCTTCCAGATTGTAAAACATTCTGGCATTTTAGTAACGGCGATGTTCTCTTCAATTGTTTGAATGGCAGCATATTGCCGATCGACTAAATAAGCGTGGTCCATCCCACGCGAAACTGCTTCAATCGCCAAACCACCACTACCAGCATACAAATCAAGTACTTGCCCGCCATCAAAAAATTGGCCCAGCATACTAAACATCGCTTCTTTTACTTTATCCGTTGTTGGTCGTGTTTTCGTTCCGGGGACGGCTTTCAACCGACGACCACCAAACTCGCCTGCAATAATACGCATCTATCTTACTCCTCCATTTTTGCCGCTTCAGTAATTTCTTGGTCTAGCCGACCAACCCGATTATTGAAATTCATATCGATAGTTGGCCGTTCAGAAAGCGTTACCCGTTTGACATAGTGTAATTTTTTTAACCGCTCGACCACGACTTCAGTGTCAACCATATCAACATATAAATAAACATATTTCATTCGTTTAGAGGTGTAATACACCAAGCCATAGCGTCGTAATTGTTTTACTTGTCGTAAAGAATAGAGCCAGACGACAATCCCTTGACGTTGTGTAATTTCCAATGTCATTTAATTCAGTCCTTTATCCGTTATTATTCAAAAATTATCAGTGTTTGCTCAGCAGTACAAATCAAAGTTAATCGCTGATAATGCATATTGTTAATTGCTAACTGGAAAGCTAAATTTTGCTGCTGTGCATACAATAGCGTCTGTGCATTCAAACCTTGTGGCCAATAGAAAATTTGCTCACGCCTAGGTAATCCAGCCTTTTTTAACGGTCTCTGTTTAAAATCAGTTGCCGTTAAAAACCGGCCAGCTCCATGTTCTGACTGATTTTGAATTTGATGTAAATGCTGTTGACCTATTTTGGTCAGTGGTCGTGTTGGTATATCCGCTAAATCCTGTACCAAAGCTGCTGCTGGTTGTCTTAGTCCTTGATTAATGTCCAGCGCTATTTGTCCCTTATTTTGCCGTAATGTCTGGACGGTTTGGCTCAGTATCAATTGACGTTGCGCATCAGTCGCTGATTGCTGTGACTTAGCAAGCTCATCAACTGGCACTGGCGTTTTTGAGACCACTTGGTATTGATCGATTTGTAATAGGCGGTTTGCATTCAAATAAACAACAGCCGTTAAGTGCGCCTGTTGTAGCATCAGTATTGCAAAAGTTTGGTTCTTAAACATTACCAATGGGTTTTCCTGTTGTTGTGCCGCTGTTAGTTGTAGTTTAAATTGTTGTTCGTGTAATGTTACTAAGAAAGTAGTTGGTAAATTCACTTTTTTTTCGAGCGCTGCCCTTTTTTGAAAAAAATGAAACGGCGTCACATCGCTATCCGCCCCAATTACTGTAATTTGTTGGGTTTGATCCGTTTGATTATCAATCAACGCTTCGACATATTGACGACTATCTAAGTGAAACAAATACCGGCACTGGTTACCATTATTCAATTGTTGTTCAACCGGTGGGCCATAGGCAGCAATCAGGGCACTACTTGATTGATTAATCAACTTCGCAGGTCCTTGGACTGTCGTTGGTGCCATTTGTTGATGCAACTTTTTAGTTGATAGTATCTGCCTATTGCTGGGCTGATTAGTAGTCGATTGCTGTGTAATTGGCCAGCCATATAGTAACACCAACCAGCCAATCAGTGCCACAATAAAGCGACGACCTCCTCTAATCATGACTTCACCTCATTATTAACTTGTTGTAGCCGTCTTAGCTTTCTTTTCTTGTGCACTAATATTAAGGACTATTCCTAAGGCAATCGCAAGCACTAACATACTTGAACCGCCGTAACTGATAAATGGTAACGTCACCCCAGTAATTGGTAGGATTCCTAATAATCCACCTACATTGAATAACGTTTGGACAAATATAATAGTTCCGATACCATAGCATAGTAGGGTATAGTACATTTTATCGGTGTGGATTCCAAGATAAAAAATTCGCGCCAACAATACAAATAACAAGCCAAGAATAACTAAAGTACCTATAACCCCTAGTTCTTCAGTGGTAATCGACAGAATAAAATCAGTATAGGGTTCAGGTAGATAGCCACGTTTTTGGATACTATTACCAAGTCCCAAACCAAACCAACGACCATTATTAATCGCATAGTAGGAATTTACTAATTGACTGCCACCCATATTTTCCAATTTAAACGGATGTAAAAAAGCCAAAATCCGGTTAAGTTTATAAGAAGTAACTTTAGTTGAAATTCTAACATGTCGTAAAACATTAGAAAGCAACGTCACAGCTCCTGTAACCAATGTGATTGCCGAAAAACCATACCAATAGGACATGCCCGTTCCAAAAAACATCACAATCATTACTGCCGCTAAAATACTAGCACCACCTAAATCAGGTTGTATTAATACCAAAAAAATAATTCCAGCTACTAGTAATACCGGCTTAAAAAACAACTTTAAATTATCAACCATCCCTTCTGTTAAATCATTTTCTTTATGTGCTAACATATTAGCTAGGTACAAGACTATCAAGAGTTTCGCAAATTCTGAAGGTTGAATTGAAAGTGGCCCAATTGGAATCCAAGCCGCAGCTCCATTAATCGTCCGACCGAATCCCAATAGAAAAAGAAGCCCTAGAAAAATAATGAACGTCGCGCCAAACAAGATAAATCGATTTCTTAAAACAGTTAATTTAAGAAAATAGGTAAACATCATCAGCACGAAGCCCAGCACAATAAATACAAGCTGTTTTGTAAAATACGCATCTGGTTGCATGCCGCGAATCGACATTAGATCTGAACTCGCTGAATAGACCATTAAAGCCCCGAAAGCACACAAAACAATATAGGGAATTAATAACCAATAGTCTAAATATTGAATCTTACTTTTTTGAAACTTCTTCCACACAGTTACACCTAATTTCTATTTCATTCGTATTCGGTTTGCCCAATTTGATTGACGCACTCTTCCAAATCACGTATCAAAGTTGTCCCTTGCGCGGCACTAATTAATTGTAGCCGTTTAACAAAATCGATTTCGCGTGAAAAACCAAACAGTTGGATATTAATAACCTCCTCCACAATCGGACATTGCTTCCGACAAAAAGATGCCATTTGCGTGCACAATAACTGATAGGTACGCTGCGCATCTGTTTCTAAAGTGAGATAAGTTACTGTTTTTTTCAATCATTATTCAAGGCCTACTTAATCATTATTAAAAAGCATACTCCGGGCACTATTATACCATAATTAACCACAAAAAACGGTAGCCTAATGGCTACCGTTTTTGTAGTTAATGACTAACCTCTTTTACGTTTCTTATCAGCTTTTGTCCGTAACCCAGTATCAAGAATCTTCTTACGTAAACGAACCGAAGTAGGTGTTACTTCACAGTATTCGTCATCGTTTAAGAATTCAATTGATTCTTCGAGTGACATTTCTTTAGGGGTCTTGATAGCAGCTGAGTGATCTTTACCAGAAGCACGCGTATTCGTTAAATTTTTACCCTTAGTAACGTTTACAGCAATATCTGTATCGCGGCTATTTTGCCCAACAATCATCCCTTCATAAACATCAACGCCAGCACCGATGAATAATTGGCCACGATCTTCAACTGATTGTAAACTATAAGTTGTTGATGAACCAGCATTGATTGAAACTAATGCACCGTTACGGCGACCTGGTTCCCAATTTTTAATGACTGGCATGTATTTTTCGAAGGTGTGGTTCATAATTCCGTATCCACCGGTCATCGTTAAGAATTCTGTTGAATAGCCGATTAACCCACGTGAAGGTGCTAAGAAAGTCATCCGTGTTTGGTTATTGGCATCACTTTCCATGTTTTGCATTTCACCTTTACGTTGGGCCATTGAGTCGATTACTGAACCTGTATATTGGTCAGGGGTGTCGATTTGAACCATTTCGAAAGGTTCACAAGTTACACCATCAATCTCCCGATAAATAACTTCTGGACGTGATAATTGTAATTCAAAACCTTCACGACGCATCTCTTCAACTAAGATTGAAAGATGCAATTCTCCACGGCCAGAAACAACCCATGCGCCAGCCTTGTCTGTGTCTTCAACTCTTAATGAGACATCAGTGTGTAATTGATGACGTAAACGTTCTTCAATTTTGCGACCAGTAACAAATTCTCCTTCACGGCCAACAAATGGTGAATCATTAGCAGCAAAAGTCATTTGTAAAGTTGGTTCATCAATACGCAAAATTGGTAATGCTTCCTGGTGATCAACTGGTGTGACAGTTTCCCCAACATAGATATCTTCCATCCCAGAGACAGCGATTAAATCACCAGCTTTTGCTTCTTGAATTTCAACACGGTCTAAACCAATGAAACCAAAAATCTTTGTTACTCGGAAATTTTTAGCAGAGCCATCAAGTTTCAAAACAGAAACCTGATCACCAATCTTGATTGTCCCCCGTGACACACGGCCAATCCCAATCCGGCCAACATAGTCATTGTAATCCAACATAGCTACTTGGAATTGAAGTGGTTCATCACTATTGTCAATTGGCGCTGGAATTGTCTCTAAAATAGTATCAAAAATTGGCACCATTGTATGTTCTTGTGAATCTATATCAGCTTTAAGGCTTGATGTACCATTAATCGCACTTGCGTAAACAACTGGGAACTCAAGTTGATCCTCGTCTGCACCAAGTTCGATGAATAATTCAAGTACTTCATCAACCACTTCTTCAGGACGAGCACCTGGGCGGTCAATTTTATTGATAACGACAATTGGTGTTAGGTGTTGATCTAAAGCTTTTTTCAAAACAAAACGAGTTTGAGGCATTGTCCCTTCAAAAGCATCAACGACTAACAATACACCATCAACCATTTTCATAATCCGTTCCACTTCACCACCAAAATCGGCATGGCCTGGTGTATCTAAAATATTAATTTGTTTACCATTATATTTAACGGCAGTGTTTTTTGAAAGAATTGTGATACCACGTTCTTTTTCGATATCATTTGTATCCATTGCACGGTCAGAAATTTCTGCATGACCATCCAATGTATCTGATTGTTTTAACATTTCGTTAACTAAAGTTGTTTTACCGTGGTCAACGTGGGCGATAATTGCAATATTACGAATGTCTTCTCTTTTTTTCAAGTGTTTCAGCTTCCTCTCGCTAGTGACTTGACTAGTGTTGTTTGTCTCATGTATACAAGCTATTATTTTACCACAAAAAAATGGGTTGTGCTTTATATATTAGCTTTTTTTTGAAAATACACAAGCTTTTTTCATGAAAATTTAATTATTTTTTACGGGTTTAAATCATTCATAATCGTAATAATTTCATGTATTGCTTGCTTTGGCGCGATAATCATCCCTTCTTTTTGCATCATGGAAACCGGTTGACCGTTAAACTGTAAAACTTGAAAACCTAACGTCTCGGCCAAAACACGACCTGCAGCAATATCCCATGGTGCCAATTTCGAGATATAAGCTAGTACCTGTCCTTTGACTAAGTGCGCAAATGTAATCCCGGCACTACCATATATCCGTACACCCGAAGATTGACGGAGTATATCTTGTAAATGCAACTCATTAGTAACCATCATCTGTGTATTTACACAAATCAAACCCTCTTGTAACGGATTATCGATGGCATCTTTGAGGGCCGTCTCATTTTCAAAAACACCGAGTTGTGTACCACCCCAGAATAGTTGATCTGCCATCACATCGTAAATAATTCCAAATAGTGGCTGTCCATCTTCATAAACACCAACCATAATGGCGAAATTCGCCCGTTGTTTCACAAAATTCATGGTGCCATCAATCGGATCAATAAAAAAAGTCAGCCCCTGTTGCCAATCATCAGGTACCTCACCAGCACCTTCTTCACCCACTAATTGTGCGTTCGGATAAGCCGTCTTAATCTTTTCAGCTAAAAAAGTTTGATTAGCACAGTCGACATTAGTCACTAAATCATTAGGTCCGGATTTGATGTTGACTGTTAGTGGCTGTTTGATTTGTGCGCGGGTATAGGCAGCTGATTCAAGAATCCACTTTTGTAGCGAGCGGCTTAACTGATACAATGCTTCTTGTTCCATTTTTTCATCCACTTTCACTAATTAAGCGTCATTTTAATTTGGGGCCGACTACTTTGTTTGGCAGCCTGCATACACCGATAGATTGAATAGCCTGACGCTTCCGAAAAGGCCTTATCAATTTGTTTTTCTTGCATCTTACTTTGAACGACCACTTTGAAATCACGATAAGCAACTTGTAAATCAGCAACTTTCGCCCCAAATTCATAAGCTTGTTCAACGAGATTATATAATCGCATGACTTGGACAACTTCAGCGGACGTCCAGTCGGGTTCTATGGGGTAGCTATAGTTCGTTTGCATAAACGCTCCTAAACTTTACATAAATTTGCACCAGTTTCAATTTAAATGATGCCATTAATCTCCCATATTATAACGCATTTTTTTAGCGGCTGTCGATTCCTTTTAGAAATAGCGGTATCAAAAAACGACGCACTCAACTGGTGCGTCGTTTTTTTAACTATTTTTTAAATATGAATTGGTAAGCCTAATGCTAATTCGGCATCATCCATAATCGCTTCACTTAACGTCGGATGAGGATGAATGGTTAAAGCAAGGTCTTCTGCGTTCATTCCTGATTCAACCGCTAACGTCAATTCAGAAATTAAATCACTCGCACCAGCCCCAGCAACTTGAGCACCAAGTACTGTGTTATCATCTGCGTTCGTAACTAACCGTACAAAACCGTCGGTATCCGCTAATGATAAGGCACGGCCATTGGCTGCAAATGGAAATTTGAACCCTTTGGCGTCAATCCCGTTGGCTTTAGCTTCAGTAACTGTTAACCCTGTCGTCGCCAATTCAGGATCCGTGTAACAAACGGCCGGCATTGCATGATAATCAACCGTTACTTTTTTTCCAGCAATAGCTTCTGCCGCCACTTTAGCTTCATAACTTGCTTTATGCGCCAAAGCTGCTCCAGCAACGATATCACCAATCGCATAGATGCCCTTAACGTTAGTTTGGCCTTGTTGATCGACTTCGATCAAACCACGATCAGCCATCTTAATACCGGCTTGTTCAAGTCCCATTTCGTCGGTATTTGGCCGACGACCAACAGTAACCATCACATAATCGGCAACAAGTTGTTCTTCTTTGCCGCCGACTTCATACTTAACCGTCACATTTTGATCAGTTTCAACAGCTTCTTTTGCCATAGCGCCAGTAATCACATCGACGCCTTTTGCCTTAAAATTCTTTGTCACCAATTGCACCATATCTTTTTCGAAGTTAGGTAAAATCGAATCCGTCCCTTCGAGAATCGTCACATGTGCACCTAAGTTGGCATAGGCCCCTGCTAATTCGGAGCCGATATAGCCACCACCGATGACCACTAATTCTTTTGGTACTTCCGTTAAGCTTAAACCACCAGTTGAATCAATGACCCGTTTATTAAATTTGAAGCCTTTAATTTCAATTGGACGACTACCAGTAGCAATGATTAAATTTTTAAAACTGTACGTTTGTGCACTCTCTTCTTTAATCACGCGTAAGCTATGTTCGTCCACTAAAAAGGCTGCGCCGTCTAACACATCAATCTTGTGTTTTTTGAACAACATTGAAATACCACCAGTTAGTTTTTCAACAACCTCATGTTGTTTCCAGTCTTGCGTCTTCGCAAAATCCAACGTCGCTCCAGTAGTCGTCACACCAAAGACAGATGAATCTTTCGCCGCTTGTAATCGATGGCCAGCAGAAATCAAAGCCTTGGAAGGAATACAGCCAACGTTTAAACACACACCGCCGATTGTTTCACGTTCAATCACGGTTACTTTTTGACCCATTTCGGCCGCGCGAATTGCCGCAACATAGCCCCCAGGTCCCGAACCGATGACTACGGTATCTAATTCAATTGCAAAATCACCTACAACCATTTTAAAATCATCCTTCCATCAATAATAGCTCTGGATCGGCTAATAATTCTTTTAATTCGTTCATCGCACGTTGCGCAGTCCCACCATCAATTAAACGATGATCAAATGATAGTGATAATTTCAAGATTTTCCCAACAGCCAACTCACCATCAGCGTTGACAATTGGTTCTGTCCCGATTCGGCCAACCCCTAAGATTGCGACTTCAGGGTAGTTGACAACCGGTGTAAACCAACCGCCACCAATTGAGCCGATATTACTGATCGTCATTGAACCGCCACTCATTTCAGCTGGTTTCAATTTGTTATCCAATGCTTTTTGCGTATTTTCGCCAATTTCTTTAGCGATGGCAAAAATACTCTTGCTATGAGCATCCTTGATATTTGGCACATAAAGGCCATGATCTGTATCCGTTGCAATCCCGATATTAATATAGTGTTTATAAATAATTTCGCTGGTTGCATCATCAATTGACGCGTTCAAAGTTGGGAAGTCGCGTAAGACAGTCACCAAAGCTTTAACGATGTATGGTAAGAAGGTTAACTTAATGTCCTTTTTAGCCGCTACATCCTTGAATTTCTTACGATGTGTCATTAATTTAGAAACTTCCACTTCATCGAACAAAGTAACGTGTGGTGCAGTGTGTTTGCTTGTCACCATTGCTTTGGCAATTGCTTTACGCGTTGGTGACATCTTTTCACGTGTTTCCCGTTCTGGTGTAGCTGAGGTGTATGGTGTCGCAGCAACTGGTTGTGCAGCTGGTATTGTTGGTTGTTCTGCTGTCTCTACAGCAGGTGTTGTCGTTACAGCGCCATTTTGCATGAAGTTTTGCACGTCTTCTTTAGTAATCCGGCCATGTTTACCAGTGGCTGGCACTTGACTGATATCAACATCGTTTTCACGTGCGAATTGTCGAACGGATGGCATGGCTAAAATCGTCCGATTTTGATCACTAATCGCAACTACTGCTTGACTACTTGGAGCCGTTGTTTTAGCTGGTGTTGATTCTGACGCCATAACTGGTGCTTGTTCAGCAGATGTTGCCGTTGCTGTTGCCGAATTGTGACCTGGAGCATCAATTTCGACCAATACTTGGCCGACAGTCGCCACTTCACCTTCGCCGACTAGGATTTTAACAACTTTCCCACTAACCGGTGATGGGATTTCTTCGACGGATTTGTCATTTTGAACTTCAAGTAAAACATCGTCTTCTTGAATGGCGTCGCCTTCTGCAACTGCCCATTTTTGAATTTCGCCTTCTGCAATCCCTTCACCAATATCTGGTAATTTAAATTGATATGCCATACGTCTAACGTCCCTTCTTTCGTTATCGACTAAAAGTTAATAACTTCTTTGACCTTGTTTTCAATATCAGTTGCATTTGGTAACCAAGTTGCTTCAGCTTGTCCAAATGGGAATGGCGTATCTGGTGCTGAAACACGCGCAATTGGGGCTTCTAATGAGAGAACAGCCCGTTCTGAAATTTCAGAAGCAACTTGTGCCCCAACACCAGCTTGTCTTTGTGCTTCTTGAACAATGACTACCCGCCCGGTCTTTTCGACTGAAGCGACAATTGTTTCAACATCTAATGGTGCAATTGTCCGTAAATCAATTACTTCAGCTTTAATGTTTTCTTTAGCTAGATTTTCGGTCGCTTTAACAGCTTCTCTCACCATTGCACCATAAGTGATGATTGAAACATCCGTCCCTTCAGTAACCACAGCCGCTTTGTCAAGTGGTACTGTATAGGATTCATCAGGCACTTCTTCACGGAACGACCGGTATAATTTCATGTGTTCAAGATATAAAACAGGATCGTTTGAACGAATCGCAGCAATTAATAAACCCTTGGCATCATATGGATTACTTGGCACAACTACCCGAATTCCTGGAATTTGCGTAATCATCCCTTCAAAATTATCCGAATGCATTTCTGGAGTATGCACGCCACCCCCAAATGGAGCCCGAACTGTGATTGGCATCTGACGGGTATTGCCCATCCGATAACGCGTTCGAGACATCTGACCAGCAATTGAATCCATCGTCTCAAAAACAAAACCAAAGAATTGAATTTCTGGGACTGGTCGAAAGCCCTCTAGCGCTAATCCAATGGATAAACCACCAATCCCAGATTCAGCCAACGGTGTATCGAAAACGCGCTCTTCACCATGCTTGGTCTGGAGCCCTTCGGTGGCCCGGAAGACGCCACCATTCTTACCAACATCTTCCCCAAAAATCAAGACATTCTTATCATCTGCAAGTTCTAAATCCAGCGCATTTGTAATTGCTTGAATCATCGTTTTTTGTGCCATCTTAATTCGACTCCTTTGCACTGTATTCTGCGATTTGTTCTTTAATGTTTTGTGGTTGATCTTCAAACGTGACATTCAAGAAATCTGTGACTTTTTGTTTAGGCGCAGCATCCGCTTCGTTGATTGCTGCTTTAATATCTGTTTTAACTTGTTCAATCAATTGATCTTCTTGATCTTGTGACCAAAGTCCCTTATCGGTCAAGAAACGGCGCATTCTAACCAGTGGATCACGTTTCAACCAAATGTCGTCCGTTTCTTTAGTCCGATAACGGGTTGGATCATCTCCTGATAACGTGTGTGGTCCGTAACGATAGGTTAACGTTTCAATTAAAACAGGTCCGTTGCCGGCAGTTGTAAAAGCACGCGCTTCTTTCATTACTTCATAAACTGCTAGTGGGTCCATTCCATCAACTTGAATGGCAGGGATTCCAGCTGCAACCCCTTTTTGAGCCAATGTGACAGCAGCTGTTTGCTTTTCGCGTGGGACCGAAATGGCAAAGCCGTTATTTTGAACAACGAAAATGGCTGGTGCTTTAAAAGCGCCCGCAAAGTTCAAGCCTTCATAGAAATCCCCCTGCGAAGTCCCACCATCACCGGTATAAACGTAAACAGCATTAGCTGATTGGCGTTTCTTCATCCCGACTGCAACGCCCATGGCTTGAATATATTGTGCACCAATAATGATTTGTGGTGGCATAGCTTTCAAAGATTCGGGATACTTATTACCATCAATATGACCACGGGACCATAGAAATGCCTGTGACAACGGTAGTCCATGTTGCACTAATTGTGGCACATCCCGGTATCCAGGGAATAAAAAGTCGTCTTTAGTCATTGCAAAATTACTTGCTAATTGACTCGCTTCTTGTCCTGCGGTTGGTGCATAAAATCCTAACCGACCTTGGCGGTTTAAAGCAGTTGCTCGTTGATCAAGCACGCGCGACCAAACCATTTGTTGCATCAATTCAACTAATTGATCATCACTAAGATTGGGCATCAATTCCGGCTGAGTGACTTGTCCAGCCGCATCTAAAATTTGAATGGTTTTAAAATCTTTACTTTCGTCACTCAATAGTTTTTCAAAATTAACCGCAGCTTTATGATTGGCCATAGTATCCATATCTCCTCTTTCGAAAACTGTTTTAATATCGATGTATATCTGTATTAATTATGCATCTTTACAAGATTAATTTAGCATTTCACATTATAAAATGCAAGCGTTTTACACATTTTATTAATCAACATTATGCTTCCTGATTTTCGTTGTATCGATCCCATTAATAATTCACCAAAAAATTAATTTCAACACTGTTATATCACAATCGATAGATCTGTTATATAATAGCGCTGAAAATACGTAAAAAAAGAGTCTGCATCAGCAGACTCTAAATGTTATTTAAATTAAGATAGTTCTATGCCAAAACCGGTTGGGGTATCTCAGCATTACCAGCATGTACTAAGAGCTTACGCACAACTCTAATTACTGGCTTAACTTGTTGCCCACCTGATCTTGACACTTGGCTGCCGTGCCAATTGGCAGCATTAATGACAACTTTAAGATTTCCAAGATTCACTAATTTAATCATTGTCAAAAATATTGTCCCAACAACCAAGGCTGCCAAACCCATGAATACAAATTGATTAACGGCTAAGACTGTACTAAATAAAACAAGTGCTATCAGGGCCACCATGAAAGTATTTCTGATTTTAATTTTGGGCGCTTGCGTTTTGTTTGGAGATGCGTCTAATACAACGCCATGAGTCGCTTCAGTCACCACTTGATTGGCTTCAATTAAATTTACAGCTTTGTCGATCGTTGCAACTGCTACAGGTGTTACTTCACTCGCCGCTAAGACCAAGATGTCACCGGAAACAATTTGATCAGCCCCAACTATCCGTAAAAAACCGTCTCGCATAACGCTGACGTATACCTGTGAATTATCTAATACGGTTAATCTTTTAGCAGCTTCCAATGACGTTAAGCCACTTGGCCGCGTTCCTAGTAAGCGCATTAACATCCCACTACTGATAGTCTCGTTGAAATTAATGTCTTTTCTTAATTTTTTTTGCATCGTCTTCGACACTCCTTCCTCTAAAGGAAGTCGTCGTATACCGCTAGCTAATTGCTGGCAGTAAAATGACAGACCACCTCGAATGATCATCATCGCTACTATTTACAGGTCCTTCAGCTGTGTTTATCATTTTACTCACCAGACTTTCAATTGTTTAAATTTAGTTTATCGCTTCCACACATAAAAAAAGACGCACAACAATTGAGCGTCATCCATTCATCATGGCGTTCCCAATCGTTCAGTTTTAGCACTATATGACGTAGAAAACATGTTCAGCTACGTTAGAAAAAGCCTTCATTGGCAGTTTCAGTTGACTCAATTGGCATCTCTCGATGTTTCTGAGTAGCAGCGTTTGTTCATATAGGAGCCTCACCTAACGGAAAAGCGATATATCTATAACTCTATAGTACCGGTTTCACAGTAAGAGGTCAAGCGGTTCATTCCGTTTTTTTATGATTTGTGCTAGAATAAACTGTGATGAATTAATCGGAGGTCTTAATTGTGATATTAATGAAAGATATTATCCGCGAGGGTAACCCAACGCTTAGAGAAGTTGCTGCACCGCTCACTTTTCCATTATCAGATAAAGAACGTCAATTAGCTGCAGATATGATGGCATTTCTAGAAAATAGCCAAAATCCTGAACTTGCTGAAAAATATCATTTACGCGCAGGCGTCGGTTTAGCCGCCCCACAAGTTGATGTTTCTAAACAAATGTCGGCCGTCTTGGTCCCCGGACCTGATGGGCCCATCTTTAAAGATGTAATTATCAACCCAAAGATTATTAGCCATTCTGTTCAAAATGCCGCGCTTGCTGAAGGCGAAGGCTGCTTATCAGTTGATCGCGAAGTCCCAGGGTTTGTGCCACGTCCTGATCGTATCACGCTTCGCTATCAAGATTTAGAGGGAACCACCCACAAAATTCGTTTAAAGAACTACCCTGCAATCGTATGTCAACACGAAATTGATCATTTAAATGGAATCTTATTTTTTGATCACATTAATAAACAAGACCCATTTGCAGCACCTGATGATCTGTTAATTATTGAATAGTAACGCGCCTTGGGTTTAAATTCGGGTTGCTCCAGCTAAATTCATAAAAAGGTTGCCATCTCATGAAGAGATGGCAACCTTTTTATGTTTGACTCGCTGTTTGAGTTACAGCAAATTGACTATTATATAAATTAGCATAGACCCCGCTAGCTGCTAATAGTGAATCGTGCGTGCCTTGTTCTACAATCTGTCCTTGATCCATCACTAAAATCAAATCCGCATCACGAATCGTTGATAGCCGATGTGCAATCACAAAGCTGGTTCGGCCTTGCATGACTTTTTCCATTGCTTTTTGCAATAAGCCTTCCAATCGCGTATCAACTGAGCTAGTGGCCTCATCCAGAATCAAAACGTTGGGGTTGGCAATCACCGCCCGGGCAATCGTGAGTAGTTGCTTTTGCCCAAGCGAAACATTACTTGCCTCTTCATCAATAACCATTTGGTAGCCATTGGGTAAAGTATGAATGAAATGATCAACATTGGCAGTTTTGGCGGCATCAACCACCTCATATTCCGTCGCATCTAACTTACCGAATCGAATATTATCGGTAATTGAAGCGTGATATAGCCAAGCATCCTGAAGTACCATCCCAAATTGCCTACGAACTTGTTGCTTACTTAATTGCTTCGTATCAACACCGTCAATACGAATTGTCCCTGAGGTAACATCATAAAAACGCATCAATAAATTAATCATAGTAGTCTTCCCTGCACCAGTCGGACCAACAATCGCAATTTTATCACCTGGATTAGCAGTGAAACTTAAATGCCGAATCAGTGGCTTGTCCGGATTATAACTAAAACTAACATCATTAAATTCGACTTTTCCTTGGACTTTTTGAGGCAGAACAGCCGTTTCCTGATCAGTAACTTCAACTGGTTCGTCGAGAATTTCGAAAACTCGGCCAGTTGCAGCAGCGGCGGATTGAATCACTCCAGATAACTGTGTAATTTGTGAAATTGGCTGGTTCACTTGCCAAATATATTGAATAAAAGCTTGTAAATTACCAACTGAAATTACACCATGTAAAACATAATAACCACCCAACGTCGCCATTGCCGCATAGGTCATATTAGTCGTCAACCCAACTAGTGGCATCATTAATCCTGAAACAAAAGCGGCCTTAAACCCAAATTCGGTGAGTCGATCAGTAATTTTGGCAAAATCGTCAATCGCCCGTTCTTCTTGCCCGTAAAGTTTCAAAACACTGAAACCACCATAGTGTTCTTGTACAAACCCGTTCATTTCACCCAATGTGTTTTGTTGACCTCGAAAATACGGCTGCGATTTTTGAATCACGTGTCTTGAGATTAACAAAGATGTTGGAATCATAATCAGTGATAATAACGCCATCCAAATATTAATAGTCACCATCATAATCACGGCCGTAATAATCCCCAAAATGGAGGTAACGACTTGGATTAGGCTCTGCTGCAAAGCATTGGTAATTGCGTCCACATCATTTGTAACACGCGACAAAATATTACCTTGTTGTTGCGCATCAAAAAAACGGACTGGTAGCGCATTAATTTGCAAATCAATATCCCGCCGTAGATCCCGCATCGCACGCTGAACCGCTCGGGTCATCCAAAACGAGCCTAAAAACATGGTTACTTGATAGAGTAATGCAAAACTAAGAATCATCGCAATTACTTTGGTAATGTAACTAAAATTAATGGCAACATGTTGTGCTAAATTACGACTAATTTCAGTTACAGCAAGCCCCATAATCACTGGCCACAAGGCATTAGCGAGTACTGAAATAACAGTTGCGACAATCGCAAGCCAAAACGTCACTTGATATGGCCCAATGTAACGCATTAGACGCTTAAGTTCCCTAATATTTTTCATCGAGTTCCTCCTGTGATAACTGTGATGCCGCAATCGCCCGATAAATCTCGTTATCTTTTAATAATGTCTGGTGCGTGCCAATTCCGACAACTTGTCCTTCATTCAAGACCACTATTCGATCAGCACTCCGAATCGTCCCTACGCGCTGAGCTACAATTAAGACGGTTACCGCTTTGGTAATTGGTTTTAACGCACTTCGCAAGGTAGCATCCGTTTTATAATCCAATGCCGAAAAACTATCATCAAAGATGTAAAGTGCAGGACGCCGTACAATCGCTCTGGCAATCGCTAACCGTTGTTTTTGTCCCCCAGATAAATTACTCCCGCCTTCCGCTAAATAAGTTTGTAGGCCATCTGGTTTTTCAGCCACGAAAGTGTCTGCCTGGGCAATCTTTAAAGCTGCCCATAATTCTGCATCGGTCGCATTGGGATTACCATATCGCAAATTTTCGGCAATTGTGCCCGTAAACAAGACTGCTTTTTGTGGAATAAAACCGATTTTTTGTCGCAATGCTTTGAGCTGGTAGTCGCGGACATCATATCCATCAAGCTTAATCGCACCACGCGTTACATCAAAAAAGCGTGGAATTAATTGAATTAAAGTCGATTTGCCACTCCCGGTACTGCCAATGAAGGCCACGGTTTCACCAGGATGAGCCTGAAAGGAGACATCCCGAATTACCGGACTTTCAGTCGGCCCAGGATAGGCAAATGAAACGTTATCAAACACTAATTCCCCTTGGGTTTCAGTGATCGTCACGCTATCTTCTTTTTCTGAAATATTAATTGGTGCATTTAGAATTTTTTCAATTCGATTAGCCGAAACGGCAGCCCGTGGGTACATCATAAAAACACTAGCAAATAGCATGAATGAAAATAGTACATGAAATATATATTCAATAAAAGCAATTAACGTCCCGACAGCTAAATTACCAGTATCAATCTGAACGGCCCCTTGCCAAATGATTAAAACAAACACAATGTTAAAAATAAATGAAAAACCAGGTTGGGCTAAAGCAACCAGTGTAAACAGCCGTACTGAGCTTTGACTATAATCATCATTAACTTTTCTAAAACGTAATTTTTGAAATTGTTCACGGACAAACGCTCGAATCACACGAATCCCGGTTAAATTCTCACGAAGATTTAAGTTAATCGCATCTAAATTACGTTGTTGCTCTGCTGACATGGGTTCTGAAATGCGCCCAATTAGCACTACTCCGGCTAGTAAAATTGGAATCGCTGCAAAGACAATCCATGATAATGATTGACTGGTACGTACGATCATAAACGCACTTGCCACAATCATCATCGGCGTCATAAAGCCAGTCCGCAAAACTTGTGTCATAAATTGCATCACTTGAAACGCATCATTGGTGGTCCGCGTAATTAACGAAGACACACCAAACTCGCCATATTCACTATGTGAAAATTGCATGATTTGTTTAAAGATATCATTGCGCATATCTCGCACAATATTGGTCGTTAATCGGCTCCCAGTGTATGCTAAACCAATCAATCCAATGAGCCCAATTAAACAAATTCCGACCATTAACAGACCAAATTGCCACACTGGTCCAAAGATATGTTGATTGATTCCCTTGTCAATAATTTGACCCAGTAAAGTTGGTAAGCCTAATTCGATTAAAATAAAACCAAATACACAGATAAAGTTCCAAAATAATAATTTCTTATAGCGGATCGTATAGCGCCACATTAGTTTCATAGGTGCAAACTCCTTATAACTTCAAATTTAAATTTCGACTTGTGCCATATCTTTAACATACTCGATTGTTTCGCGATTAACAATAAAAGCAACATCAAAATGTAATCGTTCCTCCAAAAACCACACATCCGTTACCAATAAAGCCGGATAGCGGGGACTAACAGAAGCAATCCTTCGCTCATATGCCACCGCATTAAGTTGCTTTTCAATAGCAGCTGCGACAGTCTTCAAGGCTTCAGACGTTTGGCGGATCGGAACTTGATATTCAAAGACCATCACGTTGTTGCCCCAAACTTCAGTTGGTAAGTTTGAAATCAGTTTGGCTTGCGGTGCATAAAAATCCGGCTGGTTCACTTGCAATTTTTGATAAGCGACAGTTACGATTTCATCCGCAATTGCTTGGCTACTGTGCTGTAAAATACGCATCGCTTTTTGACGCCGTAATCGACTAATCATCCAAATTAAAAAAAACGCTAACGCAATCCCAGTAACAGCCGATAACCAAATAATCATAGCAATCCTCCTCTTTGTTGATGTCTGATTAAGATAATTATAACCGAATCAGAGCAATCACGCTATTTAGAGCACGTTGCTCAATGTATACTTTAATGAAAAGTTATGCTAAAATATTCTTAAATGTTGAGTAATCAACCCCTGGACGGTTAATCTTGCGTTTAAAATTACGCTGAATAATAAAGGAGTTTTACAATTGATTTATAAAGTACTTTTCCAAGCAGACAAAAACCAAAGTCCTCGTCGCGAGGCAACCAAATCAATCTATTTAGAAGCAGACAGCGCTGTTGCAGCGCGCCAACTTGTTGAAGACAATACTCCCTACAATATTGAATTTGTACAAGAATTATCTGGTAAGCATCTCGCTTTTGAAGAAGAATCAGAAGATTTTAAGTTAACGGAGTTTTAATTAAATGAAACTCGATATTAAAAATAATGAAACCGCCGTTTTCGCTGTAGGGGGACTTGGTGAAATCGGTAAAAATATGTATGGTGTTCAATTTCAAGATGAAATTATTGTCATTGATGCTGGGATTAAATTCCCAGAAGATGAACTTTTAGGGATCGATTATGTTATTTCAGACTACCAATATCTTCAGAAGAACCAACAAAAGATTAAAGCCCTTGTCATTACTCATGGGCATGAAGACCATATTGGTGGCCTACCTTACTTCTTACAGCAAGTACCGAATGTACCCGTTTATGCTGGTCCACTAGCACTAGCCCTTATTCGCGGTAAATTAGAAGAACACGGCCTTTTGCGGTCAACTGAACTACATGAATTAAACGAAGATACCGTCCTTAAATTCCGCAAAACAAGTGTTGATTTCTTTCGTACCACGCACTCAATTCCTGACACCTTAGGCGTGGCAGTGCATACTCCACAAGGTGTCATCGTCGAAACTGGTGATTTTAAATTTGATTTGACCCCGGTTGGCAATCAACCTTCACCTAATCTTCAAAGAATGGCGCGCTTAGGTGAGGAAGGCGTCTTGTGTTTGATGTCTGATAGTACTAACGCAGAAGTTCCTAACTTTACTAAGTCGGAACGATTTGTTGGTACGTCAATTCGTCATATCATGGAACGGATTGAAGGACGGATCATCTTTGCAACATTTGCTTCAAATATTTCACGGGTCTCACAGGCTGCGGATGCTGCGATTGCTAATGGCCGCAAAATTGCTGTCTTTGGCCGAAGTATGGAAGCTGCCGTGGTTAATGGTCGAGAGCTTGGTTATTTAAACATTCCTGATGAAGCCTTAGTCGATGCGAATGAGTTAAATTCGTTACCAGCTGATAAAGTGATGATTCTCTGTACCGGTTCCCAAGGCGAACCTATGGCAGCTTTAAGTCGCATTGCAAATGGAACTCATCGCCAGATTTCTATTCAACCTGGTGACACTGTGGTCTTCTCAAGCAACCCGATTCCTGGGAACACAATGAGTGTCAATCACGTGATTAATAAGCTTTCAGAAGCTGGTGCTGAAGTGATTCATGGTAAAGTGAATAACATTCACACTTCTGGTCACGGTGGTCAAGAAGAACAAAAATTAATGCTCCGCTTAATGAAGCCAAAATATTTTATGCCTTGTCATGGTGAATACCGGATGCAAAAAATTCATACCGAATTGGCTCAACAATGTGGTGTCGAACCAGATAATTGTTTCATTCTCGAAAACGGTGATGTCTTAGCATTAACTTCGGATTCAGCACGCGTTGCAGGTCATTTTAGTGCCGAAGATGTTTACGTTGATGGCAACGGGATTGGCGATATCGGAAATGTCGTTTTACGTGATCGGAAAATGCTCTCCGAAGAAGGCTTAGTCGTTGTGGTTGCAACCATTAACCTTGGTGAGAAAAATATTCTTGCTGGACCCGATATTCTTTCACGTGGCTTTGTTTATATGCGTGAATCTGGTGAACTGATTAGCGAAGCCCAGCGCCGCGTTTTTCGAATGATTGTGAATACGTTTAATGCAAATGCTAAAGTTACAGAAAACCAAATTCGTGAAGTCATTATCGACGGTTTACAAGACTTCTTGTTTGAAAAAACAGAACGCCGTCCAGTAATTCTTCCCATGATTATTCAAAGTACGGAATAATTATTTTGCACCAAGTCAATCGCGACTTGGCGCTTTTTTATTGTTAAATACAAGTTTTTATTGTCAAGCTATGTTAAAACCCGCTATAATGTACAATAGATTACTTTTTTCGGAAAGGCGGCTTGTTCATGCCCTCTAATCCCCACTTTTATATCATCTTAAATCAAGTTGCCGGTACCGGCCAAGGAGCACATGTTTGGCCTAAAATCAAAGCTCAATTAAACCAAAAAAAAATCCAATATGATCTCCAACTCTCTCGCTATGCAGGTCACACCTATCAACTCGCCTATCAATTTGCAAAATTCAAATATCATGATCAACTATTGCTCATTATTGGCGGAGATGGTACCCTAAATCAAGCGCTTAATGGTCTTTATAATGCTCATCGTGGGGATATTCCCATCGCTTACATTCCATGTGGTTCTGGTAATGATTTTGCGCGCGGAGTCGGTATCAGTCATGATCCTATAAAAGCACTTGAGCAAATTCTGGCAGCAAGCACACCAACTGAAATTGATCTCGGTTACTACTATGACGCCATCAAACATGATCATGGTTACTTTGTCAATAACGTCGGAATTGGTTTTGATGCGAATGTCGTTAGCACGACCAATCATTCACGCAATAAGTACCTTTTAAATCGCTTGCACTTAGGAAAATTGGCCTATGTCAGCTCGTTAATTAAGGTCTTCATGCATCAGGATGCCTTTGATGTCCTTGTGCACGCCGGGCCCAACTACCACCATTTTAAGCATGGATTCTTGGTAACAACTACCAATCATCCCTATTTTGGTGGCGGAGTCCCAATCATGCCAAGTGCAACAGTAAATAATCATCAACTTGATTTAATTGTAATTGAAAAGCTAAACCCTTTTTTCTTCTGTTATCTTTTTATCATGATGCTTTGCGGTCGTCATACTCGTTATCGGGCGGTCCATCACTTTGAAGGTCCCGAGTTAACCGTTCAAACAAGAACATTGGAATTTGGTCAAATGGACGGCGAAGAACTCGGTAGTCGAACCTTTGATGTACATTTCAGCGTCCAATCCCAAGCATTTTGGCTTAACCGTGAATAGCACATTAGATAAACAAAAGCGTTGCCGCTTAAATATAAGCGGCAACGCTTTTTTACAGTCATTATAAACCAGAAACTACTAAAAATAATCTGAAAAGTACGGTTGATCCATTGGAATAATGTTTTCGAGATTTTTTAATGCTTGACGATCGGCTTGGAGTCGTTCAATCTTCGCCAAATATGATGGACGCCGGTAACTCATCAACATTGTGGTCAGCGTTTGAATATCACATTTAATCCGTTCACCGACGGGTCGATTGGTGACTTGCACCTTTCCTTGCTCATCCCAATAGACCCCAAAAGTTCCGTTGTTCCATTCAGCTAATGGATCGGTCAATTCAATATGAAAAGCTTGTCCATCCGTTTCAAATGGGTACACTCGCAGAAACTCACGGACATCGACAATGCGGGCCATAAAATACGGTTTGATCATTTGCTCTATATCACCGTCTTCCAGTAAGAAGGAAATGGGTTCATCCTGATATAAATTACCCTTCACATGTTCAATCATCGAATAATGCGCCCCAATAAAGTTCCACAGACCAATACGGGCTTCTTGATTTAGGTAGATCATTTCTTTGATATGAAAAACTTCATTAGCAATCCAATATAACACGTAACCAGTTGGTTGTTCATGTTCATCATAATAAACACCGGCAATCCGTTCTTCTTCATTTTCCCAACGCCAATATTCATCCCAATTTAATGCATTACGAATCATCGCGCCGTGATTTTTAACGGCAAAGCGGTCATAAGTTTTAATCACGTCTTCATCATCAATATCAAGACGTTCAACATGGCCATTCACTGGTCGTTGTTTAGGTAACTGGTTATCGCGAATATCATAAGTTAAATGATCAGACATAATCTCCCACCCTTTTTTCCGATAAAACGGAATACTGTATGGGTAAAGATATGAAATCCATTGCTTGTTTTCACGCATTTTATGCAAACCAACCTTCACTAAGTCATGCATTAAGCCATGTCCAGCATATTCTGGATACGTCCCGACCCCCGTTAGTCCCCCCATATTAAAGAGCCGACCGTGAATATTCACACGGCAGTGATAGATTGCTAATTGTGAAACCAATTCATCACCATTGAACCACCCGATGACATCAGATTCCTCTAATACCGGCCGTTTAGCCCGCTCTAATTCGCCTTCTTCATAACCACTGTCAGAAACTTCCTGATCAGTTACTTGGAAAACATACCGTAATAAGTCATTAAACTGTTCTAAATGTTCAATTGTCACGGGTCTAATCTCTAAATTAGCTCGCTGGTCAACCATTGTTTCGCCTCATTTTTTGTTAGTCATTTATTTTATTATACACTATTTTGTTTTCGGCATAAAATCGTACGGTGTTACCTCAGTCATCCCAATCATGGGATCAACAGATTGTCGTGCCAAAAGAGTAGGTGTTAAGACATAACTAACTGGCGCTTCTTGAATGGTTTCATCGACTGCGACTGACGGCGTACTGGGTGACACCGGTTGGGCAACTGGGTGTGCTTCATTTTGTCCGACACTCGCCGTTTTAATCGCTGGCGTCAGTTGTTCACCAGTAAAGACGCTCTTTATGCGTTCTTTTAACGTCGTTTGCCGATTAGCGGACAGCTCGTGCGCTGCTTTTTGGAAGGCACTCGGTTCACCAACTAAGATCAATAATGATTTAGCACGCGTAACTGCCGTATAAAGCAAGTTCCGCTTAAGCATCCGTTGATATTGATTTACTAATGGCAAAATCACCATTTCAAATTCAGAGCCCTGGGCCTTATGAATTGAGGTACAGTAAGCTAGGGTAATTTTATGCCATTCACTCCGCTTATAAGTGACTTCTGTGCTGTCAAAAGCAATTGTAATCTCATCAACCTTGTCCACACTTTTTTTAGCATAAGTAATCCCCGTAATCTGTCCGATTTCACCGTTGAACACATTTTGCTCTGGACTATTGACCAGATGTAACACTTTATCGCCAATTCGGTAATGGACGTTGCCAATGCTGACTTGTTTTTTACGATCATCTAGTTTCGGATTCATGATATTTTGAATCATCGGATTCAATTGATCAATTCCGGCTGCCCCCTTATACATTGGTGCTAACACTTGAATGTCCTTTGTTTCGAAGCCACGCGCCTTCGCTTTGGTGACAATTTGTTCAATCACCGATTCAATCTGGTAAGGATTGCATTGGATAAAACTACGGTCTTTTTGCGGCTTTAATAGATCTGCTGGAAGTTGCCCCTGATTAATCTCATGGGCCAACGGAATAATCGTTGACTGATCGTCTTGTCGGTAAATCCGTTGTAACTCAACTGCCGGAATAACGTTACTTTGCAATAAATCAAAAAAGACTTGCCCGGCCCCGACTGACGGCAATTGATCCTTGTCCCCAACTAATACAACTTGCATATGACTTGGCACAGCCCGTAGTAATGAACGGAACAAGTAAGTATCGACCATCGACATTTCATCGATAATTAACAAGCCACCTTCAAGTTCTTTATTGCCCGAAACATCGGGATTATTCTCGCGGCCGGTAATCCCGAGTAAGCGATGGATTGTACTAGCAGGCAACCCCGTCGTTTCACTCATTCGCTTGGCGGCACGACCTGTTGGCGCGGCCAATAGAATCGGAAACGGGGTGTCTTTATATTCGCTAATGTCCAATGATAGACCATTTAATTCAGCATACAACGTCACAATCCCGTTAATAATCGTTGTTTTCCCAGTACCGGGACCCCCAGTTAATAAGAACGTCCGGTGGGTCATTGCGAGTTTAATCGCTTCTTGTTGCACATCATCGTATGTCATCTTGAAACGTTTTTCAAGGTGGCGGATTTCTTGATCTAAATCATGTTTGGGGTAGCTGAGCTGATCGCGTTCATTTTCAATTCGCATTAAATGGTTCGCAATTTGCCACTCCGCATTAAATAACCCATTCGGATAGATACGATTCTCATCGCCAACAACTTTCCCATCGTGCGCGAGGGCCATCAGTTGTTCAGCGACTAGGTTCGGGTCAATTGCGACATTGCGGGCTTTTTCCATCAGCTCAATACTAGCCGCCAATAATGGCTTAGCCTGGGTATAGGTATCCCCTGCTTGATTGGTTAGCTCATTTAACGCTTGCATTAACGCCCCTTGCACCCGTACGGCTGAATCAGCGGCAAACCCAAGCGTCTCCGCTAAATTATCCGCACGTTTAAAGCCAATCCCAGCAATGTCAGCTACGAGTTGGTACGGATTTTCTTGGATAACCTTCAGCGTGTCTTCATGGTAGGTCTGATAGATGTTATAGGCCATCGAACTACCAAAACCGTAGTTATTTAAGCCGATAATAATCTGTTCCATGCCATTGTTAATCGTCAGTGTTTCAACGAGTTGTGCTTGTTTCTTCGCATTTAGTCCCAAAGGTGCCAATACCGTCGGATCATCTAATATTTTGTCAATCGCGTCAATTCCAAGGGCATCCACGATTTTTTCGGCCGTTTTTTGTCCAATCCTCGTAAATTTTTCGCCAGATAAATAAGCGACTAAGCCGGCCTTAGTCGTTGGTTGGTCCACTTGATAATTATCAGCTTGGAACTGCTTGCCATACTTAGGATGCGTGACGACTTTCCCATAGAAAGTGTAGCGTTCATCTTCTTTGATGTCACCAAAACTCCCGGTCACCACGATTTCTGTTTCGTGCCAGTCAATCGTCTGATGTGCCACCTTGACGAGCAGGATTTTAAAAAAGTTGTCCGGACTCTCATAAAAAATATTCTGGACAGTTCCGGTGACAGTTGGCTTCGTTTCATTTGTCTTTACTATTTCCACAATTGCCATTCCTTATTCTTTATGTGCTTGGGCCTGCATGAAGCCTTCTATATCGATTAATTGTTGCTTATTCTTCTGGAAATAATCCGGTGCATACTGCTTTGCTTGCTCGAAATATATATCACTAGTGGCCCCTAAAACTAACTGTGTTAGGCCGTACTTGAACAACACTTCACCATTTCGCGGATCAATGGTCAATGCATTTTTTAAATAAGTTTGTGCTTGATCAAAATCACCCAAACTAGTCAAGATATCCCCAACTAAAAGATTGACGTCAAGTTGATCTGGTTGTTGCTCTTGAACCGTCAAAGCAAACACTAGTGCCCGCGAATTTTGTTCGAGTTGATGATACGTCTGTGCAAGCATATATTGAGCATCAATTGCTTGTGAGTCTTGGACCAATTGCATAAATAATGGTGCTGCTTGTTGATAAGCCTCCGCTTGATAGTACAGTGTGCCCAAGGCATAAATTAACGCATTTTCCTTTGGAAATTGAGTGAGTGCCTTTTGTAAAAGAACTTCTGCCTGTTCGAAATCCTTGAGTGTTGTTAAAAACGTCGCTAAAGTAACGTAGGCTTCTATATCATCCGGTTGCTCTTGTAAATATTGGACGAGTTCTTTAACAGCGACTTCATGCTCGCCAGCAGCCCATTTTTTTAGAATTGCTTGCACGTGATCATCTCCTATATTGTATCCGTGGCGGATAATTGCTTACTCAAAAAGTGTGTATCATTCCATTTTATTAAGTTAAATGATGCGCCTTGATCATTGGTCGTCATCGTTGTCACTGATGAATTCGTTACCCCACCGTCTTTGCGAACTTGTGCAAGAGGAGTCTTCAAAAGGGATTGCATCATTGCGACCATTGCGGCCCCATGACTAACAATTAAAATATGCGCATTCGGCTGAGCCGCCTTAACAATCGTATCAATTGCCTGTGTCGTCCGTGCAATCACTTGTTCAAAGGTTTCTCCTTTAATTTCAGTTGGATCATAGTCAGCTGGTGACTCCCGAAAGGCCTTCACGATTGCGGGGTATTGTTTTTCTACTTCCGTAAAGCGCATTCCTTCCATTAAACCCAGATTAAATTCATGGAGCGCCTCAACAACCGTAATCGGAAAATCCTGCCCTAAATCGCGTTTTAGCGCTACAGACGTTACCTGTGTACGTTTTAACGGACTCGTGTATAAATGGTCAAAATGAATCGGTTTTAAAAAATGGGCCAATTCCTCAATTTCAACGTAACTACTGGTTAATAATGGTGAATCCCCCCGCGCTCCTTGATAGCGGCCTTCTAAATTCCATTCAGTCTTACCATGGCGGATAAAATATAAGGTTGTCATGCGCTCGCTCCTTAAAATAACTTACTTTTCATTATGAAAGAGTTACGTCCTAAATTCAAGTCAATCGACTAATAAAGCACACATTCCACCATTAAAAAAAACGCTAGGATAAAAGTGTTTTTTATCCTAGCGACTTCATATATTAACCAATCTAATCGTTTTCTATCAGCTATCTCTTTTCGTTTAATGACCCACTTTTATTTGCTTTCAGTAACAGCTTGCATCGCAATTGCATTGACATAGTTGACGGGTTGGTCGTAGTTCGGTTGGAAAAACATATCCACCATCGCCAATTGGTCAATCGTCATCTTTGTTTGAATCGCCATTGAGATGATGTTAGCAGCTTGGGCAATGTCATACATACTTGTGAATGAGCCGCCCAATACTTGCCGCGTCTTCGGATCCCACGTCAAGTTCATCAATACCGGTGTCGTTGATGGCATAAAATCCGGACGATAATCTTGTTCTAAGGTGGTTGTAGCGACCTCTATCCCACGTGCTTTGGCCCCTTCAACTGTTAGGCCACTACCTGAGTAGGTGCGACCAAATAATTCAACGGCAGATGTTGCTTGGGTCCCCATATATTTTTCAGTTGGTGTTTCGATATTACGGCCAATTAATAGGCCTTGACGTACCGCATTAGTTGCTAAAGGAATATAATCGGCCTTTTGCGTTGGATTATAGAAAACTGCTGCTGAATCCCCCGCTGCATAAACATCTTTAACAGTGGTTTGCATGTACTCATCCGTTAAAATGGCACCGTTGGCTAACATATCAACTTGCTCTTTAAAAAGCCCTGTATTGGGGCGGAAACCAACACATAAAATTGCGATGTCCGCTGTATATTCATTTTTATCCGTCTTAACCGTCACTTGATCAATGCCTGAGAAGCTGACCACTTTTTCATTGAGTGCAAGCGTCACGCCATGATCACGGTAATCCTGTTCCACAATTTCGGAGATATTAGGATCAAAGTTCTTGCCGAGGGCGTGTGGTAACGCATCAATTAATGTCACTTGCTTATCAGTTGTTGCGTAAGCTTCTGCCAATTCAGCACCGATGTAACCTGAACCAATCACGATGACACTCTTTACGCTTGAGGCAGTCTTCTTTAATTCGTTGGCATGACCCCAGTCTTTACATAATTTAACGTTCGAATTATCGATACCGTCAATTGGCGGAATTACGGGTGCTGAACCCGTTGTAACAATAATTTTATCAAATTTTTCGGTTGTTTCTTCTTTAGTCACTAAGTTTTTAACACGTAATTTTTTATGATCTAAATCAGCTTCCAAAACAGTGTGCTGCATCTTCATATGAGCACCTGCTTGAGCTAACATTTCTGGATTTGAATAGAACATTTTCTTAGGATCCGCTACATGGCCGCCCACCCAAAGAGCAATCCCACATGATAAGAACGATAGATTATCATGCGTTTCATAAACCGTTACATCCCAATCAGGATGTTCTGCCAATGTTGCTTGTGTTGCAAAAGTCCCTGCATGTGTACAACCAATAACTGCTACTTTCATCATATGACCTCCTAGAAATATCTTAATAATCGATTCATCGCTCGAATTGTGAATAACAACACATATCTTGCATAACCGTATTGTACGCTATTTAGTTTTGAAAAGTCAATCTTAGCAACCCATTAAAATTATTTCACAATCAAAAATGTGTAGTATCTTATGATTTAGTCGTTGTTTGTGATTTTATTCTAAAAGCTTATTATTTTGAAGAACTTATGGCAAAAAAAGAGCTGATAAAATTTATTTTATCAGCTCTTTAATGATTTATTTAAACGTATTGTAAAGCCTTCATATCAGCATTATCGGCTGCCGCTTTATAGGCCACGTCGATTGTTCCGCCGCCTAAACACTCTGCACCGTCATAGAAAACAACTGCTTGACCAGGTGTAATCGCCCGTACTGGTGCATCGAAAACAACTGTTGCAGCTGTTGCTGAAGTCATATGAACCGTTACGCCAACGTCTTGTTGACGATAGCGGAACTTAGCGGTGCAATGAAAATCTGTCCCGTGATCAACTGGTGTAATCCAAGAAATATTACTTGCATCTAATTGATCTGCATAAAGTAATTCATTATGGTAACCTTGGCCAACATATAAAATATTCTGATCCAAATCTTTACCAACCACAAACCAAGGATCGTTTGATTGACCACCGCCACCGATACCAAGACCAGAGCGTTGACCGATCGTATAGTACATTAAACCGTCGTGTGTCCCTTTTTCAAGACCATCGACGGTCATCATCTTACCAGGTTGGGCGGGTAAATACTCGCCTAAAAACTGCTTGAAATTGCGTTCGCCGATAAAGCAAATCCCCATGGAATCTTTTTTCTTAGCAGTTGCTAAACCAGCTTCTTCAGCGATTCGGCGCACTTCCGCCTTTTGCATATGGCCGATTGGAAACATTGATTTTTGTAATTGATCTTGCGAGAGGGCACTTAAAAAGTAAGTTTGATCTTTATTGCTATCACCGCCACGTAACATGTGGGCGATGCCGTTATCGTCGCGCTCAATCTGAGCGTAGTGGCCCATGGCGATGAAATCGGCGTCTAATTCCATTGCGTAGTCTAAGAAGGCCTTGAATTTCACTTCTTTGTTACACATGACGTCTGGATTAGGCGTTCTGCCGTGCTTGTACTCGTCTAAGAAATATTCGAATACACGATCCCAATATTCTTTTTCGAAGTTCACGGAATAATAAGGAATTCCAATTTTAGAAGCAACTTTGGCAACATCCTCGTAATCTTCCGTTGCGGTACAGACACCATTTTCATCTGTATCGTCCCAATTTTTCATGAAAACACCAATCACATCATAACCTTGTTGCTTTAACAATAAGGCTGTGACCGATGAATCCACCCCGCCGCTCATTCCAACGACGACTCGTGTATTACTGTGGTCAACCACAATATCACCATCATTTCAAATAGATTCTAGTTTTCTACGATTTGAAGGTCGTGAATTCCAGTACTTACCATTATAGCAATCTTGGTTAATATTTCAAATTATAACACTCACTTTTCATAAGTTAATCAAAAAAACGGTTTACCAATCAGTCTTTGGTAAACCGCATTTGAAATAACATTTATTCTTCTTTAAGTAGCACCTCACGTGCAACCAGATTATTAATCACAAAATCAAACTGTTCAACATTCTCAGCATTTTTTTCACTCTTAAAAATATCGACTGGATGTAAGCCATCTGGTGAAGTCACCGACATCTTCAATGTCTGCAAATCTTTGGCAATCGTTATCTTTAACTTAATCGCATTGTTAAATGGTGAATTCGGATCTAATGGTCGTTCCATTTGAAAATTACCATTATTTGTGGGCACAAAGCCAACATCTCTTAAGGTATACTTTTTAACAGCGGGGTTTAGTCGATATAAAACCGTACTCCCAAGAATTGTTGCTGTTGTTTTTAATAAAGCCATCTGCCTAACCTCCATACACTGAATAAGTCTATTTTAGCACAAGCACGTAAACGCTGCCTACCCCTTAGCTACTTGCTTTGCCAAATTGCGTTTCACAATCTTCGTGAGTGCTTCGGCAAAAGCGGCAACCTCTTCACTAGTCGTTTCGTGACCAAAACTAATCCGGATGCTTTCAGCAACGCGGGGGCTATCTTCACCATACATCGCAATCAACACGTGTGATGGCTCCAAATCACCAGCCGTACATGCCGAACCACCTGAAATCGCAAAACCAGCTAAATCAAGATTCATCTGTAAGACATAGGTTGAAACACCTTTAATCCAAAGGTTCACAACGTGGCCGACTTGATCAGCACCTTCTGCGTTCAGCGCAAAATCAATGTCGTTTGCCGCTAAAGTCGCCAGTAATTGCTGTCTGAACCCAGCATATCGTGCTTGAATATCAGCTTTAACCGCCGGTGTCAGTAATTCAACCGCCTTAGCAAAACCAGCCACTGCGGGCACATTTTCAGTTCCTGCCCGACGTTTCTTTTCTTGTTCGCCGCCTAAGACAAATGATGGTAAGTGAACCGCATCATTGACGTAGAGAAATCCGATTTGCTTGGGCCCATTAATCTTGTGGGCCGAGACTGCCAGTAAATCGATGTTATCAGCTTGTACATCGATATCTAATAAGCCATATGTTTGGGTGGCATCTGTGTGGAACCAGGCATTTGATTCACGGACAAGTTCCCCAATTTCGTGAATTGGCATGTGACTGCCGACTTCGTTATTACCCATCATAATGGATACTAAAATCGTTTCGGGGGTCAAAGCTGCTTTCAAGTCGTTTAAATCAATGACCCCTTGTTCGTTAACGGGCAAGTAGACCACGTCAAAGCCTTGAGATTCTAAATAAGCCATGGGTTTTAAAACGGAATGATGTTCAATTGCCGTTGTAATAATCCGCTTGCCTTCTTTAGCACGCAGCTTGGCTGTCTGTAAGATTGCCGTATTATTACTTTCCGTTGCCCCACTCGTTAAGATAATCTCGTTATCCTTAGCATGAATGCTCTGGGCCAAGGTGTGACGGCTCGTATCCAACACTGTATGCGCTTGTCGGCCAAAATAATGGGTGCTTGATGCATTCCCAAAATCGGCTTGCATCTGTTCGGTCATCGTCGCGATGACCTCTGGTGCCATAGGCGTCGTTGCCGCGTTATCTAGATAAATATGTTTCACAATTTTTCGCCTCATTTTAAAAAAGTATCTATAATAGTTTACCATAGTTCCCTTTTAAAGCACGGATAAACACTTTTAGCTACCAAAAAAGGCCCGGACAAAGAAACCCTGTCCCAGCCTTTAAAACACTTGATTCCAGATTAAGCAGTCATTAAAGCTGCTTTTTGGGCGGTCGTTAATGTTTCATTCATCCGGCCGCTCTTGAATCCAGCTAAATCAACGGTCACAAATTCAAAACCAGCTTGTTGTAATGCTTGATTGATTTGTTCGCTGTGGGTTAAAAACTCAGCAATTTGTGCTTCTGGAACTTCAACCCGGGCGATTGAGCCGTGGTAGCGTACGCGGACCGTTGCAAAACCTAAATCACGCAAGAATTTTTCAGATTGCATCACTTGGGCAATTTTTGCTTCCGTTAAAGCTGTATTGTATGGGAAGCGCGAAGAAACTGAGCAACTAGCGACCTTGTTCCAGTTGTTCAAGTTCAATTTTTTAGCCAATTGACGGACATCAATCTTATAGAACCCAGCTGTTTGAAGGACACTTTCCGCACCAGCTTCGTCACGAGCCCGTAAACCTGGACGGAAGTCACTGTTATCATCCATAATCATCCCATCTAAAACATGATCAAAGCCATTTTCAGCAGCGATTTGATTCAACTGGTTGTAAAACATCTGCTTACTATAATACCATGTTTCAGGTGTGTTATTGGCGATGTGTTCGTCGGCTAAATAGTTCAAGGTTGTGGTTGCGACATTAGCACCCATTTCTGTGGCTAGTTCGATGGCTTTGTTAAATTCTTCGTCTGTGAATAATTCTGAGTTAGCAACGACTGCTAAGACGTTTTCTTTGCCAAGTGTCTCTAAAGCCATTTTTAAAACTAATGTGCTATCAATCCCACCAGAAAAGGCAACAATCACTTTTTCCATTTGTTGTAAACTGGCAATTAGCATAGCTTTTTTTTCAGATAATGTATTCATTGTTAAAGACTTCTTTCTCAATTTTTAAATTAATTGTTTTAATTCTGATAATTCATTTTGAATATGATCAGCCTCAGCTAAATCATGATTATCCAAGCTCTTAACAATCATCAAGTTTAAATGAGTGGCACACTCAACGAAGTGCTTGAAGGTTGATTGATTGGGCGTTTGTTGAGTCCCTTCTGAGTCACTATAGAGCTGTTGGGCTGTTAATAGTGCCTGTTGGGCCTCAATTAAACTGGTCGTAATAGTGCTTTGCTGTGAAGCATGCGTAGCAACTTCAAATAAGTCGAGCATCATGCTTTGAGTTTGTTTAATTTGTTCACGCATCGTTTTTTCCTCCGATTGAATTAAAGCCCAAAGAAGCTCCGCATAAAGAGGGCAGCACATAAGCCACCTACAAATGGTGCAATTCCGGGAACGATAATCCCATATTGCCAATCTGAGTTGGCTTTATTTTTAATTGGTAAGATAGCATGGGCAATTCTAGGGCCCATATCACGCGCTAAGTTCATCGCAAAGCCGGTTGGACCGCCCATTCCCATCCCAATCGCCCAAACAAGTAGACCAACTGCGATTGGAGCAATCCCAGGTGTCTTTACTTGAGTAATTGCTAAAATGGATGCAATAAAGACGAATGTTGCAAAAAATTCAACGAAAAAATTACGGGGTAAATTACGGATACCAGGTGCCGTTGAAAAGATGTTACGGATTGCAACGGGATCGACATTGCCTTCTGATGCTTTAAATTCATCGGCATACATGATATAGACGATGACTGCACCGACCACTCCGCCCAAAACTTCTGCGACTGAGTAAGGGATGAACATTGCCCATGAAATATTACCTAAGATACATTGTGCTAGCACCATAGCGGGATTAATTGAAACATCCCCGAAGATGAATAATGAGACTGTAATCCCAAAACCCCAGGTGGTAATCGCAAATAGGTGACCTGAACCACGATATTTAGAACCCTTTAAAACCTCGTCACTGTGAACTCCGACCCCAAAAACGATCATGAGCGCAGTTCCCATAAATTCTGCTAATAACTGATGAATCATGAATAATTTCCTCCAAATAATAACTATTTTAATATCTAAATTTTTATAGCATAAACGTGCTCTTTTCAGACATGTTGCTGCGGTTAGCGATGGCACACGCTTATTTTAGTTGCTGATAAACAGCACGATAAACTTGATTGAGCGCCACATCGAAGGTCTTAGCGGCGGCTAAACAATCGTCAAACTCTGGCGTACATTTTTCAATATCGTCATAGTTCACGACTTTGACCCGAATCTCACCGTAACCAGTCGTGACGGTCATAAAATGTCGTGACATGATGGTGCGCTCCATTGTCTGATAACGCACACCAACAGTTGATGTATGTTTCAAGATCAAATAGGTCATCGCTTGTTGGTCGGCTGGATGAATCATGACCGTCAACTTAGTGGCTGGCCGATTCTTCTTCATCTGAATTGGACTGAAAAAGGCATCGAGCGCCCCATTGTCCATCAACAATTCTAAGACCGGTGCTAAACTTTCAGCTGACTGATCATCAATGTTCGCTTCCAACACTAAAATCTGATCAGCACTGGCTTTAACAATCTGTTGGCTTAGTTTTTTTTTTCGCACAACATCACGCGCAGTGCATTAAGTTGTGGTGTTTCTCGATTACCAAAACCATAGCCAACTTGCATAATCGTTTGATCGTTTGGGATTGGACAGAATTGGTCAACAATTGTCTTGACAATCCCCATCCCAGTTGGCGTAATCAATTCAGTATTCAAGTTGCGATTTTGTTTAATTGGAATACTGCTGCCCACTCGCATTTGCATAACGGCAGGGACCGGCACGGGCATCAGGCCATGGGCAACTTTGATAAACCCGCTCCCATCTGTTAATTCCGATGAATACACTTGGTCGACTCCTAATAATTCAAGCGCCACAAATGCCCCAACAATATCAACGATTGAATCTAACGCCCCAACCTCATGAAAATGAACATCACTTAATGGTAAGTTATGAACAACTGCTTCTGATTGCGCAATTTCTGTAAAAACTCGTTTGGCGTTCGTTTTAACATAATCGCTTAAATCACTGTGATCAATGATAGCTTCAACCTCTTTTAAATGCCGCACTTCATCACTATGACTGTGAGAATGCCCGTGGTCTGCTTCATGAATATGTGAATGTTCATGATGCTGTGCTGGTATTGCTTCAATAAAGCCTGCATCTTTATGCACAGCGTCTGGCAAATGCACGTCAAAATCGGTACCATAAATACTACTTTTGGCAATCCGTTCGGCATGTAGATGGTAGCCTGGGACATTCAGTTTAGCCAACTCTGTTTTAAATTGTTTGAAATCAATGCCCAAATCGAGCAATGCACCGATAAACATATCTCCACTAATTCCTGAAAATGCATCTAAATAAAGCGTCCTCATTTGTCATCCTCCGTGTCACTTAAATGATTAATCATACTGGCTGAGTAACCGGCACCAAAACCGTTGTCGACATTGACGACAGTGATCCCGGAAGCACAACTATTGAGCATCGTCATCAGCGCCGTCAAACCACCGAAATTAGTACCGTAACCGATACTCGTTGGAACTGCGATTAATGGCTTTTCAATCAGGCCACCAACAACACTGGCTAAGGCCCCTTCCATTCCAGCAACGACAATGACAACTTGAGCTTGCCGAATTTCTTCCAGATGAGCAAATAAGCGATGAATCCCAGCAACACCCACATCATAAATTCGCTTGACTTGATTACCATAAACTTCAGCGGTCACGGCGGCTTCTTCGGCCACAGCCATATCAGACGTTCCAGCCGTCACTACCGCAATATAGTGTGCTGTAGTTGGTAGTGGTTTAACCGTTAATGCAACGCATTGCGCCATTTCATGGTACACGGCCTCAGGTTCCGCCGCATGAATTAAAGCATATTTTTCCGGCGAGACTCGTGTACATAAAATATTTTCAGCATGTCGTTTTAAGGAACCAATAATCTCAATAATTTGTGTAGCAGTCTTACCAGCACCATAAATAACTTCTGGATAGCCATTCCGTTTTGACCGGCTTAAATCAACCTTAGCAAAGCCTAAATCATCGATATTTTGGGCGCGTGTCAGTTGTGTTTGAGCCGCTGACACACTTATCTTTTGATTGGCAACGGCTTCTAAAAGCTGTTGCAAGTCATTTGTTGTCTCCAAACTACTCATTCTTTCTATTGTTATTTCACAATAACCCCTAAACCATCCGGGATAACTGTGACTTTTGCGTCTGTCCCTTCAATTTCGTAGGCCCGTTCTAACGCAGCATCTAAACTGGTTGCCAATTCCATGTGCATCTTCTTAATCAATTGTGGATCAACCAAATCAGACACGAAAATCACATGATGTTGGACCAAAATACGAGCTAAAATTTGTGACGTCCATTGATCCGGGACAGTTTCAAGTCGTGGTGTATTAATGGCTTGTTCCAAAAATTCTTTTGGATCCTTAACATCGGCAATATTGTGATAGAACCCATCACCACCGTGACCGTCACGAGCACCAGCGACCATGATAATCACACCGCCTTGTTTGTTAGTTGCTTCAGCAGCAGTCATCCCTTTAACGGCTTGATAAATATTTTGATCAAGTGGATAGCCCCCGTTCGTTGAAATCGCGATATCACAATCAATTTTGTCAACTTTTGATAGACTTTCTACAAAATCACAGCCTTTTTTATGCGCTGTCTCTAGATTTCCAGCAAAGGAACCAATAATATGTTTGTCTTCATCTAAGACCACATTCAAAATAAATTTTAAGCCGGCTTTTTTAGCTGCATAAACCATATCCTTATGCACTGGATTATGCATTAAATTCCCAGTTCTTGAATAATGAGAGTTAATGAATTCGCCTGAGTGGTTGGCCATGATTGTTTTATATGAAGCCACCCCAGGGAGAACAGATTTCCGACCGCCTGAAAAGCCAGCAAAGAAATGCGACTCAATAAAACCTTCTGAAATTAATAAATCTGCTTCAACTGCGACTTTATTGATGATACAGTCACCACCTGATGGCAATTGACCAATTTTCACAACTGAGCTGTCATCAGTTGAAACATGCATGACAATTTCTTCGTTGGCGACAATGTCTTCACCATATTTATTAACCAATTCTTCGTGCGTTGAAGGGCGATGAAACCCGGTTGCGACCAAAATTCGGATCCGTGCATCAGGTGCGACAGACCGAATACGCCGTAACAAGATGGGGGTGATAATGTGTGAAGGGACTGGCCGGGTATGGTCGGAACTGATAATCACAATATTCTTTTTCCCTTTAGCTAGCTCTTCTAACTTCGGGCTATCAATGGGATTGTCTAATGATTTTTCAACCGTTTCGACCTCACTCATTGGATTTTGATATGTAGCAGCTTGTGAAACAAGCTTGCCAGCAAAATTAGCATCGGCAATGTTAGCCGTGATGCTTTTTTGATCGTAAGGTAATTTAATCGCTACCAAACTGTAAGACTTCCTTTCTCAATACTGATTGAACGCTTTTTTCAAGCTACGTTCATAGTTATACAGATTTTCTGAAAAGAGTGCGATGTACTATATTGACTACATTTTAATATCACTTTTGCATGCAACAAATGTTAACAATTTACTCACTGTTACGCGTATAATTAGGATAAAGTTATTTAACAATTAGCAAAATTAATTAAACTGAATTTACAAAGGGTAGGCAGATACATTATGGTTTTAACGGATATTGAATTTTTAATTAACTTTTTAGAAGAACGGCACGTCCCAATCATCACTAAGAAGAAACATACATACCTGACATATCACGGTTTGGAAGAGCGTTACACTTACATTTTAAAAAAAGGAGTCATCAAAAATTCGATTATTTTACAAGATGGCCGTGAATTTAATCTTTCATACATCGCACAACCGGATGTCATTTCACTTTTACGGGATGAAATTTCAAAATATACTGATCAACCGTTTAACGTCCGCATTGAAACTGATGAAGCAACCTTTTATCAGATTGATCGAGTGACCTTCTGGAACTATGTAAATGCAACTCCGGAACTCCAAAACTATGTAAAAAACTATTATCGAAAAAAATTATCTGAGAATATTTATCGATTACAAAAAATGGTGATGAATGGTAAAAACGGTGGACTGTGCGCCTTTTTATATAGTTTGATTGATCTTTTTGGCAAACAGCGCCGTAATGGTATCCTCATTGATTTTGTCATCACTAATGAAGATATTGCTGGCTTTTGTGGCATTAGCTCTCGTAGTAGTGTTAATCGCATGCTTAACCATCTCAAAAAAGACGGCGTCATCGAAATGACCGACCATAAATTTTTAATTAAAAACGTTAGTTACTTACTTGATAATATCGCCAACTAAATATTCGTTAACATTTGTCAACACCATTGGTAATTGTAAACACCCATGAGATGACTAAGCTTAATAAGTGTAAACTATTCAGTGGAGGTTATTTATCGATGCATATTCCTGATAATTATTTAAGTCCCCAGACATGTGCCGTGCTAGCAGCGGCCGCTGTTCCAGTCATTGGTTTGGCCCTCAAGAAAGTCAAATACCAAGTTGCCGAAAAAAAAGAAACGGTCCCGATGTTAGGGATTTCCGCTTCGCTTTCTTTTTTAATCATGATGTTTAATGTCCCCGTTCCTGGTGGGACCACCGCTCATGCCGTTGGCGCAACCCTATTAGCGATTCTCATTGGACCGTACGCCGCTAGTCTAGCCGTGACGATTGCACTCATCATGCAGGCCTTCTTATTCGGCGATGGTGGGATTCTCGCACTCGGTGCCAATATTTTCAACATGGCTATTATCATGCCGTTTGTCGGCTATGGTCTATATCGGCTATTCCAAAAAGCACACCATTCCAAAATTGGGGTCGTGATTGGCGCTTATCTCGGAATTAATGCCGCCGCATTGATGGCCGGTATCGAACTTGGCCTACAACCGCTCGTTGCACATAACGCAGCTGGCCAACCTTTGTATGCCCCTTATCCGTTGCACATTGCGATTCCAGCCATGTTGTTCGCTCATTTATTAGTCGCTGGTTGGGTGGAAGCCGGCTTTACCCTTGCCGTTTATCAATTTATTTACCGTGTTGCCCCCAGTGAACTCTATGCCACACCAGTCCAACCGGTGGATCCACAGACCCCACACCGTTTACAGCACGCCCTTTACCTATTCATCGGCGGCTTAATTATTCTGTCACCAATCGGCTTACTGTCCAGTGGGACCGCTTGGGGTGAATGGAGCGCAAGCGGACTCGTTGCCCAACTAAAACATGACCACCTAGGGCACAGCCTGCCAAGTGGTATGGCCCATGGTTTAAACTTTAACGCTATCTTTAGTGACTACACCGTCGCTGGCATCCCATTATCACTTGGCTACATCTTATCAGCGGTAACAGCCGTCATTATTTTTTATCTTATCGGAAAACTGGTGATGAATCATTATTCAACCCAATCCTAAATTACCAACCTGGCTTCAAACAACGGAAGCTACGCCCAAAACGGTCGCGCAGTTCGACCGTTTTTTAATTCAAAATTTGCGCTTTAGCGATCGCTTACTGCGCCGCTTTAACCAAACAAAACTCCAACCCTTAACCATCCATCAAACACCTGGTATTCAATTAATTAGTTTATTGGTGACACTCATTATTCTCGTGTTAACCCACAGTCTGCTTTTGATTTGGTTGATTGGTTTATTAACATTAACCCGCATTTGCCGCTTACCAAGTCAGCATTTATGGCCGCTTTTTAAACGCGTTGGTGACATCAGTATCATTGCGATTTTATTAATTCTACCGAATTTTTGGTTAGGCCAAGTCACCACGACGCTTTTGTTTATCGTACGAACTGAAATCATGTTATTGAATATTGCCTTTTTTCTCGAGACGATTACTTGGCCCGCTTTTATTGTTGCTTTACGCCAATTAAGACTCCCTAGTCTGCTGATTTTAACACTCGAAATTAGTCTGAAATATAGCCACTTACTTGCCCAATTTTTACAAGAATCACTCTGGGCAATTCGCTTACGTTCAACCGGCAAAAGCCACCAACGGCAAAATTTAATTGGTTCACTGATTGGTCGCCTCTACTTGAGTTCTCGCGATTACATTGCTGCACTATATGACGCGATGATTCTACGGGGCTATACCGGCCAAATTAAGCGTCAGCCGCCATTGACTGTCAATCGCTACGATTGGCGGTTAATCGGTTGGGATTTAGCACTCTTTTGTCTATTCTGTTTCATTCGGAGGTAATTAGATGTTGGTCTTACAACACATTCACTACGCCTATTCACAAAGCGACAGCCTTAGCGATATTTCCCTTACCATCAATGCTGGGGAGGCTGTTGCGTTTATGGGGCCCAATGGTTCAGGCAAATCAACTCTTTTTAAATTAATTAATGGCCTAATTCAGCCTAGCGCTGGCCAATACTATTTTAAAGACCAACTTGTCGATACCCGGTTCCTCAAAAAGCCGACACAGGCCACTGCCCTCCACCGCGCAATCGGTTTTGTGTTCCAAAATAGTGATGTTCAATTATTTAACGAAACGGTCCGCGCCGAACTCGCTTTTGGCCCCGAACAGATGGGGCTTGCCCCAGATGTTATTCAACAGCGCGTTAACGATTGCTTAGCTCTATTGCAAATTGAAAAACTTGCCGATCGCGTTCCTTATCAACTTTCAGGTGGCGAAAAAAAACTTGTCGCTTTGGGCAGCGTGCTAACGATGAATCCTGAAATGATTGTGCTTGATGAACCGTTTAATGGCCTATCAGCAGCCTACCAAGCTCTCTTGATTCGTTTATTGCAACAACTGAATGCAGCCGGCAAAGGGATTTTAATTGCGAGTCACAACCTGGCTCAAGTCAAACAAGTCGCCAAACGTTTGGTAGTGTTTAATGAAAATCACCAAGTGACTCATGACTTACCACTTACAAAACTCAAGCAAAAACCAGTATTGCAACAAACTTTAGCATTACTTTAAAAAGAGGCGGATGGCACAAAAACTATTTTTGTGCCATCCGCCTCTTTTACATTTTATATTAATCGCTTTCAATTTGTAACCACTCTTCTGTAGCATTGACCGTGATTGACTGTCCAATCGGCAATGTTAAAGTCGGCTGCGTATGGCCAACGTTAACGTTGTACAAAACGGGGATTGTCTTCAAAATCGGAAACTTATTCAAAATAGCGATTAAATCCACCTCACTCAGCATGACATCGGTTGGAATACGTCCGATAATCAGGGCCTTTGGTTGCTTCATACTCTGCAATAACGCTGCTAAATTACGTGAAAAATCAAATCGATCTGACCCATCTGAGCACTCAATCAACAAAATCTGATCATTATAATCTGGTTGGTAGGGGGTCCCTTGTAATGTATAGAGTGTATTTAAATTACCGCCCACTAATGTCCCAGTTACACAGCCAGACGTATAACTTTGCCAATGATTAGTACGATAATCCCGCTTTGCATTCGGTAAGTACCACGCATCACTCGACCACTCTTTGGAAGCCGTCAATCGAATTGGTCCAGCCTCTTGCGTCATGACTTTTTGCCAATTACGCTCCTGATAATCACCCAATTGATCTGCTAATTTAAACGAAATATAGGACGGTCCATAATATGTCACTAAACCGGTCTTAGCTGTCATCGCATTCGCCAAAGCACTAAAATCAGAATAACCGCAGATTATTTTAGGATGGCTCGCAATCAAATCAAAATCGATATAGGGAAGTAGCTCATTACTGTTATAGCCACCAGTCACCGCTAAAATCGCTTTGACATTGTCATCGATGAAAGCAGCGTGCAAATCGGCAATCCGTGCTTCAATTGGACTAGAGTTGAATCGGTCCATTGCCAAGACATGCTGCCCAAACGTCACCTGATAGCCAAGCGCACTTAACCGATCATTCGCCGGTTGGTTTGCAACATATCCCCCAACACTTTGCAAACTATTACTTGGCGCGATAACGCGAATTTCATCACCGGTTGTTAAACGACTCGGTATCATCTGAATTCCCCCACTCTCAACAAACAATTTTAATTAGTTTACCTGAGTATACTAATTTAAACTACTATAAGACCCTATATTTTGCCAAAATAAAGACCCTTACTATTCAATTTTTCAATAGCAAGGGTCTCCATTTTAGCTAATCCTTTTGGTTATTATCATTTTCTTGATTATCATTATCCTGGTGATCGGCAATTAGGCAGCCATCCGGACCACAGATACCCGCTTCAGAATTATTACCGATAATTTCAATTGTTTCAAACTGATTATCAATCATTAATATTACTCCTCTAATTGAATTTGTTTAAGTGCTTTTACAAAAGCGTCATAGGGTTGTGCGCCACTAATCGCATATTTATTATTAATCACAAAATAAGGGGCGGCATTAATGCCTAACCGCTGTGCTTCATTTTCATCATCCAGTACCGCTTGGTGATAGTCATCCGAATTTAAAACCTGTACGACTTCGTTTTTATCCAGTCCAACTTCAATCGAGGCAGCTAATAAAACGGTATAATTCGCAATCGATTGCCCATCATTAAAGTAGACTTGATAGAAACGTTTGATGACATTCTCCGTCAACGTTGAATTCCCCTTACTTTCCGCTAACTTAATCAATCGGTGTGCATCAACGGTATTCGTTGGGACCACGCGATTGATTGCCATTGGTAAGCCATCATCCTTAGCCATTTGTTCGATATAAGCCATTTGATCTTTTGCTTGTGCTTCCAGCGCCTGATTGCCTTGCGTAAAGTGATTAATATAGCCTTCAGTTGTCTCTTTAGGAGCCGTTGGGTCTAACTCAAAAGATTTAAATTCTAATTGTGTGTCATCGTAAATTCCAATTTCTTTCATTGCGCGCTTCATCCGGTTTGAACCGATATAACAAAAGGGACACGCGATATCAGACCAGTACTTAATTTCCATTTCAATAACCATCCTCTATTGTTTAATTATTACCTCATAATTTAACCGTTCGATATATTCGAAAGCATTTTGACCAGCGATTCCGCCGTCCCCAACTGCTGTTGTGATTTGGCGTAATTTTTTCTGGCGAACATCTCCAACGGCGTAAATTCCAGGAACTGACGTTGCCATTTCGGTATCTGTCACAATCCAACCAGCTTCATCTGTAATATCAAGATTTTTAAACATTTGACTGTTAGGAACATTCCCAACATAAATGAAAACACCAGAAGTATTGACTACTTTTTCTTCCCCAGTTTGATTGTCTAACATCTTAATCCCCGTCACATGTTGATCATCCCCTATAATCTCAGTGACGCTCGCATGCCATGTAAAAGCCATCTTATCATTTGCAAAGGCACGGTTTTGAAGCACCTTTTGTGCGCGTAACTGATCCCGGCGATGAATAATATTAACGTTGTTGGTGATATTGGCTAAATATAAGCCTTCCGAAATAGCGGAATCACCACCACCAATGACTGTCACTTCTTTATTTTTAAAGAAGGCGCCATCACAAACTGCACAATACGAGATCCCTTTACCAGAATACTTTTCTTCCCCTAAGACCCCCAACTTACGGTTCGTTGATCCTGTCGCAATAATCACTACTTTGGTTGTGATTTCATCACTATCAGTACGAATATGCTTGGTCTGTTGCGCATCGATTGTCACCTCTTGAACATCGCCATAAACAAATTCGACCCCCGCATTAGTAGCAGTTTCATACATTCTTTCTCCCAATTCGGGACCTTTAATCGACTGATAACCCGGATAGTTTTCAATATCATCTGTATTATTCATTTGACCACCATAAACACCGCGATCCAGCATTGCTACTTTCAAATTAGCCCGTGCAGCATACATCGCCGCAGTCATACCCCCAGGTCCAGCACCGATTACAATAACGTCATAGTCCATCATTTGTCTGTACCTCCCTTAGTAGTAGCGTTATTTAAAAATAGTTCGACTTCTGATTTTGTTTTACGTTCTTTATTAACTAGTCGGCCGATTTCTTGACCATCTTGATAAGCGATGAAACTGGGAATACCGAAGACATTTAAGTCCTGCGCCAAATCAATATTTTCATCACGATCAACCTGAATAAAGTGATAATCTGAGAAATCAGCCTCAATTTCTGGTAAGTGTGGCTTAATAAAATGGCAGTCGGGACACCAATCCGCCATAAAAACTAATACATATTTACCCTGTTTTAATTTTGTATCTAGCGCTATTTTACTCATAACTGATAATTTTTCCATTAGTATTCCTCCATATCATTTTGAAGTCAAAATCAATTCAACGAAGTCGTTGAATAGTTACATGTTATCACGCATTTTATTTCTGTCAACTTTTAAACTCTAAAAAAATACGGCTGTCTTTTAAAAGACAATCGTATTTTGATATCCATTAATTTTAAAGAAACAATCAATCTATTAAAACAATTTTGAGCATCCATTTAATCTTTCACAATCACAAGTCATTCACATAAACATGGTATTATAGTTGGCGTGAACGTACGCCCCGACACTTTGTAAGCTATCACTGGGCGCGATAAAGCGAATTTCATCACTTTCTAACAATCGTTTGGGAATCATCTCAACTCTTCCCATCACTACTTCGTAGCACTTACATAAACAAGCAATTGTCGGCGTAAATCCCGTCCTCCATCTGCATACTGAGCTTTAAAAAAAGGCTCGTAAACCAAACACCAATAATTAAGTGTTCGATTGTCCCCCTCTAAAAAGGCATGTTCAACGTCAACTTGATCATACTTTTAACAATCGTACACATAATCGTCGTTTTCGTAATCGCAACCGGGCGGTCTCGTCCATCCAAAATAACATTATAGTCTCCAACTTGTGGGACATGCTCATCGGGTTCATACAACTCAATTGCCGAGGTAGTGGCCTTTTTTGACCGATTATCTCCAATCGTGCTAATTCATTGGCCATTTGTTCTGTATTCCCCAATAAATAGATCTCCGCTGGTTGCGAGTTAGGTGGCAACTGTTACTGTTCCATAAATTGTTACCAATGCCACTGCACTTTTGGCGTCATTGCCATTCCCCCGTTGTTAGTTTAGTAGAATTTTAGCCATTTAACCAAAAAAAGAAACTTCCCCATCAGGAAAAGTTTCTTTTTTAATTTTATGCCCACCGACACATCTTTTTGAGCATCATGGGATAGCTTTTAATTTTGAATGCACTCATTTTATTTAATATTCTTCAAAAAGTTAAGCAACATTGCTGCTGATTTTTGACCGGCTTCTACGATGAATTCGTCAAACGTAACGCCGGCTTCTTCATCGCCGACGTCGCTCATGGCGCGAATAACGACGAATGGAATCTTGAATTGAGTTGCAACTTGCCCAATTGCAGCACCTTCCATTTCACAAGAAAGGGCTTCTGGATAGATTGCTTTGATTGCCTTGATTTTATCTTGGCTAGCAACGAATTGATCGCCGGTCACAATTAACCCAACACGTGGTTGTAAGTCAACCGCTTTGGCAGCTGCTTCGATTTGTCGAACAACCGCCGCGTCACTTTCAAACCGCTGGGGTTGTTGGGGTAATTGACCTGGTAAGTAACCAAAGGCCGTTGCTTCAGCATCATGATAAGCGACTTCGCTTGAAATCACTACGTCGCCGATGTGGAGGCCTTCACCAATTCCACCAGCTGAACCGGTATTAATCACAACATCCGGTTTTTCTTCAGCCAGTAAAATCGCCGTTGTCATTCCAGCTTGGACTTTACCAATTCCGGATTCAACCAACGTCACTTCATGCCCATACAATTGTCCTTTATAGAAAGTATTCCCGGCCACCGTATGTTGTTGCACATCTTCTAATTTTGTTAAAAGCGTCCGTATTTCTTCTTCCATGGCGCAAATGACACTAATTTTCATACTAATTCTCTCCATTCTAAAAAAACATTAACTTTATCATTCTATAGGAAAAAAAGGATCAAGTAAACGATAATAATTAAGCCAAAGGTAATCCCAATCGCCCAATTCAATCGTTTCTTCATTCGTTTAACGGCTGGTGGATCACTTTTCTTAGTCCGACGCGTTACCATTTCTGGTTCGTCTTCGGTCACCGCTTTAAGGGCTTCTTTTTGCTGTTCACGCGCATATTCGCGCTCGGCCCTGAGGCGCTCTTGATCGCGCCGTTTAAAAGCAGCTTCTTCAGCCACTTTTTGTTGTCGATATGTTTCGCGCGTCTTGGGTTCGTTCGTCATCTATCCCGCTCCTATTTTGCTTGTAATTGCCAGTAATACAACGCCATGATCGTTTTTGCGTCACAGATTAAACCAGCTGCGACCGCTGCTTGTGCCTCTTCTAGCGTTAACTTTTCAACATTCAAAAATTCGTCGGCGTCTAATGAACGTTTATGCATGACTGGTGTTAAAGCATCACTGTAATATAAATTCATTAATTCATTTGAAAAACCCGGTGATGAAAAAAAATTCGTCACATGGACTAACTGGTTCGTTGTTAAACCAGTTTCTTCATTTAATTCACGTAATGCGACCTGTTCTAAGTTCTTTTCACCCGGATCAATTTTACCGGCCGGAATCTCTAACGTTTCACGTTGCATGGGTGCCCGCCATTGCCGTACTAAAATCAGGCGATTATCCGCCGTAATCGGGATAATGCCAACTGCACCATGATGATAGACAATCTCACGACTAGCAGTTTGCCCATTTGGCAGCGCGACTTGTTGAACGGCTAGATCAATGATTTGTCCTTTGAATAGTGTTTCTTCCGCGAGAACCTTCTCTGTATAATCCATCTGCTAATGCCACCTTTACCGTTTAATCGCTATTATACGCGCATTTAAAATCGTCTGCCATCGTCAATGCTAAATTCAGGTGTACGACTGACTTAAATATCCATCCTGAGGCGGATACTCTTTTACCTTCATTCCTGTTAAAATGAAGGTATCAATTAAATCAGGAGCTGACAATTATGTTCAAAAAAATAATAATTTGGTGCACCGGTATGCTTATTACAGTTGTCTCAATGCCTATCCTTGCATTATGCTTTGATATTCAAGGTGATTGGGATAGTTTCTTCTGGTTTGTTCTTAGTTTATTATTGGGGCTCATCTACGTCACGATCAGGTTCAAACGGCTTAAACGACAACCACACTACCAAAAAGATCCGCATATTTCACCACAAATGCTCAAACATTACCAAGATGCTAACATGAGTGATGATGAAATTGACTTTTTTAGACAAACGATGCAACAAGCTGAAACACAAATTAAGATACTCGCAAACAATATGCAGGCGCTCCCTAAATTACGGGCAATCGACCTGAATCACGACACAACCAAGGTCAGCCAATTGCTTTTCCGCGCAATTGTGAAAGAACCAAAGCGGCTTCATAATGCTGGCGACTTTTTATATCGACACTTACCTTCAATCAACGAACTGACTAGCAAATACATCGAAATTAATCATCATGAAGTCAAGACAGCTGATACCTACCTCGTTTTAGATAAATCGGCTGCGGCAATCGATGCCCTTAGTCAACAGATTCAACAAGACTATGCCGACTTCGTGGCCGAAGACGTCGCTGACTTAGACACAGAAATCGCCGTCGCCCGACACCAAATTACCCCAGATTCTAAGGAGGAAGACTAATGTCTGAAACGCCCAATCCAACGAACGATTTAATGAACGATTTATTAAAAGATCCTTTCGACCAAAGTACACCAGTTGTTACTGAGGAAACAACCCCCCAGGCAGAGACCTCAATTATCAATAAGCTCTCTCCTGAACAACAAGCCCAGGCCGAACAATTGGCACAACAACTGGACGTCAGTGACCAACAAGCCGTCTTGAATTATGGCGCTCAAGCGCAAAAAAAACTCGGTGCTTTTTCGCAAACAATGCTCAATCAAGTCCAAAGCCAAGAAACAGGCGAAATTGGTGACGCCCTGACTTCATTGATGTATCGTTTAAACGAAGCCAATCCTGACGAATTACGTGCTGAAGACAGCAACGTTTTCAAGCGGATGTTTGGCAAGATTAAGAAATCAGTCTACGAAATTACCGCCAAATATCAGAAAATCGGCGCTCAAATCGACGGGATTGCCGTTAAATTAGATAAAGAAAAAAAGGCATTAATGCGCGATAATGAGACCCTCGAAACATTGTATGCGAAGAACAAGGCCTACTTTGATGCGCTCAACATTTACATCGCTGCTGGTCAGTTGAAGATTCAAGAATTAGAGACAACGACCATTCCAGAAGCCATGAAACGCGCTAAAAATGACGATAACCAGATGGTCGTGCAAGAAGTCAACGATCTCAATCAGTTCAAGAATCGCTTGGAAAAGCGGACCTATGATCTGGAATTAGCCCGGCAAATCACGCTACAACAAGCCCCTCAGATTCGCCTGATTCAAAACACTAACCAGGCACTAGCTGAAAAGATTCAGGCTTCAATTAATACCGCCATTCCACTCTGGAAAAACCAAGTCGCGATCGCCCTCACCCTTCTTCGTCAAAAAGACGCGGTCACTGCCCAACGACAGGTGTCTGAAACTACTAATGATCTCTTGAAGAAAAACAGCGCGATGTTGAAGATGTCTTCAATTGAAACCGCCAAAGAAAACGAGCGCGGTGTCGTTGATGTCGAAACCTTACAAAAGACACAAAACGACCTTGTTGAAACCCTCCAAGAAACGCTGAAGATTCAACAAGAAGGTCACGAAAAACGCCAAGTCGCTGAAAAAGAACTCAATCACATGGAAAACGAGCTACGCGAACACTTATTGGCTTATACCCAGGACCAAACAACAACCAATGCTAGTCCTAAAGATGTCAATTAAAAGCACCCATATGAGTGCTTTTTTATGTTATACTCAATTTTCATATAGGAAAGTAGGTCCTTATAGATGCTTAAAAAGAATAAACAGTCAATGATCAATTATCCGCGAGTTAGTTATTGGTTTGTATTTATTATTCTTCTAGGTCAGATTAGTACGAGCATTATTCAGCTAACCAGTATGCTGTACACCGGTCTTATTAATCTAACTGGGAACGAAAATCTATTCTGGGGGATTCCTTTCTTTGAATGGTCTTATTCAATCGTCATCATTATGGGAACAAAAGGTATATTAGTAGCAAACATAACAGCCATCCTACTATGTTTATTGTTAGCTATTTTAATCTATCAGATAAGATGCCATATTAACGCATCACTCAGTTTAATCAGTCTGTTGATCCTTGGCTTATTTGATATCACACTTACTATAATTGCTTTTTTCACCAACTCAAGTACCGGAGTAATATCAGTAGCGACATTATTCAATCCTCAAATTTCTTTTATATTAATGATTGTTTATCTCAGCCAAATCTTAATCGGTATTGGGGGTATTTGGCTTTTTAGACGGTTCTTTTTCACAGAAATGACCGTCAACCAATCCCCCTTTTCTAAACGTCATCTTTACTTGATTATCAATTTATGGGGCGTAATCTTAAGCAACTACTTACTCCACGCTATTCCATCAAGATTTTACTCTAATCTATTTTTCTTCATCACAATCATGTTTAGATTCACACTTATTATTGCGACATTCATCAATCTTAAACCTACTCAATCTGCACAACAAAAAGGTTACTTAGTCCTCTTATTAGTTCTGATTCTCGGATTGCCACTTCAGCGCTATCACTTTCAGTTTAGTAACGTTTTAATTATCATAACGATAGCAAAGTATCTAATCAAAAGCCGCCAAATTTCATCCGGCGAATTTACAATTTAAGCAAACACTAACTGAATAAAAAAGGTCCATAACGGGTACAATGGTTAACGACCAATAAAAACATTGTACCCGTTATGAGCTTTATCATCTTACAATAATTGTAACGTGAAAGTATCTTAAAAGCCACCGTAATTGCCATAAACCAAGACTGTTGCCCAGAATACAAGTTTATGCGAAAAAATTATTGCTTTAATCCCAGAATAAACATCGGTCACCTAAACAAATTGACAATCGACTAAAGAAGGAACACTTACTATCAGTGGAATCGTAATCTCAAACTATATACAAACAAGGACATTGAAGTCTGTCGACGGCAGTTAAATCAACGTCCTCGTAAAGTTTTAGATTATCAAACCCCAGAAGAGGTCTTTTTTGACAAAATATTGCACTTCGATTGACAATTCGTCCTATTAAGATGATTTAGCAGTTTTAGTTTACATACATATTCGCAATCAAAGCTTCTTCAACTGACTCGATTCTTTTTTATAAACCGTCTTTATATACGTATCCCTTAACCATAAAATGTATATTATCTATTTTATCGCACCAAAAGTTTATACCATAAACTAAATAATTTTATTCTAAGCAAAAAAGGACCTGGTTCCGATCAATATTAGGAATCAAGCCCGCACAATATCATATTAAATTATTTTACTTTTAACCGCCATCTCGTTTGATGAGCGGCGCTATTTTTGGCCAGTTAAGCTGTTTTGCGATGTTTCAACATCCGCCAACCGGTTAAAGCCGTTGCGATTAAACAAATCACTAAGGCCACCATGAAGGCTACATGCATCCCAGCAATGAAAACATTCGCGTGACCTGGAAGATAGCCCGTCACTTTTTGCCCATAATTGCGACTCATTGCGGCGTATAAAACCGTCGTTGATAATGAAATCCCAAAGACCATCCCGAGGTTGCGCGCGAGGGCGTTAATCCCACCCGCGATGCCTAAGTCTTCAACACCAACTGAACTCATCACAATCGTGTTATTCGGTGCTTGGAAAATCCCATTACCAAGTCCAACTAACCCAACGAAGAACATGAATAACCAGATGGGAGTGTGCAGATTCATCAACATATAACCAATCTGACTGATGGAAATCAACACTAACCCGATAAACGTTAACCTTTCCGGCCCAACTCGATCTGAGAGGCCTCCAGCAATCGGGGCGACCACGACTTGGACAATTGGGAAAATCATTAAGCTGTAACCGGCAAGATTAGGCGCTAAGCCTAGCGCATTTTCCAAATAAAATGGTGAAATGACATTGAAGAAGAAGTTAACGATAAAAATTAAGAACGCACAAAGTAAACTTAAACTAAAATCGATATTTTTAAACAATCTAAACGATAATAATGGCTGTGCTACATGTTGTTCAATCCAAACGAAGATACCAGTACTAATTAAGGCAATGATAAAGGCCGCTAAAATAATTGGTACGGTGAATCCAATTTGTTGGCCGATGAAAATGCCGAGGAATAAACTAACAATTAAAACTGCGAAACTAGCAAACCCAGCATAGTCAATTTTTTCATGTGTTTTAACAATATCCTGCGGTAAAATAAAATGACCAAAAATAATGGTTAAAATCCCAATTGGCACGTTAATCCAGAAGATGTAGCCCCAACTAAGATGTGCTAAGATCAATCCGCCAATCCCAGGCCCGGCAATACTCCCTAATGCAACGAACGACCCCGTTAACCCTAATGCGCGACCCCGTTCTTTTACTGGGAAGACTTCAGTAATGATGCCATTGTTATTACTCATGGTCATCGAAGCGCCAAGGGCTTGAATAACTCGAGCTCCTAGTAGTAACGGTAAGCCACCGTTGAAACCGCATAGCCATGAACCAATCACGAATAAGAAAGTTCCGATTTTAAAAACTTTGACTTTTCCAAATGCATCGCCAATTTTACCGAATAGTAACAACAAGGCACAAATCATAATCAGATAAATCGACACAATCCATTCCGCTTGATTCATTGGAATTTTTAAATCACGGCTCATGACTGGCAGCGCAATATTGACGATACTGCCATCAAGTGTCGACATGAAGGTAAATAGTCCAACAGCCATTAATATTCGCCAACGATTTTTTTGAACTTGCGGATTATCTGCATAACTTAATGCCATCTATTAGTCACTTTCTTTCGATATCTTTTTTTGATAGTATACGCTATTTTTAGGGTAAACACACTAAAAAATCACCTTAACCAAGCGGTTAAGGTGATTCAAATTTAATCTAAACGGCGTAACCATCTAAGTTTGCATACTTCTTATTAGTTAACTCGTGCTAAGAAATATTTTTTCTTGCCACGACGAACAATAACAAATTTACCTTCAAAACTTTCACTTGGATTAATTTCACTAGTTGTTTCACGAAGACGATCGCCATTAATTGTGATGGCACCATTTTGAACATCTTCACGTGCTTGTCGTTTTGAAGTCTCAATACCAGCATCTACTAAGAAATCAACTATATTCTTGGTTTCAGCTGTAATGTCAACGGTTGGTGCTTTTTGAAAGGCTTGCTCTGCTTCTTTCACATCTAAGGATTTGATATCACCTGAGAATAGTACTTCAGTAATTTTTTGGGCCCCATCCAACTCCACTTGGCCATGTACAAAACGGGTCACTTCTTCAGCTAAACGGCGCTGGGCAACTCGTTTTTCAGGTGTTGTTCTAACCGTCTCAGCAAGATCATTGATTTCGGCTTCATCCAAAAACGTAAAGTACTTCAAGTATTTGACTACATCGCGATCATCCTGGTTTAACCAAAATTGGTAAAATTCATAAGGTGTGGTCTTTTCTGGATCTAGCCAGATTGCTCCTCCGGCGGTCTTACCAAACTTGGTACCATCCGCCTTAAGCATTAGGGGAATTGTTAAACCATAAACTTCTGTTTCACTACCTTCGATTTTACGGATCATATCAATCCCGGAAGTGATATTCCCCCATTGATCTGCCCCACCAATTTGGAGTTGCACATCGTGGGTACGATAAAGATGCATGAAATCGACAGACTGTAAAATTTGGTATGTAAATTCCGTGAATGAAATTCCAACATCTAATCGGCTAGCAACAACGTCTTTAGCCAACATCGTATTAATATTAAACAGCTTACCGTAATCACGTAAAAAGTCCAACAATGAAATTTTCGATAACCAATCATAGTTGTTGACCATTGATACGTTAGCGTCATCTCCAAACAAGCGCTTCATCTGACTTGATAAAGCAGCCACGTTGTGTTGGACCGTTGCCATTGTTTGCAATTGTCGTTCTGATTTACGTCCACTTGGATCACCAATTGAACCAGTCCCACCGCCAATTACAATATATGGATGATGACCTGCCAATTGAAAGCGTTTCATCATCATAAAAGGAATTAAATGACCAATGTGCATACTATCACCAGTTGGATCGACCCCACAGTAAAGTGCAATACTCTTGTGTGCTGTTAATTCACGTAACCCATCCGCATCTGTTTGTTGATTAATCGCATCCCGCCACGTCAGTTCATCAATAATATTTGTTTGCATGTAAAATTCCTCCTAATAAAAAAAGCCCTATAATTCTTGTTAGAGAATTATAGGGACGAATTAATTGTTACTTTATTTCGCGGTACCACCCGAATTACGCCAAAATATTGGCATCACTCATTGATTGGAACGTCAATCAAACGCTCGATTCTTCACGCGTAGTGTAATTCAATTTCAAGCTTATACCGGTGTTCCCAGCATTCCCGGCTCTCTTAGTAATAGCGGCTTGTCATCTAGTAGTTACGCAATCGATAATATTCATCTACGCATATACGTTAGTCGATTTTATGATGATTGTCAATCAAAATCCTAAAATTAACTAATAAAAAGAGGCTCAGCCAAAATTAATTTTTTGTCTGGCCTCTTAGCTTTATTGAATTAAAGTTTAACGACGTTAGCTGCTTGAGGTCCACGTGTGCCTTCAACGATGTCGAATTCAACAGCTTGGCCTTCTTCTAATGACTTGAAGCCTTCGTCTTGGATTGCACTAAAATGAACAAAAATATCATCTTGACCTTCTACTGAGATAAAGCCGAAACCTTTTTCATTGTTAAACCATTTGACTGTTCCTTTTTCCATACTGTTTCTCCTTTTAAAATACACAATTATTATCTAGCTACCAAAATTGGTTATCTAAACAAACTAATTGTACGTGATTTTGTAACCGCATGCAAGCTCAAAATACATTAATTGAGTTGATAACGCGTTTGTCGATGATACTGTTCACCTGGTTGCAAAACAATATTGCCAAAACCAGCATGATGAATTGCATCCGGCATCATTTGGGCTTCAATTGCGACGGCTTGGTGCGGTTGAATTGCTTTATCTGTCAAGTTTGGTTCGTCACCGAAGCCATTCGCCGTATAAACCACAATCGCATTTCCTTGCGTGTTAATTGTGATTGAACGGCCGCTTTCAGGATCACGTAAAATTGCGTCAGCAGTGTTTTGCGTTTGATTCAACAAGAAGGGATGATCAAACCCGTTCACCAGTGTATTTTGTTCAGCAGAACTATCAAACGCCGCCTGCAATGGCTGTGGTTGCCGTAAATCAAAAACTGATCCAGTAACTGGCACCAATTCACCTGTTGGTAGACCATCCGGTTGAATCGCACCAAAACGATCACTATCAATCTGTAAAGTGTGTTTACCAACCAGTTGGTCAAAATCACCCGTTAAGTTTAGATAAACATGACAAGTTGGATTGAAGAGCGTTGTTTTGTCAGTTATTGCTTGATAGTCGACTAACCATTCGTTGGCTTCGTTTAAGGTATACGTGGTTGTCACTGCTAAGTTACCTGGAAAGCCATTTTCACCATCTGGACTCGTTAATGTGAACACAATACTGATAGCATCGTTTTTTTCGACCACTGCTGAATGCCAAATTTGCGATTCGAAACTGTGCGGTCCACCATGATTCGTGTTCAATCCGTTATTGATTGGCGCCTGGTATTTATGCCCATTCAACTCAAAAGTTCCATGCGCAATCCGACCCGCCACCCGGCCAACCGTTGCTCCAAAATAAGCTTGCTGCTTCACAAAATCTCCTAAATGATCATAGCCAATTACAACGTTGGCCATCTTTCCAGCTTTGTCTGGCATTATCAAATGCGTAATGGTTGCTCCATATTCAGTCACCGCCAGTTGATATCCCTGACTATTTTCAAGCCAATATTGCCAAATAGTTTGACCGTCAATTGTTCCAAATGATTCTCGCCTATACTTCATGCAGATTCCTCCTTATGAGTTAAAGATCTTGCGTAAATTTGATAAATGCTGCTTTACCTTGTGGATCACGCTTAAAGACCCCAGCATCTTCTAATACGCGCATGAAAACTTTACCGACTTCGTTTTGAACTAACTGTGTGACGTTGGCCATTGTTATTTCTGAATTGTCAGCCTTAATTTGATCAGCCCATGTTTGGTGATAAGCTGCCATTTTATTTGGTTGATCACAAAGATATTTTTCAACCTCTGCCATTTCATCTTTCAGACGTGGCGGTAAAATCGCCAAGCCCATCACTTCAATCAACCCAATATTTTCTTTTTTAATATGTTGTACATCAGCATGTGGATGATAGATACCGTCTGGATATTCAGTCGATGTCTGATTATCACGCAACACTAAGTCAAGTTCAAATTGGCCATCCCGCATCCGTGCAATTGGGGTAATCGTATGATGTGGTGTCCCATCCGCTGAATGAGCCAAAATTTGTACACTTGGATCACTATAGTTTTGCCATTGGGTTAAAATATGTGCCGCTAATGTTTCCAATTGTTGTGCATTAGAACTGGTTAACCGAATCACAGACATTGGCCATTTAACAATTCCAGCTTGAATGTCATCGTACCCCGCGAAATGTAATGGTGTCTCGATGCGTGCTTTAGCCATTGGAAAATCATGTCGTCCTCCCTGATAGTGTTCATGAGTCAGTATTGAGCCACCAACGATTGGTAAATCAGCGTTACTTCCAGCAAAATAGCCAGGAAATTGTTTAACAATTTGAAGTAAGTTCTTGAAGGTTACCGCATTAATTACCATTGGTTCATGTTTACCATCTAGAAAAATTGAATGTTCATTGAAATAGGCATAGGGTGAATATTGGAACCCCCAGGTTTGACCCGCTAATTCAAAACGTATAATCCGATGATTACGCCGCGCTGGAAAATCTAAACGCCCGGTATAACCTTCGTTTTCGATACATAATTGACATTTAGGATAACCCGTTTGCTTCATTGTTTTAGCTAAGGCAATTTGTTTGGGATCTTTTTCTGGCTTTGATAAATTAATCGTAATTTCTAAATTCCCATATTTAGTAGCGACATCATAAGCGATATTCTTCGCAATTGCGGCTACCTTAATATAATCGTTAGCTTGACTCAATTCATAGAAATAAGTTAACGCTCTTTCTGGATCCTTATCGTATAACGCCCAAAAACGCTTGTTAACAGCACTTGGGAGCGGCGTTATTAAATCCATCAACTTAGCACCCAAAATATCGCGTTCAGCTGTTAAATCTTGAATTTTTTGATGATCAATTGCCAATTGCACCAACGCCTCTTTCAAGTCAATCAAAGTGGTTGTCTGTTGTGCAACAACTGGTGTCTCATCATCTTCACCAACTAAATCTAAAACAACGTTAAATAAATATTGTTCATCTTCAGACGTATAAGTTTTTTCTGAAAAAGTACGAACTTTTGTAACAAATTTTTGAATTAATTCTCTTGCTTGCATATTCTTTCCTCTACCGATCTGCATAGCCATTAGGATGGTTTAAGTGCCAATTCCATGCGGTTTCAATAATTGCTTCCATATTGTCATATTCAGGGGTCCAACCGAGCATTTC
>NZ_AYZB01000049.1 GCF_001436415.1 Latilactobacillus graminis DSM 20719
ACTATGAGTTCAATTGTGGAACCAGTCAAAGACGAATTCTCAAGACCTGACGAAAATCCCGTTATGAAGCGTTTTACAAGACTTGGCGTGAAAAGTGACCTTGGTTACAGCTACTTGCAAGAATTTAATCCAGATAATAAATACAATGAAACGCGGTGGGCATAATGAAAAATACGTTGATAAACGGCAGCCTAAACCTTCTAAATAACATTTTTGATACTGAAGAACCGTTAACGGTCAAAGAACTTAAAATAATTGCGCTGATCGCCCTGGTTGCTGGTGCTGCAATATTCAAATTGTTGCAAATTAATATAAGCATTACAAACACAATAATACATTAAAAAAGCACCCCTTAACGGGTGCTTTTTTGATCTAAAAATTCTTCAATTGATGTGCCAATTTGAATCAACGTGGGCGTTATTTTTGTGCCTAGCGCCTGGTGCCGTGTCCATTCATTGACGGTCATGTTAGCTTGTTTTGCTAATACTGAAATTTTTTTAAATTGTTCCTTGGTCACTCGGAA
>NZ_AYZB01000050.1 GCF_001436415.1 Latilactobacillus graminis DSM 20719
AAGCAAGGACGCGTGCGTTTGCACAAATCTGATGTTGAAACAGGCAACACGCCACAGGGTGACGCTAAGTTCGTGGGTGCACAGTATGCGCTTCAAAAGAGAGATGGGACAACTTTGGAAACCATGACGATCGGTGACGATTTAACGGCCATTTCTAATAAATACGATTTAGGTGACTATCAAATCGTCGAAACCAAAGCACCTGAAGGCTACAAATTAGATAGTACAGTTCACCCAATCAAGATCGATGCTACTGGTATTGATGGTGTTGAGAATACAAACGAAGTCAACGTGTCTGATCAAGTCATTAAGGGCAATGTTGCAATCGAAAAATTCTATCATGCTAACGATGATGAAACTGGCGAATTGAAGGCCTTAAAGGGTTCTCAGTTCGGTATTTATTTAAAATCTACTGGTGCTCACGTTCAAAGCCAAACAACTGATGATAAGGGTCATTTAGCCTTTAACAACATGCCTTACGGTTGGTACGTTGTCAAAGAAGAAAAAGCACCAGCTGGCTATGTTAAAGTTGGCGATTTTGATGTTCAGGTAGCAGCTGATGGTAATATCTATCGTTACCACAAAGTTGACGAACATTTTAAATCAAAAATTAAATTGGTAAAGGCTGATGCTGAAACTGGTAAGACGATCGCGCTTGCTGGTACAACATTCAAAATCAAGAATACCGATACAGGTAAATATGTGAAACAAACTGAAAATGAACAGTCGGAATTTATGACTAACGCTAAAGGTGAAGTCACTTTACCTGAAAAATTAGTTTACGGTAATTACGCACTAGAAGAAGTAAAAGCACCAAATGGTTATGTTTTGGGTCAAACTAAGCTTGCTTTTAAAGTAACACCTGAAAATCAACAGAATAATATGATCACGGTTACTTTCAAAAATGCCGCACAAAAAGGCACAATCGATATTAAGAAGACCGGCGAATCTGTATCTGGCGTAACAACCAAAGGGACTGCTTACGGTCAACTAAATAACTTTACATTTTCGCAAACACCATTGGCAAATGCTGAATTTAAAGTTGTTGCTACAAAAGATGTCGTAACCGCTGATGGTACAGTACGTGCTAAAAAAGGTGATACTGTTGGTCAATTAACAACAGACGCTAATGGCAAAGTTAAGACAACACCACTGTATTTAGGTGCATATGATGTTATTGAAACCAAAGCACCAGCTGGTTTTGTGATTGATACAACACCACACCATGTTGAATTAACATATGCTGGCCAAAATGTTTCAATTACTTCTAAAGAAGTCTCTGTTAAGAACATGCTCCAAAACGTCAATGTTAAGATCAACAAAACTTCTGAGAATAGCAAACCAGTTGCTGGCGCTACTTTTGGTATTTACAACCGTGAAGACGTGAAGAACGCTGCTGGCAAAGTTATTTTGAAAAAGGGGTCAATGGTTGGTTTAGCTGACACAGACAAAGCTGGTTTAGCACAATATCAAGCTAAGTTCCCACAAGTAAAACTCTATGCAAAAGAATTACACGCTCCAAAAGGGTATGTGTTGAATAAGAATGAATTTGACTTCGCATATAACCCAACAAACAATGACAAGA
>NZ_AYZB01000051.1 GCF_001436415.1 Latilactobacillus graminis DSM 20719
TTGTAATTCTTCCGCTTTAATATTGGCGGGTGTGATTTTCAAGTCGAGACACAAAAGTGCCTGCATAAACCACTTAGGGTTTTCGTCCAACAACGTTTTTAAGGTCTTGTAGTAGGTGTTTAAAAGGTTGATAGAGACACTATCTTCAACCATTTCAGCTAAGGGCTTGCCAAGCAAGTCTTTATAATGCTTGGCAGGCACACGCATTTCTTTATAAAGAAATGTCATGTCGGACATTGTCTGCGCCATTTTGGCGACAGGAAAGCGGTTAAATTCGTCATATGCTGTCTTCATTATGCAAGCTCCTTTCTTTCGCCGTCTTCAAGTTTTGGCGCTAATTCGCACCACTTGTATTCATTTAAATCAAGGTAGAACCATTTTTTGTTTTGGAATAAATAAACATTGGTAGTTCTATCGTACGAGTATTTTAAATCGTTCATAAGCGCAAGTGCATTTTTATAGTTGATTGTTTTAAGTTTTTCACCACCATCGCGATGGTAGGCAACTGTATACCTCCCGCTGAAAAACACTTCTTTTTGACGTGTTTGTTCTGGTTCTGATAAAGCACGAAAGCCTTCTGTAAACAATGCGCTACTACCAAAACGGTCAACAGCTTCACAAGGTTCAAGACTTGCACCGAGTGACATGATTTCGCCTAATTCGACCAAATTCA
>NZ_AYZB01000052.1:0-19745 GCF_001436415.1 Latilactobacillus graminis DSM 20719
TTTGTCTCGCTGACAACATAGAATACTATACCAACATCTAAAACCATCGTCAAGTATAAATTGTATAAAATTCAGTAATTTCTTAAATATTCAAACAATTTAGCTCTTTTGTTGTTTTATCTGACACTCGGGACAGATACCATGCACTTCCATTCGATGACCGGTCACCATAAACCCAGTTAAATTCTGAGCAATCACTTCGACATCATCTAACTCAGGATAAAAAATATCAACTACTTTTCCACAGTTTTCACAAATAGCATGATAATGCTTAGTCTGTGCAAAATCAAAATGACTAGAAGCATCACCATATGCCATCTCTTCAATAATCCCCAACGATGTAAAAAGTCGTAAATTATTATAAATCGTAGCAACACTCATATTCGGAAATCGCCCTGATAATGCTCTGTATACATCGTCCGCAGTTGGGTGCATATGGGTGCCAATCATGAATTCTAGTACTGCTTGTCGCTGTGGTGTGATTCGCACATCATGTTCTTTTAACTTGCGTAACGTTTGTTGTACAATCTGGCTCATTTGGCCACCCACCTTTGCTAATGATAATCATTATCACATATCTTTATTGCTGTAATCGTACCTTTTTTTTCGAAAACTAACAAGTATCTTCACTTAAAAAAGGACGATACTCAAAATGAGTAACGTCCTTTTTTAGGCTTATTTTAACTCAGGAGCATCCGTTTCATAAAGGTCCATCGTTGATTTGCCATTATTTTTCTGAATGAGACTTGTCTTATTAGGACTATCCTTCAGTTTTTGCTTGGCATCTTTTACCTTATAACTAATCATTGTCTTGTCGGTTCTTTCAAAACCTTTTGGCGTATAAAAACGCAACAAGTCACCCGTAATTACCTTGTCCGACAATGACAGCTCTTCAGTCACATGTTTACCGATAGCCGCTAATTGTTTTTTCTGAACATCCGTTAAATGTGTCAGGATTTTTCCATTAGTTGTATCGTAATAAGTACTACCAACTTTTGTATATTCCGGTGTCACAAAGTCCCCATTTCTAAAGGCGACTGTCTGATTACGATTAGGCGCGAGTAAGTCAGAGCCAAATTGAATGGTATCTTCGTTTTTAACTCCTAAGAGATTTAACAAAGTTGGTAGGACATCGATTTCACCACCATAAGTATGATTGACGCCACCTTTTAGTCCTGGCATGTGGACCATGAATGGTACTTTTTGAAATTGTGCATTATCAAAATCAGTAAACTTATCTCGATTCAATAATTTAGCCACAGCCTTCTTATGGTTTCCGGAAATTCCGTAGTGATCTCCGTATAACACCAACATGCTGTTTTTATCCAGGCCTGTCTTTTGTAACCAAATCAAAAATTCACCAAGTGCTTGATCTAAATACTTAGCCGTTTGCACATAACCATCAACAGTGTCATCACCGGTATCGGTTTTAGCAATCGATTGATTCTGTTTGTCTAATAAATATGGATAATGGTTCGTAACAGTAATCAATTTAGCATAGAACGGTTGTGGTAATTGTTCAATATATTGGGCTGAGTCTTGCATGAAAATTTTATCTTTCAAACCGTAACCCACGTTATAGCCCTTACCTTCTTTAAAGTATTGTGAACTAAAGAAGTAATTATAGCCCCATGACTTATAGGTGTTATCCCGATTCCAAAAACTTGGCACATCCCCATGGAACGAAGCGGTGGTGTAACCGTGTTGATTTAAAATAGATGGCGCCGCCTGGAATGTATTAGTTGTTCCTTGAGTAACCATTGCTGCGCCTTCAGGTAATCCAAACAAAGAATTTTCGAGCATTAATTCCGCATCAGCGGTTTTCCCTTGTCCCACTTGATTGAAAAAATTATCGAAACTCAGCGTATTTTGATTATGATAAAGCTTATTGATGTTAGGCGTTACTTCTTGACCATCCCATTTATAGTCAATTAAAAACTGCTGAAAGCTCTCTAAATGGATCACAAAAACATTTTTACCTTTTGCAACACCACTATATTCTACGTTTGGTGCAACACGATTAGCCTTCATATACTTTAAAACACTGCTCATACTGCTACTATCGGCATTAGCCTTGATTGCATTATTTTTGGTAGTCTTGACCCCGTCATAAACAGTGTACGCGTTCATCCCAAGATACTTAACAATGTAATTATTATCAAACGTCCGCGTCAATAAACCGGAACGGTCTGCTTCAGCGATTCCTAGATTCGCACCAAATAGGACCACAGATAATCCTGTAATTGCAAACGCGTTGCGCTTCATAAAAATCCGGTAATCAATTCGGATAAGCTTAGTTGCCAATAGGATAATCAAAATCAAGACATCCGCGAATACTAAGAAATCCGAATATTCAATAATCCCGGCAATACTCTTACCTAAGTTATTCGAGACCGCACCGGACCCTTTCATTAAGTTGAATGTCAAAAAATCTGAAAATTCACGGTAATACAAAATATTAGCGAATAACCATGTTGAAGTAATCAAATCAATAATTAGCAACGTAATATAAGACTTGCGCCCATTCATAAACAAGGCAATTCCAAACAATAGTAAAGTTGTTGGGATTGGGTTAATTGTCATTAAAAAGGCTTGCATGCCGCCTTTAACCCCTAAACTAAATTTTGTTTGATATGCATAAATCGTTTTAAGCCAGAACAAAGCAATCGCCAACAGAAAGAATCCCCACCGCGTGCTTAATCCTGATTGAATTTTATGACCAATTTGTTTCATCGATACAGTAGCCTCCGTTAAAGGTCGTTGGCCTTTGATAAGCCGTTGACAATCTGAAAGTTAGTTTACACATCCACCAGACGAAAAGCAATATGTAATCAGCTTGCATGTCAAATATTAAACCATTTTTAATAATCTATGTCACTACCTAGCAATGTCTCTAGCCCACTTAGGTAGTAAAAAAACCATTAAGTAATCCAATACTCAATGGTTAATTAACTAATCTGTTAATAAGTCATATAACTCCATTGCAACTAAATCAATATTATCAAATTGGAATTGTTGATGGGTGTTGCTATCTTCAAGTTCAAATGCTTGGGCTTGAGGATCATAGCTAACAGTTGCTTTTAAATCGCCGTCCTTTTCAAAACGTCTTTCTTGAACCTCAGCGCTTTGGTCTTCTTGCATTGCTACCAGACGTTTGATAATCGCAACTAACTGTGATGATTGCATGGCGAAGCCTCCTTTAATAACTCATTAACAGTTTATCAGAAAAAGCACTCGTCTGCACCGTTTATCTGAATTATTTTGTAGAAGACCACCATAATTTGATTAAAGCTTGGGTCCCATCATCGCCTAATTGACGATCATTCACAAGTTGCGCATAGAGTTTTTTGGCTTGATGCGTTGCTGGCAAATGAAGTCCCATCTTTTCTGATTCGTTTAAAGCAATCTTTAAATCTTTCAAAAAATGTTTAGCGAAAAAGCCTGGGGTGTAATCTTGCGCTAAAACGCGGGGGCCGTAATTTGCTAAACTCCAGTTCTGGGCACTACCACCATTGACCGTTTTTAAAACAGCTTCTAAATCTAATCCAGCAGCTTTAGCATACACAAACATCTCCGTCATACCGGTCATTGTACCGGCAATCATAATCTGGTTCGCCATCTTCGTATGCTGGCCCGTCCCGGCGACGCCGAAATGATGCACAGTCTTACCCATTGCTTCAAAAACAGGTAACACTGTTTCATAGGCAGCTTGGTCGCCACCGACCATAATCGTCAACGTCCCATTTTGGGCACCGATATCGCCACCAGAAACAGGCGCATCCAATGCATGGAGGCCTTTATCAGCCGCTGTTTGGGCAATTCTCTGTGCCAATGTCGGCGTACTGGTAGTCATATCCACCAAAATCTGACCAGGTTGTGCAGCGCTGAAAATCCCGTCTTCGCCATAATAAATTGCTTCGACGTCTTGGGGATAACCGACAATTGATAGCACAAGTTGACTTTGTGCGACAACTGCTGCTGGTGAATCAGCCCATGTTGCACCAAGTGCCACGACTGCATCCGCTTTTTGTTTTGTCCGGTTATACACGACGACTGGATAGTCAGCCTTCAATAAATTCTTGACCATACTACTACCCATCACGCCTGTTCCAATGAAGCCAATTGTTGGTTGCATCAAAAACGCCTCCTACTTTTTATCAGTTACTCGTGGTTTAACTGCCAACGCACCAATCCCCATGAACATCCCGAGATAATATGTGAACAATCGCCAGAGCAACATGCCTAACACTAGTTTACTTGAACTCGGTATAAAAGTCGCAAATAGTGTCTTAAAACTATACTCTGCCCCACCAGAACCACCTGGAACTGGGAAAAGTGAGACAATCATGACGATCATGATATGCAAGACGATCACTTCTAAATAATTAACATGCGCAATGCCAAGTGCCAATAAAACAAAGTAGGGCACACTATAATAAAAAAAGAGTTGTCCAAGGGTTAAAAAACAGCCCTTGATTAGTTTCTTTTTCTCACGTTTAAGATGTAGACTCTCCGCATAAAAGGTATCGATTTTAGCCATTAATATCGTCCGCCATTCCGTCACCCGTTTTTGAGAAACGAACCATCCGGCGGGCATTAACAACCAATCCACTAGCTGTTTCGTAAAACGGTTATAGTACATGATCAGCAACAACACGGCTAACACGACTACATGTACAATTAACCCGAAGGTAATTAAAATCGATAACGTGTCAAAGTGCTTAGAAACTTGTGAAAAGCCAATGCTCATACTCAATAAAAAATTAACCAGTACCATGAATTGGTAAACAATAAACTTCATCAGCAATACAGAGCTGGCTTGCCCCGCTTCGACCCGCGATTGCATTAAAGCCACCAGTTGTGCCGGTTGCCCCCCTGAAGAAAACGGTGTAATCGCATTGAATAGCTGGGCAATTAACGGAATCCGCAACGCATTGAATAGCGAAAAGTGTTCTGTTCGTCCTTTTAGGAAAATACGCAACACAAGTGCTTCAAAAAGCCACGAAACCAGCATACACAATAAAGCCACCAACAACCATCCTAGCTTAAGGTGACTAATATTAATAACCAGCTGTTTTAAAACTATCGTCCGACTTTCATAAGCAAAAATACCACACCCAATTAACAGCATGACTATAAAAACAATCTTATTCGTTCTACTCATAAATGATCCTTTTTTGTTATTAGCAACGCTATGAAAAAACTGTTGATTAAATAATCAACAGTTTCACACCACCGCGACTTATTTTTTCGGGTCTAAATCTTCTAACGATACTAAATCATCCTGATCTAACATTAACTCGTCATATAATAGCTGCGATTGCTTATAAAAACGAATCATCTGTTCAGCAAAATAATCGGCTGAAATCGCATGTAATTTTCGCTGACGCGGAGCAGGATCATCAAAAGCCCCCGGATGATTCAAATAATTTAATACTTGATGAATCATTTCATCTTCAATTGTAAAAGTGGTCCCAATCGAAGGATCAGTCAACAATTCATTGGCATATGGGCTGGCCATTACAACAATTTTGAGTTCGGCCGCCATTGCTTCAATATAGGTCAGCCCTTGCGATTCGGAATCACTAGCTGAGACAAATAAATTGGCCATATGATAATAGTTAGTAACTTCATCGTTATCCACCATACCTGTGAAAATCACGTGATCTTGCATCGCTAATTTAGCAACTTGCGCCTGCAAATCTTCGCGTGCGGGACCTTCACCGACAATTACTAACATTAAATCTGGCGCTTGTACGACTAGTTTTGGTAACGCATCAATTAAAATATCAATCCGCTTTTCGTAAGCAACCCGGCTGAGTGATAATAAAACCGGTTGTTCAGCTCGCAAGCCGAGCTCTGAACGAACATCACGCGTTACTGCCCGTTCATAGCGACTAATATCAACACCAGTCGGAATAATCCGAATCGGGGCCTTCACTTGGTAACCATTTAACGTTTGTGATACCCGCTGTGAAGGGGCCACAATCCCCGATACATGGTATAAAAAGGCCTTGCTCATTTGTTTGACATGGTAAGGACGCAATAATTTTCCGTTTAAAACATAGTGCAAATAGTCCTCATACATCGTATGATACGTATGTACGCATGGTATCTTTAAATTCTTAGCGACAAATTTCCCAATATATCCCATCGAAAATTCAGTCTGCGTATGCACAATATCTAAATTAAGTTCCTTAGCTACTTGATAAGCATGGAATAAACCACGCACAGCAATTCGCCGATCCGTAAACGAGACAAACGGAACGCTCGTAAACCGGAAGATATTCGGTTCCACGGCATCTTTATCCACGTGAGGGTCGGTTGTTGTAAATATGTAAACCGAATGTCCCTGCTTTTCCAGGGCTTCTTTTAGTGTTTTAATGGAGGTTGCCACACCACTAACTTGTGGAAAGTAGGTGTCCGTAAATATCCCAATATTCAATTGGTTTCCTCCTCCTTATCTTGGACATTTGATTTCATTATAATAATTACATTACTTAGATGCAATCTAGTATAATTAATTATAGTCTATTCATACTAGCACAAAAACCGTCTTTAGACCTAAAAATATCTAAATACTGCAAAAAGGTCCTCATCAATATCCGCGAGAACCCAGCTAATCTTTAAACTTAACGCTACTAGCAAATCATTATATAGACCCATAAAAATTTCATCTGCCCACCTCATTTCATAATCAGCACGAACGACTTGCCATTTATAGTCATTGTCTACTATGATAGAAGTTAGTATAGACTTCATCGATTAAGAACCACCATGCTTTTATTTAAGAATGATTAAAGGAGCAAGCCATGTACACGTATCTCATTAAAAAACCAGAAAAGCTTGAACTTACCTATGATGAACATATTCTGAGTCTCCACTACCCTAGTTTATTTCAGCAAAAGCAAACCAACGATCGGGAAATTCCGTATAGTAAATTAAAATCAGTCCGCTTTTTTGAAGCAACTTATCGACACGGTCATCTTCAGATTCTATACCAAAAACCAAACCACGCCCTCGAAAAAATCGTCATCAGCTTTACACCCGCTGACAATCTGTCAGTGCGAAAATTGTATACAATTTTGGCTGACTACCTAGAAAAACCAACTATAAAAGAAGATCTCAGCTTCGTTAAAACTGGTGAGTTAATCATGGCCTATCTCAAAATGCGTGATGATGGCCTAATGACCAATGAAGAATTTGAAGCAAAAAAGAAAAGAATTCTCAATTTAGAATAACGAAGTAAGTCCCTCGATTCCGATAAAATAAAGGCCTCCAAGTCGGTTAGATTTTGTCTAACTTTCTTGGAGGCCTTCATTCTGGCCACTATCAGAAGTTAACTTTAGGCACGTCTTTTCTTTATTTTTTAATAAACCCAATTGCCATACCAATCATTAGAATGACTAAGACAATTACGGTAATCCACACATAAAGGTAATCGCCCTCTTTAGCAAAGGCGTAGATTGAAACAACCACGCGCAAAACTGGTGTTAATATTAGGCAAAACAAGCCTAACATAATCACCGCCCCTGCTTTTAGCATGGTAATCCCGTTAAATATTTGTGTTAAAGTGGTGGGAAATTGATATTCTGCATAACCAGTCCCCCCATGAATGACTGCTAATAGCATCCCAATAATTAAAATGGTTGCTGAAACCATGACACCGATGCGTAAAATTTTCCCGATAATAAGCTCAATTTGCGCCATTTCTGTTTTTTTATCTGCCATTAAATATGCACCCCGAATCCTTTAAGCACCATTTGTAACCCTGTGTATAGTAAAATTGGAATAAAAATCATCCGAATCAAGCGTGGTTGTAAGTATTGCATAATGCGTGACCCCACAGTGGCGCCAAGTAAAATACCGACAGCCAACGGTGCAGCAACACTTGGAATAATCGCACCACTAAAGAAGTAAACAGTAGCTGAAGCTGCCGCCGTTACCCCCATCATTAAATTACTTGTGGCACTTGATGGCTTGAGCGGCATTTTCATAATCGTATCCATGGCAGTCACTTTGAAAACGCCACTCCCAATTCCTAACAAACCAGATGCAATCCCGGCACCAAACATCATTGCGAATCCCCCAGGAACTTGTTCAACAGCATAATCAACCTGTTCATGGTTTGCTTTGTCATAGTATGTGCCATTTAAATTTAATTGTTTAGCCCATCTATCAGCACCCGCACCAGTATGCTGCTCAGCAACTTTACCGCGTAATTTTTGAACCATATTATATGTTGAAAATAACAAAAATGCACCAAACAAAACAAACAAGAATCCCGTTGGCACAATTCCAGTCAATAAAGCTCCAATAATTGCACCAACGGTTGTCGCAATTTCGAGAAACATAGCGACTCGTAAGTTAAGCATATCATCTTTCAAATAAGCAATCGTTGCCCCGGAGCTTGTAGCAATTACGGCAATGATACTTGCCCCAATTGCGTATTTAATGTCTAGGCCAATCGCTAAAGTTAAGACGGGGGTTACAATAATCCCCCCACCAATTCCTAAGATTGCACCTAACACACCAGCTAAAACACCGACGACTAATAATAAAATAATTTGCTGCATTGCTTTTCTCCTCTTAATCCGTTTTGATAACTGTGATCCCAGGCGGATTCAGCTTGCAAGTACTTACCTCATCAATTTGAAGCAAAAAGTGTAGCTCTAAACAATCATCAGCTCTAGCCCTGAGCCATATTATGTCAAACAACTGGCACTATTTTTCAATCCAGCCCCCATCAATCGGAACCACCGTACCATGAATGTAATCGGCCACATCACTGGCCAAATAGACACTTAAATTGGCGACTTCAGCTGGTTCAGCCCAACGACCAGCCGGTGTTTGTTTAGCTACTTCTTGAGCCATTATCCCAGCACCAGCAAAATCAGCGGCATTCATTGGGGTCGCAATCGCACCAGGAGCGATACAATTCGCACGAATCCCCTGGCTTGCATAATCATAATCTAATTGCTTTGTATAACCAATAATTGCATGTTTTGATGCAGTATAAGCCGCACCGCCACCACCAGCAACTAATCCGGCAATTGATGCCATATTAACGAATGTCCCGTGTTTTTGAGCGACCATTGCTGGTAATACGGCATTGGTCACCAAATATTGACTTTTTAAGTTGGTCGTCATGACACGATCCCAATCAGCACTACTTGTTTCAAGCGATGGTGTATAGCCATCTAAAATCCCAGCAGTATTGCAAACCACATCAATCGGGCCATGTTGCGCTAACCAAAGTGTTAACGTCGCCGTTAATTGCTGTTCATCACAAATATCAACTTGCACAGTTGTACAGCGACTATTAGGCGGTGATTCAATGACCTGTTGATCGAGAGCTAATACCTCTGCCCCCGTTGTTAAAAAGGCATGCAACTGCGCCTGACCAATCCCAGAAGCGGCACCAGTAATTAAAACGGTTTTAGTTGCTAAATCTTCAAAAAAGCTCATTAGTCAACCAATTGCCAATCATCAGCAAGTACATCACATGATGTTGGTTGAAATATCGAATAAGATGGCGTTTCAGTTGTTTTAATTAATAAATACGGGCTGATTGGTTGACCTTCGTACAGACCATCGACGACTTGAAAAATAAATAATTCTGGTCCATCCCAACCCGTACGGACAACCTTTTTGCCTACTTTAATCGCGTTAATTGCTTTATCAAATCCCATTAACATTACCTCATTTAGTTTAATTTTTAAATTTGTTGCTCAATAAGTATCACATAGTATTCTACCACGCATATTGGCCCGGTATCAATTAAAACCACTAATCGTCGGATTCAACAAAAGGCACGCCGACTAATTCGGCGTGCCTTTTCTACTTATTTTGATTAATGCTTAAAAACGCGCTTGATAACGTCCCATACACCAAGTGATTGAACAAGTCGTTCTGCTGGCACATATTCCCGAATTGCACGAAGGACTTTTTTTGGTTCTTTGGATGCGAACGTATAGGTTCCATTCTTTTTTGTTTGAATTGCATACCGTGGAATCCATTTACCCTTAAACATCACGGACGCAATCACATAATCAACTTCTCCCCACGCAATTTGAATAAATTGGCGTGCATCACGATCATTAAAAAATTCAAATCCTTTATCACCAATCATGATTTGTCCATAATCAGAAAGCGCCGTAAACGACGTTGCTTTAATCACTAAATCCACTTTTGTGTTAATCGATTGAACCATAGTATCGACTCCATTTCCAAAAACTTACTTTTATTATACGCGTCAATTAACTATGTGCCTATCCCTATTCAACAAAAAAAAACGGGACAAAACAATGTTTTGTCCCGAACTTTAATAATTACATTAAGTGTAATAGATGGAAGACAATTCCGACTACGAATAAGCCAAGAATAATAACGATTGGTGATACTTTTTTCTTAAGCAACCACATACAGAATAATGTTAATCCTAATGCCGCTAACCCAGGAATCAAGCTATCCAAATTATCTTGCAACGTTGTGACTTTATTACTTGTTAATGATAAACCTTGTGCTTGTTGCTGTAAGGCAGATTGAATCCCCTTAGCACCACCTGGTAATTTAGCCCAGTCAATGTATGCACCTTTATCCAACTTAACGGATGAGACAATCGGCGTAAACTTAACAGATACCCAACGGTTAACTAACGATCCTAAGATAAACATCCCAAGAATCGAAGCCCCTTTGGTGATATCTTGTAAAATTCCACCAGATAAATCTTCTGTGATTTTTGAACCGGCACGATAACCGAATTCTTGTGTATACCACATAAATGACATCCGAATAGCATTCCATGCAACAAAGTAAATGATTGGTCCCAAAATATTACCGCTCATCGCAAGTGAAGCAGCTAAAGCGCCAATGATTGGCTTAACTGTAAACCAGAATACGGGATCGCCGATACCAGCTAAAGGTCCCATCATCCCCACTTTAACCCCTTGAATGGTAACGTCATCAATCGGTGCCCCATTAGCACGTTCTTCTTCAAGTGCTAAAGTAACCCCAATGATTGGTGAAGCAACATAGGGATGCGTATTAAAGAATTCCATGTGACGTACTAACGCCGCTGAACGATCTTCTTTAGTTTTGTATAATTTTTTAAGTGCTGGAATTAATGAGTAAGCCCAGCCACCATTTTGCATACGTTCATAGTTCCAAGAACCTTGAAGGAAAGTTGAACGCAACCAAACGGAGATACGATCTTTTTTTGTTAATTTTAGTTGTTCTGCCATTTTTTTCAGCCTCCTTCTTAGTAGTTGTCGATAATATCGCCGAGTGGATCACCAGTATTTGACCCGCCGCCATTACCTGAGCCGCCTTGTTTTGAAAGGGCTAAGTATAATAAGGCAAGTGAGATACCAATTGCACCAAGGCCGATAAGTGTTAATTGTGAGATGGTTGCCAGTACAAAACCAATTGCAAAGAATGGCCATACTTCTTTAGTGGCCATCATGTTGATGACCATTGCATAACCAACCGCAACAACCATACCACCACCGATTGCTAAACCATCTGTTAACCATACTGGCATTGCAGTCAACATTTCTTTAACTGGAGCAGCACCAATTGCTAGGATCAGACCGGCAGGAATTGCAATCCGTAAACCTTGCATAATAATTGCAATATATTGCCACATTTCAATCTTACGGAAATTACCTTCTTTAGCAGCAGCATCCATGATGTGGACGATCCCAGTTGCTAATGTCCGGACAATGATTGTTAATAATAAACCGGCAACCGCTAATGGTACAGCAATTGCAATTGCTGAGGTCACACCGGCTTTACCTTGGCCACCAAGCACTAAAATAATTGCAGATGCGACTGATGCTAAAGCAGCATCAGGTGCGACAGCAGCACCAACGTTTGCCCAACCTAAGGCGATCATTTGTAACGTTCCACCTAAGATAAGACAAGGTAATAATTGCCCAGTTACAAGACCGATCAATGTACAAGCAATAACTGGCTGATGGAAATGGAATTGATCTAAGATACCTTCCATACCAGCCAGAAATGCGATAAAAATGACCAAAATCACTTGAATGAAATTCAAATCCATGATTATTAATCCTCCAATTTCTTCTGATGTTATTTGTTATTTTGTTTGTCTAGTTCTGCTTGAGCTTTTTTAAGGATACTATCCATGTTACCGCTTGAGTCACTTGGCACTTTACGAACATCGAACTTGATGCCCTTAGCTTTTAGTTTTTCAAAGGTATCAATATCATCTTGGTCAAAAGCCAAAACAGTATTTGGTTGCACTTTACCCGTTGAGTGCGCCATTGAACCAACGTTAATTGTTTCTAATGGAACGCCACCTTCAACTGCTCTAAGTGCATCTTGTGGTGATTCAAATAATAACAAAGCACGTTCCTTACCAAAGTGTTGGTCATCTTTTGCCAATTTAATCATTTGATCAACTGGTACGACGTGTGCTTTGATGCCACCAGGAGCAGCTTGTTTAATTAAGTTTGTCCGTAATTCATCTTTAGCAACGTTATCTGAAACAACAATAATCCGTGTTGGGTTAGTTGTCTTCGACCATGTCGTTGCAACTTGACCATGTAATAAACGTGAATCAATTCGTGCCAAGACATATTTGAACTTACCAGGTGTACCTGAGTTTGAAGTCGTTTGTGCGGCTTCTGCCTTAGGTGCTTCTTCTGGTTGTAGTTCTTCAGGTTTAACCCGTACCCCTGCTTTAGCTTCATCAATGATATGTGCTGCGATTTCATGAGCAGATGTCATAGATAAACGAGATGCATAAGCTTCAATCAACATTGGTAAGTTTAATCCTGTAACGATTGCCCAGTTATCTTTGTGTGCTTCAAACAAGCCATTTGCTTGATTAAACGGTGAACCTCCCCAAAGATCAATTAAGAATAGAACATCATCATCCGCATCGAAAGTTGCAACAGCAGCCTCTAAATGCGCTTTCAAATCATCTGGTCCTTCGTTTGGCATGAAAGTAACAGCTTGTACTTTTTCTTGTTCGCCAAAAATCATCGAACCAGATTGCATGATTCCTTTAGCAAACTCGCCGTGACTTGCAATAACGATTCCAACCATTCACAAAAACCTCCTTAATAAAAATAGTCGTCATACTCACCAATAAAACGCTAACAATTAATATAAAAAATAATGGCTTGAACATTATCGATAGAGTTGACAGCGCCACGTTTTTTTTAAAACGCTTTACTTAGTCAATTCTACCACAAAATTCGATTCTGTCTAATTATTTTTAGCCTAGCTAATAATTTATCAAACTTAATTGTTAGTTACTACTTTTCCATCACGGTCAACGCATAATTCAATTTACTTTTTAAATTGTTAACAATTTTATCAGCTCATCAATTTCGTAGGTTGGTCGTAAATTTTTATGTTCGTTTTTTTGATGTAAAGGGTTATACCACGCCGTTGCGACACCAATATTTTGCCCACCTTGGACATCTGATGTGAGCGAATCACCGATAATCAGTGCTTTTGTATATGGCACATTTCCTAATTGCTGAAAAACTGTTTCAAAATAATGGCGATCTGGTTTTTGCCACCCTAATTCTTCTGAAATAAAAATTGCATCGAAATAGCGCATTAAATCTGCATCTTCTAATCGTCGGTACTGTGTACTTGCTACTCCGTTAGTTGTCACATATAATTTGACATGCTCTGCTTTTAATTTTTGCAAGAGCACCGTAGCTTGTGGCATTAGGTCATGGCCTAGTGCCAGATTATTCAAATATTGTTGCGATAGTAACTTCCCATCGACCGCCATATTAAAGTTTTTTTTGAAAAAATTTCAAAACGTGTATCTAATAGTATTTCCCGGGTTAATATTCCGGTCTCATGCTGCCGCCATAAATCTTGATTAAACGTTTGATATTTTGTCTTTATCATCGATGTTAGCGGTACCCCTTGCTCAGCAAATAATTGAGCTAGCGCTTGGTCCTCATCAGCATCAAAGTCAAATAGTGTATTGTCCATATCAAAAAATAAATACCGATATTCCATTGTAAGTCCTCGTTTCAATTAATCTAAATAATTTAATTTCCCTCTAAAATCTGTTAGGGTAGTATACCCTTTTTGATACATGATTGTCTTGAGTTCGGCTGTCAACCGTGCAAAAATTTGAGGGCCTTCTGCGTGCAATGCTGTTCCAACTTGGACCATACTCGCCCCACATAAAATGTGTTCAAAAGCATCTTGCCCTGATTTGATACCACCAGTACCAATAATTTGAATTGACGGCTTCAACCGTTGATAAAATGCATGTACATTGGCCAGCGCTGTTGGTTTAAGATAATCACCACCGATACCGCCAAAGCCATGCTTAGGTTTAATTGTTACCCGTTCACTGAGTGAATCGATGATCAAACCATTCCCAATGCTATTGACACTATTGACGAATGCTAACGGAAATTGATTAAGGATGGTCGCCATCTGATCAAAATGAACAATATCAAAATATGGTGGTAGCTTAATCCCTAATGGTCCACGATAGACCTCGAAAACCCGCGTTAGAATTTTTTCAACTGTTTCAAAATCATAACCAATTTGTGGCTTGCCCGGCACATTTGGGCACGACAGATTAAGCTCCACTACACCGGTAAAATCAGAAGCTTGAATCTGCGCTAACAAATACTCATCTTCCGCTAAATTAAAGCCGGCGATTGATTGGAAATATGTTTTATGCGGAACCGCCTTTTGTTGTTGACTGATATAATCCATATAATATTGCAAACCCTTGTTCGGCAATCCCATCGAGTTAATACTCCCCAGGTGAGTCGCTCGATAGCGAGGCACTTGATTACCAGTCCTTGGTGTCACAGTTGCCGTTTTGGTCACAAAAGTTCCTGCCATTGAATTTTGTATTTGATTTAATTCAGAAGCATCATAGCAATAAACCCCGGCTGCATTCATCAAACAATTATCAAAATGAATCCCTGCCAGTGTCGTTTTAGTTGAAATCAAGTCACACACCCCACTTCTTTTTATTATCATACGTCATTTAATGAAATAAAGCCATCATTAACGATAACAATTCTTAAATTATTATTTAATCACGAACGTTTATTATGAATAACAGATTGAACAACAGACTGTAATTCGTGGCAGACTATTAAGTTACTAATTTTAGCAGACCTCACAAGAAATCTACTCAAAAAAAAAAACAGTCCTGAAACATATGTTTCAGGACTGTTTTAAATTAAAATAATTTTTTACAAGCTTGTCAGTAATTTAACGATTTGCACAATATTGTAGCCTTCAAGCTTATTATATTGGCATCTTTGCTTTTAAATATATTGAATAATTTGCATTAAGATCGGCACAACTACCACGAACAAAACAGTACTTGTTGTCACAACATTTGTCGCATATTCGACATCCCCATGTGATTGGCCAACTAGAATTGGTAAAACGGCCAAGCCTGGTGTTGCTGCTTGAATAATTAATGTGTTTTGTTCGATACTTGGAATTGACGTTGTGTTTTTGAAAAACAACATAATGACAATCATGATAGCTGGTGCCACAACAAAGCGCCCTAGTAGTGCCAATACAGTATCGCGGTCGAAATGGATTGATTTCAAACCAGCATCAGCTAGGATAATCCCAATGTAAATCAATGACATTGGGGTGACAATCCCCCCAACCATTGAAAATGTTTTATCAACAAGGTCTGGCAATGGTAACCCCGTTAATAAGTAAATTAAAGCTGCTAAAAAGCCAAGTAATGGTGCTGGTAATAATTTACGCCAGTTAAATTTATCTTTAGTAGCACCCTTTTCTTTAGTCGGATCATCATTTGAGATGAAGAAGACCCCGATTGCCCATGTTGAAACTGTATTAGCAACATAGTAGATCAAGAAATAGGGTAAGCTTTTATCACCGAATAATGCCAAGTTCAATGGTAAACCGATGAAAATTGTATTGGCATTCACGAACATATTAATAAATGTTCCCCGACGGCCAGGACGAATCCGGAAGACTTTCGTCAATAACCAAGCCACTACATAACCTAGAACAAAACTAATTAGGACATAGATTAATCCGCCAGATAACCCAACTAACTTTTCGCGGGTTAAATTATCTAAAACTGAAACAAAGATTGATAATGGTAAAGCGATATTCATAATCAAAAATGAAATCGTCCCTTTAAAATTATCATCAAACTTTTTAGAACTCCGTAGCCAAAACCCCAATGCGATGACTAAAACAATTTCGACAACGCTTGATAATGATGTTAGAAATGCTGCCATTTTTTTACCCTCCTACTAACTCATATTTAGAATTATAATGCTTTATATTCTGGTTCCCATTTCATATCTGCCACCACTTTCTGCACATCACTAATTGTTTCTCGGTTCAAGCCTTGATCAACAGCACTTTGTGCAACTGCAGTAGCAACAGTTTGTGAGAAAATATCTAATTTGGTGACTGGTGGCAATACAGCGGCACCAGCTTCTGTTGGATCAACAATTCCGCCTAATGAATGCGCCGCTTTACTGATCATTTCATCATTTAAAACTTTCGCTGTAGAAGCAATTGTCCCTAAGCCAAGCCCAGGATATACTAAAGCGTTGTTTGCCTGACCGATTTCATATGTTACACCATTATATTCAACTGGCGCCGCAGGAATCCCCGTCGCAACTAAAGCCTTACCATCTGTCCATTTAATCAAGTTTTCAGCCGTAGCTTCAGCTAGCTTGGTTGGATTTGATAATGGGAAGATGATTGGACGTTCTGTATGGGCAGCCATTTCCTTTACAATTGATTCTGTAAAAGCTCCTGGCTGTGTAGATGTCCCGACTAAAATGGTTGGATGAATCGCTTTAACTGCTGCTTCTAAAGTCGTTAGTTCATCAGCATTCTCAAATTCACTTCGTTTACGGGCGAAAGGTTTTTGTTCAGGTGTCAAGTCGGCATCATCATCGAACAACAGCCCTTGTTTATCAACCATATAGAATCGACTCCGAGCTTGCTCTTCGGTCAAACCAGCTTGCAGCATTTCTTCAAAGATTCGTTGAGTAATCCCAGCACCCGCAGTTCCGGCACCAAAACTCATGTAAACTTGATCCGTCATCTTACCACCAGAAATGTTTAAGGCACCCATGATTCCAGCTAATGTGATAATTCCGGTACCTTGGATATCATCATTGAAAGTTACAATTTTATCTTTATACTTGTTCAAGATATTAGCGGCATTACTACGGCCAAAATCTTCAAAGTGGAGGTACATGTTAGGGAACAATTCTTCAGCTGTTTGAACGAATTGGTCAACGAAATCATAATAACGATCACCGCGGATACGTTCATGACGATTACCTAAGTATAATTCATCATTCAATAGACTTTCGCGATTGGTCCCAACATCTAAGACAACTGGCAATACTTGGCTAGGATCAATTCCTGCGGCAGCCGTATACACCATTAATTTACCAACTGAGATATCCACACCTTGGGTCCCCCAATCGCCAATCCCTAAGATTCCTTCACCATCAGTAACAACGATTAACTTAATTTCACGACCATCGGCTGCATTGGTTAAGGTCGTCTTCATTGAATCAGGGTCATCAATTGATAAGAAGGCGGCATATTGTGAGTTAACATATAATGCACTGTAGTTTTCGATTGTATCAGCAATCGTTGGATCGTAAACAACTGGCATAAATTCTGCAACATGCTGGCTGAATAATTTGTAGAATAGTACGCGATTTTCATTAAAAATCGACATTAAGAAAATCCGTTGTTCCAACATGTTAGCTTTTGATTGATATTGAGCATAAGCTTGTTTTGCTTGATCCTCAATTGTCTGAACGTGCGGTGGTAACATCCCTGTCAAACCAAATTGAGTACGTTCTTCTGCCGTGAATGCTGTACCTTTATTTAAAAATGGATTATTTAAAATTTGTTGTGCCTTCATATTAATAATCTCCTTTACTTTCTGTATTATGTAAGTCACTATACACGCCTCAATATTTGATAGTCAAAATTTAGGTTTATGATAAAATAGATTTATATGAATTGTAAAAACAGCGTTAATTAGGAGTTTCTATGAAAATTAAAGATTTGGCTTATTTTGCGGCCCTTATAAAAGTTAAAAACTTTACCACCGTTGCCGAACAATTTAAGGTCAGTCAACCGACAATCTCTTACGCGGTCAAACGCCTTGAAGCAGAATTTGGAACTAAATTAATTTATCGCGACCAATCACATCAATCATTGGTTATTACTCAAAGTGGTGAACAACTTTATCAACATGCTACACAGATCTTAGCTGAAATTGAGCTTACCAGAGCTGATATGCTCAACCTCAACGCGACTGATCTCCGCTTTGGATTACCACCAATTATCGGCACTTACTACTTCTCTAAACTAGCACAAAAGCTTGCATCCAATGGTACGATTCAGCATTTCAAAACGGTCAATGGTGGCTCCAAAGAATTACTTGCGTCATTAGAAGCCGGTGAACTGGATGTCGCTCTTCTTGGCTCTGCAACACCACTACAGACCGACACCGTTACGGCTAAGATCATCGAGCGTCACCATTTCAAGATTGTAGTCGCTCCTGAAAACCCGTTAGCTCAAAAAACAGCAGTGGCCTTCCACGATTTAGCTAAGGCGAAATTCATCATGCTCGCTGAAGGGTTCGTGCATCCGGTCGTCTTCAAGAACTTGTCGGACATCAATCAGATCAAACCTGAAATAATTTATCGAACTAATGACGTCAGTGTCTTAAAAAGTATGGTTCATGAAAACGTCGGCATCGGTTTTCTAACTGAAACAAGTATTACCCTTGCTGATGACCTAGTAGTACTTGATTTATTAGATGAACCCCAACCAATCTTTTATATTTCCTTAGCTTACCGTCGTACGCATCTCTTTTCGCAGGCACAACAGATACTTCTCGAAAATCTAGAACAGGCTGCTCATGACTATCGTCTTGAACATAAAAAATAAGAAAAGGATATCGAATTAATTCGATATCCTTTTCTTATTTTTATGATAGTTAGTTATTTTATTTCAGTTATCCAACAAAATAAAAAAACCTTATTTCTAAGGCTTTCTCATTCTGTATAATATTCCATTATACCGGTGATCGGGGTCGAACCGATACTTCCGTGAGGAAACGGGATTTTGAATCCCGCGCGTCTGCCAATTCCGCCACACCGGCATTTTAAACAATTAAGGTTAGCGCCTAAACGCAAAGGCGGTAACCGGATTTGAACCGGTGATAAAGGTTTTGCAGACCTCTGCCTTACCACTTGGCTATACCGCCATAAAAGAACAAATCCTGTCCCTTAAAAAGTAAATTGGGCTAGCTGGATTCGAACCAGCGCATGACAGGATCAAAACCTGTTGCCTTACCGCTTGGCCATAGCCCAAGAATAAAGGCGGTATGTGGGAATCGAACCCACGTGTGTCGGATCCACAAACCGATGTGTTAACCACTTCACCAATACCGCCATCATTAATATGAATAATTATACTATTTCCACACATAAAATGCAAATAATAATATAAACAGGGATAGTAGGAATTGAACCCACACTGACGGTTTTGGAGACCGTAGTTCTACCTTTAAACTATATCCCTAAAAATGGAGGAGAGTGGATTCGAACCACCGAACCCGAAGGAGCGGATTTACAGTCCGCCGCGTTTAGCCACTTCGCTACTCCTCCAAAAATGGCGCAGGACAGAATCGAACTGCCGACACATGGAGCTTCAATCCATTGCTCTAC
>NZ_AYZB01000052.1:19865-20859 GCF_001436415.1 Latilactobacillus graminis DSM 20719
GGAGAATGAGAGATTCGAACTCTCGCGTGGGCAGAACCCACCTGACGGTTTTCAAGACCGTTCCCTTCAGCCAGACTTGGGTAATTCTCCATAAAATATAAATTTACTACAATGACCCGTACGGGATTTGAACCCATGATACCGCCGTGAAAGGGCGGTGTCTTAACCACTTGACCAACGGGCCATACAAAACGGAGAAGGAGGGATTTGAACCCTCGCGCCAGTTTCCCGACCTACACCCTTAGCAGGGGCGCCTCTTCAGCCACTTGAGTACTTCTCCATATTATTGATAATGGGCCTAAATGGACTCGAACCATCGACCTCACGCTTATCAGGCGTGCGCTCTAACCAGCTGAGCTATAGGCCCATGAAAAGCGGGTGACGAGAATCGGACTCGCGACAACAGCTTGGAAGGCTGTGGTTTTACCACTAAACTACACCCGCATATTCATAGATATGGCGCAGGACAGAATCGAACTGCCGACACATGGAGCTTCAATCCATTGCTCTACCAACTGAGCTACTGAGCCATTTTGAAACGGTCACAACGGGACTCGAACCCGTGATCTCCTGCGTGACAGGCAGGCGTCCTAACCAGCTAGACCATGCGACCAAATTGCGGGAGTAGGGTTTGAACCTACGACCTTCGGGTTATGAGCCCGACGAGCTACCAGACTGCTCCATCCCGCGATAATATAAAATTATACCAACCATCCACCCACAAAATCGCACCAAACGATGGACCTTGTAGGACTCGAACCTACGACCGGGCGGTTATGAGCCGTCTGCTCTAACCAACTGAGCTAAAGGTCCAAGTTTTTTGGAAATAGCGGCGAAGGGGATCGAACCCCCGACCTCCCGGGTATGAACCGGACGCTCTAGCCAGCTGAGCTACACCGCCAAAAAACTTAAATTATACCATGTAACTAACGTTACAATCGGGAAAACAGGATTCGAACCTGCGACCCCCTGGTCCCAAACCAGGTGCTCTACC
>NZ_AYZB01000007.1 GCF_001436415.1 Latilactobacillus graminis DSM 20719
CAATTTAATGAAGATCACAGTGATACAACAGCGCCCATTAAATCCTTAGCATATGATTCAGTGCAAGGCAAACTAAGTGGTAACAGTGTTAGTGGTGCAGCAAGCTACACTGTAACAGTGGACGGACAAACGTTCTCAGAAACATTTACTACCAAGGATGGCCAATTTGAAGCAAATGTTTCAAATGATTTTTATTATGCCGTTAAGCTAGGTAAACATACAATTAAAGTTTCAGCTCTAGATCAGGACCAACAAGTAATTGCTGTAGGGACCATTAATCGCTAGTAATGACAATTTTATTTTTAGATTAGGGAAAGTAGGCTTATTAAGCCTACTTTTTTTGGGGCAAATTATAGGTTTAATTCGAACAAATTCGGAATTTTTCAATAGCAGTTTGTAGCTGGTTGATTTTTAATGCGCGATTAATAATTATGTCTAGTGATTTCAGTAATTTAACTGAAGTTTGTGCGTTTTGGAAAGAACCAGTGTAATCTACGATTAAAATACTCATCCCTGCTATGCGCTTATAGTAATCGGCATGGCAGGAATAAACCGGTACGTTATATTTATCCGTAAGTGCTTGGTAGTTTTAAAATTCTTTGCCATGATCAATGGTGATTGATCGCACTTGTAAACTGAAGACTTTCATAAAACAATCAAATGCAGTATTTAAGGCTTTTGAAGGACGTTTGGGACGATGGGGGACCGACATTGATTTTGTCAGCATTATTTTGGGTGATAGCGATAATTATTTTACAATTATATCCAGACGGGAAATTTTAGCGCAGATATGTTACGCTTAAGAACAACTTACCAAGGAGGTTAACACATGTTCTTCTTAAAGGGGATTTTAATTGGGTTTGCGTTTGTTGCACCGATTGGTATGCAAAATATTTTTGTTTTCAATAATGCAATGTCGAATACTACGCGTCGGGCGGTTTTTAATAGTTTATTTATTTGGGTCTTTGATGCGCTTTTTTCACTTGTGGCATTCTATGGAATTGGGGCGCTAATCTTACAAAACGATGCAATCCGGTTGGCCATCATGGGCGTGGGAGGCATTCTAATTCTGTGGATTGGTTATACGATTTTAAAAAGTGCCCGTAGTACTATCACATTTGGTGCCTTAGAACCAATGGCGCTGAGAAAAGTAATTCTAACCGCTTTTGTGGCTGTCTGGGGCAATCCACAAGCCTTAATTGATGGAACGTTAATGTTAGGGGCTCTTAGAGGTGGGATGTCTAATAGTGAAGCGATTCCGTTCATTATTGGCGTTGTATCGGCTTCGGCAACATGGTTTTTTAGCATTGCGATTATTTTCAGTCTCTTTCGTAAGAAAGTATCACCTAAGTTTTTAATGGGCGTTAATTTGGTCAGTGCTATAATCATTATCGTATATGGCCTAAGCCTCTTACTGAAAGTGGGAACTACGTTATTTTAGCAATGGTTTTTCTTTTTAATTTGATAAGCTAGATGGTATCATTAAGTATCAAATTGAAGCGAGGTAGATCGGATGCGCACAACAATACTCATTACTAGTTTATTAACGTTAGGTCTGTTAACCGGGTGTACAGCGAATCAATCAAAAGATGTAACTACCCAAGCTCCCAAAACGGAAACAACGACTAATCAAGCGTTACAAAAGCCTAAGATTACTCTTGAAAAGGCTGGTGCCCTTTACCAGAAACAGTATCCTAATTCAGATTTAACAGAAGTTGAACTGAAACAATTTGGGCGACATACTTTTTATGAATTAACAGGAATGAGTGATAACGAGGAGTTGCACATGCATGTCGATGCGAACAATGGGACAGTAAGTCAATTAGGTAAAGAAACACTTGATACCGATGAACAAAATGGGCGAGAGCGACAGCAAAAACGGCTGATATTTGATCAATTAATTTCAGTTAAACAAGCAATGCAAAAAGCACAGCGCTATTTTTCCGGGACAATTGTAAAATGGTCATTGGAAAAAGATGATGGTCGCGCAATTTGGGAAATTAATGGCAAGCACAAGCGACAAATTATGCAAGTAAAATTAGACGCTGAAACGGGCGCTTTAATTGAAAAAGAAATCGATGATTAAAAATATTAATTAAATGTACCGCTGAAAGTAATTTTGGTGGTATTTTTTTGTGTTAAATAATAGTTGATGTATAAATGTAAATAAAAAGTTAGGCAGTGCTAACTTTTTATTTACATTTAGCTAAAACGGCGTACAATAAGACTGTGATCAAGATCAAAAAAGGAGTGGAAAGAATGAATCAACAAAAAAAGATCAAGAAACACAGACTAATTGAGTACGCAAACGGCCCATCATTGGCAGAAATTAATGGGACAGTCGAAGTACCAGAGGGCAAGGGCTTTTGGAAGATGTTATTGGCGTATTCAGGACCGGGCGCGTTGGTGGCAGTTGGGTATATGGATCCAGGGAATTGGTCAACGTCAATTACTGGTGGTCAGAGTTTTCAATATCTACTAATGTCCGTGATTTTGGTGTCTAGTTTAATCGCGATGTTACTACAATATATGGCGGCTAAACTAGGCATTGTAACTCAAATGGATTTAGCGCAAGCAATTCGCGCAAGAACAAGTAAACCGTTGGGCATTGTCTTGTGGATTTTGACAGAATTAGCGATTATGGCAACTGATATTGCCGAAGTAATTGGGGCGGCAATTGCGTTGTATTTATTATTTAAGATTCCACTGCTGATTGCCGTGTTCATTACCATTTTAGATGTCATGTTATTATTACTTTTAACGAAAATTGGCTTTCGTAAGATTGAAGCAATTGTTGTCGCATTAATTGTCGTGATTTTTGTGGTTTTCGCTTATGAAGTAGCGCTATCAAATCCAGATTGGTCAGGGGTTATTATTGGGTTAGTGCCTACTGCTAAGACTTTCGCTACTGGTCCAGCGGTTGGTGGTTTAACACCATTGACCGGTGCATTAGGAATTATTGGGGCAACTGTTATGCCGCATAATCTATATCTGCATTCTGCAATTTCGCAAACGCGGAAGATTGATCGTCACAACGAAGCGCAAGTTGCACAAACGGTGCGTTTTGCGACGTGGGATTCCAATATCCAACTTACAATGGCATTTTTCGTTAATGCTTTGCTATTAATTATGGGAGTTGCGGTTTTCAAAACAGGAGCAGTGAAAGACCCATCATTCTTCGGGTTATTTGAAGCTTTGTCAGATACATCGACAATGAGTAATGGGATTCTTGCGAGTGTTGCCCGGACCGGGATCTTATCAACGTTATTTGCCGTTGCATTACTTGCTTCTGGACAAAATTCGACGATTACTGGGACGTTAACTGGCCAAGTCATCATGGAAGGGTTCATTCACTTGAGAATGCCATTGTGGTTGCGGCGTTTGGTAACCCGATTATTATCAGTGATTCCGGTGTTAATCTGCGTCATGATGACTAGCAATAAACCAGCCTTAGAAGAGCATGAGGCGCTCAATACCTTGATGAATAACTCCCAAGTTTTCTTAGCGTTTGCCTTACCATTTTCAATGCTGCCACTACTGATGTTTACCGACAGCCAGGTTGAAATGGGTGATCGCTTCAAAAACAGTTGGCTGATTAGAGGACTAGGCTGGTTATCTGTGATTGGCTTAACTTACTTAAATATGATCGGCTTACCCGGTCAAATCGAAGCTTTCTATGGTGATCACGCAAGCGCTGCACAATTAGTTACAGCTGACGACATTGCATATGGATTGATTGCTGGTGTGATGGCATTATTGGTTTGGATGATTATTGAATTGTATAAAGGCAATAAGCGGTTTGAACAGCAATTAGCAACTGAAAATTAATTGGAGGTTGGTCACATGTCAGTTTTAGAAATTAAGCGGATTTTAGTTGGCGTCGATGATTCAGCGGATGCGTTATTAGCGTTTGATTATGCGATTGAACGGGCTAAACGTGAGGATTTAGAATTAGTGATTGTTTCAGTATTGGAAAACGATGAAATGAATGTTTATCAAGCACTGAACAAGGATTTTATCCACGGTCAGTATGAGGATCTTGAAAACCACCTACGGGAATATCAAGATCAAGCCTATGTGCGCGGTGTGAATCATGTGCGAACAGTAATCGCAGAAGGCGAACCAGGCGAAGTGATTATCGAAGATGTGATTCCCAAGGTTAAACCCGATTTGTTAATTGTCGGTTCGAAATCACAAAAGTACGTTTCAAAAAGATGGCGACAATTTATTTTGTCGGCATCTTTTTTATATGCTAAGCTGAGAAAATAAAGTTTAAGTGGAGGATAGATTGTGGATAAGGAAGTCGCAGCTTTTTGGGATGATTTTGCAGCGGAATACTATCAGATTCAACAAGAGTCACAGGTGCCGGTTGTCACTGACGTTGTGGCTTTTTTACAGGTCCATCAAATACTACCTACTAAGAACGTGGCCGATTTAGGCGGTGGTAGTGGCCGTTATTTGCCATCACTGGCACAAAATAGTCAAGCTTATACGATTATCGATATTTCGGCACAAATGCTACATTACGCCAAACAAGAGGCCAAACGGTATGTACCAGATCAACGGATTACTTATCAACAGCAATCGGTTACGACATTTGCTGAGCAGACAGCGCCTAGAACGTATGATTTAATTTGGATGGCGTTAAATCCGGCGATTCAAGCCAATCAAGCATTACTGACGATTACCGAGAAGAGCCGCCAGTGGTGTGCATTTTTACGGCTCACTAAAAACGAGGATGACTTGTTCACCCCCCTTGAACGTTATTTTGGGATTGAGCAACAAGATCCCAATACTGCACCGGAAATTATCGCATCTGTCGGAAATTTGTTAAAAAATGCGGGCTACCAGGTTGGTCAACAAGTTTTTCAATATCAGACAGGCGAAACATTCGATAGGCCTTTTTTGGAGGCCTATTACGAAGAATTACCAACAGCCCAACTGGCAGCTTACCTAGATCAAGTATTTGCAACTCAAAAAACACGGACCAGTACAACAACGCTTGAATATACGTTACTGTATTGGCACGTGCTTTAATTAATGATGATGCTGTTCACGAAATTCGTTGGGCGTCATCGCCATGTATTTCATGAATAGTTTAAAGAGGGACGGTGTACTTTTATAGCCAACAATTTCAGTGATTTCAGCGATAGAATATTGGGTTTCCACCAACAGGCTCTTAACGGTGGCAAGCCTTTTTTTGTCGACTAATTCTTGGAAAGATTGGCCAGTAGCGGCTTTAATTTTATTGCCAACGTAGTTTTTGTTATAACCAAAATGCTGACCTAATTTTGCTAAAGAGGTATCGGTATAGTGATCGTTGATATATTTTAGCATTTGCAGTAAACCATCTTGAGTATCCGCTAAGTTATTAGATGCGAGCTCGATGGCATTAGATAGCTCGGTCAATAGTAGCGATAATAAAAGGTTCAACGAATGATTCTTAGCTCTATCATGGCTGAAACTTTTCAAAATTAAGCTCTCGATAATCCGAATGGCAACGGGATTATCGTGAATATTAAAGATAATAAAATTATTATGAACTGCATCAACTCGTGAGGCGTTCATGATGAACTTCGTCACGATATCATCGGATTGAGCAAGATTATTGAGGACCTCGGTTAGTAAGGCGTTATCTTGGACTAAAATATTAATTAAAATATCGTTTTCACCGACGTAATCAATTTTTTGAATGATATCTTTATCCATCAAAATAATTTCGTGCTCGTGGAGGGTAATTTTTTCGTCGTTGATATATTGAGTACAGCCACCAGAATACATATAGTTAAATTCAACAAAGTTATGCGTATGTGCTGGCATATAGGAAAAACGATGGTGTTTATTGACGAAAATATTGCCCTCTTTAAAGAAAGTGGCTTGGGGCATTTGTGGAATATTAGCAGCGGCGTAGTCTAAATGCATATCATTGATATTTTGCCCACTGTCTTTTTGCAATTGTTCAATGGGACTAACTGTATGCAAACGGTTGTTTAATGAAATCATCTCAATCCCCCCCCCTTTTAATTTATCTGTAAATTTAACATTAATATAACGTGTTAATTAAACGATGTCTAGATAATTCGTTAAATAACAATGAAAAATAAATAGTATTATCTGTAGATTTGATATAAAGGTGCTAGCTTCAGGATATTGAAACCGTTATCTGTAAACGGTTAATATTAGAGGGTAGAAAACAACAGCTATTATATCAATGGGAGAGTGACAATATATGAGCACAGCGGTTAGTTCAGAAAAAGCATTAGTAAAACAGTACTCACCACTTGCAACTGCGGCCGGAATTGGCTCGATGTTAGGGTCAGGGGTGATTGTTGGTTTGTCAGCAACCATCACCGTTTGGCAAAACGGATTAGGGTTAACGAATGGACAAGTCGGGATTATTTCTGGTGCGTTGACGTTTGCAATAGCAATTGGATCGCTTTTGGCAGGTCAGATTTCAAAAATGGTTGGTTTAATTAAAGCGTTTAATTGGTTAAATTTGATTTACGCGATTGGTGCCGTTCTTTGCATTTTTTCGAATAGTTTTGGACTCTTATTAGCCGGCGTTATTATTATGGGATTGGCTTCGGGGGCGGACTTGCCGATTAGCTTAACGGTGGTATCACATGATGCACCAGATGAATCGACATCTGCGAGCCTGGTTTCATCAACGCAAATTTTTTGGCAAGTTGGGGTGTTTATTTCATATATCTGTTCATTTATTGTTTCCAGCATGGCCGGTGCAACCGGCGCACGGATTGTGTTTGCCATCTTAGCGGCTTTTGCTTTTATCACGTGGTTATGGCGGACATTTTCAGCGAAATTCAAGCAATTTCATGATGAAGGCAATGCGCGCCAAGCTTCGCGTAAGGAACAAGGCGATGGTAAAACGGTTTCTGTTATGAGTGTGTTATTTGGTAAAGAAAAGCAGAAGTACCTGGGCTTCTTTTTTGCAATTTTGATTTTTTATGTTTGCTGGAATTTATTGGCTAATACTTGGGGCCAATTCCAAACCTTTACATTGGTTAAAGCGCATGCAACGCAAAGCTTTGCAACTGGGGCTGGAATTGTGCTAAACGTTATTTCATTAATTACTACGATGATTTTCGCGTCAGTTGCTGGTGGTAAGTATCGGAATAAAGCATTCGTGATTGGGGTGCTAGTCCAATTTATTGCAATGATTGGTTTGGCGATTAGTAATAGCGGTCTATGGCCAATTGTGGCAGCCATTGCTTGTTACAATGTTGGTAATCCAGTTGCTGGCGAAGCCATCTATAAAGTTTGGACACAAGAATCATTTCCGGTTGAAACGCGGGCATCATTACAAGGGTTTATCAACGGCTTTTCCCGGATTTGTTGTGGCTTATTCGCCTTCATTACACCAATCTTAGTCTTACCGGAACATATCAAAACAACAATGTTTGGTTTTGCAGGAATCGTGGTAGTTAGCTTCATCGCAGGGCTAGTAATGATGCGTCTACAGAAGAAATATCGTACTGAAGATCAATTATAAAAAATTATAGTTTCCGCCATAATGATTCGACTTGGAGAATTAGGTTGTCGGAAACTTCTTTTGGATAGCGAGGAAAATACACATGGCATTTACATTTCAAATTAATGATGACGTGGTTTTTAACCATGACGAAAGATTGTTAGCAAAAGCCGAAGCCAATCGACCAGTCCTAAAACAACGTGTGATTCAACCAACCCGGTTAGTCGATATTGTGGCTGATGAAGCAGGCTTAAATGGTTACGTAGCTGTGGATAATGAGCAGGATGTTGCTCGATTAACCGATTATCCACAGGGGCGTGATGGCAGTTTGGTTTTAGATTTCGGCGATCATCAGGTGGGGCATTTTTCTATCGACATTGATTCGGTTGGCTCACCGATGGATGCGCCATTATATCTACGGTTGAAGTTCGCTGAAATTCCGGCTGAAATTGCCGCCGATTCTGCTGAATACGACGGTTGGTTGAGTAAGGCATGGATTCAAGAAGAATATATCCATTTAGATACATTACCGACACATCTTGAATTACCACGTCGTTATAGTTTTCGATATGTCGAATTAAAGGTGCTAGATACTTCTCCAAAATGGCAGACGGTATTTAGCAAGCCGCAAGTAGTAGCGGAGAGTGCGGTGGAAGCAACAGATGCCCCAACTGTTCAATTAGCAGATCCACAGCTACAAAAAATTTATGATATTAGTGTTAAAACCTTACAAGATTGTATGCAGACCGTTTTTGAAGATGGCCCGAAACGCGATCGTCGTTTATGGATTGGTGATTTGCGGTTACAAGCATTGGCTAACTATGCGACTTTTGATCAACGTGAATTGGTTAAACGGTGTTTATATCTCTTTGGTGGGATGACCACCACTGATGGGAAGATTCCGGCGAACGTTTTCACAGCCCCACAGTTAACGCCAGATGATACGTTCTTATTCGACTATAGTTTATTCTTTGTTTCAATTCTAGCGGACTATCAAGCACAGACTAACGATCGAGCAGTGTTAGATGATTTATACGGGATTGCTAAGAAACAAATACAAGTCGCAGCTCAGAAGGTTGATCCACAGGGTGCATTAAGATTAGATGATGCTTGGCCCGTTTTTGTTGACTGGTCGAACGATTTCAATAAAGAGACAGCTGGTCAAGCGATTTTTATCTATACTTTGAAACAGTTTATAACATTGGCGCATTTGGTGAATGATGAAGCCGTGGTTGAGTATGAAACGCTATTGGCGCAAATGACACGCTATGCGCGAGAAACGTTATTTGATGATCAACAACAGCTCTTTGTATCGGGTGAAGACCGTGAAATTAACGTTGCCAGCCAAGTATGGATGGTGTTAGCCCATGTCTTAGATGACAATCAAAATGCCTTAATGATGCAAAAAATGGTGGCTCAACTATTCCCGATTACTGGGATTGCAACCCCGTATATGTATCACCACGTGGTCGAGGCACTGTTTGAAGCAGGACAGACCAAGGCTGCGGTGCAATTGATGAAAGATTATTGGGGTAAGATGGTCGATTTAGGTGCGGATACATTCTGGGAAGCTTTCAAACCGGAAGATCCTGATTTCTCACCATATGGGAGCCCGATTATTAGTAGTTATTGTCATGCGTGGAGCTGTACACCAGCATATTTAATTCAGAAATACCTATAAGTACCATGACTAGAAAGGATGGAGGTAAAATGGTTAAACAGCAGAATCGCCACACCGTCATTTTGATTTTAGTGGCAGGGATTGCATCCTACCTCGACGCGGCATTACTAGTGAGTGCAGGGGTGGCGCTTCCTTTGTGGACAAAGGCTTTTCAACTGAATCCACTGATGGTTGGAGCAATTAGTACGGCACTTACGGTGGCAGTGGCTTGTGGGTCTTTTGGGGGCGGTTGGTTAGCTGATCGATTTGGCCGGGTTACAATTTTTAATATTGATATTTTATTTGTCGCTATTGGTGCCTTGGTGATTGCACTAGCACAGAATATTACATGGCTTTTTGTTGGCATTATCATTGCGGGATTAGCATCTGGTGCCGATTTACCAACTTCGCTAGCCGTAATTTCGGAACGCGTGTCTAAAAAGGACTACGGGAAGGCGATTTCTGCGACGCAACTCTTTTGGACCGCTGGAATTCTGATTTCGCAGTTTGTCGGGTTCTTAACCGCTAGTATGGCCACCAAAGCACCGCAAATTATCTTTGGTTGGATTGCCGTTGTGGCGATTGTCGATTGGGCAGTACGTGTTTTTTCGGGGCGATTCAAACAAATCGAAGATCAGTTAGTTCAAAAAGGCGATCCCAATGATCATAATGTTGAACAACCAAAGGTTTCGGTAAGACAGCTGTTAAAATCAAAGCAGTATTTAGTTACAATTGTGGCTTTAACTGGGTTTTACCTCTTTTGGAATTTACCAGCCAATACCTGGGGCTCATTCGTTAATTACTTTTTAGTGGTTTCTGCTCATCGGACACAATCGTTTGCGACTTTAATCGCATTAATTGCAAATGTAGCTTGTTTTGCGGTCAATGTCTGGTATATTCGCGTTTCTGATTCAAAGCATCGTTATCATATTATGTATGTTGGATTAGTGGCCGCGCTAACTGTGTTTATCTTTGCGGGAATTTATAGCGATGTATGGCTTGTCTTCACGGTAGCCTATGTCATTTATTCTACAACGACAGTTTTATGCGGTGAACCACTTTATAAAATCTGGAGTCAATCTTTTTATCCTTCAAATGCAAGGGCTTCCTTGACCGGGTTTTCGTACGGCATTGTCCGGATTTTGACGGCCGGTTTTTCGCTGATTACACCTACCTTAATGGGCTACTCACCCCAATTATTGATGTGGGTCTTAGCCGGTTGCGTTGTGATCTATGGCGGTTGTGCAATCTTTATTACGCAATTGATTAAACGTTATCAGATTAGTGATCCAACAAGCGAATCTAAATAGAAATGGATGAAGAAAATGGTAAGCGAACAAGTCTATTGGTTATGGTATCCTGGCGATTTTGAAATTCATCAAGGGATGCTACAAAATTTTACCCGAGAAGAACGCGGCTTTGATTGGCCAGCTTATTGGTACATGGATGATTGTCACCGAAATGTGTCGTTCAAGAAAACTTATGAATTGACTGCACCAACGACCTTTAAAGTCCATGCCAAGGGTCAAGGTTACGTACTCGTTAATGAACATAAGGCGCCATTTGAAACGGAGATTACCCTGCAACCGGGAACAACAACGATCGAAGTATTTGTCGGTCATCCGAGTGGTTTGCCTTGTGTGTATATTGATAGTGATGTGATTAAGACGACCGCAGATTGGCAAGCTTCTAATTTTTTAGAAACACATCCAGTCGGGTTTAGTGCGCGCTATACGCAGTTGTTACAAGATCCGAACCAAGTGTACTATCAACACCAGCAGTATCAACCGGCAGTCGTTGAGGTTGTGAATGGTGGCGTATTGTATGATTTTAAACGAGCCATCAACGGTGTAGTCCAAGTACGTTTAACCGATATTGCAGCGGTGACCCTTTGTTATGGTGAGTCCAAAACAGAAGCTTTAGATGTTGAAATGTGCTATTACAAACAAGAAGCGGTCACTGAAACAACCCCAGTTCGTAAACGGGCCTTTCGCTATCTTTTTGTGCCCAACGTGATGCCAGAACAAGTTGCTATTACTGCTGATCATGAATATTTTGCCTATCCGAAACGCGCTCAGTTTAATTCAGATGACCAGTTAATGAATCGAATCTGGCAAGTCTCAGAAACAACTTTCAAATTGTGTAGTAACCTGTTCTTCACAGACGGAATTAAGCGTGATCGATGGATTTGGTCTGGGGATGCCTATCAATGTTACTTAATTAATCAATATTTGATGTTTGACGAGGATATTAATCGGCGCACGTTATTAGCATTGCGTGGTCAGAATGACTTGAAACAGCATCTCAATACAATTGTCGATTATTCACTATTGTGGCTGATTGGTGTTGAGAATCATTATATAATGAGTGCCGATCGAGATTTTGTTGCATCCATTTATGGCAAAATGGAATCGATGATGGGCTTGTTTGAGACGCAGATTGATCAAAATGGCTTTGTTTATGGTCGTGAAAAAGATTGGATTTTTATCGACTGGTCTGAATTCGACCACCAAGGACCCCTTGGGGCAGAACAGATTTTATTGTGGAAAGCATATGAAGCGATGATTATTTGTGGTGAAGCAATCGGCGTTGATGTCAGTGCTTACCGTGCCCGACAAGCCACATTGAAAACGGCAATTATGCATTATTTCTGGTCGGATAAGCAACACGCATTTATCGATAGTTATGAATCAGGGCGAGAACATGTAACCCGGCACGTGAATATTTTTGCAATCTTATTCGATTTTGTTGATGTTAAGACACAACGTCAATTAGCAAAGACGGTGTTATTAAATGATGCCATTACGCAGATCACAACACCATACTTCAAGTTCTTTGAAGCAGATGCTCTATGTAAAGTCGGTTTTTTAGACCAAGTCTACGGTATCATTCGAGACTATTGGGGTGGGATGCTTGAACATGATGCAGTTACATTCTGGGAAGAATATAATCCTGCTGATCAAGGTGCTGAGCACTATGCAATGTACGGGGACCCATATGGTAAGAGTTTATGTCATGCTTGGGGGGCCAGCCCAATTTATTTATTAGGCCGCTACTTTATGGGGTTGAGACCAACAAAACCGGGCTATGCAACTTTTGAGCTGGCACCACAACTCGACTACTTCAAACAACTTGACTGCCACTTACCAGTTAAAGACGGGGAAGTACAACTAAAAGTGGCTAATGGTCAGTTGACCGTTAGCGCCAATCGAGATGGTGGGACAATCATCTTAAATGGCCAAGCGACGCAAATGAAACAAAATGAAGTTTATCAGTTTGACTTAAAAGCTAATGCATAATTAAAAAGACACTGACTTGTTTCGGTCAGTGTCTTTTTAGCGCGTGTACAAATGTTAGATTCCCATCGCCACCAGTCCTGTCGGAATATTTTCAACTGGTACTGGGTAGAATGGCAGGCCAGTTTGGATGGCCGCAATCATCATATGATTGAGATCCACAATTTGATCGGCGCTGATGGTTGCTGATGGTGCAAGTGCAGTCGGGATAATGAGTGCTGTTAGTTGACGATTGTTAATGCGCGAAAGAATAATCTCAGGCTCACCGAGGTTTGAATCACCATGATACGCACTGGCTGCCCGTTCTGCTAAGCCGAGCGCTTTCTGGCGGAGTTCATGCCGCGCATTTGTGAGCAACTTGTCGAGTAAGTCATCATCTGAAAGAGAATCGGGGGAAGTTTGGATGGCTTGATCCATCCGGTAGTTTGGATTAACGACGAGTTCCTTGAAGAGATTTAAGTTACCGGGTAATGTGACCACGTAAATTGGTGCTTTTTCAGGTAGCAGGTCATCAAGATAGCGGCCAATTACGCGGAAATAGTTAGTTTGATCGATAAGTTGTTCATTTTCCTTTACAACAAAACTGTGGGTGGGACTTGAAAAGCCTTGGACGACTTCGCCTTTACGCTCTGTTCCAATCCCAATTTCAATGGTTGTTGGGGCGTCTTTAGGTAAAGGATAGTCCCGAATGACATTTTGTTGAATGGATTTCAAACTAAAAGTAGTCTTGTTGAGACAGAGAATGGTCCCGTTCAGACTCAGACTTAATTCCGAACTGAGCGGGCGCAAGTCGGGTTGATCAGCAATTAGAAAATATTCAGTCGTGATTGGATAATGAAGTGGTTGGCTGTAGTGGCCAGCAGCTGTGATGTAAAACGCAACTGACTGCATATGTGCTAATTCTTGGGGAGCAGTACTTAGTAAGTCCTCAAGTTGGTTGAGTAAGGTTTTTTCTTCAGGATAGTCGGTGGTTAACTGTTCACGGATTTGCTTCGAATAACTATTGAGCTTAATTTTGTTTGCATTAATAGCTTGTCCGCCAGTCTCTAAGTTAATGAATAACGAGATAACCGGCTGATTTGAGTCAGCGAGTAATTGAGTTAAACTTTCTGGATATAACATATCGACACCTCCGTTTGATTAACTTCACCTTATCATATTGAACAGACACCTTTGAAGAAAGATGCCTTTGTAAAAAATAAGACAACGAGGGACTTTTAATCAACTTGATGGAAACGTTATGCTAAAATGGTAAGTAGGTTAACAAGGGAGGATTTATGGTATGGGAGATAATACGAAAGTGGTAACAGCCACGAAGATTAGCAAAAGTATCCGGACCCGTTTTTTTGTACTACAAATGGTTGTGATTCTAATTCTTGGCGCGCTCACAATTAAACTCGTGAGCGGCTTTAGTCCATTATTGACAGATTCAGAAATTCTAAAAAATACAATTTTGACAGCTTTTGGGGCAACTTTAGTCGCGCTTGTAGTGTGGTACCTATCGTATAAGATTATTGCAATGCGCATTCGGCGCCAAATTATGAATAAGGAGCTAGAGGATAGCTACACCTTTAGTTTGAATCACGCTGCTAGCAGTCTTAGCTTACACATTGTGTACTTTATCAGTATGTTGGTGATCGTTTGGTTGATGTTGAGTGCTCAAAACGTGCGCCAGTCGCTAGATGGCTTACACCTTTTCAAAGGTGATCAATCGATTGTCCGACTGGTCGATAATCACAGCATGAAGCAAATTGAGCAATTCTATCAAGCTGATAAACAACAAAAGATGACGTATCTTGGAAGCAATCGGGATGTTGCTTATTTCAAGATTAATAATGCAACGATTAGCTTACCATTGGCCAAGATTCAATTCTATGGTCAAGATGAAGCACCGACTGGCCATCAGAAACAAGTGATTCAATATTATCACTTAAAAGATATGCAAAATAAGAAATACCTCAAACCTAATATTTATATTAGTGAATCAGGCTTACCTAAAGTGGCTATTACGAAGATGTACCAACATTATGAGCCACAACCAACGGATAAGATTCATAAACTCGACATTAAATAGGATAACTACCACAGGAGGGCTGGATTAAACGGCTTTCATTTGTTACAGTTAGAGATGAATATTTTTTTAAATAAAGGAGATCAAGTCATGATTGAAGCAGTAAACCTCAGAGCAGGAATGACGTTTGAACAAGACGGTAAATTAATTAAAGTTTTGGAAGCAAATCATCATAAACCAGGTAAAGGTAACACTGTGATGCGCGTTAAATTACGTGATTTACGAACAGGATCAATTGTTGAAACGACAATGCGGCCTGAAGTTAAAGTGGAACAAGCGATGGTTGATACAAAAGACGTTCAATACTTGTATACCCAAGATAACGTGGCATTTTTCATGGATCTTGAAACATATGAGCAATATGAAATTCAAACATCAGCGATTGAAGCGGAATTAAAATATTTACTAGAAAACATGAACTGCAAGATTCAATTTTATGGTTCAGAAGTGATTGGTATCACTTTACCAACAACTGTTAATTTACGTGTTGTTGAAACACAACCTTCTATCAAGGGGGCCACGGTAACCGGTTCTGGTAAACCAGCAACCATGGAAACTGGCTTAGTCGTTAGTGTCCCTGATTTCATCAGTGCGGACGAAGTACTTGAAATCAATACCCAAGAAGGCACATACGTTAAACGAGCAGCAAAATAACAAACTTAAGGCCGACTAAGCACATAGTTGGTACTTCAAAGTGAAGCCAAGGTGGTCTTCTTTCGATAAAAGAAGGCATCCCCTTGGCTTTTTATGTCTGGGTAAAGGGACAAAAAAATAACAGAGAAGCAACTTATGATGGATTGCTTCTCTGTTATTTATCAAAAATTAGTTGACTCAAATCGTGGCTTTAACCAACAATTTTAGTGGATATAAACCGTTATCACGGTGATTAGCCCAAAAATAACACCAGGGACGTTAGAAATAATAACTGGCCAATCTTTATAGGTTTTGTTCCAGCCATAAGCGGTCCATAGACACCCATTGATTGTTGCGACTAAGGGCTGTAGGGGCGAGACTGGTGATCCTGAAAAATTAGCGATAATTTGTGGAATATAAGAAACATACATCGCAATACAGGTGATTGTTGCAACTTTACTAAGTAATTTTAAGCGTTTAACTTTTTTAGGATGAACGGCGTTTTCACCGGTGGGATATTCGCTAGTATCAATGCGCATAATAGACTCCATTTCATGATTGAATTTTATTGTATATTGAATGACATTCTTGGAATAATTCTCTAGATTTACTTATATTTAGAGTGAACAGAATTATTCCTTTTTTGTGACTAGCCATTTATTAGTGTCAATTCTAGAACATGCCTAGCAAAAAAGCAAGTTTGCCAAATTTTATGAGACTGCGTATTTGCGATACAGGTCGCAAAAAATCATACATTTAACGTAACGAATTTTGTTAGCAGTGGCTAGTATGGTTTATGTGTCACAAAAATCGACAAACGGCTATGTTTATTATAAACATAGCCGTTTGTTGATTTGGTTGGCATATTACTTTTTTCAGGAATTTGGACCTCGGTAAGTTGGATTGCTTAGACCCTTTTGTTTAATTCAATTGTTACGGGACGATAGCCATAATCTGAATGTGCTTTGCGAATCGCTCTAATATCTGCGATTAGATCTTCAGAGTTCTGTTGATATTCTCTTTTACACGCATTGTGATAGCTACTGCTGGACATACGGTCACTAATTTGATCTATAATTTACGCCTTAATCCAGTTATTATTTGGACTTTCTCTTGGTTTGTGATTATTGTTTCTTATGTAAGTGATAATAAAAAAGTCTTTCTATTTAAAATTTACATAGCTAAGTAAGTCTTCTAAAGAATATTTATGTCTTAACGATTGCACGACATTAGCTAATTCTTTATTTGCTTGTTTAGTATCGCAAAGGCCTCTAGTTTTTTTGAAACAGCTAGTTTCATCCTTGTTAAATGAAGATCTTGCTTTAGTTTTGTCATCTCTTGTCTATAAATGTCCTCCTTTTAGTAATCAAAAAACAATGTAAATTAGTAACCACTTTGGGATTAAACTCGTACTTGATTGCTTTGAGTTTTTTTGTTCGGATTAATTTTAAAACTTGTCATACCTTAAATATAACAACCTATCGCAGTATTCAGACCACTTGTCTAGAAGTATGGGACAAGCCAGCCACTTTGCCAGTAAACTGAGGTGATTGATAAGGAGGCTGTAGCGATGATATTACTGACAGCAACAGGTATTACAAAAAAATTTGACGCTAAAACGGCTGTTAAGCAGATTGATTTAACGGTTCAAGCCGGCCAGCTAGTGGCTTTCTTGGGACCCAATGGCGCGGGTAAATCAACAACGATTAATTTATTAACGGGTACGATCGCACCGACTGCCGGGACAATTGAGATGGCAGGCTTCAAGCCAGATAATCGCCAATATCAAAAGCAAATTGGCGTTGTTTTTCAAAAAAGTGTCTTGGATAATCAGTTGACAGTTTGGCAAAATCTCAAAAGTCGTGCTGATATGTACCAAGGCGTAACTTTAACACCTGAAAGTGAATTGATTACCGCTTTTGGTTTAACGTCGATTCTGAAGCAAACCTACGGGACACTATCGGGAGGTCAGCGCCGGCGAGTTGATATTACCCGTGCGTTGATTCATCAACCTAAATTACTCTTCTTGGATGAACCGTCTACTGGGTTGGACATTCAGACGAGGACCGTTATCTGGCAGACTTTAAACCAATTACGTCAGCAACAGGGCTTAACGATTATTTTGACGACGCATTATTTAGAAGAGTCGGCTGAAGCTGATTTTGTATATGTCATCGATCATGGCCAGATTATTGCGGCTGATACGGTTGAGCAGCTGCAAGTAACTTATGCACAAAGTCAGTTGATGATTGAAACCGATTATCCCGAAGTTGTCTTGTCCCAATTAGCACCAGAATGGCGCGTCTTGCAAACTAACCACCAATTACAGATTGCGCTGCCCGATGATCAACAGGCAATCGCCTTATTAACAAAAGTACGGTCAGTGGTTACCCATTTTGAATTTCGCCAAGGAAATATGGATGACATTTTCATGGCACTAACAGGAAAGGAGATTCGCTAATGATGGCTTTAGTTAAACGACACCTAGCGCTTTATTTCGATAATAAGAGTGGAGTGTTCTTTTCACTGTTGGGCGCGTTAATTACGTTTGTATTATACCTCGTTTTTTTGAAGAATAATATGCTAGCCAGTTGGTCACAATTAGCGGCCCCACAGAAGCTACTTGATCCCTGGTTAATCGGTGGGACGTTAACTGTGACGGCAGTCACCACAACCGCTAATGGCTTGAACCGGATGATTGTCGATCGCGAATTGGGGACACTGGCCGATCTAGTATTAACTGATATGTCCTTCATCGGCATTCAGTTCAGTTACTTAGTGAGTGCCATGATCATTGGCACTTTGATGCAGTTGATTATGTTTGTAGCAATGGTTGGTTATTTTAATCTCACGGATCAATTCGTGTTATCGCCAGCAGCAATCTTACCTGTTATGGGTATAATATTGTTGAGTAGCATTGTCTGGACGACTTTTAACCTACTGATCTTATCGTTTGTCACAAATCTGGATTCTCTAGGAAAAATTGGCACTATTTTAGGGACGTCTGCCGGCTTTTTTGCGGGGGTTTACTTACCGATTGGGGCCGTTCCGGTAGCTGCTCAAAATTTAATGAAAATTACGCCGTTTCCATATAATGCGGCTATCTATCGCCAAGTATTGATGGCTGATCAACTAAAAACGACTTTTAAACAGGTTCCTCAATTGCGCCATCAGTTTGAACAGACATTAGGCATCGGGATTCAGTTGCAGTATTTAACCAGCTGGCAAGAAAATGCCTTAATCTTAGTGGGATTTAGTGTTATTTTTGGGGTGCTCACACTGATATTTGCCAAGAGCAGTCGTCGCAAAGCAATCAATAAGGTATAATAGACAATTAAAAGGTGGTGGGTGACTTGAAGGTCAATTTTGAACAAAATGAGCAATTGGCAGATGATGATATCCGAGTGACAGTTCAAGCTGCTCACCTTTCGCAGACAGTTATCGAGTTGATTCAAGCACTAGAAGCCCGCCAGCAATCAGTTGATGTTTATCCGATTACAGTTGATGAACGGGTCGTGTTAGTGCCAATTACCGATATTATTGCACTAGAGGTCTACGGTACTGATGTGACGCTCTACACGATTGAAGCGACCTATAAAATTCGGGGTGTTTTGAAGAAGATACTCGGCAAATTAAACCAACAAGATTTCATTCAAATTGCAAAAGGGTCCGCGATTAATTTGAACCATCTCCAATCGTTAGAGGCTGCCTTTTCTGGTAGCATGACGGCCTTTTTATCAAATCAGTTAAAGTTGACTGTGAGTCGTAAATACTTACCAGAGTTGCGACAACAATTAAGGATGTGAAAAGGATGCTGAAAAAAAGTTTAAAAAGTGCGGGAATTGGGTTATTGATTGGTTCGTTGACTTTTTTAGCGGTCGTCATGAGTCTTGGCCCAACGATTACAATAACGCGCGCTAATATTCTAAGCAATTGGGTTATGAGTGCCTTGATTGGGATTTTATCAATGATTTTTGAAAGCGAGAAAACACCTTTTATATTAGCGCTAGTTGCCCATTACTGTGGTGTCTTATTGCTAGTAGGAATAGCGGGTGCCTATAATGGCTGGTTGTCTATTTTTATAGCGCATCCAGTGCGTCATTTATCGTTCGTAACGCTAATTTACGGTCTTGTTTGGCTGGGCCTGCAAATTAGCAATTGGATTGATGTACGCCGAATGAATGAAAGACTAGCTAAACGTCGACAATTGAAAAAATAAAAAAACACGATTAAACAACGAATTTTGTTATTGTAATAATCCCTTTAAGGTTGTCAGATGAAATAATATAATTTCATTTGATAATTATGGAGGGATTTTTGTAT
>NZ_AYZB01000053.1 GCF_001436415.1 Latilactobacillus graminis DSM 20719
ACCTTAACCGCTTGTTTGTTATCTTGAGCGTTTAATGCTTTTGGTGAAATTGCTAATTCTTGGCCGGCATATGTTAATTGGAATGGAATAGCTTTTTCAAGCAAGGCAATCCCGGCCGGTGCTTTTGTTTCGACTGCTTCATAACTACCTAGGAACAATTGTTTTGTTGAAATCTTACCATCTTTACCAGTGGTAATATGATCAACCAATTGGCCTTGTTTAGCTTTTAAGGTACCGTCAGCTGCATAAATATCAGCAGTAGCTTTAATATCGAATTCAGCACCAGCTAATGCTGTTTGGCTGTATTTCAATTCATATTGCTTACCATACTTAGTGTCAGTTGCTTCGGCAGA
>NZ_AYZB01000054.1 GCF_001436415.1 Latilactobacillus graminis DSM 20719
TTTATATTATCGCGGGATGGAGCAGTCTGGTAGCTCGTCGGGCTCATAACCCGAAGGTCGTAGGTTCAAACCCTACTCCCGCAATTTGGTCGCATGGTCTAGCTGGTTAGGACGCCTGCCTGTCACGCAGGAGATCACGGGTTCGAGTCCCGTTGTGACCGTTTCAAAATGGCTCAGTAGCTCAGTTGGTAGAGCAATGGATTGAAGCTCCATGTGTCGGCAGTTCGATTCTGTCCTGCGCCAT
>NZ_AYZB01000055.1 GCF_001436415.1 Latilactobacillus graminis DSM 20719
ACGTAGGTGCCATCTTGATCTAATGCGAAAGTGACAGTATAAGCGATCAAGTGCCCTCTATTTTGCGGAAAAACCCGCCGGCCATTAATTGTGGCCGGCTGATTGTGCCACCCAGTCGGTTGCCACGTTTGTTCAGTACGTGACTCAGACCGGCCAAGGTTCTTGTCTGACAGATAGGCAGTCGCGGCACCAGCACGATTAAGTTGATCCAAATTGCTGTATTTAATATGCTCATTTTT
>NZ_AYZB01000056.1 GCF_001436415.1 Latilactobacillus graminis DSM 20719
TACTTGACGATGGTTTTAGATGTTGGTATAGTATTCTATGTTGTCAGCGAGACAAAAAGTGATTGCTAATGAAAAGACAGTTCAAGTTTGATTGAATAAATATCCAATTAATATTTATAAAAAGAGCTTGACAGTGCTTATTAGGAATGATATATTAATTAAGCTGTTTCAACGCAGTAGACCTTTGAAAACTGAACAAAGTTTCGACAAACCAAA
>NZ_AYZB01000008.1 GCF_001436415.1 Latilactobacillus graminis DSM 20719
GCGCTCTTAGTCGTATTGATGCCTAATTTGGCACATGCAGCAGCAGGCGTTGAAGAAATAGGAACTTCATTAACTAATGCGGAAACGCCTATCTCAGATCTATGTAAAAAAGTAGGGAGTACCTTACTGTTTGTTGTTTTAGCAGTTTGTGGTATTTACAATTTCCTAGGTCAAGAATGGACACGTAAAGCAAAAGGAATGGCTATTTCGGGTGTTATTGGGACAGGCGTTATTTATAACTTGTTCGCACTTCGCGACTTTGTCACCGGCTTATTCGGTGGATAGAACTAACTAAATAGGAGGGAACCTCATTGATAACGGCAGAAATAAATAAGTCGGAGCCAACTTTCACGAATAAGCGGCTTTCTTTGGATAAATTGATCACGATTACGCAGGCGCTGGACGCTAATAACTATGTTGTATTTACGCTTTTTGATGAAAGTGGCAAGGCGTGTTATCAAGGGGTTTACTATCCAAGCGGTTTATCGCTGATTGACGATATTAAGCGCCAAGTGAATGAGAACGTGACTAATGGTGAGTTAAGTGCTACAGAAGCGAATACGTTTTTGGAGCAACTATCATATCCAGGGAAAGTCGTAGGAAAGCGTGTGGTAGATGGGGCAGAACCATCTGCCACAATTAGCGCTGAGCATGGTCGTATAGATCGCCTATTCGCTTTTTCTAAAAATCGGCGTGTTAGGAATTGGTTTTTTGGAGTGGTGATCTGTACCATTGCACTACCGATATTACTTGAAGCATGGGCATTAGTGCCACATAAACCGGACTACAACCAGTTAATGCAAAAAGGAGAATATGTCCAAGCTGTAAAGGAATATCCAATGAAAAAACAAGCCACTGAACAATACCTTTTTAAAAATAAGAAGTTAACTCAACTTGAAACATTTAATAAGCGATACCCAACTGCAAATGGTCAATATGATATAGCTTTTTATCAAAAGCAGTGGTCCAAAATGTTAAAGATTAAGGGTGTATCGATGACCAACGTGCGAAAAGCTGAGCTTGTTGTGGCCTATCTCAAAATGCACAAGCCAGATGATGCGTACCGTTTAAATCTTGAATTGAATAACGTCAAATTAACACAGTCGATTGCATTAGAATTTATTCGAAATGGCGAGATTGACCGAGCGATCGCAATTAATCAGAAACTCAAGAACCACGATCTAACCGATATGATTAACGCTGGTAAATCATATCAGCAGGTAATTGAGAAGTATCAAACTGAGTCAAGAGACAATAACCTTTCAGAAGAACAGCGACAAACCGCCGCCGATAATTTAAAGGTTTGGCAGCGGAATTTGAAATCAATAGGAGAGTAATTATCATGGCAGAAAATAATCAACCAAATAACCAGGAAAAAAAGAAAAAAAAGTTAGCACCAATCTTCACAGTTTGTGGGTTAGTTTTATTGATCGGCAGTGGTGTTTATGCTAGCACCGGTACCGGATCAAACACTGATAAAATCGGCGCTCCAAAGACTGAAAGCCACAAATCAGCATCTAGCAAACAAACTCATAAAAAGAAAAGCGTTATCGATAATGTAATTGAAAGTGTCAGCGAACGTGCGAAGGATTCGGTCGACTCAGTTGCTGATGCTCTCACCGGGAACACCTTAAAAGAAGCACATGCGGCTGTAGCCAAAAATCACGATAAATTAGTTAAGGCTGCTTCGATTATTGCCAAAGAACCCAAGTTGCCTGAGAATCCAATTCAAAATATGTTAGATAATGATTTTAAAAAGACAACTCCTGGCACTGTGAAACCGCCTAAAGGAGATAATGGGAACACAAATAACAATAGCCATAACAACGGCAATAGTAATGATGGTCAGGGGAACGGTTCAGATAATGACAACAATGGTGAAGTGACCCCGCCGGTGACTCCAAATGCAATTCCAACAATTACTGGTAAACTAATGATGATTCATGTGAAAGACAATTTTAACCCAATGCAAGATATGCACGCGTACGATCAAGAGGATGGAGATATTACTAATCAATTGGTAGTTACCTACAATGATGTGAATACCAAGCAGGCTGGTTGGTATCATGTTCGCTATGCAGTTACTGACAGTGCTGGAACAACAACGAAATTTGAGCGAATTGTGCTTGTCTTAAATGCACGTCCGGTGATTACGGGACAAGATATAAGTGTTGAGGCAGGTTCTTCATTTGATGTAATGCAAGGAATCACTGCAACGGATCAAGAAGATGGCGTTGTCACTAGCAGAATTCAAGCTTCGGTTGATCAGATTGATACTAATAAAGTTGGTACAACAGAAATTACTTATACCGTGACCGATGATAACGGGTCAATGGCGACTTTCAAACGTGGTGTGACAGTTTACTCGGAAAATGCAACGTTTGAAGGGTTAGAAGACCAAACTGTATTTGTGGGAAGTAAAGTTGATCTATTAAAAGGGGTGAAAGCTACTAATAAGTATGGCGATGATTTTGTTAACAAGATTAAAACAAGTATTGAAGAGGTAGATACAACAATTCCTGGAGACCAACAAGTAACATATTCTGTTACAGATCGATTCGGTCATACTACAGAAAAGACGATTGTTATTCATATTCTGAAAGATGTAACACCAATGTTGCCAGGTAAAGCCTAGAATAGTAGCCTCTAAAGTACCAAATCGGTTCTTATAGAGGCTTTTTTATTTTAATTAAATATTTACAAATACAAGAATGGTATAATGTATGAGCTTTATTAAATTGAAAGTAGGGATAATTGAATGTCTTACGACTCTTCGTTTATGAAAATTGCGGCAAATCAGGCTGAAAGCAATGTAGGAACTGAAATTGGTGGGCCGTTTGGTTCAGTCGTTGTAAAGGACGGTAAAATTATTGCTGAAGGGCATAATCAGGTATTAAAAAGCTATGATCCAACGGCACATGGGGAGATTGTGACGATACGTCACGCTTGTGCGATACTTGGGACACACGATTTGTCTGGTTGTGAACTGTATACTAATGCTTATCCATGTCCAATGTGCTTAAGTGCAATAATATGGGCCAATATTAAAGTTGTCTATTATGGCAATACGGCAAAAGACGCCGATAAAATTGGTTTCCGCGATGACTATATTTATGATTTTATTCAAAATAGCTGTGAAGATCCAACGGTTTTAACAATGGAACAACACGATCGTGAATTAACCATTAAAAGTTTTGAGAAATTTAATGATTCACTTGATAAAAAGTTATATTAAAGCTGTAAATAATAGAATGAAACGATACTTTTGATAAAGTATCGTTTTTTTAATAGTTTAAAATTTTTTACCGTTTACATTTGACGTGTAGTCAATTCTAAATTAATTCTTGACTAATTATACTAGAAAACATTAAATGCGCTTAAAAGTGGCAATAATGCCTAATAAGTAAAGTACCATTAAATACAATCGAAAAAGTAGAGAATAGAAAACCACTTCTGAAATGGAAGTGGTTTTTTGAATTCAATGATAAATTACTACTGCTTGAATAGTTGGAAAATCAGTAGATCTAGGAGTATTAAATGATAAAACGTATATTCGATTACTTTCAGTCTTCCGAACACGATACATTCAACAAATTTACTAAAGGCGTAACGCATTTTTTTGAAAAGAATTTTCCAGAAGATTCTAAACGAGAAGGCTATGAAGATGCTTATCAAAATCGATTGAGATTCCTTGCAAACGAACGTATTTTAAAAAGAATTATGTTGGGACTATGGTTCATGCTCATTCTACTTGAAAATTATGTGGTAAATTCAGCACTTGCAACATCGATTCAATCTACCGTACAAACGGCTGTTAATGAATTACGAGCTAGTGGTCTTACACCACAAGTTAATAAGCCTGGGTTCTTTAGTTTGTTGTTAAATGTATTTTCACACCCCTTTATTAAGTTTGTGTTATTTGCGCTTACAACGGGGTTTGTATATACCTTGTACGTCAAAATACACGATAACTACCGGCCACTTGAGTACGACTTAACGCAAGGAACCACTACACCAGAAACCAATGAAAAAATGCGTCACGATTATCCTTCAGTTGAAATAAAGGTCAATGCACCAGCACCGGCGTATGTAAAAGGCACTATTGGAATCCCGATACGTCAATATCCGCAAACTGAAGAACAGAAAGCCCGCGGCGTGATTGAGTTTGCTGTTGCCACTGAACCATCTCATGTTGTTGCACTAGCGCATACACGAGCTGGGAAGAGTATTTATCTGATTGATCCAGCAATCTACATTGGAACAGGATCGCCTAATCAAGCGGAACGGCGCAGCATTATCTATCTTGCAACAGCCGGTGACGAGCCAAGACGTTGGCGTGATTTATTGCTGGCACGAGGCTATCGTATTCGGATAATCAACACAGTTGATCCAAGTGAATCTGATCCATACCCTATGTTTAATATCTTAATGAGCTATTATAAGGATTATTATGAATGTCGTCTGAAGGCTAAAGCATTGTTAGCTGAGGGTAAGAAAGATGAAGCCATGCACTACCATGTGCTTAGCGACAAAGCTGGCGATCGTGCGACCGATGAAATCATCAAAGCAAGTGATATTGTGATGCCTAAAGACGACAAAGGGAACGATGATAGTTTCTGGGTTATTCAATCACGGACACTGTTTAGAGCAGTTGCCCTGGCATTGTGTGAACAGAGCCTTAGTGCTGATCCAACTGATCCCATCGTTGAGGCAAGTATCGAACATGATTTTTCACTAGTCAATGGGTATACGATTCAAAACGTAGTTAACAAAATGTTTAGTGAGTCAATTTCGGCAGATTATCACCCATATTTGTTAAATTACGCCAAAGAAAATACAAAATTAATGGATCAATTACTTGCGAAGTACGATGGACAGTCAGCCTTAGACGTCTTTTTTGGAGAAATGGACGATGCGTTGATTGCCAAAGAATATTACCGTGGCATGATGGCTTCAAAAGATGCGAAACAAACGTTGGGTAATATTGTTCAGAATTTCAACGGCGATATGGAGTGGTTTATGCGCTCAAGTATGGCCAAGATGACGGCGGCTAATGATGATTTTAATTTTGATGATTTAGCCTATGATACTGAAAAACCTACAGCACTGTTTATTATGATGTCAGACAGTGAAGCAGATAATAATGGACTGGGATTTTTAGCTTACGAACAGATTTATCAAAGATTAAATTTTAGAGCGTATATGAATGATGATAGTGTATTTCCGCGAGATGTCTGGTCGTTCAATGATGAAGCTGGTAATACTGGTAAAGTATTGAATCTGGCCAATAAATGGACTGCCTCACTAAAGAAACACTTCTTTATCTTTTTCATTTTACAAGATTTGGAACAAATGACTGAGCTTTATGGTGAGTCTGTTAAGGACACAATTTTAGGCAATACCGGTATCTTGTATTACATTCGTTCCGGATCGCTTAAAACAAATAAATATATTTCGGAATCGATTGGTAAGCGTGCTGTTTACAAAAAGCGACGTAGCGTGAGTGGCATTTTAGATTTAGGCATTTCGCGGACTGAAGAAGTTGAACGAATTCCAATCTTAGAACCTTTTGAACTTCGAGAACTTGCTGAAGGTAACTCAGTTGTCTTGAGATTAATGCACACAAAAGACGGCGATGGCAAGGGTATTTACCAAAAGCCAATTATAAATAGACTTGAAGACGGTACAGCCTCAAAGCCTTTCTATGAATGGTGCCAATTAAAAGCAGTGCCGTGGAAGGATATGGGGGTCAATAACAAGTTTTTAATGATTGATCGTATACAAATGCAGTGGGAGCTACGGCCAAATAAACGTGTGATTGTAGGAACTGAAGCACCTGTATTAGAGCCAGAAAAGGAGGTGATAAATATGACTACCAATGAAGAAATTAAGGCGACAGCAAAAACACTGAAGGTAACACCAGTATTAATTGATGGCGACCGAGAATCCAAACCAATGACTGAAGAATCTGTTCGATGGATTGGAGACGATAGCCGGCTTGTTGACGAAAAAGAAGAAATTCTCAAGCATGCTGTGCAAACATTAGGGACAGGATTCTTGAGTGAACCTTACAATTCCGCGGTCAATATGACTACTCAAATTGCGATCAGAAATATCATTGACAATGACGGTGACCTTTTCAAAAATGCCGCTGTTAATAATGAGTACGGCGCGGTTGCGGCCAATGATGTCGTCGATTCAATGTTAACGTTCATTGCAAGCAACTTTTCAAGCAGTGTATTAGACCAGGTATGTAGCTGCTTAATTAATAACCAGGGCGAACAACATTAGTTGTTCGCCCTTTTTGTGAAAGGAGATGGAATTAAATGAAGCAGGCACAAATCATATCAATGCTTCAGCATATTAAAGACTACCTGGATAATGCCAGCATGATTAAAGATGCGATTCGGGGCTTTGAGTTTAGCCTCGTAAAAGGCTGTATGTTTCTCTATGGTCAGTTTGCAGGCGCGCTTAACTATGTGTTCAAAAAAATTTCATTCTACGACACGTTGGACGATAAGTTATGGAGTTCTTTATCAGGAATTCGAGGACTCATTCTACTAATTGCATTGGCTCTTTTCGGAATATTCATTTTTCGTAATCGAGGAGAGGAGAAATCCGACGCACCGGTCAATATGTTTTATATAGTAATTTTAATGATGGCTTTGGCTAATATTACTAGTTCGGCGGTGTCTTTTGTCCATGTAAATGAGGTGGCTAGTGATGTTACTGACCAAAAAAATGCCGCGATGCAACAGTTCAGAGAAACGACTGATGACGTTTATATGTTGGGAAAACAGAATTGGAACATTACTAACTACAAAAAGAAGAAAAACAAATTAGGCGCTAAATATTTACCCAATATTGACTATTTCGATATTAACGAAAAGATTGAAGATCCAAAGAAAGCCAATGAAGATGAACTATTAAAATATCGTATCGTTGATAATTCTGATCCAGGCAAGAAACAATACGAAACTCAAGAAATCGCAGATACTAGCGGTATGCTGAGTTCTCTTAAACGGATTGTCACCGATTCGTATTATCGTTGGCATTGGCACCCTATTCAAAATATTATTTTTTATATTTTAGGGATACTAGCGTTAGCAATCATGAGTATTCGTTCTACAGTCTTAATTATCCGGATTGGCTTTGATTTTGGATTTTTGAAGGTCGCAGGGCTTTCAGTTTTTAGCAGCTTTACCAAATTTAAAGAATTATTCATGCAGTTTTTAACGTCTTTTGCAATTCTGGCCGCCACTTTATGGCAGTATAGAGTTTTTCAAATTTGGAATGATGGTATCGCCAATGCGCCATTAATTCCTAAATTTCTGATGCTATTAGGCGGTATTGAATTCCTACTTGATGGGCCAGTTATGATTCAAAAAGCAATGGGCGTAGATGCTGGTCTGAAAACATCAGCCGGGACGTTGGCTGGTGGTTTATTTGCCGGGAAGGCAGTAGCTGATAAAGCAACTGACTCGGCTGAAGAAATCGCTAAGATGACTTCTGGCGGTATTGGTGTAGCAGCTGGTATTGTTGCTGGTAAGTCAAAAGGCAAGCCTTTAAATGATGCTAAAAAGAAGACTGCGAAAAATGAATCCAAAGATAGGGCTAAAGATCAATCTGGTGATAAGGATAAGCAACAACAAAACAATGGTTTAAAGACTGATCAGAATAAGAAAAATCCTCAGGATAAGCAAAATGACGATAAGTCAAATAACAAAGATTTTGAGAGGAAGAGCGATCAACAACAGAATAAGGGGCTTGAGGATCAACCTGAAGCTGGTAAAAATGACGCACCGGCTGGATTTAAAGATGATCGTGAAGAACAAACGGGCAAGGGGCTTAATGACGATGCTGATTTACAGGGCCTTGATGGCATGGAACCTCCGCTTGAAGGTGGAGAAGAACAATCAGGTACCGAGTTGCCAGATAATTCTGATGAACATCAACAGCAAAACGGCCGTCCATTGAATGACCAGGGCAAAAATGATAGTAAAGAGCCTGAAATCCCAAATGAACCGCAAAACGATCAGAGCGGCGAGCCATTAATCGAACAAAGTAATAAACAAGATCAAGCCGGGAAACCACTAAATGAAGAATCTGCTCATGATGATTTGACACAAAATCAAGATAAGCGAGAGCAACCCGAAAACCCAGTTATCAAACATGCAAAAACGTACTTCACGAACCCACAAACTAGGGTTGGCCGAGTAGTAAGAAGTTATCAAAGAGGGCAAGAGTTTGGTCAAGACATTAGAGAGTACCATCTTCAGAAAGATAATCGTGGACTGAAGCAAAAATCTTACGGCAATAAAAGGGGTGACAAGCTGTAATGTACGATGATAATGGAAATGAAATTCAGTTCATAGTTCCTAATGAAATGACAACTATTGTTAAGCTGGTTGGGAAACTAAGCATGTTAGACGTTGTCGTGATTGTGCTGTTAGTTTCGTTTTGTCTAAACATGATTCCTAAACTTGTTTATGCGCCTTTAAAGATTCCGGCGATGATATTTGTGGGACTAATTGCATGGTTTTGGATCAGCCCAAGTTCGACCAACCCGCAAAAGCGGAACTATCAACGGCTGTTATACGTCTTTATGCGGGATAAACAAAGCTATCACCCAATCCCATACTACACAGCTGAAACCGAGATGTTTGATGATGAATAGTTAAAAAAACATTTTTAATTGTTAGAGAGAAGGTATTGAGTTGATCACTGATAAAAGATTAGAGGCACTGAAAAATAAAAGTAGTGGGGGTACTGAACCCCCGGAGCCGAAAAAGACCGACTTAGGTGTAACCAATGTTGGCCATGTTTGTGAAGAATTGCCGGTATCAAAGGCGGAAGATGAAACAATTAAAATCCATAAGTCGCCTAAAATTAAAAAATTGAAAAAATCTCTTTTCAAAAAATTACCTAAGGCTTCTAAGAAGAACGATTCCAATAGTGTTGGGCGAACAACGTTGGATTGGATTCGTTATAACCGGATTATTGACGAAAACACCTTTTCCATGCGAGATGGCTACGTAACAGACTTTCTGGCATTTAAAACCTATCCTGTTCAAGATTCTACTGAAGATATTAAAAGGATTGCGATACGTGATTTTTGGTCGATGCTACGAGGGCTGAGTTCTTCAGATGATATTAAAATCATTTTTACCAATTATTCGGAAGACGTTTCAATGAATGTGGAATATTTAAAGAAACGTCAGGCATTAGTTAAGTATCGAACGCCATATATCGAACGTGAATTTCAACATGCACTTAGCCAATTTGATGAAATTGGTCATGATCGACAATCGTTTAAACCGTTCCTACAAATTTTTGCAAAAGACCAGGACGATTTAGATCACTTACGTGAGAATATATTGGACTATTCAGGTTCATATTTTGCGTTAAGCCAGGTATCTTTAGCTGATAAAGTTAGATTAATCTTTAAGTTGCACAACCCTGGTACTGTGACAGTTCCAAGTGACCTCTATGTTGGTAGCGACACTGTTGGACGACCGGAAGGCGCTCAAGAAATCGTTGATAAACATGAATATGACCCAATCTTTTTGTCACAAATTCAACCACAAGGTGGCGTGTCCCAGGCAGATAATGAAATTATCCGATATGGTGACGGGTATCTGAAGGTGCTTCATTTGTATAAGTACCGTGTTACAAACGATGCTTTCTGGGGTCAAGATGTGTTTCAAAACTCAAAGTATCTGGTCACTGCTGATGTCAAAACGGTTAATACTGATGGTAAGGGTACTCGTAAGAATTTCAATTCGGCCATTACAGAACATAGTGATGCAATGACAAAGGCGCGCAACTTTCAAGATAAGACTGAAGCAGCCATTAACTACAATAGTGTTAAAGAATCCGCTGAAGCAATTACTAGTGGTGAAGAAACTATGAAACAACTACACACTCGTATTTATGTTTTTGAACCTACCAGGGAAGAAGTAATTTCTGCGGCTGAACGTGTTCGCGAGAAATTTCAAAAGCGATCATTTGACGCAATTTCATTCGTTGATGAAATCGATGATGAAGTAAAAGGGCTATTTGATCCTTTTGCAGTTCAAAATGATAATCGGCCACGAAAAGGGCAAGAAATGCGTGGTCTCTCGCTTGCTGGTAGTTATCCGTTTAACTACTCCCAATTAATTGATCCAACCGGTATGTACACAGGATATGCCTTATATAGCGAAACCGGTATTGTGTGCCTGGATACTTTTCATAAAGATAAAGAGCGTAAATCTTATAACGGCATTATCGTGGGTGGTCAAGGCTATGGGAAAACCACTGCTATTAAGTTTGAAGCTAAAAAGAATACGTTGGTTGGCAATTACAGCTACTTGTTTTTAGATGGACAAGAGGGTGTCCGTTTAGCTGAAGAGCTTGGTGGTGAGTCTGTTAACGCCCGATACTTGCCAGTTAACTGGTTTCAAATTTTTGCGGCCAATGTTGATGAGACGTCTGGAAAAATCCTTGAGCAAGCCTCCTTCGATACGAATCTTAATCGAATTCAGACAACGTTCATGATCGCTAAGAATATTGAACAAGGTGATTATCTTATGGACCTTTTTGAAAAGTATCTCCGGCCATTTTATGAATTTTGGATAGATGCAAATGCATTACCAATGGACACGATTACTCAACAAGATCCACACAAGTACCCTTTGGCAGCTGATTTTTTAGCCTATTTAGAGGAACATCGTGATGACTCACCGGCTGATAGCGTGGCCATGAACCAACTTATTACGAAGCTAGACAACCTGGTAACGAGTCGAGGGGAGATTTTTAATCAATATTCATCTTACTCATTCGAGCGCCAAGTCTATGCATTCAACATGAAGGACTTGAGCAGTTTGGGAGATTCAACCTATAACGCTCAATTTTATACGTTGGTAGCTTTGATCACTAATGAGGTTATGCAACGTGGGGAAATTCAAAAATATCAATTTGATAACAATACTAAGAGTAATGACGAATACCAATTCTCATCGATTGTCATTGACGAATTTCATAAACTAGTCACTAGTAAAAATGTGTTGTTGATCAACCAGCTTGCAGAACTCAGTCGAGAACTTCGAAAAATGTTTGGTGGAATTTGGGTTGCTACGCAACATTTAGCTGATTGTTTCCCAGATAAATCGAGTGATGGCCAGTTGGGTGAAATGTCTAAAGCTGTTATGGCCATGTTCCAAAGTACGACTTATCGCTTTCTATTTAACCAGGATGAATCAGCTCGCCAGCTGATTAAACAAGTCTTCGGGGAAAGTATTAGTGACAAGGACGTTAAGGACATTTCAGAATTAAAAGAAGGTCAATGTGTCTTTAATATTCGAGGCGTTACAACGCTTCAGTTTGCAATGCAGATTAGTGCATCTGATCTATCAATCTTTGGAGGTGGCCGTTAATGGTTCAAGATAAGAAGGAAAAAGGCAGCATTAAAAAAACTCTAAAAGTGATTGGCCGTGAAACAAAGGAACGATCACGTTTATTACTTTTTGGGAAAAAAACAGACTCTAAACAAGCCACACCAATGAATCGGAACAAACTACTGAAATGGCTTGTCTATGTTTTTGCGTTCGGATTGATATTAGAAATAATAATCGGATTTTTTTAAAAGGGGGTAATTTGCATGGCAAAATTTACGTTACGTCAGTTAAAAAAAGCACGTCATACTAATATGTACGAGTTTATGTTAGCGCAAGGAGAGTCCTTTCAGAAGATGGGACAGCGCGAATATGCACACACCGAACATGATTCAATGCGGGCCAATCCAAAGACCGGAGTTGTCACTTGGTATGCTCACAATCAGCTCTCCTCATTTGATAATGCGATCGACTTTGCGGTCGAGTATTTTCAAAAACCCTATGAGGAGACGGTTAATCAGCTTTTAAGTTTTAAAGGTACAGGAATCAGCAAATCTATTCAGCAGAAAAGTGTCCATGAAAAAAAGCCACCATTCTCGCTGAAGGCACTCAGTAAGGGTGGAAATTTTGATACAAATACATTATCTGACAAAGGACGCTCATTCTTAGTGAATGAGCGTTTTTTAGATCCCAAATATGTTGATAACCTGGCTAAAGCTGGTTTAATCAGTTCAGATAATAAAGAAAATGTCTTATTTAAATGGACTGATCCAAATAACGTGGCCAATATTGTTGGTGCGGATGTCCAGGGGACTTACAGACAGCCATTTGAAAAGCGTTTGAACCAGGCTACGGGTAAACTTGGACGCCCATATTACAAAGGGATAGCGGCTAATTCAAGTAGCACAGGCGGCTTTCGTGTTCCCATATTTCAAGACTTAACCAAACCACTACGGCTGTATGTAACCGAATCTCCGATTGAGGCTCTCAGTTTGATTGAGCATAATCTCAAAACCAACGACCCGGAGAAGGCCATATATTTCTCACAGAGCGGTTTAAAATATGATGCTATGAAGGAACAGATTGAATCACTCACGCCCTTTGTAAAGGACAATGAGCAGTTAGAGGTTGTGTTTGCAGTTAACAATGACGAACACGGTCGTGAGTATGTAAAAGATAGTTTAAAAAAAATGAAGGCTGAAGACTTTGAGATGCACCCATTTCTCCAGATGCCAAACATCAACAACGGTGATTGGAATGAAGTTTTGGAACTAGAAAAAACCGGCCAGCTTAAATCGCGATTAACTAAACAAAAAGATCTCAAACAAGCCCAGGCATTACTTCAGAATGAAAAGGTTGTTGTTGAGGATAAAAAATCATTAAATCCGCTAAATCGGTTGATCCCTGGTGCGAATAATTCTGTCAAAAAAGAAACGTCCCAACAGCTTGAGGTTACACGATGAAGAAATGGCTATCCAAAAAAATCGTGTTGATTTTGATGGGGGTCGCGCTAGGTTTTGGCGCTCTCTATTGTACCCTGGTAGTTGTCAACACTGTTCTTATTTCGGCAATTTCTGTGCTAACTGCGAATGAAATGAACAAAGATAATACCGGCTGCTCGACTGTATCTAGTGGGGGGAGTGGTGCAACTTCATTAGTCGATAAAGACTTTAATAGCATGCAATTTCAGGCCTACATGCTTAAAAATGGCGGTGCGCTTGGACCACATGCTCAGGATATTGTTGATGTCTCAAATGAAGCGGGAGTCAGTGTGTATTTAACGGCCGCGATCATGATGGTTGAATCTGGCCGTGGCACCTCAAGTGCTTGCCGAATTGATAATAACCCCTCTGGTATGTCAATCAATGAGGTACCAATCCACTACGGTAGCATGAAAGAGGGCATGGAGGCTTCTAAGAAGACGTTGCACAACCTGGTAGTCGAACGTGGGTTAAACACGCTGGACAAACTAGGCCCCGTCTATTGTCCTCCTAACACGGCTAACTGGATCAAGATGGTTGCGTCATTTATGGCCGAAATGAAAAATACAAAGAACTTCAGTCAAGGTGAAACAATCGGTCAAATTGGCGGTGGCTGTAATCCCAATGATATTTCTGTTTCAGGCGAAAAGATGAGCTATTTTGATAAAGTCTTCCCATTGGCCAAAAAGCAACTTGGTAAGCCGTACGTACTTGGTGCCAACATTAACTCAGACAATCCTAGTTCTTTCGATTGCGGCGCATTCACGTTATGGATCTTACAACAATCTGGTGTTAAGGTTCCATTTAACCGGATTGCCCAGGATCAATTTAATAAAACTAAACGCGTCGATGCCAAAGACGTTAAAGCCGGCGACCTAATCTTTTTTGAACATACCTATGATACCGGACGTGGAGAAGCAATTACGCACGTCGGAATGGTTATTTCTAAAACAGAATTTATTGCCGCTCAGGGCGATAATGTTCAGATTGCAAAAATGGACAATAGCTATTGGAAAGCCCATTTTGGTGGCTTTGGTCGTATTCAATAACCTAAATATGTGAATTTCGAATTACACACATTGTGTAATTTAAATTACACAACTGTACTCTCTAAAAATTCCGTGATATAATTAAGGCATACAAAAAGGAGCCGTGCTTGAACACGACTCCTAAGCAGACCGTTAAAGACGGTTGACTTTATTCAGACAATGATAGCTATCCTACTCAGTCAAAAGTAAGGGACGGCTATTTTTTTATTGTCTTAATGAGGTTCTTCCATGCAACAACTACTAATGAACAGGCATCTAACGCTTTTTTAAGCGCCAATGCAATGACTGTTACACCAGAAATTACGGCTAGAATAATCCCTAACAACAAAATGGCTACTCCTTTCTGTAGATTTTGGATACTTCGCAAAATACTGCATAAGCACCACCACCTGACATCAAGTTTGGCCAACCGTCACTAACTTTCTGCTTCAGTTATTATATCACACAATAAAGCCACGTCTAAGCACCTTTAAGACGTGGTTTTTTACTATTCCATGAAAGAGGTGTCCCATGAATAATCGTTTAATTTCTACCGTCTTAGCTGGTGGTTTGTTCGTTGCTATTGCATTTGGCGTTGTACAACAAGGCCATGCCGATCAGGCTACAAAGGTCAATGTAGCGTTACAAAAACAAATTAAGTCTGAAAAAGCTAAGAATAAAAATCTCGATACACTCAATGATGATCTACATCAAACCGTTGAAAAAAGTGAACGGAATAAGTCAAAAGCGGCACAAAGCAAGGTCTTAAATGAGCGTGCTTTGAACAGCACTCCGGCCATTCAAAAGTTCTTTAAAACCATTTTAACCTATGATAACGACACGTATTTAAGTCGCTTTGATGCTGCCGCAAGTCTGGCTGAAAAACAACCAATTCAAGTGTTTAAAGGCACTGGATTCGATAACAAAAAGCCTACTCAGGGCGTTAATTCGGAGCTAACGGACGTTAAATTTTATTTCAACCAGGAACTCAGCAACAAGGAAATTGTAAGTGGTTTAGCCGACGTTCGTTCAACCAATGTGATTGCTGGTCAAACACATAAGGTCGAAATGCTGTACCAGGTTACTTACAACTTCTTAACTAACAAAATTACAAAGCTAACCCCCAAAACACCAATCAGCACAGAAGAACAATGAAATTTCACTTCACTTCGCCACTAATCGCGAACAACGTTTAGTGGTGTTTTTTTATGCTTTTAACTAATCGTAGGAGGTTCATATTTTGAAAAGAATACTGATAAAGATTGTGCTGAAAGCTGTCATTTTGATCGCTTGCTTGATTCCAGTTAGCCTAACAGGTTATGCGGTATTTAACCACTTCGCGCAAAAATCGGAGGCACAACAGACCTACGTTGCGTTAAATGACCAGCAAAACAAGCACAAGATTATTTTCTTTTACCGTGACACTTGTAGCACATGCCGAACAATTTACAAGCTAGTCTACATGCAAAAACTAGTCGCTCGTAATGTTGTAATGGTGAATTTAGACATGCCAGAGAATCGAACTTACATCAATCAATACAATCTTGTGAGCGTCCCAACGCTGGTGGTTGGTAAACACCAATACAGTGGAACTGACGTAAAAAAAATTAAGGAGTTGTTTAAATCAGCTCCTAAATTATTGAACCAGGAGGGCTAATCTTTGAATAAAATCTATCGAAAACTAGTAGCTTGGTTTACACATTATCGTTCACGTATTGGCAGTTATCTGTACATCGGTATGGCTGTTTTGTCGGTCGTTGGTACGGCATTTTTCTTGTCGTCACGTTCAATTTTTGTCGATGACAGCCCAATATTTGATAGCAAAATTGGGCTTGCTTCAGAACAAACCATCGGCAACGCGAAGGTAAAAATTGTGCAACGCAACATCAATTCCAAGGCAGGTTATGGCGAAATTTTGTTTGAAATTAATGAGTCAACCAGCAATAACATTGGCCAAAAATATCAAGCAATCATTGGTCAAGTTGAAAAAGACGGCAAGCACGAAACGGTATTGCCCTCCACTTTGAAGAAAGTTAGCGAGCACTACTACGTGCTTCAATTCAAAAATTTTAAACCAAAGTGGCATCGATTCTTGATTGATTTTGGACAGTTAGACAAGACACAGCTGATTGCTGGAAAAGACTATCAGCGCATGTTAAAGGGCGATAATGATCAGGCAACAAGCACTGCTAATACGAAAAAAATAGCACAGAAACCGTTCAATATCGACTACCGAAAGACAAAAACTAGCACAATTAGTAAGCCTCGTAAGAAAACTGTATATCTTGCTGAGGGATTGACTTTAGATCTCAATACAAACGAAAAAAAGATCAACACCGTTAAACAAGATATAAAAAAAGGTAACAAGCAACTGAAGGCTATGTACGACAAAATTAAAGCTATCAAAGCTGACGAAGCCTACCAAACTGATGCTGACATAAAAGATTCTGAGTCACAAATTACGACAATTAAGGCCAGCATTAAAAGCACTAAAGAGACTCTTTCTAAAGCGAAAACAGCATTGTCAGAGTTATACGATCAGCAGAATAATCTACGCGCAAAACTCCGCCGATTGAACCACAACTAGGCTAAAAATAGTGGGGTTAATTGGGGTGAACGTTGGGGGTCGGTTGGGGCGAACTTGGGGGTTAATTGGGTAGAATTTGGGGGTTAATTGGGGCGAATCTCAGGCACTTGTGGAACTTGGGTGAACCCAGCTCTGCTGGGGTGGCGGAACGAAGTGGAGCCAAAACCCCTTATGCTCATTCATTACTCAGCAGCGATTACGCAATGCATACAATTTCTTTAACTTTTTAGGAGGGAAAATAACATGGTTAGAATTCATGTTCGAGAAGTTCCAGACTCAGTATCTACAAAATTATCAGAGCAAGCAAC
>NZ_AYZB01000057.1 GCF_001436415.1 Latilactobacillus graminis DSM 20719
TTTTGAAAAAAGTAAAGGTAAGGTTAAGACAAGTTAATATGCAACACGAATTATTTGATTTCGTGCTGCGACAGAAGTGGAAAAACAAAAAAGAAGAGCGCCGATCAACAGCCCTGCAAGGCCGATTGAAAGGTGAAGCTAACCAAGTCCACAAACGACCTAGTAGCCTTGCTCTCCTTGAGTTGACGCTTCCGCGCAACTCGTTATTAAGTATACTCGAACGGTGAGCTTTTTGCCATACTCTAAGGATAATTTTACCAATTTAGGTTGATTATGCTTAGACTAGTAGGGATTTTCTATTAGGTTGGTATATCGCGATTTGAACATTGTTCGGTATCTTAGTAATGAGCGAGTGGAGTTGAAATTCAAAGAGGCTTGCAACTACGGTTGCAAGCCTCTTTTTTTGTTTATCTACAGGCACAAAGTCTTTAGCCATAATTAACGCCTGTAGATAACCCCTAACAAAAGTTAGCCGTTTTCCACTTCTGTGACAGTACGAAACGCTGACGTTTAGTACATTAATAAGTATACCAAAAATGGTGTACGTTTCACAAATATATGGAG
>NZ_AYZB01000058.1 GCF_001436415.1 Latilactobacillus graminis DSM 20719
AGAGCGCATGACTGTTAATCATGATGTCGTCAGTTCGAGCCTGACAACCGGAGTCATTAAACGGTTGAGATATTTCAATCGTTTTTTATTTCGGCCCGTTGGTCAAGTGGTTAAGACACCGCCCTTTCACGGCGGTATCATGGGTTCAAATCCCGTACGGGTCATCGTTAATGCCGGCTTAGCTCAGTTGGTAGAGCATCGGTATCGTAAACCGAGGGTCACAGGTTCGACTCCTGCAGCCGGCATATCATTAGCATATATTGTCCTATTAAGCATTGTGGTTACTGGAATTGCAGTAACTACGATGCTTTTTTCGTATATTACTTGGCCTGCCCATGAAGTAATATAATGAAAAGGATGGTTGACATTACAGCATATCCTCTAAAAACATGATGGGTATCCCTCGTTTAAAAGGATCGTGTGTCTTTAATTGATGAAAAAATGCTGAAAGTCATTCGGTTAATATTGAAAAAAGAATTGATTTAAGATTAAAATAAGATTATAATAGCCTTTATAGATTCTAAGCGAATGATAAGAGATCTCTTGTATCGGCAAGTCGATTCAATTTAGTAACTATCAAATTCTTAGTTTCCGTAATAATAAAGTTTTAAAGTGGGGTATTACAATGGAAGATAAACAAGAAAAAACATTCTTTGGTCAACCGCATGGGCTATCAACACTGTTCTTCACTGAAATGTGGGAACGTTTTAGTTACTATGGGATGCGTGCAATTCTATTATTCTATATGTATTTTGCTTTAGATAAGGGCGGTCTTGGTTTTGACAAGACAACAGCGATGTCAGTAATGGCAATCTATGGTTCAATGGTTTATCTAGCCAGTGTTGTTGGCGGCTGGTTAAGCGATCGAATCTGGGGAAGCTTCAAAACCGTCTTTATTGGTGGTGTATTGATTATGTTGGGACATATTGCGTTAGCAATGCCAATGGGTGCAGCAGCTTTATTTATTTCAATTGCTTTGATTGTTGCAGGAACTGGGCTATTAAAACCAAATGTTTCTGAAATGGTTGGTAGTTTATATAGTGAAGATGATCGTCGTCGAGATGCAGGTTTCAGTATGTTTGTCTTCGGAATTAACTTAGGTTCATTCATTGCACCCATTATTGTCGGTGCAGTTGGGCAGAAAATTAATTTCCATTTAGGCTTTTCGTTAGCCGCTGTTGGGATGTTTTTTGGTTTAATTCAATATTACCGCGGTCGCTCGCAGTTTAGTAAAGGCAATTCAAAACCTACAGATCCAATAGCTGCAGATGAATTATCAAGTGTAATTCGTAGAATTATTATTGGTTTAATTGCAGTTGTGATAATTGTTGCTGCAATGCAATTTACAGGTAACCTAAATATTGACAATATTGTCTTGATTATTTCAATCGTTGCGATTGCGTTACCGATTATTTATTTCTACCGTATGTTAGCTAGCAAAAAAGTTACTAAGAAAGAACGTTCACGTGTGTTGGCGTATATTCCGTTATTTATTGCTGCTGCTGTTTTCTGGGGAATCGAAGAATCTGGTTCCGTTGTCTTGGCGTTATTCGCAGAGGATCGAACGGTACTACACATCGGTCATATGAGTTTGGCTGCTTCGTCGTTTCAATCATTGAATCCGCTATTTATTATGCTTTTAACGCCGCTGTTTGTGTGGTTGTGGAGCACATGGAAAAAACAACCATCAGCGCCTGGTAAGTTTGCGGTAGGATTAATCTTCGCCGGTTTATCATACATGTTCATGGCACTTCCTGGGTTATTAAATGGAACAACTGGTCGAGTTAGCCCATTTTGGCTTATTGGTTCATGGTTCATCGTTGAGATTGCTGAAATGTTAATTTCACCAATTGGTTTATCAATTACGACTAAATTGGCACCAAAAGCGTTCCAAGCACAAATGATGAGTATGTGGTTCTTAGCAGATGCTGCAGGGCAAGCGGTTAATGCACAACTTGTACGTTTATATTCACCACAAACTGAAATTAGATATTTCTTAGGGATTGGGATTGTGAGTGCCATTTTTGGTATCATCTTAATCTTCTTCGTTAAACCCATCCATAAATTAATGGAGGGTGTCAATTAAATTAAAAAAAGTCTTGATTATTTATGCAATAATTGAGACTTTTTTTGTATTTTGGGGTTGATTTTTAGTTGATTATTTTGTAAACTAATATAGTTGAATCGATAAGAGGAAACGTATGGAGGAGTAGCGAAGTGGCTAAACGCGGCGGACTGTAAATCCGCTCCTTCGGGTTCGGTGGTTCGAATCCACTCTCCTCCACTTGATTGGGCTATGGCCAAGCGGTAAGGCAACAGGTTTTGATCCTGTCATGCGCTGGTTCGAATCCAGCTAGCCCAATACTTTAAAGACATCTTACATAGATGTCTTTTTTTTATTCAGAATTGACTTTCAACTGCTAGTCCGGTATTCTTGAGGCAATCTTAAAAGGGGTGGCAGAATGAAAATTGGATTTATTGGTGTCGGTAACATGGCACAAGCAATGATTAAAGGGTTAGTGAAAGCTGATCAAATCGCAACAGCGGATATTTTAGTGCATGGCGGACATCCAGCGAATTACGCGGATTTTGTGGCTGAACAACGGGTTACAGCTGTTGCAGATAACAATTCAGTGGTTGAACAAGCCGATATCATTTTTTTAGCGGTAAAACCTTACATTGTGCCACAGGTTCTAGCGGAAACAAATGCGGCTTTTAAAGCACATCAACCATTGATGGTTTCAATGGCAGCCGGTTTATCGCTTGATAAATTAGCAGAACAATCTGCCGCAGATTTACCAATTTTACGCATCATGCCAAACGTCAACGTGGCCAACCGTGCAGGGATCACAGCTGTTGTTGGGAATGAACAAGTCAATGCAGACCAATTGGCTCGTGTGAAGGACGTCCTTGCTCAACTCGGTGGCGTGGTTGAAATCGGCGAAAAAGATTTCACAACCTTCAGCGCGTTGGCTGGGAGTTCACCAGCGTTTGTTTATCTATTTATTGATTCGATGGCCCGAGCGGGCGTTAAACATGGCTTAACGAAAAAGGCCGCAACTGAGATTGCAGCCCAAGCTGTTTTAGGCAGTGCTCAAAACGTGCTCATGAGTGATGTTTCACCTTGGGATTTAGTGGATCAAGTTTCTTCACCAGGTGGGACAACTATTGCTGGTTTATTGGCAATGGAGGAAGCCGGCTTAATGACGGCAGTGGTCAAGGGCATTGACGCAACAATTGCCAAGGATTTAGAAAGCCAGAAATAAAGTAGCTTCGAGCGTGGTTGTCTGATAATCGCAGCTAAACGCAAGATGATATGTTTAACAACACGTTTAAAAAGCGGGGGATTCGATACCTTATTGAGTATCAAATCCCCCGCTTTTTTTGCGTTACGCCTTTGTAAAGTGAACCATTGAATGGCAGAGTTGGTGGGTGAGCAAACTACTTTCTGGTAAGACTGGGTTTGCGCCATTGGTTTCAAGGGCAGTAATAAACGCATTAATCATTGGCGCAAATCCGCGGGTTTCTAATGTGGGGGTCCAATCAGCCGCAGTTTGAATGCGACTGCCTTCTGCCGCTTGTGTTGTGTAGTGCGTCAGATTATCGACGGTGAATAACCCGTGCGGGGTTTGGAGACTGGTGATTTCTTGATTGGTGCCACTTTGCATGTTTAAAGTGGCACTGATTAATTGGCGCGGTGTTTCAATCGTTAATTGCGCGAGTTGTAAATTGCCGTTTGCATCCTGCTGACAGTATGGTCGGATTTTGTAATTGGTACCTAGTGAATCAGCCAAGAAAAGCGCCGTATCGATAGTGTGAATCATCAGGTCATAAATGGCAAAGGCAGTTGGTTGACGCGTAGCTACGCGTGTTTTAGTGACGTTAATCAGCTGCTTATCAGGTAAGTTATTTAATTTCTGTAAAAATGGGGCAAAGCGGCGGTTGAAACCAACCGTTAAGAGACGTTCTTTGCTAGCCGCGAGTTTGTATAACTCGGCGACTTCCAGAGGATTTTCACTTAGCGGTTTATCGACAAAAACGTGTAAACCATTGAGTAAGGCTTGTTTAACATACTGATAGTGGGTCGCAGTTGGCGTGTGAATAAAAACTGCATCAAGTGGCTGTTCAAGTAATGCGTCAAATGACAAGCAGCCACGTTCTAAATGATATTGCGCTTGCAGCTGCGCTAATTTAGCTGGTTGACGGGTACATAAGACCCAATCAACTCGGTCTTGCAGCTGCGCCATTACAGGTAAATATGCTTTTTGGGCAATGTTTCCAAGTCCAATAACACCGATTTTTAGCATCAATAAACTCCTTAATATGAATGAATAAATATAGTATAGCAAATTAACAAGAAAACGGTTCAAAGTTTAGTCAGAATCCCTTGTTTTTTTGGTCTATACCATTTATACTAAAGGTAATTTAAAGATAGAGGTGGATGGATAATGGCAGTAAAAGTATTAAAACATGCGGTAATCTATACAGGTGATGACGTTATCGAAGATGGTTATATTCGTTTCGATGATAAAATTTTGGCAGTGGGCCCAATGTTCGACTACAAGGCACAAGCTGGCGAAACGATCCAAGACGTCAAAGGTAAGACAATTATTCCTGGCTTCATTGACGTTCACTGCCACGGCGGGTATGGGTTTGATGCAATGGATGGCGATGCTGACCAAATCGACGAAATGGCAACTAAGATGATGCAAAACGAAGGGGTCACGACTTTATTTGCAACAACGATGACGCAATCAAACGAAAACATCGCCAATGCCATGCGTGGGGTTAGAGCGGCAGCTGAAAAAAATCCATTAATTCAAGGGGTTCACTTGGAAGGGCCATTTATCGCACCCATCTTCAAAGGAGCGCAACCAGAACAATTTATTAAAGATCCAGATGTTGATTTGTTGGACGAATGGAACAAGCTATCTGGCAACCGCGTGCGTTTAATTACTTATGCACCAGAAGATCCCGGTTCAAAAGCATTCGAAGACTACTGCTTAGCACACAACATCGTCCCTTCGGTTGGTCACAGTAATGCAACCCGCGAACAAATGCTCGAAAGTAAAGCAACGCACGTCACACATTTATACAACGCGCAACGTGAATTTAAGCATCGCGAACCTGGTGTGACAGGGCATGCAATGCTAGAAGACAACATGTACGCTGAATTAATCGCCGATGGCTTCCACATCGTCCCGGATATGATTAAATTGGCGTATGAACAAAAAGGGGCAGAGCGCATCGACCTGGTTACTGATTCAATGCGTGCTAAAGGGATTGCAGAAGGCGAAAGCGAATTGGGGGGCCAAAAAGTAATCGTTAAAGACAAACAAGCGCGCCTCGAAGATGGCACTTTAGCCGGATCAGTGTTAACATATATCGATGCCTTCAAGAATATTCAAACATTTACGGGTTGTGGCATTTTTGAAGCTGTGATGATGTCAAGTGTTAACCAAGCTGAAGAATTTGGCTTGACACAAAAAGGTAAATTAGAAGAAGGTCGGGATGCTGATTTCAACCTCTTAGACCATCAGCAAAACTTAGTCGCAACTTACAGCTTTGGAAACGGCTATCAACATTAATAGTTAGGAGTGTGTCCCATGGAATCACCTGTTTATATTCAAATTCATAATCAACTTAAAAAGGATATTGAAGCCGGCAAGTGGTCGATTGGAGATCGAATTCCTTCAGAACGGGAGCTTGCTTTAAATTTCGAAGTCTCACGAATGACATTACGGCAAGCCGTACAAACATTAGTTGACGAAGGGATTTTGGAACGTCGGATTGGGGCTGGGACATATGTCGCTAACCAAAAGGTGCAAGAAAAAATGTCCGGCGTCACTAGTTTTACTGACTTAATGACTGCCCAAGGTAAGCAGCCATCCAGTAAAACCATCTCGTTTCATATTGCCAACCCATCGCTTAGTGAAGCTGAAAAGCTCCAATTAAAAGATGGTGAGCAGGTCCTCCGCATGGAGCGGATTCGTTATGCCGATAACATGCCAATCTGTTTTGAAGTGGCAACCGTGCCGCAAAGCTTAGTTGCCGATTTCAGCAAAGCTGAAATCACGTCGTCATTCTATAAAACATTAGCCGAAAAAGGGGGCTATGAAATGGGCGGTGCCCAACAGACCGTCTCAGCTCAACTTGCCTCAGAACGAATTGCCGAATATCTCGACATTAAGCGCAATGGCTCAATCTTGAAATTACGACAAGTTTCCTTCTTATCAAACGGTGAACCTTTCGAATATGTCCGCACCCAATATGTAGGCGAACGATTTGAATTTTATTTGGAACGGTAAAGCAAAAGACCTAATTGAGGAATTTACCTTGGTTGGGTCTTTTTTAATACTGATTATAAAAATATTAAGTTTATTTCAATCTATCTAGACAATATGGTAAGGTGTTAATAGTGCTTTATTTTTGATAAAGGTGGAATTCAGAGTGAGAAATAATAGCAAAAAAATAAATATGTTAACATTAGGTATCACAGGATTCTTATTATTATTGAATCGAATTATGCTTTCGAATGTAACAGTTCCAAACGAAAGTGGAATGACATATCTTGTCTATACATTGATTTTAGCGCTTAGTATTTTGGGAACAAATTTTGTACCATTATACTTTGGGTATCATCTAGAGTATTTTAAAAAAATAAAACTATCTAAAATACTTTTATGGCTGACAATTAGCTATTTATTTGCCAGTATGGTATCAGTTTTATTTGGCTTTTTAATATTTAAAAATACGGATATTAGTTTTTTTTGGATGTTGTTTTTTCCAATTAGTCAGGGATCGTATCCATTTGCAACAGCGACGGTGGCGGTATTCATCATCTTGCCATTATTATTTAAACTCTTTTCAAGATTAAATTCACATCAGCTGAAGCAGTTATTGGTTGTTCTGACGATAATTTTTATTGGTGCACCAACTTTATTTGGAAAAGATATCTGGTCTTTTCAAATGGGTGGCATGCTTATTCTTAATATCTATTTAGTTTTAATCGGCTATGGGATTCAATATTTTAGATTTAACACACAATCTCATTTATTATTAAAAACCGCTCTAAGTGGTTTTATCTATTTTGGAATGACAATTATTATGCGTACTGTCTCATTCTCAATCCATGGTGATTACGGGACGATGAATCGATTCAATGTTCCATACTCACTGTTTGCATTTATATTTTCAGTTTATATATTTAGTTGTCTTGAAGGATCACGAATTGATTTTAAGATTAAACTGAATTATGTAGCTGCCTATTTAGTGAGTGCTGTGATTGTATCAACTCAATTTGTTAATATCTCCAATATTACTCATACTTTGAAAATAGCAGCGGTATTACCACCTCTTGTTTGGTTATTTAAAATAGTTGTCAATTTAGCTATATTATTCCTCTGTGTCTGCATATTAACGGTCGGTATTGTGTTGATACATAGGTTAAGTTTTATGCAACGATGGCTTGATAGTAATTCAAATAAATCATTAAGTGATATTGGAAATTGGATTGAATTAAAACTTAAAAAAAATGCTAACTTAATCGCAGTAATGGTTTCATTTTATTTTATTACGGTGGTTCAAATTGAAACGGTAGCAATTATTATTGCATCTAATAATGGTACGCTTAGTTTGAATAGTTTACTAAGCTACTTTTTTAATGGTCAGTCAGCACTTATTTTGACTACGATTATTATGACACTAATTTTCTTCTTATTATTTTTGATAACTAATAGATTCTGGTATTCTTATGGATTTTTATTTATATTAGAATTAATTGTGACAGTGTCAACCGCGTTGAAAATAATATTACGGCATGAACCAATTTTGCCGACTGATATGGCAGCGTTGAAGAATATTGTGGATATTGTGAACATGGTCAGTCCAATCGTAATCACGCTGGGGTTAATTGGTGTTGTAATCAGTTTAGTGATTGTAGTTATTTTACAATTGAAATATGGTAAGCATTTTAACGTTAAAATCAGCTTTAGGAAGCGAATTATCAGTGCTTTTTTAATTTTATTGATGTTAAGTGGACTATTCTTTGTTAATCACGCTAATGCAATACCATCAAGAGTTTTCGCGTTATTTAAAATTCAGAAATTGTTTTATGATCAAGAACGTGGCGCGCAAAATAACGGCCCAATTCTTCAATACATCAATAATCTTGATGTTTCAATAATGGAACGACCAACCGGGTATTCTGAGACAACAATTCACAAGATAATGAAGAAATACGATCAAGAAGCCTTAAAAATGAATCGATCAAGAGCTAAATGGGCTAAAAACCAAACTGTTATCTTCGTGTTGAGTGAGAGCTTTAGTGATCCAAGTCGTGTTCCAAATTTAAATGTCTCTAAAACGCCGATACCTAACGTATTGAAGCTTAAAAAACAAACAACTTCGGGGTTAATGATGTCTTCAGGATATGGTGGAGGAACTGCTAATATGGAATGGCAAGCATTGACGGGATTAAATTTAAGTTCATTATCACCAACACTTGCGACACCATATTCACAACTAGTGGATAAAATGGCAGTGAACCCGAATATTACGAACTTGTTCGATCAAAAAATAGCTATTCATCCGTATAATGCTGGTTTGTACAATCGACAAGCGGTATTCAAAAAATTTGGTTTTCAAAAATTTTATTTTGATGGTAGTAAGACCAATAAATTGAAATATAAAGATACCGTAGCATCTAGCCCATACATTTCAGATCAATCAGCTTATAAAGAAACTGAACGATTAATTTCTAAAGATAATCGTAAAACGCAGTTTATACAATTATCAACAATGCAGAATCATTTACCGTTTGATGTCAATTCGAATGTTGGTTCAGATGGTGTGACAGCTTCAGGTGGGGCGATTGGTGATAATATTGTTGCAGTAAACAACTATATTCAACGATTACAGGACACCGACGCAGCTGTTAAGGAATTTATCCAAAAACTTGATCAAAATGAACGACCTATTACGGTTGTTTGGTATGGCGATCATTTACCAGCTATATATTCGGGACTTTCGATGTCAGAGTATGCGATTCCGTTGCACCAAACGGATTATTTTATTTATAATAATAAGGCAGCTAAGAAAAACGCTAAACGACATCAGCTTGTTGCGCCATATTCATTTAGTGCACTGGCACTTAGTCAGGCTAATATTAAAACGACCCCATATTATGCATTGATAGCGGAAGTTAGCGATAAAGTACCAGCGGCAGTATCCAACCCGGCGACAACGGAGGGAAACACTTACAATGGTACGCAAGTCTTCATAAAACGTAAAAATAAAGTACTTAATCGAGAACAGTTATCCAATCATCAAAAAACAGTTATGAGAGATTATCGGTTGATACAGTATGATTTAGTAGCAGGCAATCAATATTCTGCTAAATGGGCAACACAAAAGGTCGATAATCATAAAAATTAATCAAAAAAATACCCGCTATATTCTTAGTATAATTTAGGATATAGTGGGTATTTCTGTTAAGGGTTAGCTAAAAACTGTAACTAAAAAGAAATATAAAACTTACGATATTTCTGCTATCATGTTAGTTGTTTATGTGTAAATTAAGGAGATTAAAATGAAGAATATTTTGCAAAAAACAGTCCTGGTTAGTGCGGTTGGATTAGTAACGATGACTACCCATAAAGCAATTGCTGCTGACACAATAAAGGATAACTCCGTCGCAAGTAAATTGAGCTCAAAAAGTAGTTCGACCTCTAGTTCATCGACTATCTCAGAAAACAGTTCAACTTCTAGTTCTGTAACCAGCTCGTCAATGGAAAAAGAAGTTGATAAAAAACAAGTAACTAGTTCGGAATCAGTTCTTAATAATGAAACTATTTTAAAACAGAATACGGAAATGGGGCCTGGTTACTATACAGTAGCAAAAAGCCGTATGTTAATGTCGAGTTCAACCGATACGCAAAGTTTTATTGATGGAATTCGTTCAGGCGCTATCGCGGGTTGGTCAAAATATGGGGTCTTACCTTCTGTATCTGGTGCACAAGCAATCCTTGAAAGTGGTTGGGGGCAATCACTCTTATCAACGCAAGCTAATAACTTATTTGGTATTAAAGGCGATTATAATGGTCAATCAGTGTTGATGCCAACTCAGGAGTATTATAACGGCCATTGGATCACAGTCAATGCGCAATTTAGAAAATATCCTACTTGGAATGAAAGTATCGAAGATCATGGTCGCTTTTTAGCTGTTAACTCACGGTATAGTAACTTACTAAGGAAATCGAATTATAAAGAAGTCACGAGTCTCCTGCAAAGCGATGGTTATGCAACCTCACCAACTTATGCAGCAAGTCTGAATCGAATTATTGAAGAATATCACCTATACGACTGGGATAACTCGGTTATCAATGTAAATGTTGCTGATTTGAACAGTGCTGTTGTTAGCGGGGATACATTGCAAGTTTATGGATGGCATGCTACAACGAATGCCACAAATGAGAAGAATAGTTTTCTGTTCTTGTTAGATGCTGATAGTAAGGCTGAAGTAAAACGCTATAGGATTCAGCGTAAGAATCGGCAAGATGTTAAAAATGCTTATCCTAATGTTGCAGGTGCATTAAATTCAGGCTTCAATGAAAAGATCCCATTAACTGCAGATATGTACGGGAGAAGTTTTGTGCTCATGTCTAGATATGCCAGTGATTATAATGGTAATTCAGGGATAACCGATTATTTATTCAATCGAGTTATCAATGTGCCTAATGTAATGGCTGCTTGTTTGGATAATCTATCGATTAAAAATAATAAGATTAAAATTAAGGGTTGGCATGCAACAAGTTCATCTAGAAATGCGAAAAATAGTTACTTAATTCTGATGAATACCGCGACTAATCAAGAATATAAGCGATATAAAATTTCGCGCGTTACGCGGATGGATGTTGCCGCTGCCTATCCTAAAATTTTAAATGCTGGAAAGAGTGGCTTTGAAGTTGAAATTCCGGTGACACGCGATATGCAAGGTAAAAGCTTTAAAGTACTTTCTCGTTACGCAACCCAAGATAATGGTGAGGGTAGTTTGAGTGATGTTATCTTTAATAAGGTTATAACAATGCCAAAGCAAAAAAATGAAAACAAAGCAGATCTTGATGAGGGCTGGGTAGATGGTTCGCATGTTCATGTAAAGGGATGGCATGCAATTGATGATATTGCGAATAAGCCTTATCATACCTTAATTTTTATGGACGCGGCTACCAATCGAGAAGTTCATCGAACAAGCGTAAAAAATATACAACGTCCCGATGTTAATCACGTTTATCCCAATATCGCTAATTCGTTGAACAGCGGTTATAGTATGGACGTAAATGTAACAAGTAAAATGAAAAATAAAACACTATACGTGATTAGTCGCTATTCCAAGGATAGAACCGCCGATAGTCAATACCTGGATGTTCAATTAGGCCATAAGATAAAGCCAGTCATTAATAAAACTAGAAATAGCAATAATGGTCATTTGGATATTCAAAAAAATAGTGGGCACACTCTGAAACTGAAGGGATGGCATACAAGTAATGACTCTAAGGGGAAACAATATCATTATTTAATACTTATGAATCGTAAAACGAATACAGAAATTAAACGAGTTAAAGTGGCAAATACTAAAAGAATAGATGTCCAAAAAGCTTATCCAAACGTTTATAATTCATTAAATAGTGGCTTTTCAACGACAATTAATGTAACAAATGATCTAAAAGGAAAACAAGTATATGTATTAAGTAGATATACAAATGATCCAGCAGGAAATTTGAATACTATTGATTATTGCTATGGTCAAACAACATTAATTAAATAAAATGCTACTCGGTATCGACTTCTAATTAATTAAGAAGAATGGTACTGGATAGCATTTTTATTTAGAAATCTAAGGTAGGACAAATAATAGTTAATGAGATAAATAAAGCTATTTAAATTTTATTTAAGATATGTTACATTTTAATTGTATTAAATTGGGGGAGGAAAAATTTTGAATAAACGATGGACAAAGATAGTAGTGGGGATAACATTATTTTCGGTAGTGGCTTTATTAGCCAAGATGGACGAAGTCAATGCTGCAGAAGTATTGACTCCGAGTCAAATGAAGTCGCAATTAACCGAACAGGATACAAAAGAAGCAACGCCAATTGGTAAGACTGATCAAACCAATACATCAGATAAAGATGACGTCGGGATGCCAATTGATTCCAAGGCTAAGTCGCAACAGTCAAATGAGTTACGTTCAATATATCCGGATGTAAATAGTTATATACTAAAAAATAACTTTCAACATCCAGATGTTACACAAGAATTACATGCTTTTTCAATGTTTAATTATAAAACATCTGATAAAAAGCCGACTGGAGTAGTCATTCACTATACAGACAATCCTAATAACTATAGTGCTCGGAATGAAGCCAACTATGAAATTAATGGTGGTTGGCAGTCTGCTTTTGTGCATACGTTTATTGATGCGGGTACAATTCTCAATATTCATAATACTGATTTTGGTGCTTGGGGATGTGGTCCAGTTGGAAATAAGTATTTTACGCAGTTCGAAATGGTGACAGCTCGCAATTTTAATGATTTTGCTAAGACAACCAGTTATTCAGCGTGGTATACAGCTTATTTATTAAAAAAATATAATTTAACACCAACACTTGCTCAGGCACATAATGGTGTTGGAACTATTTGGACGCACCACGATGTAACACAATACCTTGGTGGCACAGATCATACAGATCCAGATGCTTATTTTGCTAAGTATGGTTATAGTACGAGCCAATTTTTTGGTTTAGTAATGCATTATTATAATCAGATGAAAGTAAATATCGGTGATTTGAACAGTGCAACTATTAGTAATAATAATTTACATGTAAGAGGGTGGCATGTATCATCTGATTCAAAGAATAGACAATTTAGCTATTTATTTTTAATGGATGCAAATAACGGCAGAGAGTTAAAACGGTATAAAATTGATCGGAAGAATAGAACAGATGTCAATAATGCCTATCCGAATGTTATTAATTCATTAATCTCTGGGTTTGACGCTAATCTGACACTTACACCAGATCTATACGGGAAGAAAGTTAAGGTTATGAGCCGGTATTCTAGCGATAGTGCGGGTAATGCTAATTCGGTAGATTATCAATTTAAAAAAGTAATTTCTATTCCAGAATTAACGGCAGCTAGTTTAGATAATTTTTCAATTAAAGGAAATAGTATCCAAATTAGAGGATGGCATGCTTCAAGTTTTTCATCAAAAGCACGGAATAGTTACCTAATTTTAACGGATAGCAAAGGTAATGAATACAAACGATATAAGATTAGCAGGTTACAAAGACCGGATGTAGCCAAAACATACCCCAATATTCCTAATTCGGGTATGAGTGGCTTCAAATTAACGATTCCGATTACGAGGACAATGAGTGGTAAAACATTTAAGGTTATTTCACGATATGCCACACAGGTAGACGGTGAAGGATTAGTAAATGATTGGCGTTTTAATAAACAAATTACGTTGCCTAAAGTAGCAAATGAGAATAAATTTAGCATGGATCAAGGTTGGATGGATAATAATCAGATTCATATAGCAGGTTGGCACGCAATTGATGACATCGTGGCTAAGCCGTTCCATACATTAATTTTTATGGATACGATAACCAATAAGGAATTATATAGAACATCTATTAATAATAAAAAACGAGTTGATGTACAAAAAGCATATCCTGAAATTGCTAATTCATTAAATAGTGGGTTTAATGTTGACGTTAAGCTGAATAATAAACTAAGAAATAAAAGCATCTATGTGATTAGCCGTTATTCGGCTAACAGGAATGCTAATAAAGACTATCTGGATGTTAGGTTAAGCCGTGATATCCACCCTATTAGGATGAATAACAGCGCGACAAACTTAGCTATTTTAGATAAATTCAAACAAAGTAATAATATTTTAAATTTAAAAGGTTGGCATGCAACTAATGCGGCTAAAGGTAAAAAATATCATTATTTGATTTTGATGGACAGAAATACAAATTCTGAAACAGGTAGAGTGATGGTCTCCAATACAGCACGTCCAGATGTAAAAAAAGCGTATTCTAATATTTACAAAGCTGAAAATAGTGGTTTCGTAAAGTCAATTACGTTGAATAATGTAAGTAAGGGGAAGTATTTGTACGTTATCAGTCGCTATACGAGTGATCGTAAAGGAAACCGAAACTACATTGATTATATTTTTGGACAAACGGTACTAACAAAATAAAATATAAAATTAAACGAATCAGCATTTTGTGTTGATTCGTTTTTTTAATTTAATGAGAATTCTAATATAAGTAATAGATGAGTAATCAGTATTTTGGGGTTATCAACATTTAGTTTACGAAATCAAAATATTTTTGAAGTTTTGTAGTATAAATTATACGAAACTAAAAATATAAGATTTAATGTTAGAGGAAAAAAATCTTTTCATTCAAAAGTAACTCTAGTATCATTAATAAAGGTGCCTTTATAAGGGGATGTTTTAATGAGAATAAAGAGGAATGCCAACGGAGTAATACTGATCACTACTGGATTATTTATATTGACAAGTGTTTTGACATTATATTTTAGTAGTATTAAGGATGGAACCATTTTTTTGGGGGCGGATAAGGAGTTTCATCTTGCAAGAATTGATACATTAAGTAAACTATTAGTTTCCGGAAGATTATATACAGGTGTTAATCCGTATATGTTGAACCATTATGGATATGGGAACTCATTATTTTATCCTGATTTTTTGTTGTACATACCAGCTATTCTTCATAGTTTAGGATTGAGTCTGGCTAAGTCATACGTTCTTTTTTTAAGCTTATTAAACTTTTCAACTTTGACATCAGCTTTTCTTGCTTATTTTTATGTCAAAAAAAGTTACAGAGGGGCATTAATATTTTCTTTTTTCTACACCTTTTCAATGTACAGATTAATTGATTTAATTTTAAGAATGGCGGTTGGAGAAGCACAGTCATTTATTTTTCTACCATGGGTTCTTGTTGGTATTTGGGAAATTCTAGCGGGAAATCAGAAACGGTGGACTATTTTAGCTATTTCAATGACCTTGATGTTAATCTCAAACATTAATGCGACAATAACCACAGTTATTATGCTAGTATTTATAATCGTTTTTAATTTAGCAAAACTAATAAATAATAAAAATAAGGTAATTCAGCTGATTAAAGCAACTTTGTTAGCAACTGGTTTAAGTGCCTTTTATTTATTACCATTATTAGAGCAGTTTTTTGACCAAAAATTTTATGTTAATTCGCATCCAACTTTAGACGTAACACCGTCAATGATTTCACTAAAATTGCTGATAGAAGAATCCTTTCATAATCAAGCTCATGCAATTGGGATTGGAACGGTTTTAATAGTTTGCTGTGTTGTTATATTAGTGCGTATTAATAAATTATCGTATTTTGAGAAAACGCTATTTATTACTGCTTTGCTATTTTTAATCGCTTCATCGACGCTTGTTCCTGGCTCTATTTATGATAATACGCCGTTGCATATAATTCAATTTACATATCGGTTATATGAGCCTGTTACTTTGATGCTAGCTTTTTGTAGTGCAGCTATTTTGGGGAAAATTCATAGTGCAACTATTTTGAGTTTGATTATATGTATTCCAGTGCTTATTACCGTGAAAACTACGATGGGATATCATCAGAAAGGATACATGAGCTATTTACAAGTTAATCAAATAAGTTGGGAAAAAGATCCTAAGTCAATTGGTGGTTTTGCTGAATTTCTTCCTCAAAATGCAGAAAGATTTAAGAATTTTTATGTTAAGAAAAGAGAAATTAAGTACAATAAGAGTAATAAGTTCATGATTAATAATGTAAAGTTTAAAAATGGGAAAACTATTTTTGATTTTAATGGGACTAATAGAACAGAACTAAGATTGCCAATTATTTATTATAAGGGATATCAAGCAGAGCTTATAGGCGGAAATGGAGAGGTTGGGAAACCATTTTTAAATAATCAGGGTTTAGTAAGTATCAGGGCGAAAGGAAAAGGAAGAGTTTCTGTCCAATATAGGGCAACACTCTTGCAAGTCTTAGGTACAGTAGTGTCAATAGTCGTTTTAGTCTCAACAATTATTGCTACGTGTATTGGAAATCGATGGCGTAAGAACGAGGAGAATTTGAATGAAAGTAATTAATCGAATTACAATTACCATAATCATCTTATTGCAAGTGTCATTCTTCTCAATTATTGAGACCACACCAAGAATGTTTCTATTAAACTCAACTGTTTATAAGACATTAACCATATTTTTGGTGATATGTTTATTGATCTGTAATATTATTTTTAATTTTGACAGATTAAATAAGCCGAGAAGATATCATTTCATGTTGTTTATAGTAGTCTCAATAATGACGTATTTACTTGTTTTATGGGGGTCACAGGGAGCATATCAACAGAGTGTAATAGTCACTTTAAAAAATAGTTATATTTATTTTATGTTTGTACTATATCTATTATTGGTCTTTTTCTTTAATGACGAATTAGATACTAACTTCTTGTTACAAGTTATTAAATATACAGGTGCTATCTATTCTGTGATGCTAATTGTACAGGCAGCTCTTTTCAATCGCGGAACAACCTTTTTAGATTTGGGAACATATGGATTGAATCCAATCTATGATAGTTTTGGGCCAATATTTCACTTCATAAGAATTGCAAATGCTGCTGACTTCATCTCTTTTGCAATGCTAATGACAGGTATTGATACGTTACTCTGCAGAGATAAAAAAAGAATATTAATTAATAGTGGGTTATTACTAGTAAACTACTTATATATTGTATTTGTTTCGGGAACTAGAATGTATATGATTGCCGATACGTTAATTTTTTTGGCGTTAATTGTCATTATGGCAGTTAAAAAATATAAGGGTCTAATATTTGGATTACTTACTGTCATAACGGTTAGTGGTTTTATGGGGATTCCGTTGCTAATCAATTCATTCATTGGTGGAAAACGAAAATTAAGTTTTGACATGCGACTTGGTGAAATCCAGTATTACGCTGATAAAGTTCTCCATAATGGCTGGTTTGGTCTAGGTTTTCCAGATTCTAAAAGGTATGATCAATTATTACATGGACCGGCAAATAGTCATGTTTTGATGGCTAATGCGAATTATTTTATTGAAGATGTCGGTATCTTAGGAATAGTCGTTGTTTTCGGAGTTTTAGGCCTTATTGGGTTGATTTATTTTGGATACTTATTAATAACAGCTTTTATCCAGGCACATGGTCGGTATAAGCAAGCAATTTTACTAATTATTTTATACTTAGCATCTACTGTTGCAACGTTATCACTATTGGATCCGCAAAGAATATTTTATCTATTCTTTATTATCTATCTAATAGAATACTTAACAAATCATGTGTTATCAAAAGACTTGGAGGAAATACAATGAATTTATCAGTGCATTCACACAGCGTAAAAGGGTTATTAAAAGGAATGTTAAGCTCGTGGCGATTATTTGTTATTACATTGGTCGCATTTGCGGTTGTCCTTGGGGCAGGATCTTATGCGTACGGTCATAAAAGTGTGGCGACTAACACTTACAGTGCGACATCTAAAGTATTATTAACACCAAATAATAAGAAGACACTCGACGGTGGCAGTTTACAGTTGTACTTAAATACTGAAAAGGCAATGCTCGGCTCGGACTCTTTTGCGAACAATGTTGCAAAGCAAGTAACTAATAAAGAGGACTTTTCTAAAAATGAAGTTACTAATTATCAGGTTGAAAGTGAAAACGGGACTTCTATTTTGAGTATTACAGCGACAGCTAGTTCTGCTCAAAAAGCAAAACAGATTAGTAATTTTGTTTTAAAGGTAGTGACTAATGCCTCAAGTGAACAGTTACAAGGTGGTAAGGCTACCGTGGTTGAAAAAGCTAACACAGTCAAGGTATTAGGTGGACAAAGTAACCGTAAGTTGTACATTGTTACTGGATTAATCGCAGTTATTTTAAGTTTCATGGTTCTTTTTATTCGTATATATTTCGATAATCGAATTTATGATTTTGAAATTGTTAAAAATGCCTTTCCAACAGCGGTTTTTTATGAACCTGGTGATGAAAATGAGTTTAAAGAAAATATTGCGCGCATTTATAAAGGGTTAGAACAGAGTGAAAATGCTATTGAAGTTGATATAACAATCTTTGATGGCTTTTCAAAAATCGTATCATTACTGAATAAGGTTGGTACTACTAACGTTTATAGCAATCAGAAATTAATATTGCCAGATGGTATGACTCAAATGCCCTTAGATAGCTTATACGAACAGCATGATGCAGAATTGAATGTCATTGATGCTTCTGAAAAAATGGTGATGGGCGTAAGTAAAACACAAATTTTAGTATTTGATGAAAATAATTGTACTAAAAAGCAATTATTGAAAGTGATACAAGAACTTAAACAGATTTCCAATTTCGAACTAGTTGTTATTGGTTTAAAGTGAGGTCTTAAATGGAGAAATTAGTTGTAGTCATTGTTACTTATCGGCGTAGTTTCACTGACACGCCAAGTGCCGATCTATTATTAAAGTATGCTAGGAATAATCAATTAACGTTGGTGATTTATGATAATGAAAAAGTTGGTGCTAAAATCATCGGCAAAAATATTATTAACATTCAAAATAATAGTAATAAAGGGTTAGTAAAAGGATACAATGTTGCATTAGAAGCTGCTATAGACAAGGGTATTCAATGGTTGTTATTGCTAGATCACGATACAAAACTATCCACAGATTACTTTGATGAATTATTCGCTAAATTGGATTCGAAGCAACCTGCTAAAGCGATTTTACCAACAATCATTAGTAATGAAGTAACCGTGTCCCCTTTAGAGTCGGATAAATATATTTCGTTAAGGACAAGTCAAGTGTTGCAACCGGGACAATTTAATGGTCAACTAATGGCTATTAACTCTGGAAGCACATTATCTGTCGAAGCTTTACAATCAATCGGCGGCTTCAATGAAGCATTCCCGCTTGATTTTCTAGATCATTGGTTGTTCTGGCGACTTAATCAAATTGCTCAGCCTTATTTGCTTTTAGAGACACAGCTTAAACATTCATTATCAGTTCAGACACCAAACACAATGTCAACAACTCGGTATGCTAGTATTTTAGCGGGTGAAACGTTGTACTATAGCCAGTACAATATTGAGGAGTTTAAGAACTATCGAAAGCATCTATTGTTAAGAATTGCTAAACAATTCTTGAAGTTTAAGAATCGACAGTTATGGCGAATGTCGCTTAAAACACTTAGTCAATTGAGAAGGGGTAAATGAATGATTTCAGTTTGTATGGCAACTTACAACGGAAAACGCTCAATTCGTAAACAGTTACAATCAATTGTTAAACAACTATCGGCTGACGATGAGATTATTATTGTCGATGATTCGTCAACGGATGAGACAGTGGCGATTATTGAGGCAATATTAGCAGAGCATCCTGTTACACATCAGGTGATTATCAATAGTAGCAATAAAGGACCAATCGGTAGTTTTGAAGTAGCACTTCAAAAGGCCAAAGGAGACTATATTTTTTTGTCAGATCAAGATGATATTTGGTTTGACAACAAGGTATCGGCTGTGATGCGGGTATTTAGAGCTGGCGCTCAATTAGTGGTTCACGATGGGACAGTAGTTGATGGTGATGGCAATGTAATCGATATATCGTGGAATCATTATAACCATAATCAAACAACGCAGTCGATTATGAGTAATATTGTTAAAAATGGTTATACAGGTGCAATGATGGCCTTTACTAGGCAAGTCAAAGAAGCCGCTTTACCGTTCCCTAAATCCATTGTAATGCATGATCAGTGGTTATTTCAGGTTAGTAAATTAAGAAAGCTTAAGATTACGTCCATTGATGAGCCATTAATGTATTATGTAAGACATGGTAATAATGTCACTGGTACACGTAAAAGAAAGAAGTCAGAACAATTAATTGATCGTTTAAATATGGTAAAATGTCTAATGTATGTAAATAGAAAGTGAGGCTTTAATAATGAAGGGTATTATTCTAGCAGGCGGTTCAGGCACACGTTTGTACCCCATCACACGCGCTTTATCAAAACAATTGATTCCAATCTATGACAAACCAATGATTTATTATCCAATGTCAGTTCTTATGTTGGCTGGGATTCAAGATATCTTGATTATCTCGACGCCAACTGACACACCGCGATTTAAAGAATTGTTTAGTAACGGCAATGACTTAGGTTTAAACATCGAATACGCGGTACAAGAACAACCCAATGGTTTGGCAGAAGCTTTCGTGATTGGGGCAGATTTTATCGGTGACGATTCAGTGTGCTTAATCTTGGGGGACAACATCTATTATGGTGGTGGCCTTTCAGAAATGCTTCAAAGAGCGGCTCAAAAAGAAGCTGGCGCAACAGTTTTTGGTTATCATGTGAATGATCCAGAACGTTTTGGGGTTGTTGACTTTGATGAAAATATGCATGCTAAATCAATCGTCGAAAAGCCCGAACATCCAGCAAGTAATTACGCGGTGACTGGGTTATACTTCTACGACAACCAAGTTGTCGACATTGCCAAGCATATTAAGCCATCACCACGTGGTGAATTAGAAATCACGGACATCAATAAAGCTTATCTTGAAAAGGGACAGTTAGATGTTGAATTGATGGGCCGGGGGTTTGCATGGCTAGATACTGGGACCCACGATTCATTACAAGAAGCAAGTAGTTTCATTGCGACCGTCCAAAAGCGGCAAAACTTGAAGGTGGCATGTTTAGAAGAAATTGCTTACCGCATGCATTACATCGATAAGGCAAAAGTCATTGAATTAGCGCAACCACTTAAGAAGAACGACTACGGTCAATATTTATTGAGATTGGTGGCAGAAAAGTAGTGATTAAATTATTATTTCTAGGAACGAAAAGTACTGATGATCAATTGGCTTGGTCTGGAACGATGTATCAAATGACGCAGGCAATCAAAAATGATGATCGATACTCTGTTTCTGCTTTAAAGGTTCCGGGGGTAAGTAATCTGGATAAGATTAGAAATAAATGGTTGGCCGTACAAAGAAAGATTTTTAGCCCCAGTAAACCATATATCAGTAATATTGATATTAGACAAGCTAGGTTAAATGGTGAAAGGTTAACAAAATTGTTGGCGAAAGAAACACAAAAAAATCCAGTTGATATCATATTTGCGCCAGCAATGAGTACCTATATGATGGGGTTAAAGACAGATATACCAATTATTTACTTGAGCGATGCAACTTTTGCGACCATGAACAACTATTATTGGTTTGGATTGAGTAAGAAAGATGTCGAAAATGGAAACCGTGTGGAACAAGCGGCACAAGCAATTGCAACCGCCTGTGTTTTTTCAAGTTCTTGGGCGGCTGATAGTGCACGTAACGATTACCAAACATCAGAAAACAAAGTTAATGTATTGCCATTTGGCGCTAATTTACAGATAACCGAATCAGTAGAACCAAAACAAATTGATTTGACAAAGACTATTAAGGTTTTACTGGTTGGAACTGATTATCATCGTAAGGGAGTTGATATTGCTGAGCAGGTCATTCAACGGCTGAATGAAAAGACCAACATTCATTATGAACTGATTGTAGTTGGTGTTACTCGACCGGATACTAAGTTTACCCATTTTGTTGGTTTATTGGATAAGGGAAAACAGGCAGATTATGATGAATTAATTCAGTATTATCAGGAATCTAGTTTGTTCTTGTTGCCCACGAAAGCTGAGGCCGCGGGAATTGTCTTTGCTGAAGCAAGTATGTTTGGGTTACCGACGCTAACATTTGATACGGGGGGTATCGGGGAGTACATTCTCAATGATATCAATGGTTATCGAATACCGTTGGACAGCCAGAATATCATAGCGTCATTTGCGGATAAGATTGATGAAGTCATAACTGATGAAGAACTATACAATCGATTATCAGTCGGTGCATTAGAACAATATCGAAAACGATTGAACTGGAATCAATGGCTGACAGATTTTAACAAAATTGTCGACCATGTATTAACTAAGGAGAGTGATAAATAATGGGTAAGTTAAAAGTCACAACAACTAAATTACAAGATGTTAAAATTATTGAACCAGCGGTTTTTGGCGATCACCGTGGATTCTTCACAGAATCTTATTCAGAGCGTGATTTTAAAGAAGCTGGCATCGATATTGATTTCATTCAAGATAATCACTCACTTTCAACGCAAGCTGGTGTTTTACGAGGGTTACATTTCCAACGCGGCAAAGCAGCACAGACAAAATTAATTCGAGTCGTTACGGGGGCCGTTTTAGACGTGATTGTGGACGTCCGGGCTGGTTCGCCAACTTATAAGCAATGGGAAGGGTACATCCTTTCTGCCAGCAATCACCGTCAATTACTTGTACCAAAGGGTTTTGCCCATGGCTTTGTAACTTTGACGGATAACGTTAATTTCTTGTATAAATGTGATGGCTACTACGATGCAGAAGCCGACGGCGGCATTTCCTTCAAGTCACCAGAATTAAACATTGATTGGCCAATCGATTTTGATCAAGCGATTACGTCTGAAAAAGATGCGAACCAACCAACTTTTACTGAATTTGAAAAAGACAATCCGTTTGTTTACGGTGAAATTTAAGGAGATCGACACACTATGAAAAATATTATTGTGACTGGTGGGGCCGGCTTTATCGGGTCTAACTTCGTGCATTATGTGGTGAATAACCACCCAGAAGTTCACGTGACGGTTTTAGATAAGTTAACTTACGCTGGGAACCGCGCCAATTTAGCCGGGTTACCCGCAGACCGTGTAGAATTAGTTGTTGGCGATATCTGTGACGCTGAATTAGTGGACCGCTTAGTTCAAAAGACGGACGCAGTGGTGCACTATGCCGCAGAAAGCCACAACGATAACTCTTTAAAAGATCCTTCACCATTTATTCAAACAAACATCATCGGTTCGTATACGTTGATTGAAGCTTGTCGGAAATATAACGTGCGTTATCATCACGTTTCAACCGATGAAGTTTACGGTGATTTACCACTTCGTGAAGACTTACCAGGACATGGTGAAGGTGTTGGTGAAAAATTCACGCCTGAAACGCGCTATAACCCAAGTAGTCCTTACTCATCATCTAAGGCTAGCTCAGACTTGTTAGTGCGTGCTTGGGTCCGTTCATTCGGCTTACAAGCCACGATTTCAAACTGTTCAAACAACTACGGGCCTTACCAACACATTGAAAAGTTTATTCCTCGTCAAATTACCAATATTTTAAGTGGTATTCGACCAAAACTTTACGGTTCAGGGCAAAATGTGCGTGATTGGATTCATACCAATGATCATTCAAGCGCTGTTTGGGCAATCTTAACCAAAGGCAAGATTGGTGAAACCTATTTAATTGGCGCCGACGGCGAACAAAATAACAAAGATGTTTTGGAATTAATCTTAGAATTAATGGGGCAACCCCAAGATGCTTACGATCAAGTTAAAGACCGCCCAGGGCATGACTTACGGTATGCCATTGATTCAACGAAGTTACGTGAAGAATTAGGTTGGCAACCAGAATTTACTGATTTTAAATCAGGCTTACTACATACCATCGACTGGTATCGTGCTAACGAAGACTGGTGGCAAGCAGAAAAAGCAGCCGTGGAAGCAAACTACGCGAAAAACGGTCAATAGGACTAAACAAAGGCAGTGCTGAAGCATTGCCTTTGTCTTTAGATAAAGTGGGGAAGCACATGATTTTTAATTATTTATACAATATGCTTTATCAGATTTTTATTTTAATTGTTCCGTTAGTAACGATGCCTTATATTTCACGGGTTATTGGACCGACCGGAATAGGGGTTAACACCTTTACGTATGCCGTTACTCAATATTTCATTCTCTTTGGAACATTGGGGGTTAATTACTATGGTAGTCGTGAGATCGCTTATCGTAGAGGTGATAAACATAAGCTTAGTAAAGCTTTTTGGGAAATAGAAATATTACTAGTAACGTCAATTACAATTGCAACCGTTGCGTTTCTTGTCTATGTTTGGTTCTCAAAAGAGTATCAAGCTTATTATTTGGCACAAGGGGTTGCACTGATTGCTGTCGCATTCGATATTTCATGGTTCTTTATGGGATTAGAAAATTTCAAAGTAACCGTCACTCGAAATATTTTAGTTAAGGCGATTTCGTTAGTCCTGATTTTTACGTTGGTGAGGAGTAAAGATGATCTATTTATTTATATCTTGATTACATCACTATCAGTTCTAGTTGGAAATATAACGTTATGGCCATATTTACGAAAGCAAGTGACGATGATTAAATTTTCCGAGTTATCGCCGTTAACGCATTTAAGACCATCGTTAGTTTTATTTATTCCGCAAGTTGCGATTAATGTTTATGCATTACTGAATAAACCGATGTTGAAGATTTTTGATTCGATTCAAGGAACAGGTTTTTTTGATAGTTCAGATAAAATCATTAAATTATTAGTTGCGTTACTGACTTCTTTAGCGACAGTTGTGATGCCGCGTGTAGCGAACAGTTTTATTAATGGCGATAATGAACAAATCGAACGCCTATTACGAAAAAGTTTCGATTATATCTCATTCTTATCGATTCCCTTGATGTTTGGGCTGGCTGCCGTTTCGAAGAGCTTTTCAATTTGGTTTTTCGGACAAAATTTTGCGCCAGTCGGACAAATATTGCTGATTCAGTCAATGGTCATTCCAATCATTGCATGGGCAAGTATTACTGGGAATCAGTATCTACTACCAACTAATCATAATAAAGAATATACAATCTCAGTTATTGCTGGGGCAGTTGTGAACTTAATTTTGAATATTCCATTGATTATTAAATTTGGCGTGTTTGGAGCTGCTGTTTCTACTATTATTGCTGAATTAGTTGTAACGGGGATCCAAGTGTATTATGTTGGTCAAGAGTTCTCCATTCGAATGTTATTTAGGGGATCATGGCGTTACTGGGCAGCGGGAATTCCGATGTTTGTAATTGTATATCTCTTAGATATGAGGTTACCAATTTCATTAATTAATCTTGTAATTGAAGTGTCTCTTGGAATTATAATTTACTTTGGTTTATTAATTATCATGAAAACACCAATTTTAAAAGATATCTATCAGATGCTAAGAAGTAAAATGAAGCGTGTATAATAGATGTAACAGCTTAATTTAGATAAAGGTCGTGATGATGATTAAACCGAGAGTTGCTGTCATTGTTTTAAATTATAACAACCCAACAGATACAATCAGTTGCTTGCAAAATATCCGCACCACCAATTATGATAACTTTCAGATAATCATTATTGATAATCATTCGACGGATGATTCCATTAGTCAGATTAAGGCTGCTTTATTGCCCTCAGAAATTTTTATTGAAGCACCGATTAATAAAGGATATGCGGCCGGTAATAATTTAGGTATTAGGGAAATGCAGAGTCAAGAAACGGATTATTTTTGTATTTTAAACAACGATGTTGAAGTGGATCCAAATTTTCTAGATATTTTAGTAACAAAGATGATTGAAAACCCTGATTTAGGAATTGTGGGGCCTAAAATTTGTGATTTTGATAATCGAAATTTAGTTCAATCAACAGGTTCTATTGTTAATATGAATTTTGGTCGCGCAACCGAGTTGAATAAGAACCGGCCTGTAAGCGAAGTTGTTTCTGAAGTGATTAGTTGTGATTACGTTGGTGGCGCTTGTATGTTAGTTCGAAGCAAAGTGATTGATCAAGTTGGGTTAATTCCTGAAGATTATTTCTTATTTTATGAAGAGAATGAGTGGTGTGCTAAAGTAAAACAAGCTGGATACCAAATTGCTTGTGTGACAGAAGCAACCGTTTATCACAAGGGTTCACATACAATTAACCAAATTAGTGGCTTATCCGAGTACTTTATGTATCGTAATTTAGTTATTTTTGTAAATCGAAATGGTTCCTTCAAGAATAGGATGATTTTTTTAACTTATTTTATTGGTTTTTGTTTTAAATCATTGCTATTTAAAAAGCACGGTGGCCGATTCTTCCGTTATTTTTGGGATGGCATCACAGGGATAAATCGGTATCAATATTTACAGAAATAACGAGGGGAGGTTTGAAGTGAAACCTAACGTAAGTGTTATTATCCCCGTTTATAACGGTGAAAAGACAGTTGAGAGGGCGATTCGATCATGTTTAAACCAAACTTATCAATCGCTAGAAGTATTAGCGATTGATAACGGCTCTGTGGATCAGTCCGTTCAAATTATTGAAAACTTGTGCAAAGCTGATAAACGCGTTAAGTTAGTAAAATTAACTAAAAAGGGGCGAAGCAATGCTCGCAACGTAGGATTGGACCAGGCCAACGGGGAATTTATCCAATTTTTGGATGCAGATGATGAGTTGTTACCTCATAAAATTAAAACGGCAGTCAATTTTTTAGAAAGTCATGCTGATTGCTTTGCATATGGGACGGGAATTGAATATATGACCAATAAAGGGTCTATCAAGCGAATTCCCGATACGAGTAATGATATTGAATTAATGATTCATAATATATTCCCAATTAATACGCTTATTTTTCGAAAAAATCCAATTCGCTTTGATAGAACGATTGATTTTGATGAAGACTGGTTGTATTGGGTGGATTTATTTAAAAACAACATGTCGGGTGTTACAATGACGTCAGAAATTGGGGCTCGGGTGCATGTAACTGGCGAAAATACGATGAACGACACCAGTCGTATGTTATATTATGAAATTTTAATCCGGGGTATCATTCGCCAGAAATATCCAATATCAAGTGGCATGTTATTGAAAACAGACGTTAAAAAGATGCTAATGCTAAATAGCTTGGTCCATTTAGGCAAGATTACGAATAATCAATATGATGAAGCGACTAAATATTTTATGCGTCTGAACAAGGTGGCGAAGGTATTATTTATGATACCTATTGTTCGGCAAAAAACAGATCAAGGCGTTAACGGCATTTTAGAAAAACAAACTTATCAAGGATAAAACTTAAAAGATAGAAGGCAGTTACTATGAAAATTTTAATCACCGGTGCTAATGGTCAATTAGGGACTGAATTACGGCATCTTTTAGATGAAAAACAAATCGACTATGTTGGGACTGATAGTGCTGATTTAGACATTACAGATGCCGCTACAGTTAATCGCTATTTTGAAGAAAATCAACCTGAAATTGTTTATCATTGTGCAGCTTATACGGCTGTTGATGCGGCTGAAGAAGAACCTGGTAAATCGATTAATTATAAAGTAAACGTGGTTGGTACTCAAAATATCGCCACAGCTGCTGAAGCAGTGGGAGCAACTTTAATTTATATCAGTACCGATTATGTCTTCGATGGGACGAACGACCAAATGTATACAGAAGAAACACCAGCGGCACCTAAGAACGAATATGGGCGGACTAAATTAGCCGGTGAAGAAGCTGTTGCGAACACCATGAGTAAATATTACATTATTCGGACGTCATGGGTCTTTGGAGAATACGGGAAGAACTTTGTTTACACCATGTTAAATCTAGCAAAAACACACGCTCAACTTACAGTTGTCAGTGACCAAGTCGGACGCCCAACATGGACGCGAACATTGGCTGAATTCATGTTATACGCTGTGCAAAACAACGTACCTTATGGCTTGTATCAATTATCAAACGATAATTCATGTACATGGTATGAATTCGCTAGTGAAATTTTGAAGGATAAAGCCGTGACAGTCAGTCCTGTGACGTCAGATGAATACCCTCAAAAAGCATTCCGGCCAAGACACTCCATTATGGATTTGACAAAAATTAAGGCAACTGGTTTTGAAGTACCAACATGGCAAGTGGCATTACAAAAATTTATGGCAAAAATTGATTAGGATGAGATGATGAGTAATAATCTGGATAAAACGGTGACGATTAGTATTGTGACCTATAATAGTCAATACGTCTTTAAGACGTTAGATAGTATCAAGGCAACCGTCTTGGAGCAATACCCGGTCAAAGTATTGGTGCATGATAATGGTTCAACACCTGAATATTTGGCGCAATTAAAAGCCTATGCTACAGATAATGTTGAAATCATTGAAGGCCAAGAAAATCGTGGATTTGGTCATGGGCATAATGCCAACCTGAAGCTGGCAGAATCTGATTATTTTCTAATTTGTAATCCGGATATCATTTTGAATGCAAATGCTTTTGAACAAATGTATCGGATTCTTGCAGAGCAAGATGCTAACGATAGCCTAGGGATGTTGACGCCGAAGATCGTTGGGCCGGATGGGACAACGCAACATTTAGTTCGGCGAAAGCTAGACGTGTTCGATTACATGTTACGCTTTGTACCTTTTAAGTGGGTTAAGAAGCTTTTTGAGAAACGCTTAACAACTTACGAATGTCGAGATTTAACGGATCAACGACAAGTGATTCAATACGGGTCTGGCGCGTTTATGTTTACGCGAACGGATGTGATTCGCGCTATTGATGGTTTTGATGAGCGCTTCTTTATGTATTTCGAAGATAATGATCTTTGTGATCGAATTAATCAAAGCGGTCATACGATTTTATATGTACCAGACGCCGAAGTAACGCATTTTTACGGGATGGCTTCACACCGGAGCTTGAAGGGCTTTAAGATTTTTTTGAAATCGATGGCCCAGTATTTTAATAAATGGGGTTGGCGTTTCTTCTAATGCATACAAAAAAGACAGTTTTTAACTGTCTTTTTTTGATTGCTTGTTTTATTTTATGATATAGTTATACCAAATATATTTCTAATTAGGAGCCTGACATGCCAAAATTATATCCTGATGATAGTCTTTTATTACACACTGACTTATATCAGTTAAATATGATGCTTACTTATTTTAAAAAGGATCTACACAATCGTACAGCGGTTTTTGAATGTTATTTTAGGAAATTACCATTTGAAAATGGCTATGCGATATTTGCTGGCTTAGAACACATTGTTAGCTATTTAGAAAATTTGCACTTCACGGAAAGCGATATTGCTTATTTACGGGATGAAATTGGCTACCCAGCTGATTTTCTCGATTATTTAGCTAATTTAGATTTTGACTTGACGATTCGTTCAGCTGTTGAGGGCGAATTGGTGTTTGGAAGTGAACCTATTTTACAAATTGAGGGCCCATTAGCGCAGTGCCAGTTAGTTGAAACCGCGCTATTGAACATTGTCAACTATCAAACACTGATTGCGACCAAAGCAGCACGCATTAAATCGGTCGTGGGCAAGGATCCTGTTTTAGAATTTGGAACGCGACGGGCTCAAGAAATGGATGCTGCACTGTGGGGAACGCGGGCAGCTTATATCGGTGGCTTTGATGCCACGAGTAATGTCCGGGCTTCAAAAATTTTTGGTATTCCAGCAAGCGGGACGCATGCTCATTCGTTGGTGCAGGTCTATCGCAATGATTATGAAGCTTTTCGGGCTTATGCCGAAACACACCACGATTGCGTTTTCTTAGTGGATACCTATGATACCCTTAAAAGTGGGGTACCCAGTGCGATTCGGGTTGCCAAGGAATTCGGGAATAAGATTAACTTCCAAGGAGTTCGAATCGACAGTGGTGATATGGCGTACATTTCAAAACGGGTTCGTCAACAACTGGATGAAGCAGGTTTTACAGATGCCAAAGTTTACGCTTCAAATGACTTAGACGAGAAAACAATTCAAAATTTGAAGATGCAAGAAGCAAAGATTGATGTCTGGGGTGTGGGAACTAAACTCATTACGGCGTATGATCAGCCAGCTTTAGGGGCTGTTTATAAACTAGTATCGATTGAAAATAGTGACGGTAAGATGGTTGATACGATTAAACTTTCAAGCAACGTTGAGAAAGTTTCGACACCTGGTCGTAAACAAGTTTGGCGGATTACTAAAAAGGTCGATGGTAAATCGGAGGGGGATTACATCACACTCTGGGATGAAGACCCTTTGGAACAAGATTCAATCTATATGTTCCATCCCAATTATACTTACATCAATAAAACTGTGACCGACTTTAATGCGCGACCTATTTTACGGACAATCTTTGAAAATGGTGAACGAGTTTATAATTTACCAGAACTTGGTGCGATTAAGAAATTTTGTGCAGAGAATCTTGATTCACTCTGGGATGAATATAAGCGTGACTTGAATCCCCAAGATTATCCAGTCGATCTTTCCCAGCGTACATGGGACCATAAGATGGCCCAAATCAGAAGGGTCAAAGAAGAAGTCCAAAATCAGAGTGGTTCATTCAACGGTTAGCTGTTGAACATTTTGGTAACAATTTAACAATAAAAAGAGGCGGTATTTAATCATGAGACCCTTACAAGCTGAAATTATCGCAGCCTTAAAGACCCAACCCACAATCGATCCGAAAAAAGAAATTCGGCGGTCGGTTGATTTCTTGAAGGATTATTTAAAGAAGAATTCCTTTCTAAAAACCTATGTACTTGGCATTTCTGGGGGGCAAGATTCGACATTAGTCGGCGCTTTGGCTGAACAAGCAGTCCGCGAGATGCGTGCTGAAACGGGCGATGACAGTTATCAATTCATTGCGGTTCGATTACCTTATGGTGAACAAGCAGATGAATCGGATGCAATGGCTGCTATTGATTTCATGCAAGCGGATCAAGTACACCGCGTGAATATTAAAGCATCAGTAGATGCGATGGTCCAAGCACTTGCAGCAACTGAAGTGGCAGTCAGTGACTTTAATAAGGGCAATATTAAGGCGCGGGTACGGATGATTGCGCAATATGGCATCGCTGGTGAAACGAAGGGTGCGGTTTTAGGAACGGATCATTCTGCTGAGTCAGTTACCGGCTTTTACACAAAGTTCGGTGATGGTGGTGCGGACCTCGTGCCGATTTTCAGATTAGATAAACGTCAAGGTAAGGCGATGTTAGCGGAATTAAGAGCGCCTAAACATTTGTATGAGAAGATTCCAACGGCGGACCTTGAAGAAGACCGCCCAGCATTGCCAGATGAATTGGCACTTGGTGTGACCTATGATCAGATTGATGATTATTTAGAAGGTCGTGAAGTAGCAGAAGAAGCTGCGGTCAAGATCGAAAATTGGTATCAAAAGACAGCACACAAACGGCATTTACCAATTACGATTTTTGACGAGTTTTGGCGATAGATAATTGCTAATATTTTCGGCGAGGTTTTAATGAGAGTTATTAATAATCTTTTGCTTGCGTTTTAGATTGTCTATACCTTATAATTAGCTTAACGATAAGGGAGTAACTAGCAGCTTGTCTGCGATAACGCCACCAACAAGGTAATATTCTGGTGTTATCTTAATTAGTGAGACTTATGGGGGATTCTTTGAATTCTCGATAAGTCTCTTTTTTTACCCCGAAATCTATCTATAGGAGGCACGATAATGACAGATCAACCAAGTTCATTCTTTACACAATCAACAGATGAGGCTTTAAAGCGTTTAGCCACGACGACTGATGGGCTAACGCAAGACCAAGTCGCTGAACGACTCGCTAAATACGGGCGTAATCAGTTGACTGAGACTAAACGAAAAAGTTTATTCGTTCGTTTTTTAGAGCAGTTTAAAGATTTCATGATTATCGTCTTATTAGTAGCGGCGATGATTGCTGGTTTCTTAGCCCATGAATGGCCCGATGCGATTATTATTCTCGCCGTTGTCATCTTGAATGCTGTTTTTGGTGTTTTTCAAGAAGCCAAAGCAGAACAAGCCATTGATGCTTTAAAAGAGATGGCGACCCCAGACGCACATGTGCGCCGTAACGGCCAGATTGTTAAAATCAAGAGTGAAGACTTGGTTGTCGGCGATATCGTGTTGCTAGAGGCGGGCGATATTGTCCCAGCCGATTTACGCTTGTTAGAATCAGCTGCCTTGAAGATTGAAGAATCAGCTTTGACAGGTGAATCGGTACCAGTCGACAAGACAGTTGCAACGCTAACCGATCCTGAAAGTGGGATTGGCGATCGCACCAACATGGCGTTTATGAATAGTAATGTGACTTACGGTCGTGGTGTCGGGGTTGTGACGGGCACTGGGATGCAAACTGAGGTTGGTAAAATTGCTGGGATGTTAAATCAAGCTGGTGAAACAACAACGCCATTACAAATGAACTTAAGCCAACTTGGTAAGAGTTTAACGATTATGATTTTAATCATTGCGGCCGTTGTGTTTGTGGTTGGCTATTTGCGACACGCGCAATCACCAATTAATATGTTATTAACTGCAATTTCATTAGCAGTTGCTGCGATTCCTGAAGGATTACCAGCAATTGTGACGGTTATTTTAGCCCTCGGGACCCAGAAGATGGTTAAACGAAACGCATTGGTGCGGAAATTGCCCGCGGTGGAAACCCTTGGAAGTACCGACATTATTGCGTCCGACAAAACAGGGACGTTAACCATGAACCAAATGACGGTTGAAAAGATTTTTACAAATAATCAATTGCAAGAAGCATCGGCTGACTTGGCAAGCGATGATTTAGCTTTGAGCATTATGAATCTCGCCAATGATACGAAAATCACAGAAGATGGCCAGCTAATTGGTGATCCAACCGAAACAGCTTTAATTGCTTATGGCCGTGATAAAGGCTTCGTCATTCAAGATGCGCTAGCAGCAGAACCACGCGTAGGTGAAGTACCATTTGATTCAGAACGAAAACTGATGACGACCATTCATCAAGCCAAGGATGGCCAATTATTGATGGCAACCAAGGGGGCTCCAGATGAATTACTGAAACGGGTAAGCCACTTTATTGATGCCAATGGTGACGTACAACGGCTAGACGAAGCTGAACGCCAATTCTTGCTCAAGACGAATCACGACTTAGCCAAACAAGCATTGCGTGTCTTGGCATTAGCATATAAACCATTAGCTACATTACCAACAACCATTGATCCGACGATTGAAAATGATTTAATCTTTGCTGGTTTAGTCGGGATGATTGATCCAGAACGACCAGAAGCTAAACAAGCCGTGACGGATGCTCATTCAGCGGGGATTCGGACGTTGATGATTACTGGGGATCATCGCGACACCGCGGAAGCGATTGCCCTTCGGTTAGGGATTATTACCCCAGAACAAGATGCCGATGCGGCCGTTGTGACCGGGGCGGAACTCGATCAGATGGATGATGAGACTTTTGCTAAAAAAGTCAGTCAGTACGCAGTTTATGCACGGGTTGCCCCCGAACACAAAGTGCGAATTGTCAAAGCTTGGCAAAAACACGGTAAAGTGGTTGCAATGACCGGGGATGGGGTTAATGATGCGCCGGCCTTGAAGTCCGCAGATATCGGGATTGGGATGGGAATTACCGGGACGGAAGTATCGAAGGGCGCCAGTGATATGGTGCTTGCCGATGATAACTTCTCAACAATTGTCGTGGCTGTTAAAGAAGGTCGTAAAGTCTTTGCCAACATTCAAAAATCCATTCAATATTTATTGTCGGCTAATTTAGGTGAAGTATTAACCTTATTTATGATGACGATTTTAGGTTGGCAAATTCTCCAACCTGTGCATATTTTGTGGATTAACTTAGTGACGGACACATTTCCAGCGATTGCGCTGGGCGTTGAACCAACTGAACCGGGGATTATGAATCAAAAACCACGTGGACGGAAGTCAAACTTCTTCTCCGGCGGTGTGTTCCAAGCGATTGTCTATCAAGGTCTCTTAGAAGGTGGGATTACGCTTGGCGTTTACGCCTTGGCGATTACGTACCCTGTGCACCAGGCAAGTGGCTTAGCACATGCTGATGCCTTAACGATGGCCTATGCCACGTTAGGGATGATTCAACTCTTCCACGCGTTTAACGTGAAGTCCGTTCACCAATCAATCTTAACGGTTGGCTTTTTCAAGAACAAAGCCTTCAATTGGGCTGTCTTAGCTTCATTCCTCCTGCTAGCCGCAACAATTATGGTACCTGGCCTAAACGGCCTATTCCACGTGACACACCTTGATATTTATCAATGGGGCATTGTCTTAGCAGCCTCATTCTCATTGATTGTGATTGTTGAAATTGTGAAATTTTTCCAACGGAGAATGGCTAAATAATCTTTTAAAGGCTTATTTAAAATAGAAAAGTCATCGACAAAAAATGATTGTTGGTGGCTTTTTCTATTTAACGATTAAATTGTGGTGAAATGTTTTTTTTAAAACTGAGTTCTAATGAATTTGGTTTAAAAGCAAGCTTGCAAGCCGATTGGGAAATTAGTATACTAAACCATAGGAAACTAGGAGGATTGACATGAATAAAACGCAACAAAAGCTTGCCAAATATGGTCAAGCAGTCAATGATTTAATCGATAATACTGAAAAAGTACAAGAAGGGATGAGTAAGTATTTCACCCCTTTAAAAACAGCCGTTGCTGATGGTAAGTTAGCCGAAATGAGCGAACAAGATTACCAAAAAACAGCGCAAATCTTCAGAGACGGGGTTGATCAATATCACGAATTTTTAGCCCAATTCAAAACTATCATTGCGCCTGCTCGCTTGATGGGGAACAATCAACGTTTAATCGGGGCTTATGCTGATTTTATTCAAGGCTGTGAAGATCTCATTACAAGCATGCACGATGATCAAACGGTTGATATGCAAGCTTTTGCCGCTTCAGAAATGAATCAAGACAAAGCAACGGAACGGATTTCTAAATACATCCAAAATATTTCAAGAATCGCTTAGGGCGAAAGTTGACAGTTCCCAAGTCGGGGGACTGTTTTTTAGATTGAAGCCAAAGGAGTTCACTTAAATGCCTGATATTCAAACACTCGTTATTCAAAAACTTGCACAATATCGACCACAACAAATTAAAGCAACGTTGGGTCTTTTAGAAGAAGGGAATACCGTCCCGTTTGTCGCACGGTATCGAAAAGAGCGAACGGGAAGCTTAGACGAAGTTCAAATTCGTGAAATCGAAAGCACCTTCCAATACTTAACGACGCTCGAAAAACGTAAAACCGATATTCTTAAAAATATCGCTGAGCAAGAAAAATTAACCCCCAAACTCCAACAACAAATTGAAACGGCAACGCAACTGCAAGCCTTAGAGGATTTGTACTTACCCTATAAACAAAAACGACGGACCAAAGCAACCATCGCTAAAGAAGCCGGTTTAACCCCCTTTGCTCAATTCATTGCCGGCTTGCCTAATTTAACTGAAAAGGCACTATTGGCAAAAGCTGAAGCTTATCTTAATCCTGAGCAAAAAATTAATGACACAGAAGCTGTTTTAGCTGGAGTTCACGAAATTTTAGCGGAAAATATCAGTGAGACAGCCAAATATCGAAATTGGGTGCGCCAATATACTTGGCAAAATGGTCAGTTAGTTAGTCAGGTTAAAGACGAAGCAGCCGATGAAAAGCAAGTCTATCAAATCTATTATGATTTCACTGCCGATTTAACGAAGGTAGCACAACATCAATATTTAGCAATTAATCGTGGCGAAAACGAAGGTATTTTGAAAGTTAAAATGATGGTCGACGATCAAGTGATTACCAATCGAATTAGCCAAGATCTGTTGCATGGGACAGATTCTGCATCAACGGCAATTGTCAAAACTGCCGTTGAAGATGCCTACAAACGATTCATTGGTCCCGCCATTGAACGTGAATTACGAAAGCAATTAAAGGAAAAGGCTGATCAACAAGCGATTAGTGTGTTTGGTGATAACCTAAAGCATCTCTTATTGCAACCACCATTAAAGGGGAAAGTCGTATTGGGGTTTGATCCTGCCTACCGGACGGGCTGTAAATTAGCCGTTGTCGATGGGACTGGGAAATTCTTAGATAAGTTAGTCATTTACCCCCATAAACCAGCTAATGCCGATAAACGGGCAGCCGCAGCGAGTGAATTTACGGCGTTCTTAGCGAAATATCAAGTCGAAATGATTGCAATCGGTAATGGAACTGCTAGTCGTGAATCAGAAGAATTCGTAGCCAATTGTTTGAAAGCTATTTCCCGGGAAATTTTTTATGTGATTGTCAATGAAGCGGGCGCTTCTGTTTATTCTGCAAGTGATGCAGCGCGGGCAGAATTTCCCAACTTACATGTTGAAGAACGGAGTGCGATTAGTATTGCTCGCCGTTTGCAAGACCCATTGGCCGAATTAATTAAGATTGATCCGCAAGCAGTGGGGGTTGGTCAATATCAACACGATGTTGCGCAAAAAGAACTTACAGTGCAACTGGATACCGTGATTGAAGACGTCGTTAATAGTGTAGGGGTCAATCTGAACACGGCTAGCCCTCAGCTTTTACAACATATCTCCGGGTTATCAGCAACTACTGCCCAAAACATTGTGCAATATCGTAATGAAAATGGTCTTTACCAAAAGCGGAGTGCTTTGAAAAAAGTACCACGCTTAGGGCCTAAAGCCTATGAGCAGTCGGTTGGATTCTTACGGATTATCAACGGGGAGAATCCACTCGATAATACTGACATTCATCCGGAAAGTTATCCAACTGCTAAAGCGATTTTGAAATCGTTTGGGCTAACAGTTGATGCTTTAGGAAGCGACGCCTTGAAGACGGCAATTGCTAAAGTGCAAGTATCGGCTTTAGCAGCTGAATTAGAGGTGGGGGTTGAAACCATTACCGATATCTTAAACAGTTTGCAAAAACCAGGTCGTGATTTACGGGATCAGATGACGGCGCCATTATTACGCCATGACGTCTTAACCTTGGCGGATTTGAAACCGAATATGGCATTAGAAGGTACGGTCCGGAATGTGATTGATTTCGGGGCCTTCGTCGATATTGGTGTTAAGCACGATGGATTGGTACACATTTCCCAACTTGCGAACCACTTTGTTAAGCACCCGTCTGACGAAGTTGCAGTTGGTGACGTTGTGCAAGTTTGGGTAATGAGTGTTGATCAAGCGCGTGAACGGGTTCAATTAACAATGAGAGCACCCAGGACTAATGACTGACCAAGCACTAACCGTTCTGATTCAAAAACTTTCGTTACAGTTTTTTAACCGGCCATTTATGCATCAGGCGAATTTCAATCGGCGCTTAAAAACGACAGGTGGTCGCTATCATCTACAGGATCATCATATTGATATTAATCCGAAGATGTTGACGGAACATGATGCGCAGACCCTAGAAGGTGTGATTAAGCATGAACTTTGTCATTATCATCTACATTTGTTGCATCGTGGTTATCGTCATCGAGACGCAGATTTTAAACAATTACTGGCACAAGTCGGCGGCGCACGTTATGCGCCAGCTGTCCCAAAGGCAACTAAACCGAGTAAAATTGTGATTTATCAGTGTTCAGACTGTGGACAGGTCTATCCGCGTCGCCGTCGCATTAATACCGCCCGCTATGTTTGTCGGCGATGTCATGGGCGACTCATGTATCAAACTACACAAGTTCAATGAAAAAACGGGTCACACTTATGTTTAGGTGTGGCCCGTTTTTTAGTTGGATCGTAAAGTTTGATTCTGAGTGGTGTAGCCAAGTTTATGGTAGAGTGCTAATGCCGCAGTGTTATTCCCTAGGACGGTTAGTTCTAAATAATCAAGTGCCTGCGTCTGTTGCCACTGTTTAGCATGTATTAGCAGTGCGGAGGCTACCTGATGCCGCCGTGCTGCTGGGGCAACATACAGTGTCGTGAGATAAGCAAAACGATGTGCGATAAATAAGGGCAAGGGACTTGTTTGGGCTGTTGTAATATGACAAAAGGCATCGATTTGCTGATCTTTGTTTCGATGGACAAAGATGGCTTGAAGTGGGTCGGTTATCATTTGTTGCCACTCGAAGAACTCGGGCGTGTAAGTAGTTTGGTAATTAGTGGGTTGTAGCGTATGCATTTCAGCTGTTAATTGTTGATAAAGGGTGGTTAATTTGCTAATATCAGTTAGCTTAGCATGGATAATGGGCATGTAATCGTCTCCAAAGTAAAATTTTTAATTGACTTCATTCATGGTTTCTCTTATACTAATGTACGTGGCTTAAAGCGATAAAGCAAGTTACGCGGGTGTGGCGGAATGGCAGACGCGCAAGATTAAGGATCTTGTCGGGAGTTTTCCCGGTGGAAGTTCGAGTCTTCTCACCCGCATAGATAACAGTTTGGTAATTCCAGTTGGGGTTACCTTTTTTTGTGGCTTGGTGCTAATGATTGAAACTACGACAGTAAATCGCTATAATGAGCAATAAATTCAATTTAGGAGTCAATTCAGATGACACATAAAAATTCATCAGCTTATACCATTAGTATTATGGCGATTTTGACCGCATTTCTAATTATTCAAAGTTTTATTCCGATGGTCGGCTATATTAATATTATTCCAGGATTACCGGCCGTCACTACGATTCATTTAACAGTCATTATTGGAGCTGTGATTCTAGGTACACGCCAAGGAACCATTTTGGGCTTAATCTGGGGGATCATTGCCTTATTTAGAGCTTATACCTCACCGGGTGATCCATTATCACTTTTAATTTTCCAAAATCCGATTATTGCAATTTTACCACGTGTGATGGCCGGGATGATAGCTGGGTATACCTTTGAGCATTTATATCAGACAAAAATTCGTAAAACTGGCGCGATGGTGTTTGCTGGCGTGTTCGGCGCCTTGGCGAATACGGTCTTAGTGATTCTTTTAACGCGCGTCCTTTATGGCCATCAAGCAGCTGGAATGTATCATACTGATCCGACACATTTAATTATGGTTATGTTGGGCTTTGTTGCCCTGAATGCTGTGATGGAAGCTGTTTTAGCTGCGATTGTCACACCATTGGTTGCAACACCTCTGTTGCGATTTAAACGGAGTCGATAAAAAAAGATTATCCGATAAAAAGGATAATCTTTTTTAATTGAGCTGTTTTTGAATCTTCTTAGCATTTGCGGCGACGGTGTTCATATTGACTTTAGCAATTTCAGCCTGCTGATAAACCGAGCTATAGTATTGATTTAAACGATTGATTGGTGATTTTAAGGTCTCTTGATCAACGTCAGCATCGGTATGGTCAGTGTAAAACTTATCTTCAGCCGTTGTTGCTGCGTCGTAGAAGGTCGACAACGTCGTATAATCGAGGGTTGAGATTTTTAAGCTCTGATTTAAATCTTTGATTTGTTCAATCGGTAATTCATTATTCTCTTGCTCAGAAATCATAATTAGGCGCTTGATTACGGGCTTTAAAAGCGTTTGTTGTGTCTTAATATCTTGAAAAGCGGCTGACCGTTTTGTTGCGGTTGTCGCAATCTTAGATCCCTCAACTGTTAAAAGATTTTGATTGGGATGTTTCTTTTGCAGTGTAAGATAGTTATCAGGAACGGGATCACCGATTGTTTCTAGAGTTGAGAGGGCTACTTGTTGGCGCTTAGTTGCTTGTAAGACGGTTTGCATATCGGTTTGGAGTTGGTGTTTAGTATCCAGCGGCTTTTGGCAAGCAGATAGGATAATTCCGATGAGCATAATTGGGAAGAGGCATTTCAATAATTTAAACATAGGCAAGGCACTCCAATAAAAAGTTATATTGTTATCTTAGCGTAGTTAAGCCCAAAAGCCAAATTATTTAGGTCATAGTTAGTTAAATGATAATTCACTTTTAAAAATGATAAATGTTGATTGTCCGTGATAGAAAACGGTTTATTTTTTGCTTAAAAGGTTGCCAATCGTTGTCGCCTGTGTTACACTATGTTTGTACTTTTTGAATGGTTGCGGTACGAATGTTTCCTACAGAACTTTCTCCATCGGACCACCAGAAATACACAAATTTATAATGTGTCATTAGACACAAGGAGGATTTTTCTCATGGAAAACGGAACTGTAAAATGGTTTAACGCAGAAAAAGGTTACGGCTTTGTAACTCGCGAAGATGGTAGTGATGTATTCGTACATTTCTCAGCTATCCAAGGTGAAGGCTACAAGACTCTTGAAGAAGGTCAAAGCGTTTCTTTCGATATCGAAGAAAGCGATCGTGGCCCACAAGCTGTTAACGTAAACAAAAACTAATTTTAAAATTAACCTAGGAGTCACAACGAAATTACTTTTGTTGTGACTCCTTTTTTTGTGTCATCGAACTGCTTACGTTATATCAAAAAGGACGCGATTAAATTTAATCGCGTCCTTTTGTAAAACATTATTAATTAAGGTCAGAACGTTTTTCAAATGGATAAACAAAACCCCATTCGGCACGCGCAGCGGACATAATATCCATCACATCGCTCGATAATTCAAGCGTATCGTTAGGCTGATGGCCACGGACAATTTCTTGGAAATCATGCAGTTCATAGTTCATCGCATTTGTCGCGTCGCCAGCTGCAATTGTTGTCACACGACCGTTTGGAAATGTTAGCGTCGCCTTGTCAGGCCGTGGGTAGTCATCGACAGTGATATAGCCATTTTCATAAACTAAAACACCTTGTTTAGGCATTTTTGCATGAATATTTAACGTGACAGTTACCATCTCGTGATGAGCGTTATTCAAAAGTAAGGTTGATTGTTGATCAACGCCAGATTCTGAAGGCACCCATTGAGTAGCAATGAGTTCTGGTTTAGCCGTCATCATCCGGCGCGCAAACGAAAGCGCGTAAACGCCGATATCAAGCATGGCACCACCAGCCAAAGCTGGACTGAAGAAACGGTTGCTTGAATCAAGTTCTTTATAGCTACCAAAAGAGACCTGAATTGATTTTAAAGCCCCTAATTGTTGTGCCACTTGCTGATGCTCAATCTCGGTAAATAACGGCATATGATAGATGGTCATTGCTTCAGCCAACACCAAATTTTTTTTTGCTGCTAAAGCTTTAGCGGCATTCAGCTGGCGTCGATTCATTGTTATTGCTTTTTCACAGAAGACATGCTTACCAGCTTCGAGGCTAGCTATAATACTTTCGAAGTGGTAATTGTGTGGGGTTGCAATGTAGACGATGTCGATATGGTCATCGGCGAGCAATTCAGCATAACTCCCGAAAGCATGGGGGATGTTGTATTGATCAGCGAAGGTCTGTGCCTTATCGAGTGATCGGGAGGCGGCCCCATAAATACGGCCGTCGGGTTGGTTAAAATAAGTCGCGAAACTATTGGCGATGTTGCCCAAGCCAATAATTCCCCAGTTAAGCGTTGTCAATTAAATCAGTCCTTTATTAGCGTAATCGGTTACACTCATTATTATAACAAGAAGCGGTTTAAATAGAAAATGTAAATCAATGATTGGTGTTCTGAATGAATTTGTGTACAATATAAGAGAGATCTGAGTAAAGGTGAGGCAGAGGATTGGCAAAAAAACGTAAACGTAAAACGACAAGACGTAAACGAAAAGCGAGTTACTATTTTACTAAGCAAAAAGGCCACCCAACTGATTGGTTAGTAGTGGTATTAGTAAGTCTATTTATTTTGGGCATCGGATTAGTTTTGTTGGTTCAATATAATGGTCAAAAGGCACAACAAGAATTGGCCAATCAGGCTCGTCAGGAGCAAAAATCACGTCAAGCAAAGAAACAGGCGTTTATTAAGCAAATGGTCCCTTATGCACAAGAACTGCAAACAAAGTATCACGTGCTGCCAAGTATTACCCTAGCGCAGGCTATTTTAGAGAGTGATTGGGGCAAGAGCTCATTAGCGGCACAATACCATAATTATTTTGGTATTAAAGGGGACCATGAAGCTAACACGAAAGAAATGACGACTAAAGAATATTTAAATGGTCAGTGGGTTACGACCACTGCACGCTTTAGAGTTTACAATAATTATCAAGAATCGATGCTTGATCATGTACAATTATTCGCCTATGGGACCTCTTGGAATCGGACCCAATATACGCATGTGATTGCGGCCACCAATTATGTACAAGCGGCCCACGCTCTACAGCAAGACGGCTATGCGACTGACCCAGATTATCCAGCGAAGCTGATTGAACTGGTTAAGACCTACCATTTGAATCAATATGATCAATAAGGGTGGTTGAAGAAACGGGGGCGCTTTAACGCATAGAATAACTGGCTACTAGGTTGTTGAACGCTATTATTTATGTTAATCTATTTTTAATTCAATTTCAGAAAATATTGTTGCTAGAAACTAGTGCAACTAGTGATAGATGCAACGATTAATAAAGGAGAGCTCAGCGTGCGATTATTAGAGGAACGCATTAAAAAAGATGGTCAAGTATTAGGTCAAGACGTATTGAAGGTTGATAACTTCTTAAATCACCAAGTGGATCCTGATTTAATGGCAGCTATGGGTGAAGAATTTCAACGATTATTTCAAGATAAACAGATTACTAAGATCCTAACGGTTGAATCATCAGGAATTGCACCCGCAGTATTTGCTGGCCTGGCATTTCACGTTCCCGTTGTTTTTGCAAGAAAGCACAAGAGTTTAACGTTACAAGATAATATGTACAGTGCAACGGTTTATTCATACACGAAGAAAGTGAATAATCATATTTCAATTTCGAAAAAGTTTTTGAGTGCTGATGATCGTGTGTTAGTGATCGACGATTTTTTGGCAAACGGACAAGCAGTCGAAGGCTTATTATCAATCATTGATGCGGCTGGAGCGCAACTTGAAGGGGTCGGGATTGTCATCGAGAAAACTTTCCAAAAAGGCCGTGCATTACTGGATCAACGTGGGATTCAAGTTGAATCTCTAGCGCGGATTGCGGCTTTTGAAAATGGCCAAGTTATTTTTTTAGATGAAAATAAATAATTATTATTTAGTAGAGTGCTGAGAGGTACTCTTTTTTTAACTAAAATTTTTACTTAATCTGGGTTGAAGTTATTCGGCAGAGCGCGTTTAAATTCGTTATAATAAAGACATCTAGTTTGATGAACAAGAAAGCAGGTAAAGTAATGCCAGTTATTTATCCAGGACAAACTATCGGAATTATTGGAAATGATCAGCGGGCTTACATGTTGGCACTCAAAGCAAAGGAAATGGGCTATCGAGTAGCTGCAATTGTGACACCGCAGATCCAAAATACCGCTTTTACGAGCTTAATTGATTGTCAGATTGACGGTGAGTTAAATGACTATCAAAAATTAAGCCAACTTGGTGAAGTTAGTCAAGTGCTGACCTATACGAATGAACTCTTAGATGAAGCGCTTCTTGAGCAACTCGCACAACAGTACTATTTGCCACAAGGGAGCAACGTGCTCTCCGTGACACAAGACCGTTACTTAGAAAAGGTCTTTTTAAATGATTTGAATATTAATATTCCGCCGTTTGCAACTATTGTGGATGTCGATGATATTTATCAAGCAATCGAATCGATTGGATATCCATGTATTTTAAAGCCAATCCAAAAGGGCTATGGTAAGCAGTACCAACGTTTTATTCAACAACCAAGTGATCTTGAAAAAGATGCTGCTTCGTTGAAATTAGGGACATATATCTTGGAATCATGGATTCCAGACGCACAAGAGTTATCAGTGATGGTCGTCAAGTGTAAAACAGGGCAAATTGTGACACTGCCAGTCATCGAAAATGAATTTGACGATCATCGCCTGAAAATGTCACTTGTCCCTGCCCGTATTAATCAGGATGTAGCAACTGAAATAAATCGCTTAGCCCATTTAATTGGAGATAAGTTAGATTATATTGGTGTTTTTGGCGTAGAATTCTTTTTGACACCGGATATGAATATTTATGTTAAACGGATTATTCCAACGCCGCATGCAACTGGTGATGTTTTATCACACACGTTGAATTTTTCACAATATGAATACCATTTAAAAGTTATCTGTCAATTGGCAGTCGGCCCGGCACGTCTTAATAGTGCCGGAATGATGCTAGGGGTTCAAGAAAGACAACGGTCACTAATTCAAACACAGATGAAGATTAAACCAGATTGGTATTTCAATTTGCACACAGTGACGGCGGATCAACAAATTGGATTGGTGACTGCCACCGGGCAAACGATTCAGCCGTTGATTGCTAATTTTGAAGCAGCGGACTTGTATTAAAATTATTTTTGATAGATAGCAGCGCTCAATCGGTGTTATTGTGGAGGAGAAATTTATGCTAGAACGTTATACACGTCCTGAAATGGGCACAATTTGGACTACAGAAAATCGATACCAAGCATGGTTAGAAGTGGAAATTCTCACCGTAGAAGCATGGGCGCAGTTAGGCGATATTCCGCTTGCCGATGCGCAAAAAATCCGTCAGCATGCGCGCTTTGATTTAGCTGAGGTCAATCGATTAGAAGCAATCACTCACCATGATGTTGTTGCCTTTACGCGGGCCGTTTCAGAATCTTTAGCGGACGAAAAAAAATGGGTACATTATGGGCTGACATCAACGGACGTGGTTGATACAGCACAAGGTTATATCCTAAAACAGGCAAATGATTTAATTCGAGCGGATATCGCTGAGTTTATGGCAGTCTTAAAAGAAAAAGCTTATGAATATCAAAATACAGTGATGATTGGCCGAACACATGGGGTGCACGCTGAGCCCACGACTTTTGGATTAAAATTGGCCACTTGGTATGCTGAAATGAAACGGAATCAAGCCCGGTTTGAACGAGCTGCTAAGGGCGTTGAGGCCGGTAAAATTAGTGGAGCAGTGGGAACCTTTGCCAACATCCCACCTGAAATTGAAGCGTATGTTACCGAACACTTAGGCATACGGGCACAAGACATTTCAACACAAGTGCTCCCACGGGATTTACACGCCGATTACATCAATACGATGGCAGTCATCGCGACGTCAATTGAACATTTTGCTACTGAAATTCGTCACTTACAGCGGACAGAAGTACGCGAAGTGGAAGAATTTTTTGCCAAAGGACAAAAAGGGTCTTCAGCGATGCCGCATAAACGGAATCCAATCAGTTCTGAAAACGTTAGTGGCTTAGCCCGTGTCATTCGCGGTCACGTGATTACAGGGATGGAAGACGTGTCATTATGGCATGAGCGCGATATTTCACACAGCTCAGCCGAACGGATTATCCTACCGGATACGACGATTTTATTAGACTATATTTTGAATCGTTTTACACGGATTATTCAGACGTTGACGGTTTTCCCTGAAAAAATGCGGGCTGATATGAATATTACTCACGGTCTGATTTACAGTCAGCGGGTCCTATTAAAATTAGTTGACGCCGGATTAAGTCGTGAGGCAGCTTATGATTTAGTCCAACCCAAAACAGCGTTGGCTTGGGATACACAAAAAGATTTTCGTGAATTATTAGAAGCTGATCCGAAAATTACAAGTGAACTCTCAAAAGCCGATTTAGATGATGCCTTTGATTATCAATGGCACTTAAACCAAGTCCAAACGATTTTTGCACGTGTATTTGCATAAGTATGCAAGCATAAAGCCACCTTAACCTAATTTTTAGGCTAAGATGGCTTTTTTAGCACAAAATAAATTCTGATTCGAAACGACAAATTTGATGGTGATTACTAAGGGCGACCGCAAACGCTTTTTGCCCTAAAGTAAAAAAGTGATGATCAATCGTTGGTATTTTTAATAGTAAGCTAGATAATTGTTTCTCTTGGCCAATCAATAGCGGTGGAGCTAGTTGATGATCCAAATGGTATTGGCGGACGCCAGCAGCAATGTCGTCACCATTTGTAAAATAGCAATTAAGTGTTGGCTGCTGGGCAATTAGATGTTTGGCAGCATGATAGCCGTCTTCAAACGAGCGCATTCCACCAATCATTAATTTGGCATCAGGTTGACAGCTGAAGACTTGTTGATAAGCAGTCGTAACAGCAACCCAAGTTGGACTTTGCACCGAATTACGACTCAACAAAAGGCCCATTTGAGTTACTTGTTGGATTTTAAGATAGTTAAACGCCGCTAAATAAGCAGGCTCACGATGCGAATAAACTGCTGAAATATGGTGTTGACCGGGGTTTTCACAACAAACAATCTGGCCATAGCGCGTGTAGTCCTCTAAAACTGACAAGGCCAGGCCATGTGAGGCGAAAATTAGTGCGGTAAAGTTTTTGCGTTTTAATTGTTCGAGATAATCTAATTCAATTGTTTGGTTGTACTCAGATGGGAGTAATACGATGTGGTAACCGCTTGAAAAGGCAGCATCCATAATGCCGTTTAGCAGCTGATTGAAATAAGGGTGATCATTATGCGGTAAAACGACGCCAATATTTTTATTCTGCCCGAAACTCAAATCGCGAGCTAAGCTATTGGGCACGTAATCGAGTTGCTCGATGACCGCTTCAATTGCAGCCTTAGCAGCGGGCGAAACATATTTTTGATGATTTAAAACCCGAGAAACGGTAGTAACGGAATAGCCGCTTTTTCTCGCAATATCACGAATAGTTGCCATTATTCTAACCTACTTTTTGGTTAATTTTGGTAATGTATTTTTTCAGACCATAGCTGAAGCCACTGTGCTGGTTGGTTTTGGTAATAAATTGACCGGCTGCTTGAATTTGATCGCTTGCATTCCCCATCACAATGGGATGTCCAACAGCTGCTAGCATCGATAGATCGTTTTGATCACCGCCAAAAGCAGCACAGTCTGCCAGTGAGACGCTAGTTGTTTTTAAGATAGTCATCAAAGCGTTTGCTTTAGTGGCTTGTTGGCTGGTAATTTCTAAATATAGTGTACCTGACTGTTGAACCGAAATGCTAGGTAAATGAAGCTGGGCGATGAATTCTTGAACAATTTTACATTGTTTAGTATCGGGCAGAATCAGGAGCACTTTAAAAATTTTGATAAATGGATTTTGTAGCTGTTCGGCAAAATTAAACATTGTCGGTAATTGACTGGTGTTTTGGGCTGCATGTTCAATTCCAGCATCGATTTTTTGAGTGTACCAATGGTGTAAGTCATAGGCACTTAAGCTGATATCAGTAAAGTTAGTTTGCAACGTAGCGACTAATCGAGCAACAAGCGGAGCTTCAGCTAAAACCATGGGAAATAAGTCGGTGGGTTGATATATTAGACCACCATTAAAGGCCACTTGGAATGTCGTGAGGGATAGTTGATCAACTGTTGGTTGCATCGCTTGTGGCGAGCGTGCAGAAATTAGGGAGATTGGTAAGGGACAGGCTTTAACCGCCGCGATATCTTTTTCGGAAAGTTGTCCATCCTGGTTTAATAAGGTGCCATCTAAATTAGAAAAAATATAGTTAATCATGATTTAAACCGCCTTTCTTGAATTACTGTGAGTATAATTTATGAAACGCGTCCCAGGTCAAGAGACATGACTTAACAAAAGTGGAATCCATTTTACTAAGTCATGTTCGCTTTTTTCTACTGATTTTGTTTGGTATAATATAGGCTGACGTATTGACGGAAGGATGACTAATTTGTCTGAAAAAGAATTGTTACAAGGGATGAATGATAAGCAAGCAGAAGCGGTGCTCACAACGGAGGGCCCACTTTTAATTATGGCGGGTGCCGGTAGCGGGAAGACCCGGGTGTTAACACATCGGGTCGCTTATTTAATTGAAGAAAAGCATGTACTCCCGTGGCGCGTGCTTGCGATTACGTTTACCAATAAAGCGGCCCGCGAAATGCGTGAACGTGTTGGTAATTTACTTGGCGAAGGAGCGCAAGATGTTTGGGTATCCACCTTTCATGCCCTTTGTGTGCGGATTTTGCGCCGTGAAATTGAGCAAATCGGTTATAACCGGGCGTTTACGATTGCCGATCCGGCTGAACAATTGACGTTGATGCGCCATGTTTGTCGTGATTTAAACATTGATACGAAAAAATTTGATCCTAAAGCAATTTTAGGGATGATTAGTAATGCTAAAAATGAACTACAGACGCCAAATGACTATGCTGGTCTCGCAAATGGACCATTTGAAAAGATTGTCGCACAATGTTATACCGAATATCAAAAACGGCTCCAACAAAACCAAGCACTTGATTTTGATGATTTAATTATGCAGACAATCCGTTTATTTAAAGAAAACCAAGTGACACTTGAACATTATCAAGAAAAGTTTCAATACATTCACGTTGATGAATATCAAGATACCAATGAAGCCCAATATACATTGGTTAATATGTTAGCCGCGAAATACAAGAATCTTTGTGTTGTCGGGGATGCTGATCAGAGTATTTATGGTTGGCGCGGGGCTAACATGGACAATATCATGAATTTCGAACATGATTATCCCAATGCTAAATCCGTTATGTTGGAACAAAATTACCGTTCAACCAAGACGATTCTAGAAGCCGCAAATGGGGTGATTAACAATAATCAATACCGCAAGCCCAAGGAATTGTGGACTGAAAATAATGAAGGACAACCGATTACTTACTATCGTGGTCAAAGTGAACGCGACGAAGCCCTATTTGTCATCACGAAGATTCAAGAAGAAATGCAAAAGAACCAACGTAAATTCGGAGACTTCGCCGTTTTATACCGGACGAATGCTCAATCACGGTCAATTGAAGAAGCGTTTGTCAAAGCCAACATGCCATATAAGATGGTCGGAGGACACAAGTTCTACGATCGTAAGGAAATCAAGGATATTTTGGCTTACCTACGATTGGTCGTTAATGCGTCCGATTCAATGAGCTTTGAGCGGGTGGTTAACAGTCCTAAACGGGGAATTGGCCCAGGGACGCTTGAAAAATTAACCCAGTTTGCCGATGATCATCAATGGTCATTACTCGAAGCAGCGCAAAATGCGGAACTATCAATGATTCCTAGTAAGAGTCGTAAGACGCTGATTGATTTCGGGAACGTAATTGGTGACTTAGCGAAGATGCGCGAATTTTTAAATGTGACCGATTTAACAGAGCAATTATTGGATAAAACTGGTTACAAAGCTGCGCTCGAAGCTGAAAATACGCTCGAAGCACAAAGTCGTTTAGAAAACATTGAAGAATTACTTTCAGTAACGAAACAATTTGATGAACACTACGAGCCAGAAGAAGATGATAGTGATTTATTTGTCGATTTCTTAGCCGAATTATCACTGGTATCTGATTTAGACTCAGTTGAAGAAGAAGCTAGTGAAGTGACAATGATGACTTTGCATGCTGCCAAAGGACTCGAATTTCCAGTCGTTTTCTTAATGGGAATGGAAGAAGGCATTTTTCCATTATCCCGGGCCTTACTTGAAGAAGATGAATTAGAAGAAGAACGCCGCTTAGCTTACGTGGGGATTACCCGAGCAGAAAGCAAGTTATACCTAACGAATGCTTATTCACGGATGTTATATGGGCGCCAACAAAGTAATCAAGCCTCGCGCTTTGTCGGTGAAATTGATGATGGACTATTGGATTACGCCAATGGTGATGCGGGGAGTATTCCAGAACATAAATTACCATTTGGCAAGAGCAATCGGCATGCGCGTGCCACTGCAACTACGTATAGTGCCAATAAAACTACGACAAGTCATAAAATTGCCGATACAACTGGTGGGGAAAATCGCGGGGCTTGGACGGCTGGTCAGAAGGTCCAACACAAGAAATGGGGGATTGGAACGGTCGTCAAGGTCAATGGGACTGGCAATGACCAAGAACTAGACATTGCCTTTAAGGAACAAGGCGTTAAACGATTATTAGCTAGTTTCGCACCAATTGAGAAAGTTGAATAGCAAAGGCAATTCGGTTTAGACAGGATCTTATTTCCATTCAAAAGGAGTGTTTATTATGGGATTAGCGAAATCAATTGATCAATATACACAAATTGAAGCGGCAGAAGCGGCCCAAAAACTCCGGCAAACATTAGCCAAATATAGTGAGGCATATTACACAAAAGACGCACCGGTAGTGGAAGATTACGTGTATGATGACCTGTATCATGATTTAGAACAACTAGAAGCCGCTTTCCCAGACATCGTCACCCATGATTCACCAACGCAGAAGGTTGGCGATCAAGTCTTACCAGGATTTAAAAAAGTAATACATGCTATACCGATGTTATCGATGGGAGATGTCTTTTCAGAAGCAGAACTCGCTACTTTTGATAATCGGTTACAAAAAAATATTGGTCAGCCCATCGAATATAATGTTGAATTAAAAATTGACGGACTGGCGATTGATTTAATTTATGAAAAAGGTCGTTTTGTTCGGGGAGCAACCCGCGGCAATGGGACAATCGGGGAGGATATCACCCAAAACCTAAAAACGATTAAAGCAATTCCACAAAAATTAACTAAGCCGGTTTCAATCGAAGTCCGCGGCGAATGTTACATGCCCAAAGCCGCTTTTGCGGCTTTAAATACTAAACGTGAAGCACAGGGACAACCACCATTTGCGAATCCACGGAATGCTGCGGCCGGGAGTTTACGGCAATTGGATGCTCAAGTGGCTGCTGATCGGAATTTGAGTGCCTTTATGTATACGATTGTCACGTTTGATGATGTGCAGGTGACAACGCAACATGAAGCGTTAGAAGTGCTCGCAGAACTTGGATTTAACGTCAATCCGACAGCTGAAGTTTGCCAAGATATGATGGCAGTCCAAGCCTTTATTGCGCGTTATCAAGCAATGCGAGACGCATTGGAATACGGAATCGATGGGGTTGTCTTAAAAGTGAATGACCTAGCTTTACAACGCCAACTAGGCAATACGGTGAAAGTGCCACGTTGGGAAATCGCTTATAAATTTCCACCTGAAGAGGCTGCGACAATTGTCCGTGATATCGAGTGGACAATTGGACGCACAGGGGTTGTGACCCCGACTGCCGTGATGGATCCCGTTCAATTGGCTGGGACGACAGTTGCGCGTGCTTCATTGCACAATGCCGATATGCTACAGGATAAAGATGTTCGCTTATTGGACACGGTCTTGTTGCATAAGGCCGGGGATATCATTCCGGAAATCTCCCAAGTCGTATTAGCTAAACGACCTAATGACAGCCAACCGGCCATAATTCCAACTGTCTGTCCATCTTGTGGCCATGAATTAGTCCATTTAGATGAAGAAGTTGCTTTGCGGTGTATTAATCCGATGTGCCCAGCACAAATTAAGGAACAACTAACGCATTTTGCATCACGGAATGCGATGAATATCGATGGCTTAGGACCGCGCATTATTGGCCAATTGCTGGATCAAGGCTTGGTGCATGATGTTGCTGATTTATATCGACTGACAGCCACGCAATTAGCACAGTTAGATAAGTTTAAAGAAAAATCGATTAATAATTTATTAAATGCCATTGAAACCAGTCGGCAAAATTCGCTAGAAAGGTTATTATTTGGATTAGGGGTTCGCCATGTAGGCGCCAAAGCAGCCCGATTATTGGCGGCGCATTTTGAGACCATGGCGGCTTTGATGGCTAGTGACCAAGAAGCGATTATGGCGGTAGATACAATTGGTGCGACGATTGCGGATAGTTTAGTGACTTATTTTGCAGATGCACAAGTCCAAACGCTGATCCATGAATTGGCTGAAGTTCAGGTCAATTTAACTTATACTGGGGTGACCCAAGCCCAAGCGCAAAATAGTGATAGTTATTTTAATGGTAAGACCGTTGTACTGACCGGTAAATTAACGCAATATACACGCAGCGAACTAAAACAACGCCTTGAAGATAACGGAGCAAAGGTAACGGGTTCAGTATCTAAAAAGACGGATATTTTGATTGCAGGCGAAGATGCTGGGAGTAAATTAGTTAAAGCCCAAGCATTAGCAATTCCAATTATTAATGAAGCGGCTTTAGAAAGTTATTGGATGTAGGTAAATTAAAAATTTCAACCAGTCAACTTGATTAAGGATGTATAAGGAGGCCATTTTTAGTGGCAAAGTATAAATTATGGGTAGTCGCAGCCGCGGCAGTTTTATTGTTGGCGGGTTGTACAAGTTTACAAGGTAGTTCCAATTCAGCGTCATCAACCAAGACGACGAAGAAACTGCAAACAACGGGGAAAGTGACCGATAGTATGTACGAAGGGGTGATTGATAATAACCAGTACAAGACCAGTCAGACCCGGGGATTAACAACGCAGCAAAGTAATACGGCTTTTGATGTCAAGAGTTTGGAAAGTGGCTTGTTGAAAATCTCGAAACAGCAATTTCCAACCGATAAATACCTCTATCAAGAGGGGCAGACGATTAAAACAGCAGAAGCGCAAAAATGGCTGGCACGTCAATCCAAAGATAACCCGTTAGGATTAAATCCTGAAGATAATGGTCAAAAAGAACCGGACAAGCGCAATCCATTATACCTTCAACAAATTCTAGAGCAAGATTTTTTGGGATCAGATGGCGCACTTGACGGTATGAGTATTGGTCTGGGAATGAATCAGATTGATTATTATACCAAGGAACAATATGGCGCGACATTTGAAACTAAGATATCAAGTGCCATGATGGCGCAACAAGGTAAACAAATAGCCAACAAAGTCTTGAGCCGTCTACGTCAGAAAAAGGGGATGGATGAGACTACGATTGCGATTGGCCTATATAAACAGGCCCCTAAGGATAGTTTAGTTGGGGGGACTTTCTTCGCCTATGGGATTAGTAAAAATGGTAGCACGACGATTGATTCATGGCACGAATTAGACCAAGCTAATCAAGTTTTCCCGTTAGTAAATAATGAAAAAGCAGTTAATCAAAGTGACGTCGACGCGTTTAATAGTTTTAAAGAACAAGTGCAAACTTTCTTTCCGAACTTAAGCGGTGTGACGGCGCAAGCACACTATGAAGATGGTGTACTTGCTGGGATGAATATTACGGTTAATACGCAATTTTACAGTGAAACTGAAATCATGAGTTTCACCCAATACATTGCAACTGCTGCCAATAAATACTTACCGCAAAATATTCCATTGGATATTTCGATTTCCTCGGCAGAAGGGATGCAAGCCTATGTTGGTCGCGCAACTGGGAGTAAGGGATTTTCTACCCATGTCTTTGGAAGTTATTAGTAAAAATCAAAAAGCGTCAACAACTTTTATCGTTGTTGACGCTTTTTTTATTTAGTAGTTGTATTTTTTTAAATATATCAAAGGGGTATAGCATGAACAATTTTAAAAAAGCACGAGAATGGATAGATAATGCAGATGCTATTTTAATCAGCGCCAGTAACGGTTTATCGATTACAGAGGGGTATAATATATTTGCCCATGATGCGCCGTTTATAACCCATTTCGGCGCTTTTAATAAACGCTATGGAATCATGAATATTCTGCAAGGACTTTTCTTTGATTATCCAACATTAGCTGAACGAGATGCATTTTATCAAGTATGATTATATGGTCGATCATTATGAAGGCACATCAGTTTTTCAAGATTTAAAGCAATTAGTTGGTGATCATGATTACTTTATCGTCACGTCGAATGGTGATATGCATTTTCAAATGAATGGTTTTGATGAACAACGGCTTTTTGAAGTGGAAGGGAATTTTGATAATAATCAAAATCCAATGCCGATGATTCAAAAGCAACAAGCTAAGTTTAATGCATTTGTGCAAAACTATCGTTCCCAAAATCTGGTGGTTCTCGAACTCGGGATTGGGGCCGATAATCAATTAATTAAAGCACCACTGATGCGACTCGTGGCTCAAAATGTGTGCTATCACTATATCACACTGAATTTAGCACATGAAATTAGAATACCAACGACTATTGCCCAACGTTCAATTGGACTTGTCGGATCAATTGATGATAATTTTAAGGAGCTGTTTAAAAATGACTAATTCAGACTATCAAAACACATTACAAAAAACAGCGACCGTCATTAAAAATGCCGATTATGTGCTTGTCAGCGGCGGCTGGCCCCGATTGGTATAATCCGGGTGATCCGACCTATCTTAAACATTTTAAGGCCATTGAAAATAAGTATCATGCTGGCAGTTTGTGGCGAAATTATTATTTGGAACAATATACGGGGAAGACTTGGACAAATCGTGGTGACTATTGGGGCTTTAAACTAACGGTTGCGCACTATAACCTGCACGAAGCCATTTTTCAACCCTATCACGATTTAAAAGCGGTGCTTAAAGACAAAGATTATGATATCGTCACTACGAATCAAGACGTTCAATTTCCAAGAGCCTTTCCTGACAAAGCAGTGGCCACGATTCAAGGTGATTGGTCCTATTTCCAGTGTGCAGATAAATGTCACGACCAAGTTTATCCATCACAACTAGATGTGGATCGATTATTCCCACAGATTGGAAATGATCATTTGCCGGAAAATTTAATTCCACGCTGTCCAGAATGTGGTGCCGAAATGTTGGAATGGGTCCGGGGTTATGAATTTCTTGAAGGACAATATTATAATGAACAATATAATAAATATTGTCATTTTATTCAAAAAGCGGCGCATAAAAAGACCGTTTATCTAGAATTAGGGGTGGGCATGATGACGCCGATGTTCATTAAAGAGCCATTTATGAATTTAACGTATCAAAATCCACAAGCGACTTACATTACAATTAATCCCAAAGATGCAATTGTTCCGCGCGAGTTGACGGATCGTGGTATCGCGGTTAAATATGATTTAGCGAAAGTATTGACCGATTTAAAAGAAATAATGTAACGCAAAAAGGATGGGGCAAGGCCCCATCCTTTTTGCTTATTCTAAATATTAGAAAAACGATATAAGCCACAAATTAAGCTGAGCTTACTGTGGATTAGTTCTGATAATGACTCAGTTCTGGTTGTATTGCCAGTCGTTGTTGGTATTGTTGAATAATATCAGCTAATTTAATTGATTGCATTTGTTGTTCAGCAGTTTCTTGGATTTGATCGTAGTAAGTAGCAAGCGACAACTGAATATTTTGTCCAGGTCCACAGCTTGGATCAATTTGGGTATCGATGTTCAATAATCGTGTATCGTCGACAGCTTTATAGATATCACAGAGGGAAATTTGATCGGGAGCTTTTGCGAGTTTGGGCTCAGCGTGCCCCTTCACACTCGTCAGTAAATCAGCGGCTTTGAGTTGGCTCATAATTTGCCGAATAAAAGAAGGATTTGTATTGATGCTCTTAGCGATGCGTTGGCTAGAGAGATTATCGAACGGGTTTAGTGCAATCAGCGTCATGAGGTGCACCGCGTTGCTTAAGCGAACTGATTTTTTTATAGAAAAACTCCTTTTAAAAGATGTTATTGTAATTATAACATCAAATCACAGGTTTTGCCGCACCGAGGTTCAATATTAAAGTGGCTTTAATAAAATTAACCAGTAATTTTTAAATTGATAAGCCAGTCTTCTAGGGAAGATATGCTTAGCTGACTTGCCCAGTCTGTTGTCAATTGTTTAAAGGCTCTTGCGGTTTGATCAATTTGATTTTTGGACGGCATTGATTGAAAATGCTCGATGGGTGGGTCTTTGACGATTGTGGCTTCAAGTTGATGCGCGGTTTGTACGGATGTGGTTGTTGGCATGGTCTCAAACGGTTCTGCTATTTCAGCAGGTGCGGTAGTATTGCGAGAACCATCGGCGGCTTCCCAGTAATGAACCGTTTGGGCACCAATTGTTTCGCTGACTTCAACGGGTTGACTGTCATCAATCTCGGTTTCTAACCAGGCTTTTGCTAGTGCCGCTTGGTTGGCCGCCGCTTCTTGAGCCTTAGCGGTCATTTCGGCGGTAACTCCGGAGATAGTAACTCCCACAGAAGTGGTTGCTGCAAAGGCTGCTGAACTTGGGAGCCCAATGCTCCCCATTAAACATAAGATTGATACTGTTATCAAGTGGTTCACGCCAATTTTTATCATATCAACACACTCCTACTATAATTTTAAAATGATGATAAGTATTAATAAATAACTTATATATTAATCATATTAGATTAAACGAATCTATGTCTATGATAAGCACTTATGAATCATATCGATGACCAGTTAATTGCTTGGCATTAAATGATGCATTCAAAATGAATTAGCGTAAGCAAAAATAAGAAAAGTAGCGCAAAATCTGTTAATTTCCAAGTGATGTCACTTTTTTCTACGTTAATATATGGTAAAATTAATTAGCATGGATAAAAGTGACAAAATAAGAAGAGGGGTTTACACATGATTGATAAAACACAAGTTCAGCATGTCGCAGAGCTTTCAAAACTAGCTTTTAGCGATGCTGAGTTAGAACAACTTACTGAACAACTTGCTGACATCATGAAAATGACTGATGAATTAAACAAAGTTGATACAACAGGCGTCCCAGTGACGACTCATGTGAATAACCTTCAAAATATTGTACGTGAAGATGTTGCCCAAGCTGGCACCGATCGTGATATCTTAATGAAGAATGCACCAGATTCAGCGGATGGCTTACTGAAAGTCCCTGCCATTATGGATAAGGAGGAAGCATAGCTGTGAATTACTTATACGAAGATTTACAGAGCATCCACGCTAAATTAGTGGCGGGTGATTTATCTGCAACTCAATTGGTCACCGAAACGCTTGCTGAAATTGAAAAGAAAGAACCACAGGTGGATGCTTTTTTAACAATTGATGAAGCTGGGGCGCAAGCTGCTGCTGCTCAAGTCGATGCAAAGCCAATCGCTACGGACAATTTACTTGCTGGAATGCCAATTGGGATTAAGGATAATTTATTGACAGACGGCGTAACAACAACAGCTGCTAGCAAGATGTTAGCTAATTTTAAGCCTGTTTTTGATGCAACAGTGGTTGAAAAACTAAAGGCTAAAGATGCCATCATGATTGGTAAAAATAACTTGGATGAATTTGCCATGGGATCATCGACTGAAACATCAGCCTTTAAAAAGACGAAAAATCCATGGAACTTAGACAAAGTGCCGGGTGGTTCATCAGGTGGTTCGGCGGCAGCTGTTGCTGCCGGTGAAGTGGTCGCTTCTTTAGGAACGGATACTGGTGGTTCGATTCGTCAACCAGCTGCCTTTAATGGGATTGTTGGCATTAAACCAACTTATGGACGGGTTTCGCGCTGGGGGGCAATTGCATTTGCCTCGAGTTTGGATCAAGTCGGGGTTTTCAGTCGAACTGTCGCTGACAATGCCACTGTTTTACAAGCTATTAGTGGGCATGATGAAAAAGATAGTACGAGTGCTGATATTCCGGTGCCAGATTTTCGAGCCGCTTTAGACGGTAACATCAAAGGCATGAAGATTGCTGTTGCCAAAGAATACATGGCCGAAGGAGTTGCACCTGGCGTTAAAGCCCAAATCGAAACAGCAATTGATACCTTACGATCACTGGGGGCAACGGTTGATGAGGTGAGCTTACCCAATTCTAAATATGCCGTCCAGATTTACTATATTATTGCTTCTAGCGAAGCTTCATCGAACTTATCACGCTTTGATGGGATTCGTTACGGTTATCGTTCACCAGAAGCAAAGACTTTGGAAGACGTTTATGTGAAGTCACGTTCAGAAGGCTTTGGTCATGAAGTAAAACGACGGATTATGTTAGGGACGTTTGCACTTTCATCTGGATTTTATGACGCTTACTTCAAAAAAGCGGGCCAGGTCCGGACATTGGTTATTCGCGACTTTGAAAAGGTTTTTGCTGACTATGACTTAGTGGTTGGACCAACAACGCCAACAACGGCCTTTGACCTAGGTCGCAAGGTGACCGATCCAGTCACAATGTATATGAATGATATTTTAACTATTCCAGCTAATATGGCTGGCTTACCTGCGATGTCAGTACCTGCCGGACTGGTTGATGGCTTGCCAGTTGGGTTACAGATCATTGGGAAAGCATTTGATGAAGAAGCGGTTTATCGGGTCGGCTATGCTTTTGAGCAAGCGACTGGATTTAGCAAAAACGTACCAAGTTTCAAAGGAGGAAAAGCCTAATGAATTTTGAAACAACAATTGGACTTGAGGTGCATATTGAATTAAAAACGAATTCAAAAATGTACAGTCCATCTCCTGTTAATTATGGTGCTGAACCTAACACCAATACGAATGTCATCGATTGGGGTTATCCGGGGACCTTGCCAACCTTGAATAAAGGGGCCTACACGTTGGGAATGATGGTTGCGACCGCCCTGCATGCTGATATTGCGCGTGATACGCATTTTGACCGGAAGAATTATTTTTATCCAGATAATCCCAAAGCATACCAGATTACACAATATGAACAACCGCTTGGTAAAGATGGCTACATCGAAGTTCAAGTTGATGGTCACACGAAAAAAATTGGGATTGCTGAATTACACGTTGAAGAAGATGCTGGGAAGAATACCCATGGCTCTGATGGCTATTCATATGTCGATTTAAACCGTCAAGGGACTGCCTTGATTGAAATTGTCTCTAAGCCGGATATGTCAACGCCTGAAGAGGCCTATGCTTATCTTGAAACCTTGCGCCAAATCGTCCAATTTACGGGCGCTTCGGACGTTAAGATGGAAGAAGGCTCAATGCGGGTGGACACCAACATCTCTGTACGACCAATTGGTGCCAAGCAATACGGCATAAAATCAGAATTGAAAAATTTGAATTCATTCAACCATGTCCGCTTAGGGCTGGCTTATGAAATCAAACGGCAATCACAACTCTTGATTGCGGGTGAAACAATCCGTCCTGAAACACGTCGATTTGATGAGAAAACGGGTGAGACATTCCTCATGCGGGTTAAAACCGGGGCCGATGATTATCGTTATTTTCCAGAACCTGATCTACCACCATTGCACATTGGTGATGACTGGTTACAAACAGTCCAGGATAATCTGCCGGAAATGCCAGCTAAACGGCGTGCACGGTATGTAGATCAATTAGGCTTGCCTGAATATGATGCAGGTGTTTTGACGAATACTAAGGAAATGTCTGATTTCTTCGAAGCAGCGGTTGCTGATGGGGCCGCACCTAAACAAGTTTCTAACTGGTTGATGGGTGAGGTGAATGCTTATTTGAATGATCAACAAATTGATCTGCAAGAGACAGCCCTGACACCAGCGCATTTAGCGCAAATGATTAATCTAATTAAAGATGGGGTGATTTCATCGAAGATCGCTAAGAAAGTCTTCCAAGAAATTATTCAAAATGATACTGACCCTAAAGCGTGGGTTGAAGCCAAGGGCATGGTCCAATTATCTGATCCTGCTAAGTTGACGCCAATCATTACTGGAATTTTAGATGACAATCAACAATCAATTGATGATTTTAAGAATGGTAAAGACCGTGCAGTAGGTTTCTTAGTCGGTAAGATTATGAAAGAAACACGGGGTCAAGCCAATCCTAAGGTGGTTAATGATTTGTTGATGGCTGAATTGAACAAACGATAATTAATATTATAGGAGAGTCGAATGCAAAAACGTGCACGGTTAATTTATAATCCAACTTCAGGACATGAAGTGATGAAACGTAGTATCGCTGATATTCTGGATATTTTAGAACAAGCGGGTTACGAAGCGAGTGCCTTTCAAACAACTGCAGCACCAGCTTCAGCTCAAAAAGAAGCAACGCGTGCAGCTAAGGCTAACTTCGATTTAATTGTTGCTGCCGGTGGCGATGGGACAATTAATGAAGTTGTCAACGGGATTGCCGGTTTAGAAAAACGACCTATGATGGCGGTTATTCCGGCTGGAACGACTAATGATTATGCACGGGCGTTAAAAATACCGCGGGATAATCCAGTGGAAGCAGCTAAAGTAATTTTGAAGAATCAAACACTCAAGATGGATATTGGGCAAGCTAACGATCACTACTTCATGAATATTGCTGGCGGGGGCTTACTGACCGAATTAACTTATGAAGTACCATCAGACTTCAAGTCGATTTTCGGATACTTGGCTTATGTCGTTAAAGGTGCTGAGATGTTACCCCAGATTAAACCCATTAAGATGCATCTTGAATACGATGGTGGGACCTATGATGGTGAGGCATCACTTTTCTTATTAGGTTTAACGAATTCCGTGGGGGGCTTTGAACAAGTTGCCCCAGATGCCCAACTTAACGATGGTAATTTTTCATTGATTGTGGTCAAGACAGCAAACATGGCTGAATTGGTTCATTTAATTGCGCTAGTCATTAAAGGTGGCAAACACGTCAATGATCCGCGAGTTATTTACACGAAAACCGCGAAACTCGTTGTTCACCCGGACAACGACAAAGCTAAGATGATGATTAACCTCGATGGAGAATATGGTGGAGATGCACCAATGACCTTTACCAACTTGCAACAACATATCGAAATGTATGTGAATAAAGAAGACATTCCCGAACGGGCAATTACGGCGGAGACACCGGTCGAAGATTTATTTATGCAAGAAGTCGAAACGATTTCTAAAAAAGACATAGACGGCGATGGTAAAATAGGTTAAACTGAAGCATTAGATAAGGCGTGGAGCACACCCGCGCACTGGTAGCTAAGAAAAGAGTCCGAAACAAAACTTAGTTTTTGTCTCAGACTCTTTTTACACAATTAAAAAGAGGTAACTATGAAAATACAAGCTCCTGTAAGAAAAAATGATACATTGACCGTTGATATTATGGATTTAACCTATGAAGGGATGGGGGTCGCTAAAATTGACAGCTATCCATTATTCATTGAAGGGGTCCTTCCCGACGAACGTGCTGAAATCCAAGTGACAAAGGTTAATAAACAGTACGGCTTTGCCCGCTTAATTAAAATATTGAAAAAAAGTGCCGACCGCGTTGAATCAAAGGCAAATATTTACTCACAAACCGGGATCGCACCTTTGCAACATTTAGCGTATCCGGCACAGCTGGCCTTTAAACGTAACCAAGTGGTGAATGTTTTTCAAAAAGCGCATTTGGATATTCCGGTCCAACCAGTTTTAGGTATGGACAATCCAACTGGTTATCGGAATAAGGCCCAAGTACCAGTCCGGTTTATTGATGGCGCTTTGATGACTGGTTTTTATCGAAAACATAGTCATCAAGTGATGCCGATGGAAGATTTTTATATTCAAGATCCTAAAATTGATGCTGCCATCAAAGTGGTTCGTGATATTTTACGTCGATTCTACATCGATCCATACAATGAAGAGACGCATAAAGGCGTATTGAAAACAATCATGGTTCGGCGTGGTTATTATAGTCATGAAATGATGATTGTTTTCATTACGCGGAGTAAGAGATTACCCGCAGCTCGTGAAATCGCCGTTGAAATTAAGAAGGCCTTGCCAGAAGTCGTCAGCATTATGCAAAACGTGAATGCCGCTCAAACGAACGTTATTTTTGGTGACGAAACTAAATTGATTGCGGGGCGCGATTTTATTCGTGATGAATTAATGGGCTTGAAATTCGAAATTTCAGCGCAGTCGTTCTATCAAGTCAACCCAGTACAAACCGAAGTCTTGTATAATAAGGCCATTGAAGCAGCTGGTTTAACGGGTAACGAAACCGTAATCGATGCCTATTCAGGAATTGGCACAATTTCGTTAGCAATTGCTAAACATGCCAAGCAAGTTTATGGCGTCGAAGTCGTTGAATCTGCTGTGATGGATGCACGGCATAACGCCAAAATTAATGGCATTGAAAATGTTTCATTCACGCTTGGTAAAGCAGAAGAAGTGATGGCTCAATGGCAAGCAGATGATTTACAGGTCGATGTGCTGATTGTTGATCCACCACGTAAAGGATTGGAAGCTAGCTTCATCGAAGCGGTGGGACAATTGAAACCGGCCAAGATGGTTTATGTCAGCTGTAACCCAGCAACTTTGGCGCGGGATTTAGAATTATTGACCGCCCAAGGATATGAAGCAGAATCAACTCAACCAGTGGATATGTTCCCCCAAACATTGCATATTGAATCAGTCACAAAATTAGTTTTAAAGTAAAAAATATCCACAAAAAGCGGGTCGCTATTGTTCAAAATGGACAGTAGCGACCCGCTTTTTGTGCGTTGAGGTAGTTAAATTTGGAAATCGTATTTTATGATGGTGCTTGTTGGTATTTAAAGGGTAATTTATTTTTTAAGTAGCGCACCAACCGCGGGGAGATTACCCAAACTGTCGATTGACTTACTTGGCAAGACGATAGTGTTATTTTGACCGTCGGCGATGTGTTCCATTGCTTCAATATTCTTATATTGGAGGTAAAGTTCACCATTGTTGATTAAACTAGCATTAATCAGGTTGATTTGATCTTTGACAGCTTCAGCAATGGTCCGTTCACTTTGTGCTTTTCCTTCAGCCTCCAAAATTTGGGTCTGTTTGTTAGCTTCAGCTTCAAGAATATTGGCTTCTTTTAATCCTTCAGCTTTACGAATGGCTGCGGCTTTAAGTCCTTCAGCTTCCATAATATTGGCTTCTTTTTCACGCGAAGCGCGGAGTAGTTTATTCATTGATTCTTGAATATCGTGGGCTACTTGAATCGAATCGATATTGACACGATCGACATTCAGACCATAACCAGCGGTAACTGTGCTTAGTTGTTCAAAAAGCGTTTGATTAATTTTTTCAGTCCCGTTTAAAACATCATTTAAATCCATGTTGCCGATAATTCCGCGTAATTGGGCCCGAGTATCTTGAACCATACTTAAAACGGAATCTTTATTTTTATAGACATATGCATTAACATCGGTAATGTGATATTTAATCGTTTCTGAAATCATAACGACTACATTATCTTTAGTAATCACTTCTTGTTCAGCAACTTTTAATGGAATTTGTTTCATGTTGACGATTTCCGTGATGTGGAAGATGAAGGGCATCACAAAATGAAATCCAGGATTGAGAGTTTTAACATAAACGCCTAAGCGCTCCAAAATACCCACTTCTCCAGTGTGAATTAATGCAAATGATGAAAAGAGGGCGACTGCAATCATCACCAAAACGACAATTAATAAAATACTGATAAAAATATTCATACGATAAACTCCTTTGGTCTGGTTTAATAATCCAGAATATTATGGTGTGCTGTCACGATTAAGGCTAAAGGTGTAACGGCGGTGATGATAACGCAAAGACCAGGACTCGCGGCTCCTTGTACTTGGTAATGGTAACGAATGCCAAAAAAATTGATCACGCCAGTTTGTTTAGCGTCTGGTAAAGTAAATGTTAATCCCACTAAGCGTTCATCTAACATATTCTGCCTCCTTATTGGTATTGTATCTGATTGTCAATAAAAGACAACTTTAAGTGACAGAAAGAACAAAACTGTCAGGTTACTTGTCTCGGGTACTTGAAGATAGTACACTGAGTGTACTAAAGTTGAAAGCGGAGGAAGTAAAGATGCGTCGGAAGGTTACGCCAATTTTTAAAGACAGTTTCCAAAAGCGTTATTGGCGGCAGATGATAGTGATTACCGTTGTACTTTGTCTAGGTTTAGGCGCTGTATTTTGGTGGTTACACCAGCGTTCTGATCGACCAAGCGAATTACAATATCCAATTTTAGGTATGCAATTGAGTCAAACCGATGGTTATCAAGATTTTAATGATTTAAAAAAAGAGGGCCTGCAGTTTGTTTATCTAAAGGCGACAGAAGGTGCTAGTTATAAAGATGATAATTTTGATACGAATTATAGTCGCGCAAATGGATCTGGTCTGAGCGTTGGAATTTTTCATTTTTTTAGTTTTGATAGTTCCCCCAAGCGCCAAGCCGACCAATTATTTAAGGCCGTTGGTCAGCAGACGGGTAAGCTACCGATTATGATTTATCTTGACGATTATAACGACTACGCTCAACAACCACCGAAGAAAAAGAAAACACAAGCATCACTGGCACAGCTGGTTGCTTTAATTAATCAACATTATCAACAAGACTGTATTATCGGCGGTGAACCAGTGTTGCTCAGACGCTATGTGCCACAAAACGGTACTTATCCATTATGGCAGGTAACACGCACACGACCAACGTTGACAACCAAGAGTGGGTTTTGGCAATATACAACTGGTAGCCCAATCCCCAAGAGTAATCGCCAAACTGATTACCAGTTAGCCGTATTCACAGGATCGAAGCACCAATGGCAACTACTAAAATAAGCAAGTCATAGAATGAGATATTTAAACATAGCACAGCTCTTGGGATGATTATTAGTCGCGGTAGTTGAGGAATCAATCATTGTAATTATGATCGTCAAACTTTAATCGCTAATGATTGTAAACGCCGCGCATATTAAACAAAGCCGGCACAACATTTTTGTTGTGGCGGCTTTGTTAGTAATTATTTAATTGGATAATCCATATCCTCGGCTTCATCATAGATGGAAACAGGTCGTTGATCTTCACAAGTAATCTTTAATTGGTACCCGTAGTGGTCAAGAAAAACCAACTCATGTTCAGTGAGTGAAATAACCTTGCCGCTTAACGGTTTATGGTCAATTTGTACCAGTAAATTCGGTGTGATTTCTAAGGTGTGTGTTTTTCGCGTTTGGGTGTCGTTAAAAGACCAATGTCCTGCATAAAAACGCGCCACTTTTGCTGCCTGCGTGGTTCGAATTTTTTGCTGATACTGGTGAATTGTTTGATTCAAAATTGCCTGTGGTCTTTGAAATTTAAAAAAATGCATAAGTCACACCCCGATTAACTATTATTCTACCACGAAAAAGTTAGTTTGCGGGCAATTAATTATCGGACTTAAGACGGATTTTTTAAAATAGGTTAAGAGACTGAATAATTACGGGTGGGGATGATTGTAAAAATTCTTTTCAATAGGTTTTTACCCCCAAATCCCGTATACTAACAGTATCAAATAAGGGAGCTGATTGAAATGCAAACACTTGGGATTATTGGAACTAACTGGATTACGGGGCAATTTGTTGATGCAGCCCGCGAATCGGGCTCATTTACGTTAACGGCCGTTTATTCACGAACAATGGAAAAGGCAGACCAGTTCAAGACGAAGTATCATGCCCCAGAAGCGACTAGCTATACGGACTTAGCTGGGTTTATGAATGCGAGTGAATTTGAAACCGTCTACATTGCATCGCCCAACAGCCTGCACTTTGAACAAGCGAAGCAAGCGATTTTAGCAGGCAAAAATGTCATCGTCGAAAAGCCAGCGTTTAGTAATCCGACTGAGATGGCAGCCATGCAGACGTTATTAAAGCAACATCCGGACCAATTTTTATTCGAAGCAGCACGTCACATTCATGAGGCGAACTTCAAAATTGTTCAACAGGCCATCAATGAATTACCTACAATCAATGGCGCAACACTGAGCTATATGAAGTATTCATCGCGTTATGACGCTGTTTTAGCGGGTGAAGAGCCGAATATTTTCTCACCACACTTTTCAGGCGGGGCGTTACAAGATCTCGGTGTGTATGTGGTGTATGATGCCGTCAGCTGGTTCGGTGTGCCTGATTCGGTCGATTATCAAGCCGAATTGTTACCAACCGGGGTTGATGGCAAAGGGGTGGCCACCTTACGTTATCCCACCTTTAACGTTACCTTGATTTTTGGCAAAACCGTTGATTCGTACTTAACGTCTGAAATTTATGGTGGTCAAACCACGATTGTGATCGATAATGCAGGGACCATTGGCAAAGTTGAACGCTACAGCGAAGGTGGGCAAAAGATTGCGTCACTAGGGGAACCATCACTTGCTAATCCAATGATTGCTGAAGCGGAAAATTTTGCGACGATGATTGCTAATCATGACACAAAACGGTATCATGAATTGTTACAACTAAGTGAATCGGTCAATCAAGTTTTATATCAATTAAGACAATCGGCCGGAATAATATTTGCTGCAGATTAACACGACGGAGGCAATACATGAGCGTTTCACCATTATTTCAAGCACTATGGGATGAGCAAGGATTTACGGCAATGTCCCCCATTCAAGAAGCAGTTTATCAACCATTAAAAAAAGACGAATCAATTCTGGGATTGGCCCCAACCGGCTCAGGGAAAACCCTCGCGTTTTCATTACCCTTATTAGAAAAAATTATGCCAGGCGAAGGGTTACAAGTATTAATCTTGGCCCCTTCACAGGAATTGGTGATTCAAACCCGGGATGTCATCCAACCTTACGCTAAGGCGATCGACTGCACCGTTCAAGCGATTACAGGGAAGGCTAATATTAAACGTCAAATCGAACGGCTTAAGGCCAAACCAGAGATTATCGTGGCAACGACTGGGCGATTATTAGAATTGAGCGAACAACGGAAAGTGAAATTCCATACACTTCAAGCCATTATTATGGACGAAGCGGATGAATTATTAACGGATAGCGGGCTTTCTGAAACCCGCCATATTGTGCAAGAAGCTCCCGCCGATGTGCAACTGGGTTTCTTTTCAGCAACATCAACTGATAGCTTACTAGAATTGGAGACATGGTTTGGTGTGCCAATCAAAACGATTGACGTACGTGGCATTGATCAGACGGGTGGGGAAGTGCTACATGCATTTATTCCAACTGGGAATGCTCAAAAGGTTAATGTTTTACGTCATTTAGCCCATCAAAAGCATTTTAGAGGGTTAGTGATCTTTAATCAGTCAGCACAACTGTTAAAAGCTGCCCAAACATTGAAACATCAAAAAGTCACTTATGCTGCTCTTTCGGGACAAGGCCGCCAAACTGAACGGCAAAAAGCCTTGAAAGATTTTCGTGAAGGCAAAATCCAACTCTTACTGGCAACGGACGTTGCTGGGCGCGGACTAGATATTACAGACTTACCATATGTGATTAATTTTGACGTACCAAATGCCAAAATTACTTATATACATCGGGCTGGACGAACAGGCCGTATGGGCCGGGATGGGACGGTACTCACATTGGGTAATCAACATGATGGCCGTAATTTACGGAAGTTATTGGCGCCGGAATATGACTTAGTGACGCGATATTTGGTGGGCGATCATTTGGAAGCTGAAAAGCCGGTTGCGCCAGCTGGATTGGTTACGTCTGCAGTAGCAACGACTAGTACTGCCGATAGTATGAGAGCAGTCACAGTCACAGATCAAACAAGTACACCAGTAACGAGTGTGCGGAAATCTAAAAAAACGCCTGTTCGCCAGCAAGCAGTAGCACCGCTTAAGCCAAAACATAAGAAAAATCGGCAACGAAATCAGAAAAATAAGGGCTATCACAAGAAAAGTATTGACGGATAGAGTCCCTCTAAGTAAGCGAGAAGCCTTAACGGTGTTGTTAAGGCTTCTTTTTTGGACTAGTCCGTTTTAATTTAGTGTCAGTAATTAATTGACAAATTTTAGGAAACGATTACAATATAAGTAAGGGTTTTCTTTCGCTTCACAAATTGCGAGAGTGATAAACGCTCACAATCAAGACTCTTTTTATGTCAGCCTTTCAATTAATTGGTTAGGAATTATCTTAATAAGTCTAGACCAATTATTAGGGCTTGCTGGAATTGGTTCGCGATGAAGACGATCATAGGAGGTGCCATACTATGGCAGAAGAACAGGATTTAGAAGCAATCATGGGGTTAATCATTAATGGTGGAAATGCTAAAAGTAGCTCAATGGAAGCAATCATGGCCGCTAAGAAAGATGATTTCGAAACAGCTGCCGCTAAACTGGCTGAAGCAGATGCTGCTTTATCAGAAGCACACAATTCACAAACGGATATGTTAACCAAAGAAGCAAATGGCGATCATGTCCAAGTTACTTTGTTGACAGTGCATTCGCAAGACCATTTAATGAATGCGATTACTTTCCGCGATTTAGCAGGTGAAGTCGTTGATGTATATAAGAAGATGGCCGGTTTACCAACTGATAATTAATTTAACGTCTGCAAGAGCGTCTGGGTGTTTAATACCAGACGCTTTTACTGAAAGAACGGTAAATGGCATATTGAAAAGAAGAGTGTGAATGACATGGAGATTAAATTAAATTTAAAGATGCCAGCAAGTTATTTTTATCAAAAAATTCTTGAATCAGTTCTGTTCGATATTCGGCAGCAGACAGGCGAGAAGCTACTTGAAACGCAGTTACCCAATTATTCATATGACAAGCAATTTGGCAAGAATCGGGCAACGTTGAAAATTACGCAATTAATTAAAGATCAGAGCTACCATTATGAAACAACTTCTATACGAGGGACTTATCAATCCAGTTATGATATTTTTGCGAATGGGCCTCAATCGATTCAGGTGATTTATCGTGAACAAGCAAAGGCGAATAGTAAATTACAGCAAACCAATGATTTATTGATGGGTTTTATTATGGGCTTTATGCGTAAACGCGGCTTTAAGAAGATGTTGAAACAAATTGAAAAAACGTATCAAACGGAACAATAGGTAACTATTTTGAGAGAAAGTAGGATCTAAGTAATGGAATATCGAAAATTAGCACCATTTCCTAAAAATTTTCTATGGGGATCAGCTTCGGCGGCTTATCAAATTGAAGGTGCCTACCAAGAAGATGGTAAAGGTCGGTCAGTATGGGATGAATTTGTTCGCATCCCAGGCAAAACATTTAAAGCGACAAATGGTGATGTGGCGGTTGACCATTATCACCGTTTTGAAGAAGATGTGGCTCTCATGGCAAAGGCAGGACTTAAAGCCTATCGCTTTTCCATTTCTTGGCCGCGAATTTTACCCAATGGCAAAGGGGCGATCAATGAAGCTGGACTAGCATTCTATAATCGATTAATTAATGAATTAATCGCCCATGATATTGAACCGATTGTCACGATTTACCACTGGGACTTACCCCAGGCACTACAAGATGAATATGGTGGTTGGGAATCACGTCAAATTATAGAAGACTTTACTAATTATGCCGGCTTATTGTTTGAGCGCTTTGGCGATCGGGTGCAACATTGGGTTACCTTGAATGAGCAAAATGTGTTCATTACGCATGGTTATTTAACAGCGGAGCATCCACCAGCAGTAACAGATGCTAAACGAACCTATCAGGCCAACCATATGGCGAACCTAGCTAATGCCAGTGCAATTAAATTATTCCACGAAAAGGGGTACCAAGGCGGAATTGGTCCCAGTTTTGCCTACAGTCCAACGTATGCTTTAAACGCGGATCCGGCTAATCAGATTGCGGCTGATAACGCTGAGCAACTTAATGCAGATTTATGGTTAGATGTTTACGCATGGGGCCGTTATCCTAAATTAGTAATGACCTATCTTAAACAAAATGGATTGGCACCGGAAATCACCGCAGCTGATCGAGATTTATTAGCGAATCCGCTTGCACATCCGGATTTCATGGGGCTTAATTATTATCAAACCATGACGGTCACCACGAATCCTCTAGAAGGTGGCGTGGGCTTGACTAAACAAAATACGTCTGGTAAAAAAGGCACTAGTCAGGCCAGCGGACTTCCTGGTGTTTATAAGACGGCTGATAATCCCTTTATGCAACAAACTGACTGGGATTGGAATATTGATCCCGAAGGTCTGCGAATTGCACTCAGACGGATTGAGAGCCGCTACGGACTACCAGTTTTAATTACTGAAAATGGTCTGGGCGCCTATGATACTTTAGCAGCTGATGGACAAATCAATGATGATTACCGAATTGCCTTTTTAAAGGCGCATGTTAAAGCGATTCAAGAGGCAATTACGGACGGTGTTACGGTCATTGGCTATACCACGTGGAGTTTTACTGATTTACTGAGTTGGACGAATGGCTATCAAAAACGATATGGGTTTGTCTACATTGATCGTGATGAAACGGACGAAAAAGAACTAAAACGGTATCCAAAAGATAGTTTCTACTGGTATCAAAGAGTAATTAAAAGTAATGGCGAAATCATATAAGATATTAAAAAAAGTACCTTGACGGTTAGTATTAAGCTAACTGACAAGGTACTTTTATATGTGTTGGGGACAAGTTTAATCATGGATATTGGTTGCGAAACAATACGCAAGTTTAATTCGAAATCAAAATTTATTTAAATTCAACTTTACAATTAAAACAACAGATGCGACAATAATACACATAGGCGCTCGTGGCTCAACTGGATAGAGCAATCGCCTCCTAAGCGATAGGTTGCGAGTTCGATTCTCGCCGGGCGCACTTAGCGTGACGTGGTTGTTAAGCACACTGATTAGTCAGTGTGCTTTTTCAGTTCGTAAACCGCCTTAATTTAATGATTGCGCTTTCACTTTCAGAAAATTCTTAAATATGATTTATATTCGCTGAAAATATGTTAAAATGAACTCGTATTCAAAAATCGCAACGCAAAAGTTGCAATTAATCTGGAGGCTTTTTCATGTCATTAGTTAATGGTACAGAAATCTTTAAAGCTGCTCGTAAAGGTCATTATGCTGTTGGTGCTTTCAACACAAATAACCTTGAATGGACACGTGCGATCTTAGGTGCTGCTCAAGAAACTAACACACCAATCTTGATCCAAACATCAATGGGTGCTGCTAAATATATGGGTGGTTACGAATTATGCAAGAACTTGGTTGAACAAACAATCAAGTCAATGAACATCACTGTTCCTGTTATCATGCATTTAGATCACGGTAACTACGAAGCTGCTAAAGAATGTATCGAAGTTGGTTACAACTCAGTTATGTTTGATGGTCATGATTTACCATTCGAAGAAAACTTAGCCAAGACAAAAGAAATCGTTGCTTTAGCACATGCTAAAGGTATTTCAGTTGAAGCCGAAGTTGGTTCAATTGGTGGCGAAGAAGATGGTATTATTGGTGCTGGTGAATTAGCTGACGTTGAAGAAGCTAAACAATTAGCAGCTGCTGGTCCTGATTACTTAGCAGTTGGAATTGGTAACATTCATGGTGTATACCCTGAAAACTGGCAAGGTCTAAGCTTCGATCGTTTACAAGAATTAGCAGACGTAATCGACTTACCACTTGTGTTACATGGTGGTTCAGGTATTCCTAAGGAACAAATTCTTAAAGCAATCTCAATGGGAATTTCAAAAGTTAACGTTAATACTGAACAACAAATTGCATGGTCAAAAGCTGTTAAAGAATACTATGCAGAAAACAAAGATCAAGCTGAAAAAGGCTTCGATCCTCGTAAAGTTCTTGCACCAGGTACAAAAGCAATCAAAGACACAGTTGAATCACGGATTGAATGGTTCGGGACACCAGCTGTTAAATAATTATGATCTTTCAAGAGTCCAACTTCGGTTGGGCTTTTTTTGCGATTGCATACTCGATGGCTAATAAATAAGGCTGACCCAAGCCTGGGTCAGCCTTATTTATTAGTGGCTACTCGTCACTTTAATGCCAATGATGCCGATTACCAGTAAAATAACGAATAACCAAGTTAATAAACTGAGTTGCTCGCGGAACAGGATCACCCCAACTAAGATAGCGCCGACTGCACCGATACCAGTCCATACCGGATAGGCGATACTCAGTGGGAGTCCCTTAGTAGCGCGAATCAAGAAAAAGAAACTGACAAGCATCCCAACCACGGTCAAGAGCGTGTAATTTAGTTTACTAAACCCAGCGCTCATCTTCATCGTGGTTGCCCACCAAACTTCTGCCAAGCCTGCAATCAATAAGTTAATCCATGCCATCAATCGAACCTCCTAATAATATCGGCCACAAAAAAAGGACAGTCAAGCACTTCTTCTTTGACCTAATGAAGTGATTAACTGCCCGGTGGCAACGATTAAATTAAAATCAGTATAGCAAATTCTAGGCGGGAAGTGAAATTTAACCAATCGAACCGCCAATTAAGTAGGTGACGACCATGGTTAAAACACCGGTTAAGACGTTGCGCAAAACACCCTTGAGCCGGTTAGCATGCCCCAACGATGCACTCGTGTAACCGGTCGCGATCAGTGCGAGAACAATTGAACCAATCGTCCCACTGACTTTAAACGGATATGGGATTGCTAAGATGGCAATGATTGGTAGTAACGAGCCTAACATGAACGAGAAAAATGATGAAAAGGCAGCATGCCATGGATTGAAGTAATGGTGTAATTCAATATTGTATTTTTCACGGAGCGTGATGTCGAGACTGTCTTTTTGCATGAATGCTGAAGCCACTTGATGTGCGAGTGGGGTCGGTAAACCTTTTGATTCGTAAGTTCGTTGTAAGCTGGATACTTCAGCATCGTATTCATTTTGAATTGCCTCTTTTTGAAGGCGCATCATTGATTTTTGGGTGTCACGTTGCGTGCTGACTGAGACGTATTCACCGCCGCCCATTGAAAAAGCGCCCGCTAACATGCCTGAAATACCAGCTAGAAAAATAGTGTATTGATTTTGATGGGCACTGGCAACACCCACGACAATGCCGGCCACTGAGATGATCCCATCATTTGCGCCCAAGACCCCGGCACGAATAATATTTAAGCGTTCTGATAGGTGGAACCGATGTTCAAGTGGGGCACTGGCGGATAAGGCTTTCATAGTGGCAGACTCCCTTTACAATTTAACTTCATTATAGCTAACTGAGAAGGATTATCAATCGTTTTTTCGAGATTGGTCGCAACAAAAAAATTGCCTAAAACCTTTTGTTGACGTACATACGAATCATTATCACTAAGGGCTTCCAAATTATTGAGCACCTAAAAAAGGTCTTTGGATAAATTAAATCCAAAGACCTTTGATAATCAACGCGGAATCGCTTGATAGAAGCGGGAGGCAGTTACTATTGTTAATAGTAAGCCGACAATACAGATGATGATTAAGCTGCTAATTGCCTGTTTCTGATAGGCACTGTAAGCAGTTAATCCAATGAAGAAAGTGGTCAAACAGACGCACACACCCAGAAGCATAAGCCAAGTTGTCATTAGTTTGCCCAGTCACCATTTCTGAAGAGTGGGACGATGCGTCCATCATGGGTTAAACCGTCAATGTTCATTTGACTAGAACCAACCATGAAGTCAACGTGGGCTTGGCTGCGATTTAAGCCGGCGATTTTTAATTCCGTTTCGGACATATCAGTGCCACCTTCGATTGAAAAGGCGTATGCAGAACCGAGTGCCAGATGATTGGATGCATTTTCGTCAAATAACGTATTGAAGAAGGTGATTTTTGATTGTGAAATTGGTGAAGGATCTGGCACGAGTGCGACTTCACCTAAGTGTTTGACGCCAGCATCGGTTTGTACAAGTTTTTGTAAAACAGCATTGCCTTCTTCTGCTGAGGCTTTAATAACCTGGCCGTTTTCAAAAGTAAAATGAAGTTTATTTAATGTGTGACCCGCATAGCTCAATGGTTTGGTTGAAGAAATATAACCATCAATGTGATTAGCATCAGCTGCCGAGAAAACTTCTTCAGTTGGCATGTTAGCGATAAATGGTCGCCCATCGCTACTATGACTAGGACCACCCATCCAGATATGATTTTTAGGTAATCCGATTGTGAGGTCGGTACCAGGTGCGGTATAGTGTAATGCTTTAAATTGAGCGGCGTTTAGTTCAGCTGCTTTGGCTTGTAGTTGCTTACCATGTTCTGCCCATGCGTCAATTGGGTCAGCTTGGTCAACACGAGTTGTCTTGAAGATTTCAGTCCATAACTGTTCAGTGGCCGCTTGTTCATCTAGGGCTGGAAAGACTTTCTTAGCCCAAGCCGGACTGGCAGCAGCAATCACGGTCCAACTATTTTTGTTGGCCTGAGTTGCTTGGCGGACTTTAAGCATTGCTTGCCCATTTGCTTTTTGCGCGGCAGCAATTCGTTCACCATCCAAGCCTTGCAGATTATCTGGATTACTCGATATGACTGAGATTCGTTTGGCATTGTGTGCCAACCAGTAATCATATTCTTGTTGTTGGAAGTCCGGTACGTTAACGAGGCGCTCTTCAGCTTTGTGTTGCATCTGGATGCGGTCAATGGTGTCATCGTGCCATTTAACAAGTACTTCAGCGGCACCTAGATCGTAACAAGCAGCGGTAATTTTGCGGGCCAAATCGACTTGATCGACAGCAATTTGTAGGACTACGGTGTCACCAGTTTGGACATTAACGCCCGTTTTAGCAACTAAAGCGGCATATTTTTCAAGATTTTGTTGGAAAGTTGTCATCAAAAATTCCTCCTCAAAAGCGATTTAATAAATTTATCATAGCATATGCCCGCTTGAAAAACGTGGAAAATAAATAAAAACGTTTTCATGTTATTTAATTTTATGGTAGAGTGGTAACAGATAATCGTGGTAAAAGGCTTGATTGGTTAAGGAGTGGAAACGATGGCGCGGACGAAGCAAATTAGAGCGGAGCAAATTCTGGATAAAGCGTATGAAATGGTATTGGCAAGTGGTTTAAAATCGATAACTGCGCGTAGCCTTGCCAAGGCTTTGAATTGTTCAACCCAGCCTATTTATTTAGAGTTTGGGAATATGGGCCAACTTAAACAAGCAATTCTAGAACAGGCTAAGGCCCGATTAGTGTGGTACGTCACCGCAGAACAGCGAACCGCCGATGCGTTAGTCAATCTCGGCATTGGCTATGTTCGCTTTGCGACCATCGAACCAGAACTCTACCGTGCGTTATTTATTGATAATCATTTTGGCCATGATGAAGCCCAATTATTCATGACACAACTCGTCCAAACTAGACTACAGAGTTATCAACCTTTAAAAAACAAGCCTGAAGATGAGCAAAGACGGATCATTAATGAAGCTTGGATCGTCATTACTGGCTTAGCGACCTTGATTAACGCGAAATTGGTAGATTATCAGGATGTAGAAATCGAGGCGCTACTCAAGCGAATGCTGAAACGGTGTTTTAACTGATTGACATCAAAAAAGGATTATGGCGAACCGATGCCATAATCCTTTTTTGGTATTTTTTTTAAGGTAAGTTATCTGAGATTGTTGGTTACTTTTGTTCTTTAATGATATAAACAGGACGATGCTTGACTTCGAGGTAGATTTTCCCAATGTACTTACCGACAATCCCGAGACATAATAATTGTAGCCCGCCAACAAGCAACATGATGGAGACTAGGGAAGGCCAACCAGAGGTGGGATCGCCAAAGAGCAAGGCCCGGATGACAATGAAGATTAATGCCAGAAGAGCAAGGATGAAAGAGAAAAAGCCGATGAAAGAAGCAATGGCCAAGGGCGTTTCTGAGAAAGTCACGATGCCATCAAGCGAATATTTGAAAAGTCCCCAAAAAGACCAACTGGTTTGGCCCGCAACGCGATCTTGATTTTGATATTCAAGGTATTTAGTATCAAAACCCACCCAACTAAAAATCCCCTTGGAAAAGCGATTATATTCAGACATCTCTAAAATCGCGTTGACCATTTGCCGGGTCATCAAGCGATAATCACGGGCACCGTCAACGATTTCGGTTTGTGAGATATGGTTGATAATTTTGTAAAATTGTTTTGCGAAAAATGAGCGAATTAAAGGTTCACCGGCGCGATTGGTGCGGCGCGTTCCAACACAATCGAAGCCCTCGACTTCAATGCCGTGTAGCATTTCAGGGAGTAATTCTGGAGGATCTTGCAAGTCAACATCCATGACTGCCACATATTCGCCGGTGGCCGCTTGTAATCCAGCATATAAGGCAGCTTCTTTGCCGAAATTCCGGGAGAAGGAGATGAAGTGAACGTGTTCTGGGTCTTGTTGCTGGAGTGCCCGCATTTCCGGCAAACTTTGATCGGCAGATCCGTCATTGATGAAATGGTATTCAATCCGGTGGTCTGGCAGTGTAGCAGCTACTTTTTCAACGGCAGCGTAGAACAGTGGAATTGATTCTTGTTCGTTGTAACAGGGTACAATAATTGAAATTGTCTTAGTCATTTTAATCCTCCGGAGTATTTTTGAAGATCCATTTGCTAAATACATAGTTTGCTAAAATTACGATAATTTGATCTAGCACTTTAACAATCATGTTGGGCAATACCAATAATGAAATGCCAATAAACATAATTGCCGTATCCATTACAAATGATATACCACGGAAGAAAAAGAAACTAGCTATTTCACGCGAAAAATCTTTGCAAGTCGTATATTTTGATTGAAAAACCCATGTCTTATTGGTGAAAAAAGCAAATAAGACAGATAATAACCAGGCAATGGTATTACTAATGAGGTAGTTCAAATTGGTATAGTGGTCCAAACCGAAAAAAACGACCATATTAACTAAGGTCGTTAAGATACCAAAGATGAGGTACATTAGTTGTTCGTGGTATTTTTGCGAGAGAGCTGTAAGTGTTTTAATCATCATGGCCTCTTTTCAGGATATGGTTGTAGCGCCGTAGAATGCGCCCCCGGAGGGCCATTTGCTGATCCTTTTTTTTGAAAGTATAGCGCGTCGTGATGTAATTGACGATCCCAACAATTAACTGATCGATAATCTTGGCAGGCATGCTTCGCCATCCCAAAAAGGAGATGGCGACAATCATTAAACCGTTATCCAAGAAAAAAGAAACGCCGCGGAAAAAGAAAAAAGAAATGACTTCACGACAAACAGCTCCCAATGTGGTGTATTTTGATTGGAAGACGAGTGATTTGTTGGTAAAGAAGCCAAACAAATTTGCGACCAACCAGGCCATTGTATTAGCTAATAAATATGGCCAAATAATAGTGTGACGAAAGATCCAGTACGTAAAAATATTGACCAACGATGCTAAAAAGCCAAAGACGGTATAAGTTAAAAAATCGCGGTATTTAAACAATAATCGTTTAATGAAAGCCATAAAGCCAGCTCCTAGTTTGATTTATTAAGCGCCCAGAAACTAAAAACAGGGCCGCAGTATACGGGACGTAACTGCGGCCCAAAAAAGAATAATCAGAAAAAAGTTAAGCGGTGCGCAGATTTCAGTAACTGGACGCTTATAAAGCACTTTGTTTTGCGACGATTTCAGCCACAAAATTTTCAAGATGTTTGATATCTTCAGCTTCAGCCGATAAATCAACTTTAACCACGGCTGATCCTTTGGTAGCACCGGTTTGTTCGAAGACAGCGGCGAAGTCATCAACCGCTTTACAGAAATCATCATAGAAAGTATCACCAGAGCCACAGACGCCGTATACTTTACCAGTGAGATTGATATCCTTAAGATCTTCATAGAAGTCAACGGCTTCATCTGGGAGATCACCATCGTCGCCATAAGTGTAGCTGCAGACGATACAGATGTCACTTTCTTCAAAAGCAGTCGGATCAGCTTGTGAGATTTCAGTGGTTTCAACATCGATGTTTAAATTTTCGAGGGCCTCTTCAACGATTTCGGCAATTTCCTCGTTATTGCCAGTCATGCTTGCGTAGACTACTTTTGCAGTTGCCATTTATTGGACATCCTTTCACGTGTGTGGCAGATAGTAGCCACACTTAACGAATTATACTATAAGGCATTATAGCAAAAGCCCTCTGGTAAAAAAAGGTGTAGCGATTGATTCTCAATTAATTGGACTAAAAAGCCACGAAGTATTCATTTTAAGCACAGATAGCGTATAATATAGAAATAGATACAATTAAAGGCTACAATGGTGACAATATTGGAGGTTTCATTTTGATTACATTAAAATCTGAACGAGAAATTAAAGGAATGGCTGCTTCGGGTGCCATTATTGCTGGTGTTCATCGTGGTTTACGCGAGATCATCAAACCGGGGATTTCCAGTTGGTTAATTGAAGAATTTGCTAACGACTACATTGAACAACATGGTGCGAAGGCCTCTGAAAAAGGTTTCGAAGGCTATAAGTATGCAACTTGTGTCTGCGTCAATGAGGAAGTGGCCCACGCGATTCCGCGGAAGAACTTAATTCTAAAAGCGGGTGATATTGTTACGGTCGATATGACAGTTAATTTAGATGGTTACGAAAGCGATTCTTGCTGGACTTATGCGGTCGGTGAAATCGCACCTGAGTTACAAAAATTAATGGATGATACTCGTAAAGCCCTGTATCTAGGGATTGATCAAGCGGTCGTTGGTAATCGTCTAGGTGATATTGGACATGCAATTCAGCACTATACTGAAGTAGAAAATGACTACGGTGATGTGCGTGAATTAATCGGGCATGGGATCCAACCAACGATGCACGAACAGCCAAACGTACCTTCATATGGTGAAGCAGGTAAGGGATTGCGGCTCAAAGAAGGGATGACGATTACGATTGAACCAATGGTCATCTTAGGCGGGACATGGCATATTAAGACCAAAGAAGTCCCTGGGGAAGATTGGGAATATTATGTTTCAGCAGACGGCACCCCATGTGCACAATATGAACATACGATTGCAATTACCAAAGATGGTCCAAAGATTTTAACTTCCCAAGATGCTGAAATGGATGCAAAATACTTACTTTAATATTTGTTTTATTTAACAGTCGGAAACCTGCTCATTTTGAAAAGGTTTCTTTTTTTGGGCAAAACTACTCGGTCTAGGGCAATTCGTGTATAATGAAAAAAGATAATTATTAATTATTGTTTAAGATATCGATTGAGCAAACACGTTAGTCAATCGATAATTAATTGGCTTGAGTTTGGAGTAGTTTATGACAATTGAGAATCAAGACCAGGTACCAGTGTTTAAACAGCATTTATCACGGCGAAAAAAAATAATTGCCTTAGTGCAACTGATGGCCCGCCGTTCTTCTGAGGCGAATATTGGCGACAATTCAAAAGTCATCGCATATTATTCACTATTGTCCGTTTTCCCATTGCTAATCGTTATCGGAAATATCTTACCGTATTTTCAATTGGATGTGATGAGTGTGGCGGATTATGTCCAATCAGCAATTCCACCAACGATTTTTGACAAGATTATGCCGATTCTCCAATCCTTATTAAAAAAGCGTAACGAAGGATTATTGTCTGTTGGGATCTTGGGCACTTTGTGGGCAGCCAGCCGAGGAATCAATGCGTTAAAAAACAGTATTAATCGTGCTTATCGTGTTGAAAAGATGCAAAACTTCATTTTGAAACGGCTAATTTCATTAGGGAGTACCTTGTTATTACTATTACTATTGGTCGGTCTGATTGTAGTCTTCACCTTTGGACAACAGATGCTAGAACTAGCAGCACCAATCTTCAATATTCCGACAGCATATGTCGACATCTTTAGCAGTTTAAAATGGCCAGTCACTGGAATTGCATTATTTTTAATCCTGATTTTTATTTATTACTTCGTACCAAGTGTTAAGATGCGTTTGCGCAGTGTCCTGCCTGGCGCGGTCTTGACGATGATTGGTTGGTTGATTTTGGCACAAACATTCTCATTATACATGCGTTACTTTGGGACGTCATGGAATAGTTATGGGGCCATTGGGGCGGTCATTATTTTACTTTTATGGTTAAATTATGCGGCCACAATTCTAATGGTCGGGGCTGTATTGAATGTCGTGATTGCAGAAGCACTCCACGGCCCGATGAACCCCAGTCATGGTAAAGTTCACGATTTTATTGCCCGCCGGCGCGATTAGCTCGTCTGATTGAGCACAATTAATTAAGACCGTTTTAAAAAGACATTTCCTTTTAAAGAAATTTATACTACAATAGGAAACAGCATAACGAAATTTTTCAAAGAACGGCGCTAAATCTTTCACTTGTTGATTTCAAGGAGGATCAGGAAAAGATGAATTCAGAAGAACCGGATATGCATCGCGAACAACATCAACATCACCGTCATCATCATCAACACCGTCATAAAGGCTGGACTGTGACCAAGGTGATTCTAATCGTTTTAGGCGTGTTGATTATTGCTGGGGGAGCATTCGCGGCTAAGGTCTATATGGATGTTAATCAAACAGCAAAGACGGTCTATCAACCAAAAGGAAAAACCCAGAATCGGCGCAAAGCGTCCGAGAAAGTTAATTTGAACAAGAAGACGCCATTTTCAATTCTCTTATTAGGCACGGATACAGGGGAGTTGGGTCGGACTGAAAAAGGTCGGACGGATACGATGATGCTGGCAACGGTTAATCCAGCAACTAAGGAAACTAATATGTTGAGCATTGCCCGAGATTCACGGGTCCCAATCGTCGGCTATGGTCAGATGGCGAAGATTAATGCGGCCTATGCATACGGCGGGATTCCGATGGCAGTTAATACGGTGCAAGCCTTTTTGAATGTACCCATTGATTACTATGTTTTGGTCAATATGAAAGGTCTCGAACAACTTGTGGATGCCGTTGGTGGGGTTACTGTGGATAATGATTTGGACTTTACCTACGAGGGGCATCATTTCGTAAAGGGCTCAGTCAGTCTTGATGGGCCAACCGCATTGAAGTTCTCACGAATGCGCTATGATGATCCACGAGGCGACTTTGGGCGCCAATTGCGCCAACAAGCAATTGTCCAAGCAGTCTTGAAGAAGGCCACTTCATTGAACATGGTGACTAACTATAATAAGTTCTTACAAGTTTTAGAGCACAATATGCAAACGAATATCACGCTGAAGAATGTCTTGAACATTCAACAAAATTATGGCGATGCGATGCACTTCAAGACCTTGCAACTAAAAGGAACGGGTCAGATGATTGATGGACAGTCTTTCCAAGTTATGGATCCCGCAGAAGTATCACAGATGTCAACGCGTTTGCGACAACAATTAGATTTAAAATGATTATGAAAGAAGCTAACTAGGGATGGTTAACTTCTTTTCGTGTGTGACAGGTAATCAGCACCGTTAATTAACTTTTGGAGGGTATCATGGAACAAACTATTAATATTGAACAGATATTTGCTATCTTACGTAAATATCGGCGCTTAATTCTGACGTCAACAGTCGTGTGTACATTATTAGCGGTAATCATTACATTCTTTTTAATTACGCCGCAATATAGTGCTTCGACAGAACTCCTAGTGAATCGCAAGCAGAGTACGGATGCTGGGGCACAATGGAATCAAGTCCAAACCGACGTCCAAATGATTAATACCTATAAAGACTTAATCACCAAACCAGTCATTATGGACCCAGTCACTAAAAAGATTAACAGAGGTAATGAACAAAAATTAGACGATACGGCAATCGCCGAAATGATTAGTGTGGCAAATAATCAAAACTCACAGGTCTTCTCAATTACGGCTAAGGCTGATAATGCTTACACTGCGGCAGATATTGCGAATACGACTGCTCAAACCTTCCAAAAAAAGGCACCCAAAATTATGAGTGGGACTGATAATGTTTCAATTATTTCAGAAGCAAGACCGGACCTAACGCCGGTTTCACCCAAAAAGAAATTAAACATCTTAATTGGGCTAGTATTGGGGGTATTGCTCGGGATTGGAATTGCCTTCTTACGCGAATTAACTGACAAGACAGTGCGCGACGAAAGTTTCTTAGTTGATGAATTAGGCTTAACTAGTCTAGGTGGTGTGAATAATATTGCGGAAAAAGACTTAATTAAAAAAGCGATTATGAGTGTCAACGGTAGCCGCTTGTCGAGAAGAGGGTAAGAAAGTATGGGATTATTTAGAAAAGAGAAGAAATTAGACCAAGCTAGTATGAAAGAAGGGGTCGGCTTAATCACCTTAACTGACCCGACTTCAATAATTGCTGAACAATTCCGAACGATTCGGACTAATATCCAATTCTCATCGATTGATCAAAAACTACGCAGCGTGGTCTTCACCTCGTCAGGTCCCTCACAAGGGAAATCGACAGTCAGTGCAAATGTGGCGGTCACCTGGGCTGATCAAGGGGTAGATGTATTACTTGTTGATGCTGATATGCGCCGGCCAACAGTCCATCAAACCTTCCAAGTGCCGAATAAAAAAGGACTGACGTCACTGCTAACAGAAGAAACTTTCGACTTAAATAATGCGATTCAAAAAACCCCAGTTGATCATTTATTTGTACTACCATGTGGGGTGGTTCCACCAAATCCATCTGAACTGTTGAACACGAAGAAGATGGATAAATTAATTATTGAATTAACGAAACATTTTGATTTAGTCGTTTTTGATGCACCACCGGTTATTTCAGTGACTGACGCCCAAATTCTTGCTAGCAAAGTCGATGGGACGATTTTGGTAACACCACAAGGGATCGCTGAAAAAGGCGCCGTTGCTAAATCTAAAGAACTTTTAGAAGTAGTCCATGCACGCATTCTTGGAACCATCATGAATCGCGTAAAGTCGGAGAATACTGGCGGGTACTACGGTGGCTATTATGGTGGCTACTATGGGGCAGAAGAGAACAAGTAACAAACTTTTGGGGGAGCAAATGATGGAGATACAAGAGCGGAATACTGGTAAGGGTACAGATGTTGAGAAGACCCGCCAAGTTATGCTTTTTAATCAAGCGTTGATTGACCAACGCTATATTTACCGTGGTGTCAAACGCCTATTTGATATTGTAGCGAGTTTAGTGGGACTAATTCTGCTGAGCCCGCTTTTTGGCGTGATTGCAATTTGGATCAAAGTGGATGACCCAGAGGGAGGCGTCTTCTATTCGCAAACCCGCCTGGGCTTAAAACAGCGGGCATTTAAGATGTATAAATTCCGTTCAATGTGTACGGACGCGGATCAGAGACTAAAGTACTTGTTGCAGCATAATGAGGTAGAAGGTGCCATGTTCAAGATGAAAGAAGACCCCCGGATTACTAAGGTGGGTAAATTCATTCGGAAGTATAGCATCGATGAGTTGCCGCAGTTGTGGAATGTCTTAATTGGCGACATGACATTGGTAGGGCCACGGCCACCATTAGAACGTGAGATTAAAGAGTATACCGATTATGATTGGCAACGCTTAATGGTTAAACCGGGCTGTACAGGCTTATGGCAAGTTAGTGGTCGCAATAGCATTGGGTTCCATGAGATGGTTGAATTAGATTTGGAATATATTAAAAATAGTAGTTTGGTTTATGATTTGGGCATTCTCTTCAGAACAGTCAAAATTATGATTATACCAAATGATGCGTATTAGAATGGGGGGAATGTAGAAAAGATGAAAACAGATATTTATGTAGTCAGTCATAAGGATGTGCCAGTTCCAAATGCAACAATTTATCAACCTGTTCAAGTTGGCTTTAATGAAAATAGTTTTTCAGGATTTAAGCGTGATAATCAGGGTGAAAATATAGCTGCTAAAAATGCTAATTATTGTGAATTAACAGCCCAGTATTGGGGTTGGAAAAATGACGACGCAGATGTAAAAGGTCTGGTACACTATCGTCGGTTATTCTCAAACGGGAAAAAACATTTATTTGACTCTGCAGAAAAGAAACAGGCTGATATCTTAGATGAAGAACATTTAAATGAACTATTAAGCCGTTATGACTTAATTCTACCAACTAAGAGAAATTACTATATTGAAACACTTTGGTCCCATTATGAACATTCACATCATATCGAAGGTCTTGAAGTAACGCGACAAGTAATTAAAGAGTTTTACCCAGAGTATCTAACGACCTTTGACGATGTTATGCAACGTAAAAGTGCACATATGTTTAACATGTTGATTGCTAAAGATAGTGTCTTTACAGCATATAATACTTGGTTGTTTGATGTCTTACAAAAAGTTGAAAAACAAATTGATATTACGAACTATACACCTTCAGAAGTACGTATTTTCGGCTATATTAGTGAATTATTGGTGGATGTCTGGGTGGATCAGAATAAGATTAATTATACAGAATTACCGGTAATGTTTATGGAAAAACAAAACTGGGTAAAAAAAGGCGGGTTATTCATTAAACGAAAATTTATGGGGAAGCGTATATGAAGACAAAAATTGCAATAGTGACACCATTCTTATCAGGGAAGGGGGGGACAGAAACAGTTTTAAGTACAGTACTAAATAATGATGATTTTTTGAAAAAATTTGACATAAGTCTATTTTTAATGGGAGGAGTAGATGATAGAGGTTGGTTGCAAAATCTAACAAAATGTAATGTTAAAATTGGAACTCGAAATAAAGTAGTTAGTGTTCTTTCGCTCGTTAAATTGATATTAGAGAATAAATATCAGAAGTTTATATTTTTGAGCACTAAGCAAATGCGGTTAGCTTTTGAGGTGAGAAGATTTTTAAGGCATAAATTCGAAATAATTTCATGGATTCATTTTTCTATATTCCATGAAAAGACTGTTCGACCAAAATATTTCAAGTATGCGGATAAGAATCTAGCTATTAGTTCAGGAATAAAAAGGCAGTTAATTCAATTAGGGATAGCTGAAAGTAAAATAAGAGTTATCTTTAATCCGATTAAAAGGCAGCATCAAATTATTAAAAGTAATCAAGAGCTAAAGTGTACGCAGATAGGTTATGTAGGCAGAATAATGTTTGAAGGACAAAAAAATATTAAAGAACTGTTGGATGCTGTAAAGTTGCTTTCACCGAGGGCTATAGAAATTCATTTTTTTGGTTCTGGAGAAGTCGAAATATGTAAAAGATATATTGAAGAACAGAATATTCAACAAGATTTTTATTGGCATGGATGGACGAGTAAACCGTGGAAAAAAATGAAAAATTTAGATGTCTTAATACAAACGTCTAAGTTCGAAGGATTTCCAATGGTATTACTGGAATCGTTGAGCTATGGATTACCTATTATCGCTGCGAATTGTCCTACTGGCCCTGAGGATATAATAAGTAAAGAGAATGGGTATCTATATAGTTTAGGAAATACAGAAGAATTAGCTAGTATTATTGATAATTATGATAGAAAACGATTTGATCCTAAATGTGTAAAAGAAAGTATTTCTAAATTTTATATAGATAATTATATTAAAGAATTATGTAATGCAATAGAAATGGGATAAAGGAGCGTAAATGAATAGTCCAGAGTTAAGTATTATTATTCCAGCGTATAATTGCGGGATGTATATTAGAAATTGTTTAGATCAAATAATACAACAATTTGATACTTTTCAAATAAAAGGCGAAGTTATCATTGTTGATGATGGTTCTACAGATGATACTGCAGAAATAATAACAGAGTATGTTAACCAAGTTGCATATATTAAGGCTTTTTTTCAAGAAAATCTAAAGCAGGCAAAAGCCAGAAACTGTGGAATAAAAAATGCCAACGGAAAGAATATCCTTTTTTTAGACGCTGATGATACACTTGAGGATAATATGTTAATTCTTTTATTAAAAGAGTCTAGAAATGGTAGTTTTCCTATATGTGGAATAAAAAAGATTTATACAGAACTAGGAATTAGTGAAGTGGAACTCCCAACGATTACGAATACCAGTAATTCAGGTTTACAGGCGTATTTGACTACAAATAATGAGGCAGATGTTGGTTTGTGGAATAAAATGTTTAACGCCGCAATTATCAAGGATAATAATATTTTATTTGAGAACAGTAATTTTTTCGAAGATAGTCTGTTTGTGTTTGATTATCTAGTAAATAGTAATCAGAATATTCATCTTATAAATAAACCACTATATAATTTATTTAAGCGAGGTGGTAGTACAACTACAGCGTTTGACCAAAAGATAGATGTGTTAGCTAAAGGATATATAAAAAAAATTATCAATAGAGTGAATAAATTAAAAGATGTTAATCTAGATAAAATGACAATGGATACTTTTAGAATAAGGATTACTATGCATATCATTCACCATCATATAAAATATGATGGTGAATGGACAAGTGACAAACAACGAAAAATCATAAAGGATTCACATCTTGAAAGGTTTCTTATTTTAAACCGGCTAAGGGGGAAATATAGGATCGCATTTTTAGGAATGTATCTATTTCCAAGGGAGTATATTAAATTATATAGGAGATAAATAGGTGAAAATAAATGAAGAAGAATTAGTATCAATAATTATACCGGTTTACAATGTTGCTAGTTATTTAGAAAGATGTATACAATCTTTATTAGATCAGACATATAAAAATATTGAAATAATACTAGTTAATGATGGATCAAATGATAATTCTTTGGATATTTTAAATAAATTTCGAAAAAAAGATAATAGAATTATTGTTATATCAAAAGAAAATGGTGGTCAAGCATCTGCAAGAAACTTAGGAATCAAGCAATCAAAAGGCAAGTATATAATGTTTGTAGATTCTGATGATTATGTATTTTCGGAATTTGTAGCTGAACCAGTTCATTTAATGAAAAAGCAGAATAGCGATTTAGTTATATTTGATATGTTATTTATAGATGGACGTCGTAAAGAGTATCGTAGTAGTGGTGTAAGTATTGATAAGTCCTCATCAATGCCTATGAATAAATTGTACAATAAAAATTTATGGGAAAATTTAAATTTTCCAACCGGTTATTGGTATGAAGATTTAGGAACAATACCGGTAGCGGTTAGTCGTGCAAAAAAAATAGTAAAATTGAATAAAGCGTTATACGCATATACTTGGGATAGAGAAGAATCACAAAGTAATACTATTGATGAAGATAAGGTACTGGATACAATTCCAATGTGTGAAAGAGTATATGAATTAGTACGTAAAGATGATAGAACTAATGAAAAAAATGAAGAGTTGAAGTTACTTTTTATAGATCATTTAATAAATAATACCATTCTACTAAAATTCATGGATATATCTAATAGAAATGTAAGAATTAAAATGATAGATGAGGTAAAAAAGACTATGGATAAATATTTTCCAGAATGGAAAATTAAAGATTATAATAACGGTAGCTTTGTAACTAAATATCTCAAGCAAATTGCAGCATCGCTATATTTTAATAAAGCTTTTTTTTTAGGAGATTTAATTTGGAAATATCCAAAAATGTTTAAAAATAGAGGATAAAATTATGATTTACGTTGTTTTAGGTATTTTATGTACTTTAATAATGAGTGTTCCGTATTTGATAAGTGGAACGGAGAACTTTGGTGATGAAAGTGTTATTTCAAAGTATTTTATAACGATAGAGTACGTATTTATATTTATCTTAATGGTTTTGCTAGCAGGGCTACGTTACAATGTTGGAACTGATTATGTATTGTATAGTGGCTATCAAATACCAATGGTATTAGAAGGTCAAGATGCAAATGTTGAGCCGCTATATCAATTATTAATAAGATTTGGAAATATGTTAGGATCTTATCAATGGATATTCTTCTTTACTCATTTTATAATTTTATTTTTTATTTTAAAATTTATTAAAGAGCAAAGTTTGAACAGTGTATTGAGCATCTATATCCTCATCTTCGGAACGTTTTATAATTTTTCTTTAAATGTTATGAGACAGTCTTTAGCAACTGCAATTTTTCTATATTCAATAAAGTACATTTATGAAAAAAGATATTTTAGATATTTTTTTCTGATTCTAGTAGCATATTTTTTCCATCATTCATCAATATTATTTGTTCCATTTTATTTTTTAAGATATTTTCGTGTGAAATGGTGGAAAATAACCCCATTTATTGCCTTGATTACTTTGTTCTTAATGCCTATTAGACGATTTTTAGTGAATGTTTTTTTTAGTCTAGACTTCTATACTAATTATTTTAATAGTAAATTCGATAATGGACATGTTGATACAGCTATTATTTTTATAAATATTTTTGTTTTACTAATTATGTTACTTGTAGAATATTTTGAAAAAGTTGATGTAAAACTAAAAATTCAAGGTAATATACAAATTATTGCAGTTTTTTTCTCTGCTGTTTCAATGATTATTCCTAATTCATATAGAATTAATTATTTATTTATTCCTATTCAGATAGTGCTAGTTCCTAACCTAATTAAGACTATAAAAATTAGGTGGATTAAAATGATATTAATCGGATTAGTTGGTATTGCATACGCTATATTATTCTATAGTATGGTTCTAAAATATAATTACGGGGAAACTTTACCATATAGTTCAGTTTTATAAATTTGGAGGAAATATGAAAAAAGCTTATTTATTGGGATATTGGCAAGGTAATGTTGGAGACGATTTATTCTTGAAAATTATATGTGAAAAATATCCCAAAACAGAATTCTATATTTCAACTAGTAATGAATACAGGAATTATTATAAATTTAATAATCTAAAAGTTTTTGTTGAGGATAAAGGATTCTTGGCAAATTTAAATAAAATAATGAATTTTTTTAAATTACCTAATATATTTTCGGTAATACCTTTGTTATTTTCTAATATTATTGAAATAGGAGGCTCTATATTTATAGAAGATGATAATTGGAAAAAAACTTTAAGAAGAAGAAGTTTATATCTAAAATATTCTAAAACATATAATATTATTGGCTGTAATTTTGGTCCATATAAAGATAATAATTTTTTGAGTTGTTATCGTGATTTCTTTAATGAGGTTGATGATGTTTGCTTCAGAGATGTATATTCATATAATTTATTTAAAGATAATAATAAGGCTCGTTATGCACCAGATATTGTATTCTCTCTAGCTAATAAGGTTGATACATCAAATACTCCAACAAATGAAGTGATTATTTCTATAATTGATTTAATGTATGAGACAAGAAATTTGAAATTAAAGAATAGTGTAGAGCAATATGAATTAAAAATAGTGGAAATAATAAAAGACCTGCTTAGAGATGAGAAGGTACCTACTTTAATATCATTTTGTGAACATGAAAATGACTCTAAGGCAATTGAAAGGATTTTAAATAGATTAGATACTGAGTCTAAGAAGAGAATTAAAGTAGTAATGTATAACGATATTAATCAAATATTGGATATATTTAGTAGAGCTCAAAGGGTGATTGCAACTCGTTATCATGCAATGATTTTAGGGATTAAATTTCATAATATGATCAGTGTATTATCTTATAGTAAAAAAATTGATAGAGTAATTGAAGATTTAAAATTAGATATTCCAAATATAAGGATACAAAATATTACAGAGAATAGCTTAAGTGATTCACTGATGTATGGAACAGTCTCAGATAAGCAAATAAATGAAATTTCAGAAGAGTCCACCCTACAATTTGACTATGTTGATAAAATTTTAGAATAATAACTCAAAGGAGTATAAGAATGACTAATTATTTAGTAGTCGGTTCTGGCCTTTTTGGTTCAACCTTCGCATACGAAGTGGCCAAACGCGGGAACCGCGTTAAAGTAATTGAAAAGCGCGATCACATTGCTGGCAATATTTACACTAAAGAAGTGGACGGCATTCAAGTCCATCAATATGGTGCGCATATTTTTCATACTAGCAATAAGGAAATTTGGGAATATATTAATCAATTCGCAGAATTCAACCGTTATACTAACAGCCCTGTGGCTAACTATAAAGGTGAAATTTATAACTTACCATTCAATATGAACACGTTCAACAAGTTGTGGGGCGTGGTTACGCCAGCTGAAGCACAAGCCAAGATTGATGAACAACGCCAAGTGTTAGGTGATAAAAAGCCTGAAAACTTGGAAGAACAAGCAATTTCTTTAATTGGGACTGATATTTATCAGAAACTGATTAAAGGTTATACAGAAAAACAATGGGGTCAAAAAGCCACAGAATTACCAGCGTTCATTATTCGCCGCCTCCCAGTTCGTTTGACTTACGATAATAATTACTTCAATGATACATACCAAGGGATTCCAATCGGTGGGTATACACAAATCATCGAAAAAATGTTGGCTAGTGATTTAATCGATGTTGAAACGGGTGTGGATTTCTTTGATCAGAAACAAGAATATATCGATCAATATGATAAAGTGATTTTCACCGGTATGATTGATCAATTCTTTGATTATCAATTAGGGGAACTCGAATACCGGAGCTTACGTTTTGAAACTGAAGAAATGGACGTTGATAATTACCAAGGTAACGCGGTGGTTAACTACACTGATGCTGAAACGCCATACACACGGTTGATTGAACATAAACATTTCGAATTCGGTAAAGGTGACAAGAACAAGACCATCGTTACCAAAGAGTATCCAGCTAACTGGTCGCGTGGCGACGAACCTTATTACCCAATCAATAATGATAAGAATAACCGTTTGTACAAAGCATACCGTGACTTAGCGCAAACAGAACCCAAAGTGGTCTTTGGGGGTCGTTTAGGGCAATATCGTTATTACGATATGCACCAAGTGATTCATGCAGCGTTACAAGTCGTAAAAGATGAATTAAAGGATTAGAATATGAAAAAAATTGTTAGAAGTTTTCCAGCAATTGTACTTATTTCTACAATTATAACAATATTTGGATTACTAAAAAGTGTCATTTTATCACAAAAATTTGGGGCAAGTAGCGTTTTAGATTCATTTTATTTAGCCAATGTATTTACTGTTTCTATTTTTTCAGTTGTCAGCTCAGCGATTACTACTGTAGTGATGCCAAAACTTAATTCAATAAACAGAAATGAAAAAGATGACAGTAATCTTGAAGAGTATCTCTCCGTAGTCTTTATTGTTACACTTATCATTGGCATAATCGGTATTATATTATTATATGTATTTAGGAGTAGCATAGTTGGACAGTATGATAGCAAGTTAAAAAGTACTTTTATATCTATGATAATTATCCTCTTTATTGCACAATTATCTAGGATCAATGTTGCAGTCTATACTGCTGTATATCAGAGTAAAGAAAACTATATAATTCCAAGGTTGACAGATATAATTCCAGCATTAATACCTGTCGTATATATAATGACTGTTGCTCAACCTAATATTATGTATGTAACGCTATTAACTGCTATTTCTTATTTTCTTCAATTTGTTGCATTGAGAAGAATTCAGGATAATAATAGTCTGTTAAGAGTTAGATTTAAGGGATTTTTATTAAATGAGCAAGTTAAAACCTTATTAAGAAATACTGTACCAATATTGATTAGTTCAACAATATTTCAGATACAAATATTATTTTCTAATTACTTTGCCAATAATTTTGGGAATGGATACGTCACTATATTTACAAATGCGAATCAAGTTATAGGAATTTTTCAAGCATTATTTATTGTAAATATAGTGAATTTATTTTATCCAACAATGATAAGAAAAATTAATAAGAATCTCATTAAAGGGTTATCAGAGAGCACATATTTTATAGGGATTACTATGGCGTTTGTTATATTAATTTTTTGGGGATATGCATCTGTAGGGAGCAATTTGATTGATATTGTGTTTATACACGGAAAATTTACCAAAGAAAATGCTCATGTAGTATATACATTTGGTTTGGTTCTATGCGTTGTATTACCGATAGATGTTATTAGAGATTTTATATATAGAGTTTATTATGCCGTAGGTAATACAAAAAAACCAATGATTAATTCTGTATTGACTGTAATTTTTAATATAATAATGTTAATGGTACTATCGAAAATAATTGGGCCGATGAGTATTGTCTTGGCCCCTGCGATAGGGACAATTTTTTCTACGTCAATTATTTTGATTAGACTATACAAAGATAATATGTCTTTGCGAAATAGTATGTTGGTAATGATATTTATAATATTTAATTTGTTAGGATTATGTATGTATGGAGTTCTTTATTTGGTTAAAGTTACCGTGGTATTTAACGGTATGGTGACTGTAGCATTACAGGTAGTTATTGGAATTGCTTTTTCTGTAACAGTGCTCTTGTTACTATTATATTTCTTAAAAGAAAAAGAATTAATTGAATTTAAATAGAAGATGAATATATAATTTAATTAATCTATAATTAGGGTGGATACTTTGCAAAAAAGAATCGAATGAATAGATTTTGTAAAAGGGATAACAATGTTCTTTGTTGTATTGGGACATGTACTTAAAGGTATTTATGAAACTGGAAATTATTCTAAATATAATTTATTTTTAGAGATAATATTAATGGTAATTTTTACATTCGTAATGCCGGTTTTTTTGCAATATCAGATTTTTTATTTAAAAGGGTTACAACTTTAGATATATTTTGGAAAGGAATGAAGAAAAAGTTTATTGCTTTGTTTATCCCGTATCTATTTTTCTCAATTAGCTATGTTGTTTTACAGAGTTTTTCCTCAGATGTAAATACGAGATATACCTTTACTTCTGTATTGAATATTTATAGGACACCCATATCTTATTTGTGGTATCTGTATGTATTGTTCTTTATTTTCTTAACAGTTTCAATAATGGATTTAATATTAGATCAAGTAAGTATGAGTTATTGATAGCAGCAATTTTTCCATATTTATTTTGATACACCCTACAAATATTTATATTATAGATAATACAGTGCGTTGGATGATTCCTTTCCTGTTAGGACGTAATTATAATATACTAATTTATGCAATCAAAAATAGTAAAATTACTACATCGATTTTAAGTATAATTTTGCTACTTACTTTATTAATACAGATAATGTATATAAAGAAGTTTTATGCATCAAATGGAATGACATTAGGGACAATTGTTTCAAAAATAATCTCAATTCTATTATTCTTTACGGTAATTTCTAGAATAAAAATAACTACTAAGGTTAACTATATTGAAAATATATAGTAAGAATTATATTGATAAAACTTGGAATAGGAAATTTATATATAAGTTTTAGGAGGTTTAGTTTTAACACTACTAGTATGTTATACGGCTACTTACTTAGTTAAAAAAGTAAAATTAATAGATTTGATTTTCTATCCGACAAAATATTTAATATAAGTTTATTTGTACATTTCAAAAAAATAATTAAAAAATCTAGTATCAGAGTTTTCGATCGAAAAATCTGATACTAGATTTTATTAGTTATATTTTTCTATATTAATAACTTACTAAACTTCTTTTGCACCTTAAACTTAATATTATTAGCTGTTCGCCGTGTGATGTTTAGATCCGCGGCGATTTCTTTTAGGGTGGCGTTGTAGAAGTAGCGGAGGACTAAGAAGCGTTTTTCGCGTGGGGTACAGACTTGATAGAGACGCTCGAAGAGGTCGTTACAGACGGCGGCCTCTTCTGGGTTGCAGTAGGGATCAGCAACTTGATCGAGATAGTCCATCACGGAATCGTCATCGGTTACCCGGTTAACGAAGCCAATGTGTTTGTCGCGATTATTATCCTTGCGGAAAGTCATCATAATGGCCCATTTAACGGCCTGATAAGCATAAACCATGAACCGGTGGGTTTCGGTTTCGACATTGCCGGGAAACTGTTCGTAGGCTTCGGCAAAGGCGATGACGCCAATCTGATAGAGATCGGCAAAGTTGCTGCGTTGTCTTTGGACGTGTAAATCTTTGAGGACCCCGTAGATCAGCGTGTCATCTTGGGTAATCAGATCAAAAGCAGTTTGTAAATCGGTTTGGGTCATTGTTAAGCATCCTGTCTACTATGAGCTCACAGTGTGAATTACCGGTAAGTTCACTATAGCGGGTTGGGCTTAATCAGGAAAATAACCGATTTTAACGATTAATCGGGCTGTTATACCCATTTTTTCCGAAAATAACTGGATTATACAATGAAAAGAAGTGAAAACAACTGAACTGGGACCTTATAATTGTCGTAATTTACGGATTAATTCTTTAACACCAGATACATAGCACTGAATATCGAATGCTGTAAACTCAGTATATTCATGTAAAGCAGCCTGATAAATATAATTTTCCTTTTGAACTTTGAGTGCGTTTAATAAGCCAATCACATCTGCAGTCGTGGTTGGGACATTTTGACAGAGTGAACAGTGGCATTGATCGAAACGATGGATCACACTCGCTTTGAAGCAGGTCTGTAATTCAATCTGGTAGCCAAAATTGGCGGCACAGACGACTAAGCAACCTCTTAAAATTTGACCAATCGCCGCGCATTGATGGATTTCGGTATCAATCTGACGTCCTTTATAAGGGAGTGTGCAGGTGCAATCATTTAAAAAGGTGACATAGAGGTGATTGCGGATTAGTTCGTAATCGCGCACGTAATGAAGGGCTAGCCAAGGCGCATTCTGATGGGCAGTGCCACTTAAAGGTAAGAATTGATATTCACCATTCACGTGCGGAATCTTACGATGATAATTGAAGCGGTGGCAAAGATAGCGCGGTTGGGAGAAGTCAATTAGTTGTTGGTGGTTATAGTTTTGCATTAAGCGGCGGGTTGATCGGGGAATCATTTGGAGCCCGGTTAGACGATCGAGGACAATGCTTTGGGTACGCGTATAAGGGAAAATAATCATGGTATCAAAATTAATGCTCGCTTGGTGCGAATGGGGAATTAGATATTGATGGGGGGCACAGAAATTATAATCGTTGGTATCTTTAATAATGAGCGGCGCTGGAATACATTCATGAGTGCTTGTAATCCGATTGGGCTGTAATAAGAACATCGAAGACCTCCTTTAAGGTTTACTCAATGAGCGTACCAATGAAAGTAACCGCTTTCAAATATATTGTGAAAATCTTGATGAAATCCTAAGTAATTATTAATATTGCCCTCATTTTTATCAAATAATTGTTACAAAAGCGCTTTTTTATGGCATACTGTTACTAGACTACAAGTTATGGGGGATTTTAGTATATGAAAGTACGTAAAGCAGTTATTCCAGCAGCCGGATTGGGCACACGTTTTTTACCTGCCACTAAAGCAATGGCGAAGGAAATGTTGCCAATTGTTGATAAGCCAACGATTCAATTTATCGTAGAAGAAGCGAAGGCTTCCGGGATTGAAGATATTTTAATCATTACTGGTAAAGGCAAGCGCCCCATCGAAGATCACTTTGATTCAGTCCCAGAATTGGAACAAAACCTAAAGGCTAAAAACAAAACTGCGATGTTGAAGATGGTTAATGAAACAACCGATATGGGCGTTAATCTCTACTTCATTCGTCAATCCCATCCGAATGGCTTAGGGGATGCTGTACGCCTTGCGAAATCTTTTGTTGCTGATGAACCATTCGTTGTGATGTTAGGCGATGATTTGATGGAAGATAAGATTCCATTGAGTAAGCAATTAATCAACGAATACGAAGAGACTCACGCGTCACAATTAGCTGTGATGAAAGTGCCACATAATGAAGTGGACAAGTATGGGGTCATCAATCCAGAAAACAAGGTAAAAGATGATTTATACAACGTTAAGAACTTTGTTGAAAAACCAGAGATTGATAAGGCGCCAAGTGATTTAGCCATTATTGGTCGCTACTTGTTAACACCTGAAATTTTTGAGGTATTAGAAAACCAAAAACCCGGGCTTGGTGGGGAAATTCAATTAACCGATGCCATCGATGAATTGAATAAGACCCAACGCGTCTTCGCCCATGAATTTAAAGGTCGACGTTACGATGTTGGCAACAAGTTTGGTTACCTACAGACTAGCATTGAATATGGGTTAAAACACCCAGAAGTAAAAGATGACTTGAAGCAATACATCATCGAATTAGCAGAAGAATTAAAAAAAGATACTAAAAAAGAAAATAAATAGCATGTAAAAAACGTTCAACCTTTCCGCATATTGGCATGGTTGAACGTTTTTTTATGTTGGTTTTAAATAATAAGTCCTTCACAGTGGTCAACTTCGTGTTGGATAATCTGTGCAATCCAGCCTGAGAAAGCTTGCTTGTGGGGTTTGAAGGCTTGGTCCTGGTAAGTGACTTCAATGGTTTCATAACGGGTTGTAGGGCGCTCTCCGGGTAATGAAAGACAACCTTCAGTTGTTTGGTACGGGTTTTCTTGACGCACAATCTGCGGATTCACGAGAATCACGGGTAAGATGCCCATTTGAACGATAATAATCCGTTTGTTAACGCCAATCATATTAGCCGCCATCCCGACACAGCGTTCTGTGTTGGCCTGTAGAGTATCGCGTAAATCGGTCAGCACATCGACGTCGGTCGGTGTTGCTGGCATCGCCTTTTGAGCTAAGAATTGTGTGTCGTGCATAATGGGTTTAATCATAATAGACTCCTTGAATAATAGTAGGTTTAGTATAGCAGATTTTAGCATAACGAGCGCACTCATCTAATTCTCATTTAAAAAAGAGCTGCGAATTATGCTGCTTTTTTGGTGTAATTATATTATTGATAAGCCTTTTTATAGAAAAAAATCATTAAAAAATTCGACAAATATGAATTTTATGCTTATAATTATTAATATAATATTATAAAACGTCTAATCTAATTTTAATGACATGCTTGGTGTGATCAACAAAATTGGACAGGTATTTAGGGAGGATCACATGAAGAAATTAATTGTATTTTTAAGTAGTTTTTTGCTAGTGGGTCTATTTGTATTTGGTCACCAGGCGCAACAACCGGTTCAAGCTGCCGAAAAAACTTATGAAATCGGGACGGATGTGACCTATCCGCCATTCGAGTTTGCGAATGAGAAGAATCAATATGTCGGTATTGATATTGATATCATGAAGGCAATTGCGAAGTCCGAGGGTTTTAAAATGAATATTAAACCGTTGGGCTTTAATGCGGCGGTCCAAGCGGTTCAATCGGAACAGATTGATGGGATGATTGCCGGGATGACAATTACACCTGAACGGCAAGCAAAATTCGACTTCGCTGATCCTTACTACAAGACCGGGGTTGTAATGGCCGTTCAAAAGGACAGTAAGATTAAAGGCTTAGAAGGGTTGCGCGGTAAACGTGTTGCGATTAAAACAGGGACTTCCGCTGGGGCCTATGCGACGGCCAGAGCGAAAGAATATGGCTTTACCACCGTTACGTTTGATGATTCAGATAATATGTATAATGATGTCGTGAATGGTAATTCGGCAGCCTGTTTTGAAGACGAGCCCGTTATGCAATATGGGATTAAGACGGGCTTGAAACTCAAGATTGTCACCAAACCTGCTGAAGGTGGCGAATATGGATTTGCCGTTAAGAAAGGGAGCAATCCTGAGCTCATCGCCAAATTCAATAAAGGTCTTGCTAAATTAAAAACAAATGGTCAATACGATAAAATTAAAGCAAAATATTTAAGTACAGAATCAACTAAAAAAGCGACCGTTGATCACAGCTTTTTTGGATTATTGAAAGAAAATAAAGATGCGTTGTTGAGCGGTTTAGGTCAAACGTTATTATTAACCGTTATTGCGATTTTCTTCGCAACCATTTTTGGGGTCTTCTTCGGTTTACTCGGCGTATTACCTAACCGGTTTGCGCGTGGTATTTCGAATACAGTCATTTATATTTTCCGGGGGCTACCGCTGCTGGTACTGGCGTTATTTATTTACACCGGAATTCCCAGTTTAACCGGGCAGAAGATTCCGGCGATTGTTGCTGGGGTTATCACGTTGATGTTCAATGAAGGCGCGTATACGGCAGCTTTTGTTAAAGGTGGGATTGGTGCGGTTAGCTCCGGGCAGATGGAAGCAGCACGTAGTTTAGGCTTACCATACAGCAAAGCAATGCGACGCGTTGTCTTGCCCCAAGGGATTCGGATTATGGTGCCATCTTTTATCAACCAATTCATTATTACGTTAAAAGACACATCGATTTTATCAATCATCGGAATTCTTGAACTGACACAGACGGGTAAAATTATTATCGCTCGTAATCTAGAAGGTTTCAAAATCTGGGCAATGATTGCCTTAATTTACCTAATCGTCATCACGGTTCTCACGTGGTTATCGAAGTATATCGAAAGGAGAATGGCAAACTAATGAATCGAATTGAAGTATCACATCTAATTAAGAATTACGGCAGTAACGAGGTTTTGAAGGATTTGGATTTAACCGTTGGCAACAACGAAGTGGTGGTGATGATTGGCCCATCAGGTTCAGGAAAGAGTACGTTTTTACGTTGTTTGAATCGTTTAGAAGAACCAACCAGTGGTGAGATTATTGTTGATGGCTATAATTTAAGTGATTCTAAGAGTGATTTGAATCAAATTCGGGAAAAAATTGGGATGGTTTTTCAGCATTTCAACCTGTTTAAAAATCTAACGGTGGCAGAAAACATCATGCTTGCACCAGTTGAGCTTGGTAAAATGACTGCTGAAAAAGCGCAGACGACCGCAAAAAAATTACTCGAGACGGTAGGTTTGGCTGATAAGTACGATGCGAATCCACAATCACTATCGGGTGGTCAAAAGCAGCGAGTCGCCATTGCCCGTGCGTTGGCGATGCAACCCGATATTCTCTTGTTTGATGAACCAACATCCGCACTGGATCCTGAAATGGTTGGCGATGTATTAGCTGTCATGAAACGCTTGGCCAAAGATGGCATGACAATGGTTGTCGTCACCCACGAAATGGGCTTTGCCAAAGAAGTTGCCGATCGCGTCATCTTCATGGCAGACGGGCACATTGTCGAACAAGGCACACCACAGGAAATCTTTGAAACCCCACAAAACGAAAGAACAAAAGACTTCCTGAACAAGGTACTAAATGCATAGAGTGCCTTATTCGAACGGGTTGGCTTTGAGGATTGACAGAAAATGACCAATATGACGGTTCTTAGTCATATTGGTCATTTTTAGATTAAGCAGAAGTTGTTGCAACCAAAAAACACGTTTAGCTCCAACAAAAAAAGCGGCCCACCATTACTTGGTGAGCCGCTTTTACGATTCTTAGGTCTTTACAATGTTAGAATAGAAATAGGAACTAGTAGAGAAAAGAGGGATTACGATGCGCTTAGGCTTAAAAGCGGGGATTAATGATCAGCAAATTGCTGATCGCATGCAGTATCAGCCAACGTATTTTGAATTTCATTTAACAGCCGAAGATGTAACGCCGACTGGGCTAGCACGTTTACGTGGAAAAATTCACTATGTGCGCAGCCAGCAGGTTGAACGGATCATTTTGCACCATCCGATGAATTTTAAAGGTCGCCATCTTGAATTATCGATGAACGAAGCGAGTTCGCCAGAACGATATCGCTTCTTATGGCAATCAACACTTGATTTATTGCAGTTAGCGAAAGCCGAAGACGTCCAACTATTGGTGCATGGCGCTTATGATGATCCAATTGAAGAATTGACGACAGGTTACGGTAATATTACGGATGCGATTCGGGTTTTGTTCAAGCGTCTTGATTATTTACAGCGGATTGGCGGAGAAAATATCATGTTCGAAAATTCAATTTCGCCGATTTTCTATTATGGAAATCCGATTTTTGATCAGGCCATTTTTGATAAAGGTTACCGCTTAGCGTTTGATACGAGTCATTGCTTCATCAAGTTGCAGGGGGATCAGACTGCTTTCTTGCAGAGTCTAACAACTTTGCGTGAGCATATTGTCCATTATCATCTGGTGGATTCAATGGGTCAACAACATGATGGTTTGCAACTGGGAAAGGGAAAAATTGATTGGACCCAAGTTTTACCCCGGTTGAATACCAAGGCAAGTTCGATTTATGAAGTACAGTTAGCTGATCAAAATAATGCGCAAGAAATGATAGCCAGTCATCGTTACTTAACTTGGATCGAACGCCAATTACCCGAGTAGAATTTTGTCAGCGGCCACGCGAAAGCCAAACAAAGGATAGTCACCGTCTTTTGTTTGGACATACATATAATGTTGATAATAATCTTTTTGGTTTAATAATAAGCTAAATTCCCACTGCTTCAGCGGCTTTTTGTCTGCCACCTTTAACTGAAGTAATAGTCGTGGCTGTTCATCAACGACGGCGAGTTCGAAGTGGGCGATGGGTTGGAGCTCTTCAGGGCCTTCGAAGTAGATACCAGCGTTTTTTGGTGTATCGGCTAATAGCTGTAGCAAGTCAATGACGCGCATGATAAGTTGTCCTTTCTAATAATGCGAAAATTCCGGTAATAAGCAGCCAATAAATACTCGACAAGCTAACGGCAATGGTCAGGATGATGGCCATTGGTGTCAAAACGCCAATGAGCCAAGTTGTGGTGTCGACTGTTGGGACAAATGAAAATAGACCAGTGATGAGGCAGACCGTAATGATTGTGGCGATAATACCTGGAATCGTGCCTTTAAAATCAGCTGTAGACAAATCAAAGCCGCCGATAGTGATCATGCTAGTTAAGATTAACCAGAGCAACAGTGGACCTAGTTGGGTTGTCCCCAGTTGCTTAAATAAGGGTCCGATTGCGCTTAACTGCCAGGATGGTTGTTCGGCAAAGTTCAGCCACGTTTTAAAAGTGGGCCGTGCTAATAACCAAGTCAGTCCGAAAATGGCCGCCGAACAACCAAAAATCGGGGCAATCCCGATCCAGAGATTGCCAATTGTTGGCCACAGGCGGCCAGGACGGTAGCGGTGATTGACGTGGCCAAGCGAATGATCTGGATTATCGCGTAGATTTAATTTTAAGAGTTGCATATCAACAATTTGGTGTTGGAAGATTAAACAGGCAACGGCATGGCTGATTTCATGAATCACAGTGCCTAGACCACCAATTAACAATTGAGAGTAATCCCACCAATGGGCTAAGCGCCGTTTTGTTGAACGATTGATTAGTGTTAAAACCCCGGCAAAAGCAAGCGGTAACGCAATTACCAGTAAGCAATTAAGCAACATTGATTGCAGCATTTGAGGTAAGTTAAATAGATTGGTCATGATAACTCCTTTGAACTACTTTATGTAAGCCTACACCAAAGTTAATCGTGGAAACAAGGGTTGTTAATTAATTTATGTAAAACGCAAAAAAAGCCCCCAAATCAGGTTCGATTTGGGGGCTTCATGCTGGCTTAATTATTTATCAGAAAAGATCGGGGTCTCAATGCGTTCGACGTATTTGGCACCAACTGGTTCTTTGTAAAGTTCAATACTTTTTTTAATAAACATATTAGCTGATGCGATTTTAGTCATCGCACTTCTAACGGTTTCGGCATCTAAATTATCGTCGACGTTGTTTAAACGTAATACACGGCTCTTAGCATTACTATTTTTAAATTCTAAGCAAAGTTGTTTCATCTTGAATTCCTCCTCGAAAATTGGTATGTTCTTTATTTAGCAATATAAGCAGTTTTAGTGTTTAAAGTGGCTGTCACAAACGTGTCACCCTTATGGAGACTGGCGAGTGCCTCACCGACTGCCTGGATTTCAGCGGCTTGAACGTCCTCTTTTACGGCGGTCATCCGACGTTGTAGACTTTCGTCGGGATAATCTGTATTTTGTAATTCAAAAGCGATGGTTGATGCTAACCATGATGTTTGCATAGGGCTTCCTCCTAAAATTTAATCGTAAGCGTCACCGGTGAATGACTTACGCTAATGAGTAATGCGCGCTGCTGATAAAATGGTAAATAATTTTTAAATTAGCGGGTGGATTTCTAAAAAAAGTTAAAGAAATGATGATTTTCCAGACGTTTCATGAAAAATTAGTTATAGTAATAATTAGACTTATAGATGAAGAGGGATATTATGCAAGAAGTGGTTATTATCAGTGCTAAACGAACACCGATTGGTAAATTAGGAGGCCAGCTTGCAAGCTTAAGTGCGGTTGAGTTGGGGACCATTGCAGCCAAAGCCGCAATTGAAGCTGCTGGTATTGACGCCACTCAGATTGATCAAGCCATTTTTGGAAATGTTTTACAAGCTGGTTTGGGGCAAAACGTTGCGCGCCAGATTGCTTTAAAAAGTGGCTTGGCACAATCCAGCACTGCCATGACAGTTAATGAGGTCTGTGGCTCTGGCTTAAAAGCCATTCGCTTGGCCCAAAGCGCGATTGTCATGGGTGATGCTGAAATTGTTTTAGTTGGTGGGACAGAAAGCATGTCACAAGCACCATATTTAAATAAACAAATGCGCTTCGGCAGTAAGTTTGGTGACCAAACGATGATTGATAGTATCAGTAGTGAAGGCTTAAATGATGCTTTTACACAGCAGCCGATGGGGATTACTGCGGAGAATGTAGCAACCAAATATAATGTGACGCGCGAAATGCAAGATCATTTTGCGTTGAATTCACATCATAAAGCAGCGCAAGCGACACAGGCTGGTTGGTTTGATGCTGAAATTGTCCCAATCACCATCCAACAACACAAAACGACACTTGAAATGTGTCAAGATGAAGGCATTCGGCCTACCACGACCCTTGGTGCAATGGCAAAGTTACGGCCTGCTTTTCAAACAGATGGTTCAGTCACCGCTGCGAATGCCTCGGGAATTAACGACGGCGCTTCAGCAATGATTGTTATGAGTAAAGCCAAAGCAACTGCGCTTGGTTTGGTACATCAAGCCACTTTAGTTGGGTACCAAGAAGTTGGTGCTGACCCAGAATATATGGGTTATACACCAGTCAAAGCAATTCAAAAATTGTTAAAAAAACAAGCACAAACTTTAACGGATATCGATTTATTGGAGATTAATGAAGCTTTTGCAGCTTCCAGTGTGGCCGTTCAAAATGGGTTACAAGTTGATCCTGCTAAAGTAAATATTGCTGGTGGGGCCATTGCTCTAGGACATCCAATCGGGGCATCTGGTACGCGGATTATGACTACTTTAATCCATCAATTAGCACGAACTCAACAAAAAACAGGAATTGCTGCTTTATGTATCGGTGGCGGTTTAGGAATTGCCTTCGAAATTCAATTAAATGAGGCATGGTGTCATGGAAAAGCCTAAATTTTATCAATTGACGAAAAATGAACGTTTGGCAACACTTGTTGAGCAAGGTATATTGAATCAAACTGACGCTGAATTTTTAGCGGCAGCACAACCGTTATCCGATGAGTTAGCCGGGAACATGATTGAAAATCAAATCGGTCAATATCAAATCCCGCTCGGAGTGGTACAAGATTTGTTAGTTAATCAAACGCTGTATCAAGTGCCGTTTGCAATTGAAGAACCATCAGTCGTTGCGGCCGCAAATAATGCGGCTAAGATAGGCCGGATTAATGGGGGCTTTGTGACTGAATCAAGCACACGGAAGATGACCGGCGAAGTGGTCCTGGTTGACTTAGGTGATTTAAAGGTAGCCCAAGACTGGGTCAGTTGCAATAATGATTTGTTATTTGAAGTGGCGCAAGCGGCCCACCCATCGATTATGAAACACGGCGGGGGACTACGAGCAATTACAGTAGCCATTATTGATCAACGGTTTTTAAAATTGACGTTACAGATTGATACACAAGAAGCAATGGGGGCTAACATCGTTAATACGATTTGCGAAGCTATTGCGCATGCAGTTCAGCAACAATTGGGTGGCACGATTTTATTGAGTGTTCTAACTAATGCAGCGTTTGAAGCAGTAGTTAGTGCTAGTGTCACGATTAATCCAGCAACCTTGGCAACTTCCACGTTATCAGGTGAGGTGATTGCTACGAAAATAATTGCGGCCACTGATTTTGCTAAAGTGGATGTTGCCCGCGCAGCAACGCACAACAAGGGCATTATGAATGGCATTGATGCAGTGATTATGGCCACAGGTAATGACTGGCGAGCAATCGAAGCGGGTGCGCATAGTTATGCCGCTCGAGATGGGGCCTACCAGCCACTGACCAGTTGGCAATGGACAGCACAGCGACAATTGCAAGGCCGAATTGAGCTCCCCTTGCCAGTTGGAATGGTCGGTGGCTCGATTGGAATTTTACCAACCGTTCAAATTAATCAACGGTTATTAAATGTCCAAAGTGCGCGTGAATTAGCCGGGATTATTGCGGCCATTGGTCTGGCACAGAATTTAGCGGCGTTAAAAGCACTGGTCTCAGATGGGATTCAAAAAGGGCACATGGCACTCCAAGCCAAATCGTTGGCGATTGCTGCTGGTGCCAATGATCGTGAATTAACGCAGTTATTACCATTATTATTAACCGCACCACATTTAAATACGGCAATCGCAACTGCTTTACTAGCACAATTGCGTGCTGAAAATAAATAGATTGGAAGTTTATTATGCAAATCGGAATTGATAAGATGGGCCTTTTTACGCCTAATACGTACCTAGATTTAGTGATGTTGGCCAATGCCCGCGGCGTTGATCCAGATAAATACACGATTGGGATTGGTCAAGATCAAATGGCAATTGCGCCGCTCAGCCAAGACAGTGTCACAATGGCTGCCAATGCTGCCCTTGAGGTGTTAGACGAAGATAATCGGGATGCAATCGGGTTATTAGTGTTAGGTACAGAGTCCGGAATAGATCAGTCAAAGGCTGGGGCTTTATATGTCCAACATCTGTTAGGCTTAAAAAATGCCCGTGCCTTTGAAATCAAAGAAGCTTGTTATGGCGCAACGGCTGGTTTGATGACGGCTTACGATTTTGTGGCAGCTCATCCAAATCAAAAAGCATTGGTCATTGGATCTGACATCGCACGGTATGGTTTGGAGACTCCTGGTGAAGTGACACAAGGGGCTGGTGCAATTGCGATGGTTGTCAGTGCTACACCGCATTTGTTGGCGCTAGAACCAGCAACAACAGTCCATAGTGAGGATATTCAAGATTTCTGGCGGCCAAACTATTCAAAAGAGGCTTTTGCGCGCGGTAAATATTCAACGGAGCAATACATCGCGTTTTTCCAAGCAACTTGGGCGGATTATCGCGCACAAACGGGTCGTTCAATTACTGATTTTAAGGCCTTGACCTTCCATTTACCCTATACGAAAATGGGCTTAAAGGCACTACGAACGATTTTGCCAGAAGCAACAGAAACGCAACAAGCACAATTGTTAGATCGATATCAAGCAAGTACTTTGTACAGCCGACAAATCGGGAATATCTACACCGGTTCATTATACTTAGGCTTGCTTTCATTGTTGGAACAATCTGAACAACTATCAGCAGGTGACCGCATTGGTTTGTTCAGTTACGGCTCAGGGGCCATCAGCGAATTTTTCACCGGGATTTTACAACCTGGCTTTGAAAACCAGTTGGCTGGATTAAAGCATAAAGCAATGTTGGCCGCAAGACGACAATTGACATTGGCTGAGTATGAAACACAATTCCAAGCGGAACTACCAGAAGATGGTAGCGAATTTGAAATTGATTTGGCGTTAGATGATGCACCAATCATCTTAAAAGGCATCAAGCAGCATGAAAGATTGTATTTAAAACGCTAGGGTTCTAGCTTGTGGGGATTAAAAATAATCCTTAATTCATAAACTGCAGTTAACGTGGCGTTAACTACAGTTTTTTTGTTAGAATTTATAGAAACAGCAGCTTTAAAGCGGTTTTGAAGTCGTTAAAAATTAATGAGCATCTTTATTGTATCCAGAAAAAAAAGGTGTTATATTAATGGTGAGGAAAGGTAGCTTGGGTAGCGAAACCAAGTTAGTACCAATTAGCTTTACCACTTTAAAAAACAAACACCAGAGATCAAATTAACGACTCATTAAGATTCAAATTACGAAAAAGAAATTGCAAGGTGTGGTTCCAATGGAAGCATAAATGTAAGCTCTTCGTAGTATTAGATCCAAATATATCGGAGGCTGATGTCTGTTAAAGAATATCGCTCAAGTAGTAAATGTGAATTTAATCGGCGTCGCTGAAACTGCACATACGGGTCAAAGATAGACGACCAAACTAGATCGAGTGAAACGATTAGCAGTGGGCTAGACCAACGATTAAAAACAATTGAATAGAAGTATGAGGTGTAACATTATCCAGAATTTAAAACAGAATCAGCTCGTACCAACCAAGCTACCAACCTCAACCTAGGGGATTCAAGCGTAATTCAAGCTTGAATCCTTTTTTAATTACCTACATAAAAAGCCCTTCATCAGTTATGATCGATGAAGGGCTTAATGCTTAATGAGGCTTATGCTATTTCTTGGATTTTTGAAACTAAAGCTGCTACAGTATTGACGATCGCTCCGTTTTGTTTAATCAAGCCGGTAGTGTAGAGATTCAAATAATGAAATTGATTTTCGGCGATTGTTTGTAGGGCGGCTAACTTCTTAGAATTGGTAGCCCCTTGTTGTCGGCTATCTGTGTACAATCCAATGATTGGAATTTGATGGCCAAAAGCCACGCCAATTTCACTAGCAACACCAACATCAATTGTGGGGCCGTCTAATACGGCAATCACGAGATCACTGGCGATTAATTGTTCAGTGTCAGCTTGAGCAATCATTTCTGAGTTAGCGTAAGCATTTTTATCGTTAATCGCTGCATTTTCTTGTGGCAGATAAATAGAGATGCCCGGGATGGCTTGACGTAATTGAGTGACCACTTTGATATTATAGTCAAAGTCAGCTGTCGAGAATAAGGCGTTTGCAAAATAAATTTTCATAGGTATTCCTCCAAGTTGATTGTCTTTATTGTACCAAATTAGCGGTGAAATGCGGTACAATTGAATTATCAAGTTTCCGAAAGGGGATTCATAATGCGTGTGATTCATGAAAAAGCCGGTAAAGTGACATGTAAAACAGCTTGGCGCGATTATTTTAAAGGTTATTTTGATTTTATGGGCCAAACGACGCGGGCTGGATATTGGTGGATGATGCCGATTTTAGTCATTGTTTGGTTCTTACCATTTTTTTGTTTATTATTTGCACAAGTTGCTAAACTCAAGATCCAAATGAGTGGTGCATTAGTTTTATATATTATTATGGTAGGTTTATTGGCACTAGGCACCTTTATTCCGACGTTAGCACTTAGTGTACGTCGGTGCCGTGACGCTGGGCTTAATGGTCGTGGTGCGGTGGTATTGTGGCTATTGAATGGCTTTGCATCACGCTTTACAACTGGAACACAAGCCCATGCTTGGACCTTGATTTCAGCGATAATTGGCCTAACATTGTTTAGTATGACGTTATTAAAAACAAATGCCGTCACCACTAAAAGTGACAATCCACTGGTTAAATTCTTTCTAAGACAACGGGCAGCATGAAGATAGCGGTCTAAATTAAAAAATTTCCAGCAATTAATTACGGTTGCTGGAAATTTTTTGTTAGATATCGCGTTTTAAAGTTAAGGTGACGACGGCTTCAACCCGTGCGGTTTGTGGGAACATATCCAGTGGTTGGATTTTCTCCACTTGGTAAGTATGCACGAGCGCTTTTAAATCTCGTGTAAGTGTTGATGGGTTACATGAGACGTAGACAAACTTCAAAGGTCGACTGTCTAAAATCGCATCGATTAATTTTTGATCTAAGCCAGTGCGTGGCGGGTCAACGACTAACGCTGTTGGGACGAAACCGTTATCCAACCATTTGGGTAAAAGGTCTTCGGCAGCGCCCACTTCATATTCAACGTTTTGAATGTTGTTGATGGCTGCGTTGTGCTTAGCGGCTTCGATTGAGTCGGCAATCGTATCCATACCGCGAACCTCAGCGACTTGGTTAGCAAGACTCAAGCCAATTGTCCCCACCCCACAATAAGCATCAACAAGGCGGTCTTCAGGGGTCAAAGCAAGTGCGTCGCGGACTAAATTATATAGCTTAGCTGTTTGAATCGGATTCAATTGGAAAAAGGCGCGGGCGGTCAGTTCGAAATGGACCCCGTTTAAGGTTTCCATAATTGTTTCTTGACCAGCCAAATGTAGCGTTTGATCGCCCCAAACAAGGACGTTTTTCCCTTTGTTGACATTTTGCATGATTGAAACCACTTCGGGAAGTTCAGCCTGGATTGCGGTTATCAACGCATGTTTTTGGGGAAGCTTAGGGGAGTTTGTAATAAAGGTCAGTTGCGCCTCACCGGTCGCAAAGGATTCGCGAACGACCAACGTTTTCAAAATCCCAGCATTCTTAGTTTCATCAAAGACGGGAATTCCAAGTGATTCGACCAATGTTAAGACTGTGCGGATGATTTTCATTGTTAAATCGGTTTGGGTGGCGAATGCGGGTAAATCAATTAAAGTATGGCTGCTTGGCGCGTATAAGCCAGCTGCCAAATGACCATCGATTTCGCGCACTTGGAATTGGGCTTTGTTGCGATAGTGCCAAGGATTTTCCATGCCGACTGTATCGGTAATATTGTATTTGGCATAGCCTTGTGGTTTGAATTTCTCGAGCGCTTGGATGACAACGTCCTTTTTGAAAGCGAGTTGGCCGGGGTAACTTAAATGTTCAAGCTCAATCCCACCGACTTGGCCATAAGTTGCATCCTTAGGGGTAACCCGCTGTGGCGATGCTTGCCGTAATTTGTGGACTTTTGCTGCGATGAAACGTGGGGCAACCTTGGTGACTTCTGCGACGACAACTTCTTCAGGGAGTGCGCCGGGAATAAAAACAATTTTACGTTTATAATAGCCAATTCCTTCACCATTGATGCCGATTCGTTTAATCGTCAATGGAAAACGTTGACCGACTTCGACTTGGTTTGTTTGTGCTGGCATTTAATCCGCTCCTATTAATTTAGTGATAATTACTTTGCATAAGTATAACAGATTTAGCGCTATAAAATAGGTTTAATCAAGTAAATTAAGCAGTGATTTTTGTTTGGCTTCACCATCTATGCTATGCTACAGGAAGTTAAAGTAAGGAGCGAAACCACATGAATTTTTGGGAAAAAAACCAATTTTTAATTGTAATGCTGATGGTTCTTGGAATAGGTGTATATGCCTTCCAAAACAAGAGCTTACCGTTAATTATCGGAACGTTAATACTCGCCGTGGTGGTCATCGGATTTAAAGTTTACCTCAACATCAAGGCAACACGTAACAAGGGAGAGTAAGATGTCAAAGATTACTAAAATTACGGCGCAAAAAAGATCTGGACGCTATAATATTTTTATCGATGAGCAATTCGCTTTTGGGGTGACCGAAAGTGTCTTGATTAAATACCGCTTAGCGAAGGGGTTGGAAATTGATAGCCAACTGCAACGCGCCATTCAAAAAGACGATGATTATGCTAAAGCCTATCAATTGGCACTGAATTATCTAAGCCATCAATTGCGGACGGAAAAGGAACTAACACAATATTTACGCGACCACGAGATTACCCCCGAAGGGATCCAGATTAGCTTGGCAAAATTACGCGAGTTACATTATATTGACGATCAGAATTATGCCGATAGCTACGTTCGCACTGTGATTAATACCGCGGATAAAGGACCAAAGGTGGTCCGCCAGAAATTAATCCAAAAAGGGGTTAGTGCTACTCATATCGATCAAGCACTCAGTCATTATTCAGTCGATGATCAAGTCGCGGTTGGTTTAGCGGCGGCAAAGAAGTTAGCGCAGAAATACCGTCATAGTTCATTTTTTGAACAGCAACAAAAAGTCAAACAGGGCTTAATGCAAAAAGGGTTTGGTGGCGACAGCCTCAGTTTAATTATGGAAGGGTTGGCCCTTGAAGCCGACGAAGATAGTGAAGCTGATGCGCTTGCGGAACTCGGTGCTAAGAAATGGCGTCGGTATCGATTACTCGAATCACGTGAACGCCGGATGAAGATGCAACAAGCGTTGTATCGGAAAGGATTTAATCTTGATGCAATCAACCATTTCATCGACGAACAAGAACTATCAGATGACACCGAGTGAGCGGAGTGCATTTCAAACCGCTTTTATGACTTGGTATGATGAAAACCGCCGGGATTTACCTTGGCGCCAGAATCAAGAACCTTATCGTGTTTGGTTATCTGAAATCATGCTGCAACAAACGCAGGTTCAAACGGTGATTCCGTACTATGAACGGTTCTTAGCGACGTTTCCAACGGTTGCCGATTTAGCGGCAGCCCCAGAAGACTTATTAATGAAAACATGGGAGGGACTTGGCTATTATTCTCGTGCCCGCAATTTACAAAAAGCAGCGCGACAAATAGTTGATGATTATGATGGTCACTGGCCAACAACTGCGGCTGAATTAGAAAAACTAGCCGGGATTGGACCGTACACAGCAGGCGCTATCGCTAGTATTTGTTTTGGTGAAGTGGTCCCGGCAATCGATGGGAATGCTTTTCGGGTGTTCAGTCGCTTACTGAAAATCGATGCTGATATCACCGACCCGAAGAACCGTAAAATTTTTTACGATGCGATTTTACCACTGATCCCCGAAGATCGACCTGGAGATTTTAATCAAGCTGTCATGGATTTTGGTTCACAAATCTGTACGGCAAAGAATCCAACGATTGGCGATACGGCGTTAGCACCGTTTTTCCGGAGTTATCAGGATGGCACCTTGTTGGATTATCCGGTCAAGACAAAGAAAGCAAAACAAAAACCGGTTGCCATGTTTGCAGTTGTGATTCGTTCACAAAATGGCGTCCTATTTCAAAAACGGCCGAGCACTGGTTTATTGGCGAACTTGTCCACTTATCCATTAGTTGCTGCTGAAACACTTCAGGCAGACGATGATGAACTATTGACGCCAGAAGAACAACTTGCCCGCATTGAAGCGCATTTTCAAGAGGCTTATGGACTAAAATTGCAGCAACTACACGAATCAGGTTTAAAACCCGTGGTCCACGTTTTTACGCATCTTAAATGGACGATTACGATTTTACAAGCGCAACTTGCAGCAGATGCCGAGCTCGCTTTTTTTCCGGGCCAATGGTACACCGAAGCACAATTGGTCGATGTGGCATTACCAACGGTACAAAAGAAGATAATGGCGCGTTTAGCAACCGATTAGTGGTAGAAAGTTTTAGGCAAATTTACGAGACTTTGCTATAATGATAGGTGATTATGAATAATAACCTTGGAAAGCTGGGTATGTCGATGAATATTCCCAAAGAAGGCGACTATATAGCGATTCAAAGTTATAAACACGATGGGAGTTTACACCGCACTTGGCGCGATACGATGGTTTTAAAAACCAGCGAGAACGCAGTCATTGGTTGTAACGATCATACCTTAGTTACAGAGTCAGACGGCAGAAAGTGGGTTACGCGGGAGCCGGCACTTATTTATTTCCATAAGAAGTATTGGTTTAATGTGGTAGCCATGATTCGTGAAGGCGGCGTTTCCTATTATTGTAATTTGGCATCGCCCCATGTCATGGATCAAGAAGCGCTTAAATATATTGATTATGATTTGGATGTGAAGGTTTTTCCCAATGGCGAAAAACGACTTCTAGATGTTGATGAATATGAAGCACATAGCGCGCAATGGCATTATTCCGCCGAAACTGATCGGATTTTGAAGGCCAATGTTAAGGTTTTGGTTGATTGGATCAACAATGGTAAAGGGCCCTTTTCGAAGGAATATATTGATATTTGGTATAACCGGTATCAAGAATTGGCGCACCGTCGTTAGAATACTATTTAGTCTCACATAAAAAAGTCTCAGTCAATTGACCGAGACTTTTTTATGTGATTTAATCGTTTTCGACTGAAGTATCTTGTTGAATGGTTAAGACCTTAAAACCGACACTTGCACCGATACTGATCGATAATAATAATGCCAACACACACCAGCCTAGTAGTCGTCCGGCAATCATATTTAACGGTAAGCTGCGGCGCAATAGGTAAGTTGCCAGGCAAAACAAGATTCCATCAAAAATGAAGTTAGCAATCTTAATGCCTAGCGAGCGTTCTACCAGAAAGAAATTTGTCAGTGCTTTTAGAGCACGATGAGGGGTTAGGTGTGCCATGATGGTTAACGGCCGCTCGAGCGGGACCTTGATAAATAACATTAAAGTACTGCAAATTAATGCACTAAATAAAGTTCGATCCCAAGTGGCACTGTGGATAACAAGACTATCGTAAGCAGTTGCTGCCACAGTGATAACAAGTAAATAAGGGATAACGAAAAAAAAGAGATGCACAAGAAGTATCTTTTGCTTAGACATGGGAACGTCCTTTCTATATCAAAAAACAAGTAATTAATTAGCTTCATTATAAGTCATCTAGTGGTGAAATGACAATTAGGCGGTTAATTTTTTAACCATTTCTTGATGGTTAATGCCGGCATCTAGAAATGGTGGCTTATCAGTTGCCTGAAAGCCGAGTTGGTTGTAAAAAGCAACTGCACTTAATTGAGCGTTTAGCGTAAGGGCCTTTTTACCTGACTGGCGGGCAAAAGCTTCAGCTGCACGCATCAGTTGATGTCCATAACCATGCCGACGTGCCGGGCGGCTAACAGCCACACGTTGCACATGGTAGTCTGAGCCCGCTTCGATAAGCCGTAAGGTGACAACAGCTTGGTCGTCAACGTAACCGACAAAATAAATAGCTTGATCTTCGAATTCGTCGACTTCAAGTTCAGCAGGAACGTGTTGTTCAACGACAAAAACGGCTTTGCGAATCGCTAAACTAGCTTGGTAAATAACACTCTTTAAATCCTGAGTTTGTTTAACTTGCACTAAAGGACACCTCTTCAAAAAGAATAATCAATGTGGATCATTATAAAATTTGGTACAATAAAAATAATCGTTACACTATGATAGCATAAAATGCGTTTTGTGTGACACAGGCACACTGGAGGGATACTGCATGTTTGATCGTTTACGCCAATCAAAACTATTATTTTGGTCAATTGAGCTTTTAATCTTGGCCGTGTTAATCTTTGTCTGCACCAAAATCAGCTTCTTATTCGATCCAATTGGGACTTTTATCTCAACGTTGTTTGGCCCCATCATTGGTGCGGGGCTCTTATTTTACCTTTTTAATCCATTAATTAATTTATTAGGGAAAATTAAGGTCTCTCGAAACTGGGCAATTACGATAATTTTCATCGTCTTTTTCGGCGGATTGATTTTCATCATTGCCTTAGTGATTCCTAATTTAATTAAGCAAATTACGCAATTGGTAACGAATTTACCTGATTTTGCGCATCGCTTGCAAAAAGTAACGGATGATTTATCAAATAATCCACATTTTAAAAATATTGATTTTAATAAATATGTCAATCAGCTAAATTTAAAACCATCAAAGATTGCTGAGAAAGTCATGAAGAGCTTTACAGCTGGCTTTGGAAGTATGATTGGCGCCATTACGAGTGTCACAGTTAGTGTTTTCACAATTCCAATCATGTTGTTTTATATGTTAAAAGATGGACATCGGTTAATCCCCAATATCCAAAAATTGTTACCGGATCGTTATAATGACCAAGTTGCTGATCTGCTGCGCAAAATGGGCGCGACAATTTCAGCTTATATTGGTGGCCAAGCACTGGAATGTTTATTTGTCGGGCTCTGTACCTTTATTGGTTATTTGATTATCGGGATGCCATATGCCTATCTATTGGGGTTTATTGCTGGTGTATCCAATGTAATTCCTTATTTGGGACCGTACATCGGGATTGCCCCCGCACTAATCATTAGTTTATCCATTTCAGTTCCTAAAACAATCATGGTCGTTGTTGTTGTCATTATCGTGCAACAAATTGATGGTAACCTAATCTATCCAAATGTGATTGGGCGCTCATTGGATATCCACCCTTTGACAATTATTATCATCTTATTAGTTGCCGGCAATATTTACGGCATATTAGGGATGATTTTAGCCATTCCCTTTTATGCAGTAATGAAGACAGTGGTAACTTATTTATATAATATTCAAGCGTTACGTACGAAAGCTAATGAAACGACTAAACTTTAGGGGAGATGCAGGTTGAATTTCCATTTTTGACTATGCTATACTGCAAAGTAGACCTTTATCGGTTAAATGTAATTATTTAAATAATGAAAGGTAGTGGATGTGACGATGAATCCTGACCCTGGAAGTTCGGTGTGGGGACAGTTACTGTTAATTTTAATTTTAACCTTAGTGAATGCTTTTTTTGCTGCGGCAGAGATTGCACTCGTTTCACTAAGTCGTGTGAAGATGGAGGAGCAAGCGGACAAAGGTGACAAGAAGGCCCAGGTGTTAGTCCAAGTTTTAGGGCATTCCAATCAATTTTTAGCAACCATTCAAGTTGCGATTACGTTTGCGGGCTTCTTATCTTCAGCGAGTGCTGCCACAACCATTGCGGGTAGATTAGCACCCCTTTTAGGAAATGCGGCTTGGACCAAAGAAGCGGCCGTATTAATTGTGACGATTGTCTTATCCTATGTATCCCTCGTTTTTGGGGAATTATATCCAAAGCAAGTGGCACTGCATCGGGCAGAAGCAATTGCTAAAATGACGGTCAAACCCGTGCGTTTTGTCGGGATTTTATTGCGGCCGTTTGTTTGGTTACTATCGATGTCGACGTCACTATTAATGAAGTTGACGCCGATTGATTTTTCAAACACAGAACCCAAGCTTACCCGTGAAGAAATGGTTCACATGATTGAATCGGGTAAGAGTGCCGGTGTTTTGGAAACCGATGAATACGAAATGTTAGAAGGCATTATTTCGCTGAATAAAAAGATGGCTCGTGAAGTTATGGTACCGCGAACGGATGCTTTTATGATTGATATTTGTACTGATAATGATCAAAATATTGATGCCATCTTAGACCAACCCTTTTCCAGAATTCCGGTGTATCGGGATGATAAGGATCAAGTGGTCGGGGTGGTGCATATCAAAAATCTCTTGAAAGAGGCACGCCAAAAAGGATTTGCTGCGATGCAAATTGAAACGGTGATGCAAGAACCCCTTTTTGTGCCTGAAACGATCACAATTGACGATTTATTATATGAAATGAAACGAACACAACAACAGATGGCCATTCTTTTGGATGAATACGGTGGCGTGGTCGGCTTAGCAACTATCGAGGATTTATTAGAAGAAATTGTCGGCGAAATTGACGATGAATCTGATAAAGCTGAAACACTATACCAAAAAATTGATGAACAGCACTATACGATTATGGGAAGTATGCCGATTAATGATTTTAATAGTGCTTTTCAGACGAATATTCAAGCTACCGACGTTGATACTATTGCTGGGTACATGATTACTGAAATCGGGGCGATTCCGATTAGCGGGCACCCAGAAACAATTGACTTACCAGGTGGCCTTACCTTGACGACCGGTTCGGTATCTGGTTCACGGTTGACTGATTTACAATTGACGTTACCAGGGCCACAAACCGATGCACCAGAAGAAGGCGACTAAATTAAATGAGCACCATCAATGGGACAAAGGGTGACGCAATGGTTGCGCAATTCTTTGTCCCAAGCGCATTATATTGGAATTACGGAAAGGATTTTATAATGACACCTACTGAATTAAAAACGGCGGTCAATCGCCGTCGGACTTTTGCAATTATTTCGCATCCGGATGCTGGTAAAACAACGATTACCGAGCAACTCTTACTTTTCGGGGGCGTGATTCGTCAAGCTGGAACGGTTAAAGGGAAAAAGAGTGGCCAATTTGCCAAGTCTGATTGGATGGAAATTGAAAAGCAACGTGGGATTTCCGTTACCAGTTCTGTGATGCAATTTGATTATGATGACAAACGGATTAATATTTTGGATACACCTGGGCATGAAGATTTCTCAGAAGATACGTACCGGACTTTGATGGCAGTCGATGCGGCAGTCATGGTAATCGATTCTGCGAAAGGGATTGAACCACAGACTAAGAAATTATTCAAAGTCTGCAAAATGCGTGGTATTCCGATTTTTACATTCATGAATAAGTTAGATCGGGATGGTCGCGAACCACTTGATTTAATTGCTGAATTGGAAGAATTATTGGATATCGAAGGCTGTGCCATGAATTGGCCAATCGGGATGGGGAAAGACCTTCGTGGGCTGTATGATATTGCTAAACATCGGATTGAACTTTATCGACCTGAAGATAAAGCTAACCCTTATTTAGCCCTTGATGAAGAAGGTCGGATTGCCGGTGATAATCCATTGAAAGAAGATTCTGTTTACACGCAAGCCCTTGATGATATCGAATTGATTGGTGAGGCGGGGAATGCCTATGATGCTGATAAGATTGCGACTGGGGAACAGACGCCGATCTTTTTTGGATCTGCTTTGACCAACTTTGGGGTCAAGACGTTCTTAGAGTCATTTGTTAACTTAGCACCTGCACCAGAAGCACACAAAACACAGGCAGAAACGTTGGTTGAACCCACATCACCTGATTTCTCAGGGTTCATCTTCAAGATTCAAGCCAACATGAATCCAGCCCATCGTGATCGAATTGCGTTCGTACGAATTTGTTCGGGTGAATTCCAACGGGGAATTGATGTCACGCTTACGCGCACAGGCAAAAAGATGCGGTTGAACAACTCAACCGAATTCATGGCTGATACCCGGGAACAGGTGACAAGTGCTGTTGCTGGCGATATTGTTGGTTTATATGATACTGGGAATTTCCAAATTGGGGATACGATCTATACGGGTAAGGAGGCTGTTTCCTTTGAAAAGCTCCCGCAATTTACGCCGGAGTTATTCATGCGCGTCACGGCGAAAAACGTGATGAAACAAAAGTCCTTCCATAAAGGGATTCAACAGTTGGTGCAAGAAGGGGCTATCCAGTTGTATAAGACTTACACAACTGGTGATTACATTTTAGGGGCCGTTGGTCAATTGCAATTTGAAGTGTTCCAATATCGGATGCAACACGAATATAATTCTGAAGTGTTGATGGATCCAATCGGTTCGAGAATCGCTCGGTGGATTAATCCAGAACAATTGGACGAACGGATGTCATCGTCGCGGAATTTATTGGTTAAAGATATCCATGACGAACCATTATTCCTGTTTGAAAATAAATTTGCTGAACGCTGGTTCCAAGATAAGTATCCAGACGTTGAATTAACTGCAAAATTATAATAATAACTCATTAAAGAGGGATTTTGACAAAAGTAATTTTGTTCAAGCCTTGTTTATATCAACGATATGCATAAAAAAAACCACCGATTCAGACGATTAACGGTTGTCTGAATCGGTGGCTTTTTTTATTGGGTTATGTTTAGTTGAGGGTTAAGAGGCCTTCCATTAACCACTGGCCTGTTTTAAGTTGACACCAACGACTTTGATTATCGAGTATGACAACTTGTTTAATAACTACCCGTGTTTTAGGCATTACCTGATAGGTTGTTGGGTGGTCATATGGTGCTTGCCAAAACGTTACCGTGCTATTGTTTAAACTTGCACTGAGATTTAAAGATGTCGTTTTGACAACTGCGTAACGATAGGTGAACTTTGGTACTTGGTATGTTTCATCACTGCCTTTAGGATTAGTGGCATGTAGTTGATAACGTGTGGGGCTAATCCAGAAACTACCAAGATTGAACCATTGTTTACCAGATGGGGTGATTGCACGGCTATAAATTTTCCAAACCGCGTGTTTTGGTAAACGTGATGCAGTTAGTGCTTCTTCACTTGGTTGCTGATACGTATTCGTTGACTCAAGGAGTTCGATGAAGCGCTGTTTAGGTGCATCGCTATGTTTTAAATTCAGTGGATCATATTTAAAATGCACAAACTGTGTCTTGGTTGTAAACCGGCCAGTCTGATTAGCTGAGATGTGGTGTACAAAGTTAGCACCACCTTCTAGTGGATTGGCCTGATAGCGTTCGTTTAAAGCACCTGATAAAAATTGGGGCTTAATCAACAAACCACCTTCTAAGTTCTGATGTAAAACCATGACTGGCGCTGCGAGTTGTGGTTTATAAAAAAGCCAAATCGTCGTGTTTTCTTCAGGAAAATGTTGTTTTAAATTGGTAATGGCTGCCAAGTAATAACCGGCAAATTTTAACCATGGCAAATCGAGCACGGTGCCCACCTCACCGGTCAAGGTCATCGTGGGGCGCAAAGGTACCCGATGATGATCGATGTAGTGGATGGTGACGGTGCTGAAGCGCGATTGGGTGGGCATAATGACCAATGGGGTTGTTTCATCCTGACTGGCAGGAGCGACTGGCTGATTCTGTGATGATTGAGGCGCTTGATGGATTGGCTCTTGCTCAGCGACGGGTTTGTGCACATGACTGCTCGACTGAGAAGCTATTTTTTTGGGGCGCCATTTCAATAACGATTGAAGCAAGTTAATCAGATTCATACGGACTCCTTGTAGCGCGTTACTTATTACTATTAGTTTAGCATAAATTTTGAAAAGTGTGGTTGATAATTAACCACACCAATCGCTGTTAAGACGTAAAAACCGCCCTAAATATTATTTATTTAGGGCGGTCCAAGTTAAATGATTTAGCTCGCTGTCGTTGAAGGAGTAGGAAGGGTAATCTCAACTAATGGACCGTCGTTTAAAACTTCGAGGCCATCTGTTGAATCTAGTCCAGCGAGTTCCTTTAAAACAAAATCAATTTCAGCTTGCTGAACGTGACGATGATCATTTTTTAAAAGTAGTTCACGATCCTTCGCCGAATGTGAGTCAAGAACCGTTGTCTTACCAAGTGAATAAACTTTAACATAGGTTGCGGCTGTCGTGGCTAATTGTTGTGAAACAAGTCGATTATATGAATTGGTTACATTGATTAAGCGCATCTGAATCACTCCCTAAGTTTCTAAGTCTTATTATTAGTATATCTGAAAACGCTTCACTTAGCACGTGATACGGCTTACAACGTGCCAATTTATATTTTAATCGGTTGTTTGATCATCTTTAGCATGCTTAATTTGAATTTGATCTTCAACAAGCTGTGCTGTAAGCTGCTGATGTTCTGGGTGATCGAGGTAGTAATCAGCAACGCGATCTTCAATTTGTTCTTGAATAACACGGCGTAAAGGTCGTGCTCCCATTTCAGGATTATAGCCAAGATCAACTAAACGAGCTTTAACTGGTTCAGTTACATGAATGTGTAGGTTTTGATCAGCAATCATCGCGTTCGTTTGATCTAGCATCAAGCTGACAATCTTCATTAGACTATCTTTACTTAGTGGTTGGAATTCGATGATATCATCAAACCGGTTTAAAAATTCGGGTTTAAAGTAATTTTGTAGTTGATTTAAAATGGAATGTGTTTGACCAGAAACGGTTGCCCCAAAACCAACATTAGCTTCTGCATCGGTTTGTCCCGCATTAGAAGTCATGATAATGATAGTGTCTTTGAAACTGACGGTCCGCCCCTGCGAATCGGTTAAACGACCGTCATCTAAAATTTGTAAGAACATATGCATGACGTCTGGATGGGCTTTTTCAATTTCATCCAATAGAATTAAGCTATATGGATTACGGCGAACTTGTTCAGTCAATTGGCCTGCTTCTTCATAGCCGACATAGCCAGGAGGCGAACCAATTAGTTTTGACACACTGAATTTTTCCATATATTCACTCATGTCAAAACGAATCATTGCATCCGTACTGCCAAAAAGTTCTTTGGCAATTTGTTTGGCTAATTCTGTTTTACCAACACCAGTCGGGCCAACAAAGAGAAATGAGCCAATTGGTCGACCTGATTTATTGAAACCAATTCGATTACGCCGAATTGAACGGGCAACCTTATCAACCGCCGGATCTTGGCCAATTACGTGTGCTTCGAGATTCTCAGCGAGATTCTTTAGCTGTGCTTGTTCTTGGGCCTTTAACTCACCAACGGGAATGTGGGTTTTTTCTTCAACAATTTGTTCCATGTCCTTATCGGTTACGGTTGGCATTTCAGATTGATCAACAGCACTGGTATCTCGAATCTTTGTCAATTTTGTGACTTGATCGCGATAATAAGCTGCTTTTTCGTAATCTTCGCCTTTTAAGGCACTTTGTTTTTCAGCTTCAGCATTCTGCAATTTCTTTTCAATTGCCTTTGGATCGACAACATCAATGGTTAAGTTCTTCTTTGATCCTGTTTCATCAAGTAAATCGATGGCTTTATCAGGTAAATAGCGATCTTGAATGTAACGGTTCGAAAGTGTAGCAGCCGCTTTAATCGCTTCGTCTGTATAGTGAACTTGATGATAGGCCTCATATTTATCTTGGAGACCTCTTAGAATTTGGATCGTTTCATCAACAGAAGGTTCATTAACAGAAACCGGTTGGAGGCGGCGTGCAAGTGCTGCATCTTTTTCAATTTGGCGGAATTCATTATTAGTAGTAGCACCGACTAATTGTAATTCACCACGGGCAAGGGCCGGTTTTAAGACATTACCAGCATCCATGCCGCCTTCAGCATTTCCGGCGCCGACGATTTCATGAATTTCATCAATGAAAAGAATGTATTTTTTATTTTGTTTAAGTTCATTCATTAATTGCTGCATGCGTTGTTCAAATTGACCGCGAATTCCGGTTCCCTGAACGAGTGAAACGACGTCTAAACGAATCACTTGCTTGTCTTTTAGTTTAGCCGGAACGTTATCGTCGGCAATTTTTTGTGCTAAGCCTTCAACAACCGCGGTCTTACCAACGCCGGCTTCTCCGATTAATACAGGATTATTCTTTGTCCGTCGATTTAAAATTTCGATTACGCGGTCGATTTCAGCATCACGACCAATGACGGGATCGATGTGGCCAGCTTTAGCCAAATTTGTTAGGTTAACACCATATTGACTAAGGAGACTTTCACCATGATGACCATTATTGCCGCCACCTTGGCCACCACTTTGTGTTTGAGGTCCTTGGTTAGCTTGTGCTTGGTCATCAGCACTTGCGCCCATGGACCGGAAGAAATTATCTAAACTTCCAAAACCGAACGGGTCGACATATTGGCCTTGAGGCGTTTGGCCAGTACTATTTTGTTGTTTCAAGAGCTGATAACAATTTTGGCAAAGATCAATTTCTTGCCGTTGACCATTGGTGCTCGTGTAAAGGTGAATCGTTGCAGGATTTTTCTGGCAGTTTTGACAAAGCATTAATCTGTCACAACCTTTCAATTAGTAATTAAGAAACGTCAAAGCCTTTTTGACTATCTTTGACCTTTAAATAAATTATAATCATCTCTAAAAAAAGTTGCAAGTATTGCAACTCGGAAATAAAAATTTCTTGTCAGGGCTGGCGATAATGCGGTAGGATAGGTCCATTGGTTTAATGTAAATACTAAATGAAAACGGATTATTAAAACCAACTAAAAAATAAATATTGAGGAGAAAAAAACGAATGCGAGATTTTTTAGCAGAGATGGATGCCTTGATAAACAACGAAAAAAAAGCTATCGAAGTATCGCAATCTGAGTTCTTGGATTTTCAGAAAGTATGGGTCAATTATGAACACCGGAAAGAAATTGTGGGTGAAGCACAGCGAAATGGAGCGGTAATTTACCGCAAGTCTGAAAGCGGTACAGTGTAGACGGCCACTAATTTTGTTAGCGAAACTGTTGTAGTATTTAAAAAAAAATGGTAATCTTAAATATCGGAAGGGTAGCCACTATTAGTGACTACTCATTTCGTTAAAAACTAAATCTATCATTAGATAAAAGGGGATCGATTAATATGGAAAAACGCGATTTTCACGTAGTAGCAGACACAGGTATCCACGCACGTCCAGCTACATTATTAGTACAAACAGCAAGCAAATTTAATTCAGATGTTAACTTAGAATATAAAGGTAAATCTGTAAACTTGAAGTCAATCATGGGTGTTATGTCACTCGGTGTTGGCCAAGGTGCTGATGTGACTATCTCAGCTGAAGGCGCTGACGAAGCAGACGCAATTAACGCAATTGAAGAAACAATGAAAAAGGAAGGTTTATCTGAATAATGACAAAACTAAGAGGGATTGCTGCCAGTGATGGTATCGCTACGGCGAAAGCCTATATGTTAGTGCAACCCGATTTGTCATTTTCGAAATCAACTATTTCAGATTCAGAAAAAGAGATTAATCGTTTGCATAATGCCTTACAAGCTTCCACGAGTGATTTAGAAACCATCCGGAAGATTGCTGCTGAATCATTAGGGGAAGAAGAAGCACAAGTTTTTGATGCTCACATGATGATTTTAGCAGACCCAGAATTTACCGGCGCTATCGAAGGTAAAATCAATGATGACAAGGTTAATGCTGAGCAAGCGCTCAAGGAGGTCGCGGATTTGTTCGTGGCCACTTTTGAGGCAATGACTGATAACGCATACATGCAAGAACGTGCTGCTGACATCAAGGATGTTACTAAGCGAGTTCTCAGTCATTTATTAGGGGTAACACTGCCTAATCCAGCATTAATTGATGAAGAAGTAATTGTGATTGCACATGACTTAACACCTAGTGACACAGCCCAATTGAATGGTAAATTCGTGAAGGCTTTTGTGACTGATATTGGTGGTCGGACGTCTCATTCAGCTATTATGGCGCGTTCTTTAGAAATTCCAGCAATTGTTGGAACTGAAAAGATTACTACTTCTGTTAAAGCTGGCGAATCATTAATCGTCGATGGAATTAACGGAGATGTTATTATTGCCCCTACAGATGTAGAAATTGCTGAATACGATAGGAAAGCACAAGCTTTTGCTGACCAAAAAGCTGAATGGGAAAAACTAAAGAATGAAAATTCCGTTACAAAAGACGGAAAAACATTTACAGTTGCGGCGAATATCGGAACACCTAAAGATTTAAATGGTGTGATTGATAATGGTTCTGAAGCAATCGGCTTATATCGGACAGAATTCTTATATATGGATTCATCTGAACTTCCTAGTGAAGATGATCAGTTTGAAGCTTATAAGACTGTTTTAGAAGGTATGGCTGGTAAACCAGTTGTTGTGCGGACTATGGATATTGGTGGGGATAAGAAATTACCTTATTTACCATTACCAGAAGAAATGAACCCCTTCTTAGGTTACCGAGCAATTCGGATTAGTCTAGACCGGGATGATATTTTTAGAACACAATTGCGGGCTTTACTACGTGCTTCAAACTATGGTAAGTTACGCATCATGTTCCCAATGATCGCAACTGTCGCAGAATTCCGGCAAGCAAAAGGCATTCTTGAAGAAGAAAAAGCTAAATTAATTGCTGATGGTCAAACTGTTTCTGATGATTTACAGGTCGGCATGATGGTTGAAATTCCAGCTAGTGCTGTCTTGGCAGATCAATTTGCTAAGGAAGTTGATTTCTTTAGTATTGGGACTAATGACTTGATTCAATATACAATGGCTGCTGATCGGATGAACGAACGAGTATCATATCTTTATCAACCATATAATCCAGCAATCTTACGTTTAATTAAGAACGTCATTGACGCTTCTCATAGAGAAGGTAAGTGGACTGGTATGTGTGGGGAAGCTGCTGGTGATTCAATTATGGTGCCACTCCTTGTTGGAATGGGCTTAGATGAATTTTCGATGAGTGCAACTTCTGTGCTTCGAGTGCGGAGCTTGATGAAACGTTTAGATACAACACAATTATCTGATTTGGTTGATACTGCTGTTAACGTGAATACAAGTAACGAAGAAAACCAACACCTAGTTGAAGATTTTATGCAAAATCTTTAATTAGTATTGAAAAACCGCCTGTGTGGCGGTTTTTTTTTGCCTTGAATTGTAAAGGTAAATTAAAAAAAGAGTGTTAAAATTGACAGACCGTAAGTACAAATATAAACTGAGATTGTAAGTTTACAATTGTAAACAAATGTGAATAAGTAATTTTTGCAAAAGTGATGATTCTCATTGACCTGTTAATGATGATTATTTAAAGGGGGAAACAGAATGAAACATGATGAAAGACACTACGAAATAAACGAAATGCATCACAAGCATCAAATGCTAGATCATGATATGGCTCATATGCATCACGCCTCCAGTGACGGCGATATGATGATACATGGTGGTCACATGATGCATATGGGAAATTTGAAACAAAAATTCTGGATTTCATTAATTGCCACGGTCCCAATTTTAGCTTTGTCGCCGTTTATGGGACTGCACTTACCATTTCAGATGACTTTTATAGGTTCAGATTGGGTCGTTTTAATATTAGCAACGTTCTTGTTCTTTTATGGTGGGGCACCTTTTTTAAAGGGCGCGCAAGGCGAATTAACCGCTAAAAATCCAGCCATGATGACTTTAATTGCTATGGGGATAAGTGTTTCTTATCTTTACAGTTTGTATGCTTTTGTGGCCAACCATTTCCTGAATCCCCAAGGACACGTAATGGATTTCTTTTGGGAACTTGCAACGTTAATCGTCATTATGTTGTTGGGGCACTGGATCGAAATGAACGCGGTGATGAGTGCTGGCAGTGCCTTGGAAAAAATGGCGGCACTATTACCAAGCCAAGCACAAGTGGTTGATGCAGATGGACGGCAGCATGCTGTTGATTTAAAAGCTTTACAGACCGGACAAACAGTGATTGTAGTGGCTGGCGAAAAAGTACCTGCTGATGGTTTAATTCTAACTGGACAGAGCCAAGTCAATGAGTCACTTGTCACTGGTGAGTCCAAAGCGGTAGCTAAAATAGAAGGCGATCAAGTGATCGGTGGAACAATTAACGGTAACGGGACGCTGACTGTTAAAGTCACTGGGACAGGCGAAAACGGTTATCTTGCCCAAGTAATGAAGCTTATTCAGCAGGCGCAACAAGAAAAATCAAAAGTAGAAACCTTAGCTGATCGAGTTGCTAAGTATTTATTTTATGCCGCTTTAATAGTCGGCATCATGGCTTTTATTAGTTGGTTTTTCCTAGCCGATTTAAACACGGCTTTTGAGCGAATGGTAACGGTTTTCATTATTGCCTGTCCTCATGCACTTGGGTTAGCCATTCCATTAGTCGTGGCTAGAAGTACAGCAATTGCAGCAACGAATGGTTTGTTAATCCAGAATCGACAGGCGATTGAAATGGCTGATAAAGTAACCATGGTCTTAATGGACAAGACAGGAACATTGACTCAAGGTGTATTCAAAGTGAATGCGGTTCAAGTGAATGCGACAACCCTTGATAAGCGACGGTTAATGCAAATATTTGGGGCACTTGAACGTCATTCAAGTCATCCATTAGCAACGGGGATTTTAGCGGATAATCGTGAACAAGCGCTTCCTGAATTACAAGCAGAAAACGTGCAAACGATGCAAGGGGTTGGTCTAGTTGGAACGATTGATGGGCGAAACTATCAAGTGGTCACAGCTGCTTATTTGCAAGCCCATCACCTTGATTTTGATCGGAAAATGTTCCAGACATTGGCTGAAAAGGGCAATTCCATCAGTTATCTATTACAAGATCAAACGGTATTAGGCTTAGTGGCCCAGGGTGATCAGCTTAAGCCGGAAGCGCCACTTTTTATCCAAGCATTGAAAAAACGTAACATTCAACCAGTCATGCTGACCGGTGATAATCAACAAGTAGCCCAAAAAGTTGCGGCACAGTTAGGCGGCATGGAGGTTCAGGCTAATTTAAAACCGGAAGATAAAGCGGCAATCATCAAAGATTACCAAGCAAACGGTGAAGTGGTCTTAATGGTTGGTGATGGGGTCAATGATGCACCCAGTTTAACCCGAGCTGATATTGGGGTCGCAATTGGGGCTGGAACAGATGTTGCGATTGATGCGGCGGACGTAATTCTCGTTAAAAGTAATCCCAATGATATTATGAACTTTTTGAACCTTTCGCGCTCAACCAACCGTAAGATGACACAGAATCTTTGGTGGGGTGCCGGCTATAATATTATAGCAATTCCTTTGGCGGGCGGATTATTTGCTGGTCTTGGAATCGTCTTGGGCCCTGCAGTCGGTGCCGTTTTAATGTCGCTTTCCACAATTGTTGTGGCTATTAACGCAATGACTTTAAAATTAAAACGTAATGAATAATGTCAATCTTTTTTTCCTATCTTTGGAGTAAGCCCGGTAAGGACGGGCGAAAGAAAATATCGCGTACAATTAGACGTATACAACATATAGTTGTGGTACGTCTTTTATTTTGGATTATCTACTATATATAGGTTGAATCTAACTTTTTAATCCGCTATGATGGGTTTACTGATTCAAAAGGAGACTAGTGCTGAGATGGATATAAGAATAGCTGCAGAAGCAGATTTACAAATTAAAGTGATTAAAAGAGATGGGCGGATCTTACCTTTTTCTGCGGATAAAATTGAACAGGCAGTTATTAAAGCCGCAAAAAATGTAAAGAACGAATTAGAACCATTAGATTATCAAATGTTAAACGCGATTGCCGATGATGTTGTGAGTGAAGTTGGTAGTCGTTTTGATAAAGATATCAAGATTTATGAATTGCAGAATATTGTGGAACATAAGTTATTGGAACATCATCAGTACGATATTGCACAAGCGTACATTAATTATCGGACACAACGGGATTTTGCCCGCAATAAAGCAACTGATATTAATTTTACGATTCAGAAATTATTGAAAAAAGACCAAAATGTGGTTAATGAAAACGCCAATAAAGATAGTCATGTTTTTAATACACAACGGGATTTAACAGCAGGCACCGTTGCTAAAGCCATGGGTTTGAAAATGCTACCTGATAAAGTGGCCAATGCCCACTTGAAAGGTGAGATTCATTGGCATGATTTGGATTATCAACCATACAGTCCAATGACTAATTGTTGTTTAATTGATTTTAAAGAAATGTTGAATCATGGCTTTAAAATTGGTAATGCTGAAGTTGAAGCCCCGCATTCAATTCAGACAGCTACGGCCCAAATGTCCCAAATTATTGCGAATGTTGCATCTAGTCAATATGGGGGGTGTTCAGCTGATCGAGTGGATGAATTACTAGCATCATTTGCTGAAAAAAATTACGCAAAACATTTAGCAGATGCCCATAATTGGATTGACGGTGATGCTAAACAAAAAGACTATGCACAAGCTAAGACTGAAAAAGATATTTATGACGCTATGCAAGCGTTAGAATATGAAATCAATACTTTGTATTCTTCACAAGGACAGACGCCATTCACAACGCTGGGTTTTGGTTTAGGGAGTAGTTGGATTGAACGGGCAATTCAAAAAGCAATCCTTGCAATTCGCATTGAAGGGCTTGGCAAGGAAAAACGGACTGCAATCTTTCCAAAACTGGTTTTTACAGTTAAACGCGGATTGAACTTAAATCCCAGTGACCCTAACTATGATATCAAACAGTTAGCGGTTGAATGTGCTACCAAACGAATGTATCCAGATGTATTAATGTACGATAAACTAGTTGAATTAACGGGTTCATTCAAAGCACCGATGGGCTGTCGTAGTTTTTTACAGGGATGGAAAAACGAACAGGGCCAAGAAGTTAACAGTGGTCGGATGAACTTGGGCGTGGTGACAATTAACCTACCGCGAATTGCCCTTGAAGCTGCTGGCGACCAAGCTAAGTTTTGGAAAATTCTTGAGCAACGTCTCGTAGTCTGCAAGGAAGCACTTGTCTTTAAAGTTGAACGGGCTAAGGAAGCTAAACCAGAAAATGCACCGATCTTATACAGATATGGGGCTTTTGGGAAACGCTTAAAGAAGACGGATCGTGTTGATGAAGTTTTTAAAAATTCACGAGCAACGGTGTCATTAGGTTATATTGGCCTATATGAGGTCGGTACAGCGTTCTTTGGTCCGGAATGGGAAAATGACACTACGGCGAAAGAATTCACAATAGACGTGGTTAAGAACCTCTATAAGCACTGCCTGGGTTGGGAAAAAGAATATGGATATCATTTCTCAGTTTACAGTACGCCAGCAGAAAGTTTAACGAATACATTCTGTCAAAAAGATACCGAGAAGTTTGGGATTGTTGAAAATATTACGGATAAAGAATATTATACGAATAGTTTTCATTACGATGTTCGGAAGGCGCCGACGCCATTTGAGAAATTAGACTTTGAAAAAGATTATCCTAAATATTGTGCGGGGGGTTTTATTCATTATTGTGAATACCCTAATCTACGGCAAAATCCTAAGGCCCTAGAAGCCGTCTGGGATTATGCTTATGATCGAGTCGGTTACTTAGGGACAAATACCCCGATTGATCAATGTTTTAAATGCGGTTTCAAAGGTGATTTTAAGCCAACAGAACGTGGTTTTCAATGTCCCCAATGTGGCAATGCGGATCCGACAACATGTGACGTGGTTAAACGGACCTGTGGTTATTTAGGAAATCCACAACAACGGCCAATGGTCCATGGGCGACACAAAGAAATTGCTAGCCGGGTTAAACACATGCATATTACCATTGGAAATGATAATAATACTGTAGCACGTCAATAAGTGTAAAAAACAAAACTTGAAGGAGTTTTTGAAGATGTCAGTAAAACAACGAGGTCCGAAGAATCCGGCTCCCCAAGAATGGCGCTCTGAAAATTTAAGCCAAGGTTATATTGCAGATTATAAACCGTTTAACTTTGTTGATGGGGAAGGTGTCCGTTGTAGTTTGTATGTGAGTGGGTGTCTGTTTGCCTGCCCAGGTTGTTATAATCGTGTCGCCCAAAATTTTCGCTATGGTCGCCCATATACTCGTGAGCTAGAAGATCAGATTATTGCAGATTTGGGTCAGTCTTATGTGCAGGGATTGACACTGTTGGGTGGGGAACCTTTTCTAAATACAAAAACGTGCTTATCGCTGGTAAATCGGATTCGAGCTACTTATGGTGCTACGAAGGATATCTGGGCGTGGACTGGTTACACATGGGAAGAATTAATGCAAGAATCCGCTGATAAGCGCGAATTATTAGCGAAAATTGATATCTTGGTGGATGGTCGCTTCATGCAAGCCCAAATGGATCTCACACTGCAGTTTCGTGGGAGTGCAAATCAGCGGATTATCGACGTCGCAAAATCGTTAGCGACGCAAAAGCCTGTTATATGGGCAAAATTAGTCCACTGAAAATAAAATGTAAAATAAAAATATAAAAAAATAAATTTTCATTTCTTGTGATTGGTATATACCTAATATGATCAAAAAAGAGCGTCAAGCCATAGTTAAGATGGGTTGACGCTTTTTTGGTTTGCATGAAACCTGCTAATAGGGTTGATAATGAATAAGATTATTGTTTGACAACGCTTTCTGTAAACACTATCATAATACTTGTAATAGCAATTTTATATATTATGATTCGAGAAAAGGAGTGAGGTTAATGGATTCATTTATCAGTTTCATGGAGAAACGATTTTTACCAGTTGCGGCTAAAGTTGGGAATCAAAGACATTTGATTGCCATCCGGGATGCCTTTGTGACAACAATGCCATTGATGATCTTGGGTGCTTTTGCAACTTTGATTAACAACTTGCCGATTCCGGCATATACCAATTTCATGAATAGTATTTTTTCGAAGACGGTTGGGAAAGGCGCTGAAAAAGCCTACATCTGGACCAAATTTGGGGGTAACGCTTGGAGCGGAACGTTCGCTATTCTTTCTGTCTTCATCGTTTTCTTGGTGGCTTATAATTTAGGTAAGTCATATAATATTAATCCACTAGCAGCTGGTGTAACAGCATTGGGGTCATTTTTTGCTGTTGGCGGTCTTGCAGGAATGGATTCAATGGGGTTATTCGTTGCTTTAATTGTTGCGATTATTTCAACAGAAATTCTTAGACGTTTATTAGGCAACAAACATTTAGTTATTAAGATGCCCGATGGTGTTCCACCAGCAGTTGCACAATCATTTGCGGCATTATTACCATCAATGATAACCATTGCAGTTTTCTCATTATTTGCAACAATTTTATTAGGATTTGGTGTTGAAAATATTGTGACATCATTCTACAAAGCCGTTCAAGAACCATTCCAAGGGCTTGCAAACAGCTATCCTTCAGCATTATTATTAGCATTTATTACGCCGTTATTATGGTTCTTCGGGCTCCATGGGGCTAACATGATTGAACCATTTATGCAAACCATTAATGCGCCAGCAATTACTGCCAACTTGAATGCAATTAAAGCTGGTAAGGCAGCACCTTATATTGTTAACAAACCATTCTTTGATTCATTTGTTAACTTAGGTGGGACTGGGGCTACATTGGGCTTGATCATTGCAATTTGGTTGGTCGGCCGTAAGAATAAACAATATACAATCGTTGGGAACTTGAGTGCCGCACCTGGGATTTTCAATATTAATGAACCATTAACATTCGGGTTACCGATTGTATTGAATCCAATTCTGTTCATTCCATATATTGCCACACCAATGGTAATTGTGACGATTGCTTACTTTGCAACGAGCACTGGATTAGTGCCAGCAGCAACGGTTATGCCACCTTGGGTAACACCACCAATTATTGGCGGTGTGATTGCAACAGTTAGTTGGCAAGGTGGGGTCTTAGCGGCAGTTAACTTAGTCGTTTCGACACTAATCTATCTACCATTCATTAAGATTGCTACAACAATCGCCTTAAAAGAAGAAGCTGAACGTGATCAAGCAGCTTAAGCAATAAAAAACAGTCCGACGAATTTGTCGGACTGTTTTTTATTGCGCTGACTCACTTGCGATGCTGATTTGTCCATTTTGAATGTCACTAATAACAATGTCTTTAGTGATTTGACCGGCCGTTGCATCAGTTATATATTTGAGACTCTTGCTCATGCCAACCACTGCTGGTCCAGCTTTAACCGTGATAGTTGAAGCCGCTTCTCCTGGCTTTTGTTGATCAAGTTGTTTGAAAATAATTTGATTGGTTTGAGATAGATCACTGGCAGCTAACTGTGAGTCGGTTTTTTGATAGCTAGTGGTCTGACCAGCACCAATTCGCAATAGTACATGATCATTCATGAAAAGATAGAGGTAGCCGATACTATCGCCACTGGCAATTGATTTGGGTGTTAGTTCGTAATCAGCTTGTGCGGCAGCTCTTTTCTGGGCAGCATAGGTGGTATTTTGGTTGAGGGTCATCAAGGAATATTGAGATAGATCTTGGATAGCGGATCGTTCCAAACTATCATAACGTTGTTGATATAAGAAACCATCCTTTACCATCATCTTACCCGTATCATTTGCACTGGTAGTGGTGTCAGCCGCAATCCACGTGCCGTTGAGATGATTTAGCGTAACTGGTTTAGCAGTCGGATTAGCAGCAATTTTATGACTTGTGAATAATTGTCCACGATTGAATGTGGTTGGTTCATTTGAATCTCGGTATTGTGTGCTAATGGCATATAACTGATTGCCTTTAGCGATGAAGCCTTGGTTGATTGTGACTTGACCGGTCTTTGTTTCAAGGAAAATAAAATCCGAAAGGTGGCTAATTTTAAAGTTCGCACCTAATTTTTTTAAAGCAGTGTTGGCTTGCGCGACGGTTATTAAGTGAAGTGTTTTTTGATAGCTTTTGATGAGAGACCTACGACTGTCATGTTGCCACTTTTTGAATGATATTGGCTGATAGCTAACTGATTGATTTGTGAGTTGCCCCTTAATCATCTGCCATTGTTTAGGGGCCGTTTGTTGAGTAATATTTGAAACTGTAATTTGTTCAGAAAGGCCACGGCTAGTTTGTTGGGAAAGTAATTGTTTTTTGGATAACCAAATTTTTGAGTCGTCAGCCAGTATTTTTTTAGTGGTATCTCGAGGCACGGAGCTTTTCGATCGGGCTGGTGGTGTTGATGTGGTTTTAGTGTGGCAACCTACTAATAAGGTCATCGCTAAAAATACAGCGATTAAAATTGGTTTACGCATGGTGTGACTCCGCTTCATTAGTCTGAAGAGGCGCTGCACCAAAGGGGCCGCCGTCTTCAACCGTATTGTAGTAGCTTAAAAAGGGAAAAAGTAATTTAAAAGTCGCGCCCTGACCCTGATTAGGGGTAACTGAAAGCGTATGGCCAAGTTTTCGGCTTAGTGACTGTGCTAGGTATAAACCTAAACCGGTTGAATGATGGTTGGAATGGCGACCGTTTTGCCCAGTAAAACCCTTGTCGAAGATTCGGGGTAAATCTTCAGCTGGGATGCCGATTCCTGAATCGATGATACTCAGCCAAACGCCTTGTTCATCACGTTGAATTTGAATTATAATGTGACCTTGATCAGCAGTGTATTTTAAAGCATTCGAGATAAGTTGATTTAAAATAAAAGTTAACCATTTGGCGTCGGTTAGAACGGTTTGGTCATTTCCAAGTAGTTTAAATTGAATGTGTTTTTGAATGAAATAATTGCGATTTTGGCGAATAACTTGGTTGATGAGTGGGGTTAGGGGATATTCTTGAACAAGGTAATCTTTGGAAAAGCTATCTAGTCGTGAGTAGTAAAGTACTTGTTCAACATAATGTTCAATTTGTACGAGTTCGTTGGTCATTTGATTGAATTTAGTTTCTGAAATTTGGGTTTCAATAGATTCCAGTAACAATTGAATGGCTGCAAGGGGAACCTTGCTTTCGTGAACCCAACCATCAATGAAATCTTTTTGATCTTGCTGGGCTAAAATAAGCTGATCAATACTCTGTTGATGATAGACCAAAACTTGATTAACATAGTGTTGGATAAATTGCTTTTCAGCAGAGGTTGCCCCGGTTAGTGGCCAATTCAGGCTATCTTCCTTAGCATCTAAGCGTTTTTGAATGGTCCGATACCATTTTAGATGATAGCTATATAAGCCAACTAAAAAAGCACCAAAGAAGAGAGTTAGTAATAAATCGAGATATGAAAGGGTTGTCTTGGCAAAACGCATGTTTGGATCAAGCCACAAAACGATGTCTAAGACAAGCATGCCACCGCAGAAAAAGACAATATGAAATAAATGGTCCTATAAAAATTTTTTAAATGTCATCTTAACTCCTTAAGGAATAATGTAGCCCTGACCAATTTTTGTTTGGATATAGTCCCCTAAACCAGTCCGTTCGATTTTTTTACGAAGGCGGTTGATGTTAACAGTCAGCGTATTATCATCAACAAAGCGCTCATCGTCCCAGAGGGTGCGCAATAACATTTCTCGGCTTACAATTTGCCCATGATGACGTATCAAAAATTGGAGCAGTTTATATTCATTTTTCGAAAGATCAATGGTTGTTTCACCAACTTGGGCGCCACCACTTTGGAGGTTAATCATTAAGCCATTATGTTCAATGACATCTATATTACGGTCAACATAGTTGTATGTCCGGCGCAAGAGGGCCTTGATTTTAGCAATTAACACTTCCATTGAAAAAGGTTTATTAACGAAGTCATCACCACCCATATTCATCGCCATAACCATGTCCATATTGGTACTTCGACTAGAGATAAAAATAATCGGTACTTTGGAAACTTTACGAATTTTACGGCACCAATAAAAACCATCATAAACGGGTAAATTAATGTCAAGCAAAATTAGATGCGGTTGACTAGTTAAAATTTGGTCGAAGATGGTATCAAAATCAGTGGGTAGGCTGGCGGTTAATTGCCATTTATGCAAGTTTTCAGCGATTAAATTAGCAATGATCGCATCATCTTCAACAATCATAATTTCAAACATATTTAAATTCTCCTCATACATAGATAGGCTAATACTAACGATTCACACCTGAAAAAACAACCATCTAAGGTCGTAGTTTGAGAATGGGATTTTTGCCTGAAACTCTGTTAAAATGGGTACCAGTCAATTAAGGATGTGGAAAAATGGCAGTCGTATCAGTTCAACAAGTTTCGAAAATTTATGGTCACCGTCTCAGCTTAGTCAATGCGCTTAATAATATCTCATTTGAAATTAAATCCGGTGAGTTTGTTGGTATTATGGGACCTTCAGGGGCTGGGAAGACGACGCTTTTAAACATGATCGCGACCATTGATCAGCCAACTCATGGGCGGGTGTTAATTAAAAATCAAGTTGTTAGCCGTATGCGCGAGGCCAGGCTTGCTAATTTTCGGCGTCATGAGTTAGGATTTATTTTTCAAGATTTCAACTTATTGGATTCACTGACAGTTCGCGAAAATATTTTGTTACCATTGGCACTGGATAAGTTCAGTGTGGCGATGATTGAGCAACGACTAGCCCAAGTGAGTCGTGTGCTAGGGATTGGTAACTTATTAGCACGCTACCCAGACGAGATATCAATCGGTCAACGACAACGAGTAGCTTGTGGACGGGCGATGATTACCAAGCCAACATTATTGTTAGCAGATGAACCGACGGGCAGTTTGGATTCTAAGTCAGCAACTGAATTGTTACAATATTTAACTGTGATTAATCGCCAGGAGAAGGCAACGATTTTATTGGTGACGCATGATGCCTTTACCGCGAGTTATTGCCGTCGAATTCTCTTTATTCGGGATGGCCAACTATTCTCTGAAATTATTCGAAATGGGAATCGGCAGCAGTTTTTTAATCAAATCATCGATATGCAAGCAACAATTGGTGGCGGAGGTCGATACAATGCTATTACACCTGGCCATTAAGAATGTTTTGAATCGTGCGCGTGATTATGCGGCCTATGTGATGGCGTGTGTCGTTGCGATGGTCGTTTATTTTTGCTTTATATCAATTGAAACTGCTCCGATCTTTAAACACATTGGGATGGCCGGGGAATCATTAGCCTTGGGGCGGATCCTTCAAATGACAGGTATTGTTATTTTGCTATTCGTTGTTTTTTTTCTAGTATATGCGAATTTATTTTTCATTAAAAAACGGCGCCGTGAGATTGGTATTTTAAGTATCATTGGCATTCCAAAATACCAAATTAGTCTTTTATTTTTAGTGGAAAGTCTGATGGTCGGGTTAATTGTGCTCATGGTGGGCCTTTTTTTGGGGATCTTATTTTCTAAATTGTTTGCAATGCTCTTGTTACGCATGATGGGAATAGCGATTGCCATGCCATTTTTAATTTCAGGACAGGCTGTGGAGCAAACAATCGTTATGTTTGGTGGTTTATTTCTATTGATGGGGATTTTAAATAGTACGATGATCTATCGCTATCAGTTGGTGATATTACTGCAAAAGATGACCTTTAGCCACAAGGTCCGCCGTCCCAATTGGCTCACTTATCTAGGCGGTATTCTCGCGCCAAGTTTAATCATTGGTGGCTATTATTTAGCAGATCACACACTGACTTATATGCCAAGGTTAGAACGCCGTTTCGGATTTGGGGTTGATTTACTCTATTTACTGACGATTCTGTTGTTCGAAATTATAGGTACCTTAGCTTTTTTTCAAGCTTATACCCAAATTTGGCTGCAATTTGAGCGTCGGTGGAAACACCTGTATTACCGAGGTACTCATTTGCTGAGTGTAACTAATTTAAGCTTTCGATTTAAAGAGAATGCGAAGATGTTGTGGATGATTACGATATTGTGTGCGGTCACCATTACGGCCATTGGGAGTGCCGCCATGATTTATACGTATAGCCAAGATGCTTTGCAGCAGAATACGCCGATTGATTTAATTTATTCGCAAAGCCAAAAGCCAGCGGTTAACGATATTTTAACTCGGTATCGTGTGCGACCAGTTAGCCAAGTCGATACTGCCTATAAATTAGTGACTGCTCGCTTTAAAGTGAATTCAACGGTTGCTAAAAATGGGATTCGAATGGATGGCGCAGCGGCAGTGATGCCATTAACACAATATAATCGGGCGATGGCCCAACAGTTTGAGCAACCCGCGGTAAAGCTTAAGAACAATGCAGCAATTACCATCATCAATTTACCCCACACGATGCTCGAAGCGCCTTATAAAAAAGGCACTGGTGTGCTACGACGACAATCAGTTGGAATTCCGTTGCAAATTAAGCAAGCCGACACACCCAAGCTACGCATTGTTCATCTGCGCAAGCAATTCCCCAATGGTGCTGGAATTTTTTTTGATGGTGTCCTTAATGTAATTGTGGTTAATAATGCTGTCTATCGACAAATATCAGCGACCGTGATGGACCGGATCTATACGGTTCAATTAACGACAGCCCAACAAATGCAAAAAGCCTTAATGCGTGAATTACTGCAGCTATCACGAAACCCGCGGCAACATGATTACTTAGTTATGCAAAAAAAATCCGGAACGACGCGCTATACCATTAAAACAACGGCGAAACATTTATCAGAGTTAAGCCGGTCGTCGGTTCTTTTGAAACAACCGAATCAAGCAATTGCCAATGCTAATTTTGGATTTTATCTGTATGTTGCACTTTTTATTGCGTTGATTTTCATGTTAGCCACGGGGAGCATCATTATGCTCAAACAGTTATCAGAAGCGCAAGAAGCAACTTTACAGTATAGAACGTTAAAAAAAATTGGGATGAGTGTTAATGAAATTAAACGGATGATTTACTTTCAAATTTTGATGCTCTTTTTATTACCAATCATCTTGGGATCGATGCATGCTTTTTTTGCAATTCGTATGTTGGGTTTGTTTTTAGATAATCCTGGGTTACAATTAGCATATCTCGTTTGTGGTCTGTTGATTGTGATTTACTTTATTTTCTATTTAATCACGGCCAATATCTATAATCGAATTGTGAACGCACCACTCAATAGTGATGGATTTTATTAAGCTCGGAGGGGACTTTTTTGCAATTAGCTATTTACCGCGCAAAGGCGCGTCAATTATTAAGAGGTAACTGGCAGAAGATGGCAGCTTTAGTGGCAGCTTGGCTGTTAGTTGAGATACTGGGAGATTCGGTCATTGAAAGCATCTTCGGTGCTGGCTCATTTGGTTATCAAATGGCCAATACCTTTGCCAATTATTTTTTATATTTTATTTTTTTGAATGCCGCTTTTTTAGGGGTCTATAAAGTTAGCCAGAAAAAGCCAAGTTATTATCGGGATACAATGTTGTTATTTCGAAAACCTTTATATACGCATCTGGTGATTCTAAACATTGTACAACAGATTTTGAACTGGCTACTGTTATTAATCGGGTTAGTCCCTTTTTATCAATTATTGGGCTGGCGGCGGATTTTACGAGTTACATTTAATGGATTAGATTCGATTACACCGTTTCTCATGCAAATTAGCCAACGGTCTTCAATTTCTGAGACAGCTTTATTATTTGTTATGGCAATCTTGATTTTATCATTACTTCAACCTGTGATTTTAGTGTTTTATCAGCTACTGGTGTTATTGAAGTTCGATTTACCACAAGCATCGTTAAAATTAATTTTTAGTCTTGCAGGGGTGATTTTAAAGGGAAATTGGCTGAAGTTAATAGGACTGACCCTATCATTTATCGGTTGGGAATTAGTGGTCTATATGACAGCTGGAATTGGTTTTTTATGGTTTTATCCATATTTAATGATGAGTGTTACCATTTTTTATCAAGAAATAAAAGCCAAAAAAGTACAAATTATTCAATCGTGAAAGGGTCGCCATCCTAGTTGATGGCGAGTCTTTTTTTATTTAGTTAGTCAATATAGTGTGCGCACCAGGTGGAATGCGCTACTATATAAATTAGAAAGGTGGTCAATAAAAATGCAATTAACAGTTTTGGGGTATTACGGTGGTTATCCATATGCTGGGGTCGGGACCAGTAGTTATTTATTAACCAGTGGGGATTATCATTTACTGCTAGATTGTGGGAGTGGTGCCCTATTAGCACTTGAGAAACAACTTGATCCATTACAATTAGATGCAGTTTTACTAACGCATTATCATCACGATCACATCGCTGATGTCGGGGTTTTACAGTATTATTGGCAACTCCATCAGGGAACCAAACGGGAACCTATTTTACCTATTTATGGACATCTACAAGATCCATTGAACTTTGGTAGTTTAACGCAACCGGGTGTGACACAGGGGTTTGGTTACCAAGAAGATACTGAATTAATGTTGGGACCGTTGAAAGTCACATTTAAACGGACTATCCATCCTGTACCCGCATTTGCGGTGCGAATTGAAGAACAAACAACCGGACAAGTGTTGGTATTCACAGCAGATACTGCATACTTCTCTGAATTAGCAGCATTTTGTCAGTCAGCGGATTTACTAATGACCGATACGAATTTTCTCGAAGATCGTGTCGGGAAAATGGCCCATATGACCACCACTCAATCGGGTCAGCTAGCCCGTGAAAGTGGTGTGGCCCAAATTCTATTAACGCACTTACCGCAAACTGTCGCATCATCAACTTTGCGAAATCAGGCCCAAGCGGTCGCTGGTGATGTATCCGTAATTGTAGCCCAACAAGAGTTGACAATTGAGGTGGGTGCGAGTAAGATGAACGATAGTAATCGAACTTACAAAAAATAAGTGTATTTTCATTAGAAAATAAATTCTATAATAACTTTTTTTGAATGGTATGAATAAATTTATCTATTAAAAAAATAGTTAATAATCATTTATTGGCGGGATAAACCGGTTTAATAAGACATTTTACCTATAAATGTTAATTAAATATTTATTAAAAAATAATGAATAAATTTATAATTAGGGTAGTTTTCTAGTGCTGACTCGCGTATAATAATATTTGTAAGAGAGAAATGATCGCGTTACTTTTTAGTAGCATATCATGTTAATAAAGGAGAGAGACATATGGTTACGTTATATACATCACCAAGTTGTACATCTTGTCGTAAAGCTCGGGCGTGGTTAGAGGAACATAATATCCCATACCAAGAACGCAATATTTTTTCGGAGCCTCTCAATAAAAATGAAATTAAAACAATCTTACGCATGACTGAGGATGGCACAGAAGAAATTATTTCAACTCGCTCTAAAGCTTTCCAAGAACTAAACATTAAAATTGACGATTTATCAATCAACGAGTTACTAGACTTAGTTCAAAAAAATCCAGGGTTACTACGCCGACCAATTATTTTGGACGAAAAGCGCCTTCAAGTAGGTTACAACGAAGATGAAATTCGGCGTTTCCTTCCACGTGAGGTTCGTGCATTAGAATTGCAACAAGCACAATTATTAGCAGGCTTCTAGCAAAAAAGTCGGGGGATATGTGAGCCCCGACTTTTTTGATGGTTAAAAAAGAGAATTGCCGCGGTGCAGATACTTGAATGTTCCGCCAGATACTGGTATGGTAAGTCAAAGAGAGCGAATTACGTTGCTGCTAAAGGCGCGTTAGAAAGGGGCGTTGTCCCATGAGAATGGAAAAAATCGATGAGAACACAATCCGAGTTCTGTTAGAAAATGATGATTTAGAAGAACGTGGAATTACAGGTCTTGATTTATTAAGTAATCATAAAAAAATCGAACGGTTCTTTTATTCAATTCTAGAAGAAGTGGACAGTGAACATACATTTGCAAATAATGATGCGGTAACTTTCCAAGTATTACCTAATGATCAAGGGTTAGAATTATTAATTAGTAAGAACCTCCCTAATTTTGAAGGTGGTAAAGGCCAATCGGAAATGGTGCAGGGCAAAGATGGTATTACTGAATATATTAAAGAACAACTTTTGAAACGGGATTCAGTTCAAGCTGATAAGACAGATGAAGAAGACGAAGTTACGACTTACATGAATCAAGCTGACAATCCGATGAAACAAATTGTTTTAGCGTTTAACTCTTTTGACGATTGGGTTGCCTTAGCTCAACAGCTGCACATCGAAAGTGGTGTCTCGAATCTGTTTCTCTATAAGCACCATTATTATGCGCAGATTATTATCTTCATGGAGAATATGACTGAAACCTTCGCACGAGATGATTTAGCGGTTGCTAATGAATATGGACAAAAGTCAGAATATACTGCGGCATTTTTAAGTGAATTTGGTGAAAAAGTAATGGATAACAGTGCGCTTGAATTGACGCGGTATTATTTCAAAAATTAAAAGTAACGGGTTCTTCTTTTTTTGGAAGAACCCGTTACTTTTTTTGCGTATTTTCATTTGGGGTGAAAAAATGAAAGTTGCACAGACAGCGCAGGGACACTTAATTCGGGCAGAGGAAGCTGTTAAAAGTCAGCTAAAAACGGGTTTTTTCTGTCCAAAATGTCAAAAAGCAGTGCATTTGCATTGTGGGGGACAAAAAGCACCATATTTTGCGCATATTGCCCATTATGTGCCTGGTGGTGGTGAGGGTTTAGCCCATCAAGTGGGAAAACAGGCAATTGCTGAATTGGCATCGATGCTGAATTGGCAGGTTACTTTTGAAGCGGCGATTGGATTTGAACAACGTGCTGACGTTTTTTTAACCCAGCACCAGCAACAATTAATTGTTGAATACCAGTGTAGTCCGTTAACACCAAGCAAGTTAAATCAGCGAACGTTAGGCTATCGCCGACAACATTTACCGGTGCAATGGGTGGTGGGTGATCGGTATCGGTTTGTAAAGCATCATTTAAGTCAACAACAACTTGGATTCATCAGTTATCGACGCCAATGGGGATTTTATGTCGTCTGTTATTCAGTGAAGCAACATCAATGGTTATTGTATCACCATATTGTTGCTCGTGATTTTGTAGGTTATGCTTGGCAAACCGCCTATCTAACGACGGTTGAATTTGGACAATTAATTTTAAAACAATCAGCGCTGCCAAGTGTTGGTGCTAGTGGTGATTCGATCCAGGTTCAACAACGTCAAGTAATAAGAAACTTGGGGTTGCAAGAGCCCCATTGTTTAGCGCTACAGGCTGCGTGTTACGCACGACGACAACGATTACAGAACGTTCCGATGTGGTGCTATTGCACCCAGAATGTGCCACCTATTTATCAGTTGAATCAGTTTGAAAGTCGGGTTAGTTGGTGGTTAGCTAAACAACCAATAATGGCTTTTTTAACGTATGCGCCACTACTACAGCAGCCCTTATTTGAGCAATCGTCGTTTGAACAGTGGGGACAAGTCGCTTTAGTACGCACCATAAAAAAAGAACCATGATCGCAATGATCTGGTTCGAATTTTACGGGAGGACATGTAAAGCAACTCGAGAAACGTTCCTCTTTTGTTTTTGAAGTGATTGGTAAGTTTGTTCTGGCGTTGTTTCAGCATAACAGGCCTGTTTTAAAAGATCATAAGAATCACAGTTTTCAATCAACAGCCCAGATTCACTTTCACCTTTTAAATAGTTGAAAACTACCGCAGACGGTGTCGTTTGGATATTCATTTCACAAGATAACTGTTGATCTGAGTCAAAGGCCTCTTTAGTAAGAGGACTATGCCAATCTTCTAGTAACATTTCGGTATCTAAACCAACTTGTTTGGCAATTGAGAGAACTAATTCGTTATCAAGCACCATATCTTCAGGTTGTTGGAATGCTTGCTGAAGTTGCATTAGAAATGATTGGCTTTTCTTACTGCCTTGAAATGTTGCTGCTTTATATGCAAGAACTGCCTCATAGATTGTGCTGAAGACGTGATTACGTAAATCTAAATCACGGCTATTTTGTTTTTGGAATTGCATATAATGTTCAACGTTTTTTAAGTTTAAAACTGGAATGAACTTAAAGTGAATATTTGCATCTGTTTCGCCGATAATCTTTAAAAGTGCCTTCTCGGAACGTAAACAAAGTTGCCCGATTGGGTTAATGAATAAAAACACTTCTAACAAATTAGTTCCCCCAAACTTTCTATGATTGTATATACGATGTGACACACTCGCACTGTCTACTTTAACAAAAAATTAAAATTATGCAATGAATTAGCTTGACAAAGACTAACGCTGATGGATATGTGCCCGAGCAACTTTATTGCGTGGCGGTTGTTGGCTTAGTTGATATTTACTAGTTAACTTTTCAAAGGTTGCTGCACCTTGATGTATGTCGTGTACTTCGAGCTCAATTTCATAATCCTGAGTTTGATCTGGATAATGGGTATAATCAAGTGTTAATAAGCCATTTGGTAAGGGACAAGTTTGCCGTTGGGTGGTTGCTTGGCCCCAAATGAAAAGGTCAGCAAGTTCAATAGCGCGTTCTACTAGATATGCAGCGACTTGCCCAGTGTTGAGCGGTTGTTGTCGCTCAATAGCCTGTATTGCTTGCTGATTAGTTAGTTGATCAGTAATTTCAAGTAAACTGTGGGTGGCTTTTACCATTGGCACTTTCAGTGTTTGTTCTGCAAAGGTGGCAAACCGCCGAATACGCAGGCCCCAGTGCCGGCTAGCTAGTCCTTGTTTAGGTAGCTCAAAATAATAATTAGTTTGACTAAACGGTGCTATAAAAGGATAATCTCGGTTTATATGATTAAACTGGTCAGCTGTGAGCATTGTTTTAAATTCGCGTTCAATTGCTTGTGTCTTAATTGAAAGCCCCTTTTTAAAAAGCAATGAACCTATCCTAGCATAAAAAAGGGACTTGTAATGAAATTTGCATTTGAAGCGATTATTATTTATTCGATTCTAATCTATGTTAAAATAATGCTGTATGTGACAGAGTGAATGAGGGGTTATGATGGTCGAAAATTGGAAGAAGTTTTTAATGCCTTATGAACAGGCCGTTAGTGAATTAAAAATTAAATTACGCGGGATGCGTAAGCAATATCAGCAAAATAATGAACATGCACCTATCGAATTTGTAACGGGACGCGTTAAACCGATCGATAGTATCAAGGAAAAAATGCAGCGTCGGTACATTACGGAAGATTTGCTTGAACAAGACATGCAAGATATTGCCGGTTTGCGGATTATGTGTCAATTTGTAGAAGACATCCACGAAATTGTCGGTCTTTTGCATCAACGAACTGACATGAAAATTGTCGAAGAACGCGATTACGTTTCAAATGTGAAACCAAGTGGCTATCGTTCATACCACATTGTGATCGAATACCCAGTTCAACTCATCAGTGGTGAAAAACGGATTTTAGTCGAAATTCAGATTCGGACGATGTCAATGAATTTTTGGGCAACAATTGAACATTCATTAAACTATAAATATCAAGGAGAATTTCCCGAAACATTAAAAGCACGGTTAAAAAGAGCGGCAGAAGCGTCGTTTATGTTAGATAAAGAAATGTCCGAAATTCGTGAAGAAATTCAAGAGGCACAACAGCTTTTTTCATATGGAAAATGGCAAAAAGCACGTGAAAAGGCATCCGAAAATAATTCCAAAGGGGAGACACCAGATTGAAAGTAACGGTATTTAGCAATGACGGTAGTTCTTCTGTTCAAGTTGCCAATGGCTTAACACAAAAATTGATTAATACCGGTTTCGTGCTCGATGCAGAGCATCCAGATGTTGTCATTACGGTTGGCGGGGATGGCACGCTTTTATCGGCTTTTCATCGCTACGCCCATGATTTAGCCCATATTCGATTTATTGGAGTTCATACTGGTCATTTGGGTTTTTATACGGATTGGCGGGACTTTGAAGTTGACGATTTAGTCGTTGCATTACAAGAAGATCTTGGTCAGAGTATTAGTTATCCACTGCTAGAGGTGAAGATTGAATATGCTGATACGCACGAAACTAGTCGAAACTTGGCACTCAATGAAGTGACCTTACGGCGTTACGCCGCTACCTTACGTACGGATGTGTATATTAAAGAGAATTTCTTTGAAAGTTTTCGCGGTGACGGTCTCTGTATTTCAACGCCAACTGGTTCAACTGCGTATAGTAAGTCGATTGGTGGTGCAGTTTTACATCCACGCCTAGATGCGATGCAGATGACTGAAATTGCGTCGATTAATAACCGAGTATATCGGACATTATCGGCGCCAATTGTGTTACCATCGGATGAATGGCTATTGCTAAAGCCCTCCGAGACAAGCGATTACGTTGTGACAATTGATCAATTCACATATAAGGATCGGCCGATTGCCGCAATGCAATTTAAAATTGCAAAAGAAAGAATACAGTTTGCACGCTATCGACACACCCATTTTTGGAATCGTGTTGAAGATGCATTTATCGGGTCAAAACATGAAATTTGAATGGCGGTACAAAGATGAAGAAGGTTGTGTGTTGCGAAACTTTTTACGGCGCCATCAACTTTCGCGTAGTCAATTAACGAAAATTAAATTTGCAGGTGGCACAATCCTGATCAATGGTCAAGAGGCACATACTAATGCCCGATTAGTTCAAAATGATGTGGTGACTGTCTATCTCGCACCAGAAGTGGCCGTCGAACACGTCATCCCGGTTAAGGGGGATTTAAAAGTGGTTTTTGAAGACGACCATTTTTTAGTGGTCGATAAACCGGCCTATGTAGCCTCATTACCGGCACCGAACCATCCACATAATACGATGGCCAATTTCGTAAAACAATATCTGATTGATCAACATGCTGAGAGTCTAGCCGTTCATGTTGTCACGCGACTTGATCGTGACACGAGTGGCTTGATGATGTTCACTAAACATGGCTTTGCGCATAGTTTATTGGATAAGCAACTCCAGTCAAAAGAGTTGCAAAAAACGTATATCGCAATTGCTAGTGGTGATATGCAGGCTGACTATCCAAAGCATGCATGGATTGATCGCCCGATTAAACGGTCTGATGATTTTTACATGCGCCGGGTAGTAGGGATTGGTGGGAAACGTTCGCTGACTGAGTATTGGCAAGAAGCATCTGGTTCAGATGCAACGCTTGTTAAACTGAAGTTGCTAACGGGTCGCACGCATCAAATTCGTGTTCATTTTGCATCCCTAGGCCATCCGTTGATTGGTGACAATTTGTATGGGGTTGCGGATGATTTACTACCGCGCCAAGCCTTACACTGTCGAGAATTAACATTCTATCATCCGTTTGAAGAACACTATGTCACGGTACAAAGTCCCTTACCGGATGATTTTCAAGCGGTGATGGTGCAACGTCACTTGGCCTTTCCGGTAGATAAATTGCATAAAAATTGATTAAGCTTTCAATTTGAGTCGCAATCTAGCCTGGAAATTAGTATACTAATTAACGATTACGGATAACGGAGGGATTAGTATTGTGTTAACTTTGAATATGATTAAAACCATTATTTTAGGGATTGTTGAGGGCTTTACAGAATGGTTACCAATTAGTTCGACGGGACATTTAGTGTTAGTCGGGAACGTTTTAAAACTGGACGAATCAAAAGCATTTATCGATATGTTTAATTATGTCGTCCAATTTGGTGCTATTATGGCAGTTATCATTTTATATTTTCACAAGTTGAATCCTTTTTCACCGCAGAAGGATCAACTGGCTCAAAAACAAACATGGACATTATGGTTTAAGGTTATTTTAGCTGTTATGCCATCAGTTGTGATTGGGTTCCCATTGAACGACTGGATGGACGAACATCTGATGCAAAATTGGATTGTTGCTAGCATGTTAATCTTGTATGGGATTTTATTCATTATTATTGAAAACCGTAGTCGCAATCATGAAGCAAAATATGCTGATTTAAATAATTTGCCTTGGTTAACAGCCTTTTGGATTGGCTGTTTTCAAGCGTTATCAATTATTCCGGGGACTTCTCGTTCTGGTGCTACCATTTTAGGGGCCATTATCTTGGGGACCTCACGATATGTTGGGGCAGAATTTTCATTTTTTATGGCAATTCCAACTATGGTTGGTGTTAGCATCTTAAAAATTGGAAAATTCTTTTATCAAGGGAATCATTTCACCGGGGATCAATCGCTCATCTTGTTGGTTGGTATGGTGGTTTCATTTATTGTTTCAGTGATTTCGATTAAGTTCTTGATGGACTATATTCAAAAACATGACTTCAAGGTCTTCGGTTGGTATCGGATTATCTTGGGCTTGCTTGTATTAGGCACAATGTTACTTGCATAAGCTTATTAATAAGCGTGTAGTCAACTAAAAAATGGAGGATGTTGTCATGTTAATCAAAGAAGTGTGCGTAGAAAATTTTACTAAGATCCCAGCAGCCATACGTAATGGCGCCAAAAGAATTGAGTTAAACGATAACTTAGCTGTTGGTGGCACCACGGTCAGCCGTGGGGTAATGGCCGAATCTATCCACTATGCCCATGAACATAATGTTGCAGTGATGGTTATGATTCGCCCACGTGGAGGCAATTTCGTTTATAATGATCAAGAATTAAAAATTATGGAAGCTGATATTTTTTCAGCGCAGGAATTAGGTGCTGATGGAATTGTCCTGGGCTGTTTAACAGCGGATAATCAAATTGATGCAGAAGCGATGGAAATGTTGATGGGTGCTGCTAATGGGATGCAAATCGTGTTTCATATGGCCTTTGATGCGATACCGATCAACCAACAGAATGGTGCCATGGAGTGGCTAATTGACCATGATGTTAAACGAATTCTAACGCATGGTGGGCCATTAGATCAGCCAATTGATGAAACCCGCTTAAAAACGTTGATTGAAGCTGCAGCTGGGCGCATTGTAATTTTACCTGGTGGGGGCATTACAACTGATAACGTTGATGCGCTCACAACTCGGTTACAGGTTTCTGAAGCCCATGGAACCAAAATTGTTGGTACTTTGTAAGAATGCAAAAGCCCGGTCGTCATTGATGACCGGGCTTTTTTGACGATTATATTTTTTCAATTGCGAGGACTTGTCCATGGTTGGTATTGACATCTTTAAAGTGACTAACTTGATAGTTATTAGCATCTAGACGGCTTAAATCAGCCAGTAAATAGTCAATTTCTTCTTGGGTTTCATTGAATTGCGGATTGATGACAAAAACAATCAAACCACCGCGATTGAGGCGGGATAAAATTTGATGATAGGCCGAAATCGTCGTGTTGGGTAAGGTAATATGCTCGAAGGAATTAGGGGCGAGTGCGCCTAAACTGAAAATAGCGGCTTGCACCTTTAAATCTGGTGGTAAGGCAGTGATGATGCGTTCGTGTCCTTGATTGAGCAAGGTCACTTGATTAGCCTGATTAGCTTTTGTTAGTCGATCGGCGCAGCTGTCAATAGCTTTTTTTTGGATTTCAAAACCATAGACGTGACCGAAATCAGCGACGTGCTCGGCTAGAAATAAAGTATCGTCACCATAACCAACGGTGGCATCGATGACGACATCGCCCGGTCGGATGGCACGATCTAATAAAAAGTGTGCGATTTCAGTAGGATGCTCAATTATCATGTATCAGGACTCCTTAGGATGCAGTAATTTAAATTGGATGAAAAAATACCATGAAGCGCCAAGACCAGCCGTTGCGAGTAAAAACCCCGCTAATACATCACTAGGGTAATGGACGGATACGTAAATTCGACTTAGGCCAATTAATAGGGCTAAGATTAAAGTAACACCACTAATCAGCTTTTGCCAGAAACGATTGGAAATCAAATAGTAGGCTAAGAGACTTAAACTGCCAAAAAAGAGCAGTGCCCCAGATGCATGGCCACTAGGAAAACTGTACCCGCCTGCATAGACAAGATGCTGAAAAGGGGGCCGTGGGCGTTGAATCTCTATTTTGATTAGATGATTAAGAGTTGAAAAAGTCACCATGTTAATCAATAAAAAGCTAACTGCTGACCATTGCTTAATAATTAATAAGCCAATTGTTACGAAGATGGTAAGCGTTATGATGCTATGGGGGTTACCGATGGTGGTAATCATGATACTTAGAATATCCATTGTTGGCGATGAGAGTGAGCGGATACTGTCGCGAGTACTAGTATCAAAAGCGGTGACCCAAGATGCTTGGTCAATGACACTCCAGAAAATAAGTAAAAAACCAAGTAAACCAACAAGCAACATGATTACTGAAAAACGTTTAGTCATTGCGAAAGATCCTTTCAAAAAGCTAGAATTAAAGACAAGCTTAATGACTAAATGATACAATATTAATGCAGATAAGCCAATTAATAAAAGTAGTTATACGATATGATTGTTTTATCCCTTAATTAATATTATAATAGAACACAAATGAACTTAAATGGGTATTAAAGAAGAATCTGGAGGCGTTAGGATTGAAAGAGACTAGAAAACAGCGAATTGCAGCACAAAAAGTTAGTCTACATAAACAAAAACGAGAATTTAGAATTAAGAAAGTCCGAAATGTAACGACTTTTGCTGGTGCGACAGTTTTGATGGGTTCCGCAATCGCACCTAGTTTTTCAAACCGTGCTAAAGCGACCACTGAAGATGTTCTAGATAATTCACACACTGATCCCCAAAATACAGCGACGAGCAAGTCAGAAAATGCAACCACTGCCAACAGTCACTCAGTTGCAGAAACGGCTACAACGAGTTCGGCAGTTAATAGTAGCCAAGCACAAGCTACACAACAACCAGTGGTTCAGCCACAAGTGACTGAAAACGAGGCAAATAAAGTTGCCACACCGCAACCAGCGCCAACACAAGCACAGCCAATTTCTGGTGTGCAAAGTAGGAGTGCGAACATGGCGACAGCCGGAGTTGTGATGACTGCTGCTAGTACTAGTGCGCAAAATTTCATTAACTCAATTGCTAGCTCAGCTCAGCAATTGGCTGGGGATAATGATTTGTATGCTTCCGTAATGATTGCACAAGCTTCATTAGAATCAGGCTTTGGCAGCAGTACGTTAGGGAAAGCACCAAACTATAATTTATTTGGGGTTAAAGGCACGTACAATGGCAATTCTGCCTATATGTGGACTTGGGAAGATGACGGCCATGGTAATATGTATCAAATCCAAGCGGCCTTTCGAAAATATCCTTCCTACTACCAATCATTACAAGACTACGTACATGTTCTACGTAATACATCATTTGGCACGACCCCTTATTATCAAGGGGCATTTAAGAGCTATACAAGTAGTTATCAACAAGCAACGCAATACTTGCAAGGGCGGTATGCGACGGCTACGAATTATGCAGCAAGTTTGAACCGTTTGATTCAACAGTATAATCTAACTCAATATGATACACCAGGGGCTAATGCGGGGAGTAACGGTGGGACGGTTGCCCCAACCACACCTACAGCTCCTCAAGATGGGACGAAGTACACGGTTAAAGCCGGCGATTCTGTCTGGGGAATTGCTAACCAGTATGGCGTTTCAATGAGTGACTTAATCAGTTGGAACCATATTAAAAACAATTTGATTTATCCTGGGCAAGTCTTAATTGTATCAAGTAGTGCTACAGGGAATAATAATCAGACACCAACGAAACCGACACCAACACCCACGCCTAAACCTGGTAATGGGGAAAAGTATACGGTTAAAGCCGGCGACTCTGTTTGGGCGATTGCCAACAAATATGGGATTTCAATGAACGATTTAATTAGTTGGAATAACATCAAGAATAATATGATTCACCCTGGTGATGTTCTAACAGTTTCAAAAACCGCAACTGGCAATACAAATAACAATAACAATAATTCAAACAGCAATAACGGTAATCAGACCTCAAATAAGACTTATACGGTTAAATCAGGGGATTCTGTCTGGGCAATTTCAAACCGTTACGGCATCTCAATGGCTGACTTGGTTCAGTGGAATCATATCCGGAACAACTTTATCTATCCTGGTCAAAAATTAGTGGTTAGCCAAGGTGCAACAACTGGTAATTCAAACAATAATAATACAAACAGTACAAATCCAGGGCAAACTTCTGGCAAGACTTATACGGTTAAGGCCGGCGATTCTGTCTGGGGAATTGCTAACCGTAATGGCATTTCGATGGCGCAATTAATCAAGGCTAATCATATTAAGAATAACTTTATCTACCCAGGGCAAGTCTTAAAATTAACGGCTGGCGCTACAACGCCTACGACGCCCAATACGAATTCTGGGAAGACTTATACGGTTAAATCAGGTGATAGTCTTTGGTCAATCGCCCAAAAAAATAATACCAGTATCGCACAATTAAAATCAGCGAACAATTTACATTCTGATTTAATCTTAGTCGGCCAAGTCTTGAAATTGAAGTAAGAGTTTGGTATGCTAAGAACAATTATTTAACGTTGAGAAGGATTAGTAGTTATCGTTAAGCGTTTAGAGAGCGTGTGGTTAGTGCGAACACGTCGTTTAACATAATGAACTCACCTTTGAGTTTTCTATTGAACTAATCGTAGATAGAAACGTCTGCCGCGTTAAGGCCAGAGAGTTGTCCAATATAGATTGGACAGAACTTAGGTGGCATCGCGGTCAATTCGTCCTATAGTATAAAATACTATAGGACTTTTTTATTGGCGTTAAGTGAATTAAAGAAGAGTGCGTCAAAAGTGTCCATGCTTTTGAAAGCACGTTAAAAAAAGGAGTGTTTGATATGACTTACGATCATCGCGCAGTTGAACAAAAGTGGCAAGCTTACTGGCAATCACACAAATCGTTCAAAACAACTGAAGATAAAAATAAGAAAAATTTCTATGCATTAGATATGTTCCCATATCCGTCAGGTCAAGGCTTACACGTTGGCCATCCTGAAGGTTATACGGCAACTGATATCTTGGCCCGGATGAAACGGATGCAAGGCTTCAACGTGTTGCACCCAATGGGTTGGGATGCATTCGGCTTACCTGCTGAACAATATGCGTTGGATACTGGGAATAATCCTGCTGATTTTACACAAAAAAACATCAATACATTCAAACGGCAAATCAATTCACTTGGTTTCTCATACGATTGGGATCGTGAAATCAACACAACGGATCCGGATTTCTATAAATGGACGCAATGGATTTTTGAAAAAATGTATGAAAAAGGCTTGGCTTATGAAGCTGAAGTTGCTGTTAACTGGAGCCCGGATTTAGGAACAGTTGTGGCCAATGAAGAAGTGATTGACGGCAAAACAGAACGTGGCGGGTATCCTGTTTATCGGAAACCAATGCGTCAATGGATGTTGAAGATTACGGCTTATGCTGATCGTTTGATTGACGACTTAGACCTTGTTGATTGGCCCGAAAGTGTTAAAGACATGCAACGCAACTGGATTGGGCGTTCAAAAGGCGCCGAAGTTTCATTTGCTGTTGAAAACCATGATGCCCAGATTGATGTCTTCACAACCCGTGCGGACACACTGTTTGGTGTCAGCTACATCGTGATGGCGCCAGAACATAAATTAGTGGCTGACATCACAACGCCTGAACAAAAAGCGGCGGTTGATGCTTACTTGAAAGAAATCGAACACAAAAGTGATCTTGAACGGACTGACTTGGCTAAGGATAAAACGGGGGCCTTTACTGGTGCTTATGCGATTAACCCAGTGAACGGTGAACGTTTACCGATCTGGATTTCAGATTACGTGCTCGCTTCATACGGGACAGGTGCTGTGATGGCTGTCCCTGCCCATGACCCGCGTGATTGGGAATTTGCGAAGAAATTTGATTTACCATTGAAACCAGTTGTGGCTGGTGGTAACCCTGAAGAAGCCGTTCATACAGAACCGGGTGTGATGATTAATTCAGATTTCTTGAATGGCTTAGATAAACAAGCGGCTATTGACAAGATGATTGAATGGTTAGTGGCGCATAATGCTGGCCATGAACAAGTTAGTTACAAGTTACGCGACTGGTTGTTTTCACGGCAACGCTACTGGGGTGAACCAATTCCAATTATTCATTGGGAAGATGGCACCACATCAGTCGTTCCAGAAGATCAATTACCACTTAAATTACCATTAACAAGTGACATCAAGCCTTCCGGCACAGGTGAAAGTCCACTTGCCAACTTAACAGACTGGTTAAACGTGACGGATGAAAATGGGCGTAAAGGCCGTCGTGAAACCAATACAATGCCACAATGGGCGGGGAGCTCTTGGTATTATCTCCGTTATATCGATCCTAAGAACCCTGATAAATTGGCCGACTTTGACAAGTTAAAAGACTGGTTACCAGTTGACATGTATATCGGTGGTGCAGAACATGCTGTTCTTCATTTATTATATGTGCGTTTCTGGCATAAGTTCTTGTATGATATCGGCGTTGTGCCAACTAAAGAACCATTCCAACATTTATATAACCAAGGAATGATTTTAGGCGATAACCACGAAAAAATGTCCAAATCAAAAGGCAATGTTGTTAACCCTGATGATGTTGTGGATCGTTTTGGTGCCGACACATTACGCTTATACGAAATGTTTATGGGCCCATTAGACGCTTCAATTTCTTGGAGTGAAAAGGGCTTGGCTGGTGCACGTAAATTCTTGGATCGGGTATGGCGTTTATATACTGAAGAAGATACGGACGAAAACGACCAACTTTCAAGTAAGATTGTTGCTGACAACAACGATCAATTAAAGAAGAGCTACAACGAAACGGTTAAGAAGGTTACAGAAGACTTCGAAAGCATGCACTTTAACGTGGCGATTTCACAATTGATGGTCTTCATCAACGATGCGTATAAGGCTGACACATTGCCACGTGAATACGCAGAAGGCTTCGTGAAGTTATTAGCTCCAATTGCCCCCCATATGATGGAAGAATTATGGGCAATGCTTGGCCATAGCGATTCAATCAGTTATGCGGCCTGGCCAACATTTGACCCAGCAGCCTTGGTTGCAAATGAAGTGGAAGTCATTTTCCAAGTTAATGGTAAGCTAAAGGCCAAAGTAACCGTGGCCAAAGATACACCAAAGGAAGCGTTAGAAACGATGGCAAAAGCAAATGAAAAAGTTGCCGAATTCATCGCAGATAAGACAGTCCGCAAAGTGATTACCATTCCGAATAAATTGGTTAATATTGTCGCAAACTAAGTGTGCATAATAAGTTAATTATTTTCTGAGGATTAACCTAGTTGGTGATTTTGCTCGGTCAAGCAGTTACTGTTGGAAAACAGTAACTGCTTTTTTATTTAAAATATGGAATGTCATGTTAAATCTAAACGCTTGTTAAAGCCCTCTTTTTTCATAAAGTTTTGTTAAAGGAATTGCAAGGCCTCGGCCAATCAACTAAAATGGTAGGAAGATGCTTTTTGACGTTTAATAAGGGAGTTATGGGAAATGACCAATTCACCTGAAACAAAGGCGACAGGTAAGTCTTCACAAAATAAGATGCTCCGCGGATCTGCTTGGATGACTGCGGGGAGCATCTTTTCACGGATTCTGGGCGCCGTTTATGTGATTCCATGGCCAATCTGGTTTGGCGCAAATTTTCTACAAGCCAATACATTATTTGCCCGTGGTTACCAAATTTATAGTGTTTTTTTAGTCATATCGACGGCCGGAATTCCAGGGGCGTTATCGAAACAAATTGCACGGTATAATGAAATGAATGAATACGGGATTGGTCAACGCCTTTTCAGGAAGTCGTTGAGTTTAATGTTAATTATGGGTGTGTTATCGGCACTCGCGCTTTATGCATTGGCACCAATGTTAGCAGCTGGGGATCAACGAATGGTGCCGATTTTCCGTTCATTGAGCTGGCCATTATTGATTATTCCATTACTCAGTATCATGCGCGGTTTCTTTCAAGGCTATGCTGAAATGGCACCTTCTGCGATTTCGCAATTTATCGAACAAGCAGCGCGCGTGCTGTATATGACTGTGTCGGCTTTCATGATTATGCAAGTGCTAAAAGGTAGTTACGTGGATGCTGTGACACAAGCAACGTTTGCTGCATTTATCGGCGCCGCTGCGGGTTTGTTATTATTGATTTTCTATTATCTAAAACAACGTGGCCGGATTTCAGAGTTAGTGGCCAATAGTAACAACAAACTAGAGGTGTCAACCAATGATTTATTAAAGGGGATTGTGCGTCAATCAATTCCATTTATCGTGATTGATGCAAGTGTTAATTTGGTCTATATCATCGATCAATACACTTTTAATCCGATGATGCACGATTTCGTGATTGCTAGTGATCATCAGTTGTATAACCTATATGCCTTATTTGCAGCCAATGCGAATAAGCTAATTTCAATTACTGTTTCACTGGCAGCCGCAATGGCGGTGACGGCAATTCCATTAATGTCCGCCGCACATGTGCGGGGCAATCAAAAAGAACTGCAACATCAAATCGGCAGTACATTACAACTATTTAACTTGGTAATGGTTCCAGCGGCTTTTGGGATGTCAGCCGTTGCGGGACCATTATATACGTTGTTTTATGCACACGATACACTTGGTATCAGCGTTTTACAATTTTCATCTTATATTTCGATTATGTTGGGATTGTTTACAGTTTTAGGGGCGGTGCTTCAGGGACTTTACCAAAATCGCCTAGCATTATTTTACTTATTCATCGGGTTTATCGTTAAAATCGTGGCGCAATATCCAGCAATCTATTTCTTCCGGGTATACGGGCCGTTAGTATCGACTGGCTTAGCCTTTGCGACAAGTTCGATTTTAATGATTGCAGCACTGCATCGCTATTATCACTTTGCATTACGCAAGACCATTCGGCGTTTAATCGGCGTCTTGGGCTTTTCACTAGTGATGTATTTGGTCACGGCAGGGGCAGTCAAGGTGTTATACCTCATTTTTAATCCGTATAGTCGTCTTCAGAGCGTTTTAGTTTTAATAATCAGTGTGGCCCTTGGGGTGGCGGTTTACGCCGTATTAGTGCTCAAATCACGCCTAGCCGACTATGTAATTGGTAATAATTTAGATCGCTTTAGAAGAAAGTTGAGAATCAAATGAGAATTGATCGTTTTTTAAGCCACATGAATGTGGCGTCACGTAAAGAATTGAAGTCGCTTTTTAAAGCCGGACGTGTGCGCGTTGATGGGACAGTAGTTAAGGATGCGAAGTTCAAAGTGGCCTCGGCGACAATGGTCTATGTTGACGATGAACCAGTGCGTTATCAAACCTATTTTTATTGGTTGATGAATAAGCCAGCAGGGGTGGTTTCGGCGACGACTGATCCGCAGAAAACGGTACTGGATTTGTTAAAAGATGCTGATCGCCGGGATGATTTATTTCCAGTTGGCCGATTAGATAAAGACACGACTGGTTTGTTATTGTTGACGAACAATGGTGCTCTAAGTCATGCTTTGTTGAGTCCAAAAAAGCATGTCAGCAAGGTTTATCGGGCGACGATTGCCGGCGTTGTGACGGCCGATGATCAAGCCCGGTTTGAAGCGGGGCTTGTGTTGGGCGATTTTAAGGCACAACCGGCGCAGCTTGACATTTTGAATGTGGATATCGCTCAACAAGAAAGCCAAATTACGGTTGAGATTCATGAAGGTAAGTTTCACCAAGTGAAACGAATGTTTCATGCGGTTGGCAAGGAAGTTTTGACGTTAGAACGGATCAAGATGGGACCACTTGAATTGCCGGATGATTTAAAACGAGGACAATACCGGGCACTTACAGAAACAGAAGTGACATTACTTAAAGCAAATTAAAAAACAGCAACTTTTTTTAAAAAGGTTGCTGTTTTTTAGGATTGGTGTGCGATTTTTGCCATATAGTGGGGCAAGGCTTGAATGATTTGACTGGGAAGCGTAACGTATTGGGTTTTGGCGAGTTCATCGGCAATCGCGCTATGGGTATAAACGGCGGCACAAATGGTCTGATAGTTGGTCCCAAATTGGCCACAGAAGGCAGCAATAATGCCGGTTAGTGTATCACCACTGCCCCCAGTTGCCATTGAGGGACCACCAATGGTCAATTTTTGGACCTGTTGATGCTGATAAACTGCTGTATGATGCTTTTTAAGCACGAGAATTGCATTGGGATAAGCGGTGAGGGCGGCTTGATTAGCAGCAACTGTCTGTTGATCAATTGGGAGGTTGCTAAGGCGAGTCCATTCCATTTGATGGGGAGTTAAGATTATATTTGCGTTTGGTAATGGTATATGCTCACGTCCAATTAGGGTTAGTGCCGAGCCATCAATGATGACTGTTTGTTTCGGATGAACGGTTTGTAACAGGTTATTGAGTAATTGTGCTGCAAATGAACTAAGTCCGAGACCTGGTCCGACAACAAGCACATCGGCTGAGTGAATAGTGGCACGCCACTGCATGAAAGGTTGGTGATAATCAATAAACATTGCTTCAGGTAAGCGGGTGTGTAAGGCTGTCAGAATACTTAAGTCACTGGCAACAGAGACTAATCCGGCACCGGCATAAACAGCCGCAGCAGCGCTCATTATTGCGGCACCACCATATTGTTGACTACCACCAATAATCAAGATCCGGCCGAAATCACCCTTATGGCTGATGGCCGGTCGTTCTTTCAGGACTGCGCGAACGGTTGAATCTGTGATAACTTGCATATGAATTCCTCCCTTACTAACCACTATTATAAGCGAAATATTAATAAAGGGGTATTGGCAGGGCTCCGTAACACTGGTATAATAGTTTTGTAAAACAATCGCCCGTGTGGCGGAACTGGCAGACGCGCAGCGTTCAGGTCGCTGTTTGGGTAACCAAGTACAGGTTCGAATCCTGCCACGGGCATTATTTATTGCAAAAGACCACTATCAATTTTGATGGTGGTCTTTTTTTCTGACGAATTTATTAACTAAGCGAGTGAGAACAGAATACGAGCAATAGGAGTTGAAGCATCGTATCAAATATTTGTTTGTGATTTAACGCCTAATACTATGCTTGTGATGGAGAAGATATTGAATATGAACAGTTACAAGTTTGAAGATGACTTTTAGAAATCAGCATATTTTCAATTCTTTATCTATTTAATAGAAAAACGATATAGATAAAAACGCAAATGTTACAAAAGCGTCAGATCGGGTTACAACGTATGTTAGTGTTACAAAGATAAGTCATTAAAAAGGTTTAAAGTGAATATATAAACGCTATTAAAATATACCTAATAAAAATATCGAAAATAAGCAATATTTGATATGATAATACGTTAGATAGAGGGCGGTAACGTATATATAGTTAATGGGGGACTTTTATTGCGCGAATAATAAATATAAATGAAGGAACAAATATGGATAGTAATTTTAATCATTTTATATAGTTGTCTTATTCGGAATCGGAGTAAAAGTGCATATGGATAGAGTGGAAATTAATCAAGAAATTGTGATCGATGCAGGCATGGCAGAATTAGAGCGAGCTGGTGTGATCTATCAAACGGTAGTGAGGCTCCCCTGCCATCGAAGGCGTATATATTATTAAATAGAGTACCTTAGTGTGGTTATTAAACACTAGAGGCGTTCTTTTCTTGTTGGATGACGGATAGCAGTGGATTAAATTCTTTTAGTATAATTTGAATGAGAACGGTTGCCGTTGATTGGTGGAAACGTTATATTTATTAGAGTAATAAGAATAGGAGAGAATTAAGAATGACAGTTAAATTAATCGCTTCCGATATGGATCATACGTTATTAACCGAAAATGGACAGCTACCACCGAATTTTGTGCCAACAATTCGTCAATTGTATCGCAGAGGGATTCTGTTTGCGGCTGCAAGCGGTCGGCCAATGTATACCTTAAGACAGATGTTTCCGGAATTAGCTAATATGATGATTTATGTTAGTGATAATGGTGCTACAATTGCTTATCAAGGACAGACTTTGTTTAAGAGCCTACTACCATTAGTCGACTATCAACGGATGATTGAATTTGTCAATCAAATACCAGGTGGAATTGGCGTAATTTGCGGGATGGATGCAGCTTACGTTGAAACACAATATCAAAATTATGATGCAATTTTACGGCAGTTTTATACAAACATTAAGTATGTGCCAGATTTAACCCAGGTTCGGGTGGAAGCCAATAAATTCACAATTTATTTCCCGGGCAAAGATAGTCAAAAACAATATGATGCAATTTTTGCCCCGCAATTTGCTGCCGATTTTTCGGTTACGGTGGCCGGAGTTGAATGGATTGATATTATGAATCAAGGAATTAATAAAGGTCATGCGATGAATCTCTTAGCAGATCATTTGCACATTACCCCGGCTGCAATGATGGCCTTTGGAGATACTTATAACGATAAAGAAATGTTGCAGACGGTTAAGTATAGCTATTTAATGGGAAATGCATCTGACGAGATGGCAGAATATGCAAATTACCGTGCTGATACTAATGAGAACTATGGTGTCTTAAAGGAGATTCAGAAATTGCTTTAAGTAACCAGGTGTAGATAAATTGATAATGTTGTTTAGCATTTGTTTCTAGTAGAAGTTCATGAGCTGTTTTTGGTAAAATGCACACCGTTGCTTTTTTGACAGTGTGCTTTTTAAATTGTTTGATTAAGCGCTTGGCACGGTGACCATAGCCCCCGGCTGGATCATCAGCCCCACTCATGACTAGAATCGGTCGCGATTGCAAGGCAAATTGCCAGTCAGCATGGGTAGTTAGCGCTGTTAGACTAAATAGCATGGCAAATCCGTTGTTTGAAAAGACGTAACCGCATAGCGGATGTTGTTCGTAATGCGCAACGTTGGCTTGATTATAGCTTAGCCACGAAAAAGGACGCTGGGTATCAAAGCGTTTCGAATAAAGGCCAAAAGCAAGCTTATTCCACAATGTTCCCGGTCGTTTAGCGGCAACCATACCAATTAGTTTAACGATTGGGAGGACTGGTTTGAGAATGAAAGGGACATCAATGACCCCAATTAAGACGGTTCCGGCTATTGGAACCTCAGTTTGCTTGACGTATTGGGTGGCTAACATTGAGCCCATTGAATGTCCAAGGACAAATAACGGAATTTCTGGATACTTTTCATGGGTCAGCTGGCCAATTAAGCGGCAGTCGTTGGTTAGAGTTTGTAATCCGTGTTGTCCAAAATAGCCAAGTTCGTCGGCCGATTGAACGGAATGACCTTGACCAACATGATCATGACCAATGACAGCAATTCGATGATCGTTTAAAAATTGAGCTAACGCAGCATAGCGTTCAATATATTCGGCCATCCCAGTAAGAATTTGGATCACAGCAATTGGGGCTTGTGTCGGCTGCCATAAGACGACGTTAAGCGCATGGACGTGATCGGTCGATTGGACGGTAAATTTTTGCATGTGGAATGCCTCCTAATATAGATAGATTTATTTTAACAGAATTAAGCTTATGATATCAAAAAACGCCCAACAACTTTTAATTGTCATTCGGCGTTTTTTGATAAAAATTAACTTTCAACATCGTCATTGATACGCATGGCACGCGAAAAGTATTTTGAATAGAATCGGCTGATGATCCCCCAGTAGTAGAAAATAAGGGCTAAGCCGCTGATTAAAATAAAATCAAATGGATAGGGGATTAGATTAATACCATTGAATTCACGACTCCCGAGAAACGAAATCAGTGAAAGTAAGGCTAAATAAACAATTAACCACAGACTACCCTTAAACTGTGCCCAGGTATTTTCCCAGTGAATTCGATATTCGTAATAAAAATAAAATGGTAATCCAAGCATGATGACCCCGATAACTTTAATGGTTGTTGGCCACATTGCCCAGTAAGTTGCTAAACTAGCTAAAACAAAGGCCAAAGGAGACATCACCTTCATCCACGGTGAATGGACTGGTCGATGCATATCAGGCGCCATTTTGCGTAATGACATGACCGTCACTGGTCCGGTTAGATAAGCAATTAAAGTGGCCGTTGAAATGACGCTGGCCAATGTGCCCCAACTTCTAAAGATTGACACAAGTAACATACTGACGATGGCATTGATGACCATGGCAAACCGGGGAATATTATATTTTTTATTCATGCGGCCCACAATAGCAGGCATGTGCTTGTTTTGTTTGAGCGCTGCTAAAGTCCGTGCACATGAAGCAACGAATGAAACGCCTGTTCCAAATGGAGATACAAACGCATCCAGGTAAAGTAGGACCGCCAACCAATGAATGCCCAAAAGAATAGCTAAATCAGCAAATGGTGATTGAAAGTTCAGACCGTGCCAACCAACTTTAGTTAGGAGTGTCGGAGAAACAGAACCAATAAAGGTGATTTGTAGTAGGAGATAAATGATGATGCTAATTCCTAGTGAAATGGCAATACCACGTCCAATATTACGTTTAGAGTCGCGAATTTCGCTACCAACATTAATGACAGTTTGAAAGGCATTGTAAGAGAAAATAATTCCAGAAATAGAAGTCGCCGCAAAAATTTTCGCAGAACCATACGGCATAAAGGTGGCCATTGAATGACCAAAATTACCCGTGTGGAAGCCAGTTGAAACTAACATGGTGATTGTCAGTAATGGGACACCTAATTTGAAAATCGCAATAAAACTAGTAAAACGGGTCAAAAATTTAACAGACCAAAAATTTAAAAGGGTGAAGGCAATGATGAATCCAAAGACGACTAGCAAACCACGATTAGAAATTTCAGTGTGCTGCATAAAATGGTTCGTCCAATTAGCCCAAGCCCAAGGCCAAGAGCTCATATATTGAACAGCAGCAACGGCTTCAATGGGGATGATTGTAACTAAGGATACCCAATTAGCCCAAGCAGCGATAAACCCGAGTAATGACCCATGACTATATTGGGCATAATGACTCATACCGCCACTTTCAGGAAACATCGTACCGAGTTCAATGTAATTAAAGGCGATTGCACCAATGACAATCGCACCAACAATCCAAGAGAGGATGGCTGCTGGACCTGCTACAGTAGTTGCTTCCCAGGCGCCAAACAGCCAACCGGAACCGATGATGGAACTTAAACCGAGCATTACAAGGTTAAATAAACTCATTTTGTTCTTCTCTATCATAAAGACCTCCTACTATGGTGAGCCATTATAGCAACCATTTTCAAAGGATTCAAATTAAAATCGACAGTTAAAAGGCGGCTGATGCCTATTAATATTATGCTGGTAGCGGATTCTAAATTAATTATTTTCAAATAAAAAAAACTGTCACTAGCGAAAGTGACAGTTGCTGGTTAAAATTAACTTATTTTCCGCGTTGAATAGCGTCAGTTTGTTTGAAAAGCTTCAACTTGCGTTCGTTCCAAAATGTTTCCGCCATATCGCGATAATAAATCGCAGTTTGGCAATCTGGACAACGTTTGATGCCATATTCAATTGGTACTTGGCAAGCAGGACAATGAAAATCAGTTGACGCAGGGATACTATTTTGCGAATCGGTCATTAAAAAGACTCCCATCAAGTTGATACCTGTAGTATACCGCATACTCCCGGCATCTGTTAAGTGATTAATCATTTTTTTTAAAAAATATGCACAAATCAGAAATAATATGGTATACTATGTCGAGTAATGCGAGTGTAGTTTAGTGGTAAAACTCAAGCTTCCCAAGCTTGCGTCGCGGGTCCGATTCCCGTCACTCGCTTCAAATTATCTATTTGTTTTTGTTTAGGAAGGATTAACTTTGGTTAATCCTTTTTTATTTTAGGCACATGGTTAATTATAATCATCTACGTAGTGTGAGGAGTTGCTGACAAATAATGATGCTTGAAAAAATCGGCTGAGTTCGCTATACTAACTGTTAAGTTAAAACAGTCAAAAGAATAACAGCAACAGCGATTTATAGCGAGCCCACAGATGGTGTAAGGTGGGTAATCAAGTTGGTGCGGCGCACTTTTGGTTGAACAATTGCATACTATTGAGTGGATCGATTGATCAATCAGAGTGGTACCGCGGGAATTCTCGTCTCTTTCATTTATTTGAAAGGGACTTTTTTTGTTCACAAATATTAAGGAGGCTATCAACATGGATTTTAAACAACAAGTAACCACTGCCTTGATGGGCGTATTAGGGGACAGTTTACCAGCAGATAAAGTCGCACAACTCATTGAAACGCCAAAAACATCAGATTTAGGGGATTATGCTTTTCCAACGTTTATCTTAGCGAAAACATTACGGAAAGCACCACAGCAAATCGCTCAAGACTTAGTTGCAGAAATAGATCAGTCTGGCTTTGAAAAGGTTATTGCCAATGGTCCCTACATCAACTTCTTCTTAGATAAGGCGGTTTTTAGTGATCAAATCCTCACGACGATCTTAACAGAAGGTGCTAATTACGGTCAAAGTAATCTCGGTAAAGGCGGTAACGTGCCAATCGATATGTCATCACCTAATATTGCTAAACCAATCTCAATGGGGCATTTACGCTCAACCGTAATTGGAAATTCAATCGCCAAAATTATGACAAAAGTGGGCTTTAACCCAATCAAAATCAATCATTTGGGCGACTGGGGGACCCAATTTGGAAAATTAATTGTGGCCTACAAAAAATGGGGGAGTGAAGCAGCAGTCAAAGCCGATCCGATCACGAACCTGTTGAAATACTACGTTAAGTTCCATCAAGAGGACGTGGCACACCCCGAGTTAGATGACGAAGCACGGGCATGGTTTCGAAAATTAGAAGCTGGGGATGAAGAAGCGACTCAACTTTGGTCATGGTTCAGAAGCGAATCACTGAAAGAATTCCAAAAAATTTATACAATGTTAGGGGTCGAATTTGATTCGTTTAATGGTGAAGCCTTTTATAACGATAAGATGGACAGTGTGGTCAACGCACTTGAAGCGAAGGGTCTCTTACACGAAAGTCGTGGCGCTGAAATCGTGGATTTGAGTGACTATAACTTGAATCCAGCTTTGATCAAAAAATCAGATGGTGCAACGCTTTATATGACACGTGACTTAGCTGCTGCGATGTACCGGCATGACACGTACAATTTCGTGCAATCATTATACGTTGTTGGCGGCGAACAACGGGAACATTTCAACCAAATGAAGGCTGTCTTAAAAGAAATGGGTAATGATTGGTCAGATGAAATTCGCCACATTCCATTTGGTTTAATTACGCAAGGTGGTAAGAAATTATCAACTCGGAGTGGGCGTGTGATCCTGTTAGAAGAAGTTTTAAATGATGCTGTGCAATTAGCTAGCGCTCAAATTGAAGCGAAGAATCCAGATTTACCTAACCGTGAAGAAGTTGCTAAACAAGTCGGGATTGGCGCCGTTATTTTCCATGATTTAAAGAATGATCGTTTAGATAACTTCGATTTCGACTTAGAAGAAGTGGTTCGTTTCGAAGGTGAAACAGGCCCGTACGTACAATATACCAATGCGCGTGCCCAAAGTATCTTGCGTAAAGCAAACCAAGAAGTCACAATGGATGCTGATTTAATCGTTTCAGATGCCAATGCTTGGGATGTTTTAAAGATGCTCAGTAACTTCCCTGACATGATTATTAAGGCTAGTCAAGAATATGAACCTTCCGTGATTGCGAAATACGCATTGCGTTTAGCAAAAGCTTTCAACAAGTACTATGCAAATTCTAAGATTTTAGCAGACGATGACCAGAAAAATGCCCGCTTGTCATTAGTGAAGAGTGTCAGCGCAGTCTTAGAAGCCTCACTAGCCTTACTAGGTGTACAGGCGCCCAAGGCCATGTAAATAGCGTGTGTATTTGAAGTAGAATTAACATCGGTAACCTAATGGCCAGCATATTGTTGTTTGGCTAACGTTAAGCACAAGAATCTAGTTTTGAAAGCCACATTTTAGCCACCGGATCAAACGATCTAGTGGTTTTTTTAATGATGCTAGATACTAATTCGGTGACAACACCAGTAACTTCCGTTATAGTAATCTTGAAATCAACGAGGAGGGTGCGCGATGATATTAGTGTTAAAACGACAGATTAAAGGAATTCCTGTTTTAGAAGTTGTCGGAGATGCAGATCGGCACCAGCCACTGCCGCTAGTGGTTTATTATCATGGTTGGCGTTCGGCCAAAGAACTAGTTTTGACACAAGCTCGTAAACTAGCTGCAGCAGGTATGCGGGTTATTTTACCGGATGCTCTCAACCACGGTGAACGGCTACAACCTGTTTCGGAAGTTCCTTCATGGACTTTTTGGCAAAGCATTCAAACTAATCTTGCCGAGTTTAGTTTAATCATCGATTACTGGCGACAACTCAATCTGATTCAAGCCGGTCGGATTGGTGTCGGTGGGGTTTCAATGGGCGGGATGACAACGGCGGCATTATTAACTAAGCATCCAGAAATCAAAGCAGCCGCATGTATTATGGGCACGCCAGCACCGCTAGCATATGCACGATTGGTCCGTGAAAATGTCCAGGTGCATCAGTTAGCGCAACCCGATGATTTAGGCTTGTTGACAAGTTGGCTAACGGCCTACGATTTAACCGAACAACCGCGTGCGATTGCAGAACGGCCTGTTTTATTCTGGCATGGTACAGCGGACGAACGTATACCGTACGAACAAGTGGCGATGTTCGAACGGCAGATTAACGATCAAACTTATGCTAAAAACGTAACATTTTTAACGGCAAATGGTGAACGGCATCTGGTGAAACCAGCATTAATGAATACCATCACTGCTTTTTTCAAATCGAATTTATAACAAAGACAACCGGCGGCGATTGTCTTTTTTTATTGGTCAAATTAGCTTGACTTCTTGTGTGTACTACGTATAATAATACAGTGTAATACACCTAGTGGATATTAAGGAGGTGCACGGCAATGATGATTGATAAGAGTAGTGCAAAACCGTACTACGAACAAATTGTGTTATTAATTAAAGCGCAAGTGTTACAAGGAATTTTGCAACCCGGTGAACGAATTGCATCGGTGCGTGAAATGGCACGGCAATTATTGATGAATCCCAATACAGTTAGTAAGGCCTACAAGATGTTGGAAATGCAAGGTGTGATTATGACAGTTAAGGGCCGCGGGACTTACATTGCCGAACAACAAGCGACTGTTAGAGACGATGTGAAAATTGCGCAAATCAAACATAAAATCCAAGATTTAGTTTTAGAAGCACGTTATTTATCAGTCGATAAAACAGAATTAACAACATGGATTACTGAGCAGTATGGAAGGGGTCAAGTAAATGCTAACGATTAATCAGTTAAATAAGCAAATTGGACAACAAACAATTCTAGAAGACATTACCTTTGAACAAACGCCGGGTGAAATCATCGGCTTGGTTGGACGGAATGGCGCTGGCAAATCGACTTTATTGAAATGCATTGCGAGTCATTATTTATTAGATGATGGTCAAATTTTAATTAACGGTGAATCGATCGAAACGAATCTAGCATTGAAAACTCAGATTTTTTATCTTGATGAGGACCACTTATTCTTCAAGAATTTATCGTTAAACCAAATTGGCCAGTTCTATGAAGCAGCATATCCACAATTTGACATGTCACAGATGATGGCGTTATTAGCAGAATATTATCTGATGGATAATCAACAATACCAACAGCTCTCTAAAGGAATGCGTGGTTTATTTAATATTATTTTGGCAATTAGTAGTCACGCACCATATTTATTGTTGGATGAACCTTTTGATGGATTAGATGTGGTCGTTTGTAAAAATGTGATTCGGCTATTACTGGATCAAGTGAGTGAAAACCAACGGTCACTATTAATTACATCGCATAATCTAGTGATGTTAGAGCCGTTAATCGATCGCACATTAATCTTAAAAGAAAGACATATTATTCAGGATTATCGATTGGAAACTGTTCGCCAAAATGCACGCAAACTGCAAATTGTGTTGAAGACTAATCAAGTACCATCATTGTTTAAGGCAGATGGTAGAATACTTAATATTTCAGGGCGTGTCATGGTTGTTTATTTCGCAGATTATACAGACGAATTGGCAGGCAAAATAGCGGCTTTAGATCCGGTCCTATGCGAATCATTACCGATTACATTAGCAGATATTTTTGAAGCAAATTTAACGAATGAACAAGACTATCAGGTCTTCGTTTAAAAAGAGGGGTAGTTCACAGTGCAAAAACAATTAGTTAGAATTATGAATTTACGTTATTGGAAATCACTAGTTGTCCTATTGTTAATGATTGTCGGATTGTTTAGTATCGCTGGTGTAAGAGCCGTGAATAATTGGCAACACGGATATGATTTCAATCACTCGCAATTATTTACCAAAAAGTATAAGGAACATCCTGAATATTATGATCTACAACAATCATCAGATGATAAACGGACTAAGTCATTAAAAGCGTATCAAAATGAAGATAATCAATTTTTTAAAAAAACGGGGGTTGGTGGGCCTGCTAGCAATCCGATGATGATTGTTGTACTGATAGTCGTCGTCTATAGTGCAGGGTTGATGACTTTTGCAAATGATCGCAGAACACATTTTGATACCTTTTTATTTGGCTTAACTGAGTCTCGGCGCCAAATTTATTGGACTAAATTACTTTATGGAATTGGGACACTAGTAGGGAGTCTTCTTGTCGGGCATGCAGTCTATTATTTAATTGTTGAACTAGCGGTTAAGGCACCATATGCGCAGATTGATCTAATGAATTTGATGCAACTTGAAAGCGGCAACTTAGCCTTGATGATTGGCATCTATACAATAGGGATATTAATTGGGTTGGTAATTGGTGAATTGTCAACGTTAATGATTGGTGGTTTAGGCTTTATGTGGTCGTTTGTCTATTCAATTACCAATATTGGGGATACTTGGCGCTTTTTGACAAGTGACAGTCCGATGGCATATTCGATTAGTAAAAATGACAATGGCACGTTATTAAGTAAATTTTTATCGCTTGAAAATAATCATCAGCAGCTTTACGACAACCATCAACAAGTTGGTTTGATGATTGGACTATGCTTGACAATCTGTCTGTTATTATGGTGCGGTGCTTGGATTTACAATCAATTATCGCTTGAAAATAAGTATCAGTTAGTTCAAGTTAGCAGCTTGAAAAAACCAATTGCATTTGTTAGCACCTTTTATCTGGCTTGGCTTTTTGGCATGAATGGATTCTTTAGTCGCCAACCAATTGAACTCATTCAGCATCATCAAAAAGCGATGTTGGGATGGATATTATTACGAAATCTGGTGGTGATTGGAATTTTTGCTTGGTTGTTTACTGAGCGGCCATGGCAAAATAAAAAGAAAATACTGTTTAAGCAGGCTGAGCGATAATGCTCGGCTTTTTATATGATTTCAGTATTTGATAATCATCATTTCCGTGGTAGGCTGTATATAAAGTATTATCAGACGGAGGTTAGGTAAACGTGGAAAATGGACGACTTAGACGTGCCAGTCAGTTTAATAAAACGCGTTTTCGCTTTGTGGGGAAAGGATTATTAGTGGGGATATTCACCGGATTAGTAGTTAGCTTATTTCGCTTAGCAATTGAAAAAGGTTTGGCCTTTGTCATCACGCTTTATCAGGGATTAAATGCGCATCCATGGTATTGGGGACTATTGATTATTACTAACTTGGTGATTGGGCTGTTGGTGGCGCAGCTATTAAAAAAAGAACCTAATATTAGTGGTTCCGGGATTCCCCAAGTTGAAGGCCAATTAGAAGGTGAGTTTGATTTTAATTGGTGGTCGATCTTGTGGCGTAAATTTATCGGTGGGATTTTAAGCATTGTACCGGGCTTATTCTTAGGTCGAGAAGGTCCGTCGATTCAACTGGGCGCTGCGGTTGGTCAAGGGGTCGCCGCTAAGTTTAAAAATCGCGGGGCCGATCGCCGGATCTTAATCGCTAGCGGGGCCGCAGCTGGCTTGTCGGCTGCATTTAATGCCCCAATTGCTGGTACGTTTTTCGTATTGGAAGAAATTTATCATAATTTTTCACCATTGGTCTGGATTACCTCACTAGCCAGTGCAATTGCCGCTAACTTTATTTCATTGGATTTCTTTGGCTTGGCGCCAACGTTACATATTACTTATTCGCAGAATTTGCCAATTAATCAATATTGGCATTTGTTGGTCCTTGGTGTGATATTAGGATTACTGGGATATGCCTATCAAAAGGTATTATTATGGTTACCGCAACTTTATGCAAAGGTCTCACTACCAAAAGCGTATACCGGATTAGTGCCATTGTTATGTGTTTTACCAATTGGTTATTTTTGGCCTGAGATTTTAGGTGGCGGCAACGGCTTGATTGCACACCTTGGCCAAAATCTGCCGACGATTAGTGTGGTTGTTGGTTTATTCTTATTACGATTTATATTTTCAATGGTTTCATATGGTTCGGGTCTACCAGGTGGGATTTTTCTGCCCATCTTATCACTCGGTGCTTTAATTGGGGCCCTTTACGGACTTGTGATGGTTCAACTTGGCTGGTTAGCACCGGTTTATGTCCCTAATCTAATTATTTTTGCGATGGGCGGGTACTTTGCTGGAATCGGTAAGGCACCATTTACGGCCATTTTATTAGTGACTGAAATGGTCGGCTCACTGGTTCATTTGATGCCATTAGCGATTTTATCGTTGGTGGCCTATATCGTCGTTGATTTAATGGGGGGTGCTCCAATTTATGCATCTTTACTACAACGGTTGCTTGACAAACCACATCGCCAATTAGCAACATTTTCCGATCGATTAGAAGTACCAGTTTTTGCCGGTGCGCCGCTTGAAGATCGTCAAGTTCGTGAAGTTGCCTGGCCCAAAACCTGTTTATTGATTGCCATTGTGCGTGGCGAAACTGAACTGATCCCACATGGTGATACAGTCATTCGGGCTGGCGATGCGCTGATTATTTTAACGGATCATCAGCTCCGTGCGACCGTCCGACGTCAAATTGAGGCTGCAGCCCAAGCGTTAAAAAATGTGGACGACAATCTCGTAAAATAATCGATAAAAAAGTGGTTATCAGTTACTTTTTATGCTAAAGTATTAAAAGACAGTGTAGATAGAAAGGTAGGGAACTAGGTTGGAAAATCTTATCCTGAACTTATTATTAATCGATTCAATCTTGATTGTAATCGCAGTCATGATGCAACCAAGTAAACAACAGGACGCGCTAAGTGCATTATCAGGCGGTTCTGGTGATTTATTTGGCAAGCAAAAGGCTAGAGGCTTTGAAGCTTTCATGCAGAAAGTGACAGTTGTCTTAGGAACCTTATTCTTCGTCTTTGCATTAGCGTTAGTGTATTTATCATCGCACTAAAATATGCGGGACGGGTCGAATTCTAATAAGAACTTTGATGCGGTCTCCTGTTGAATGGCAGGAGACCTTTTTAAATGAATTCAAGCTGTAATCACTGGAGGTGGAGGCATGACGTATCGATTACCACAACCGTTTTATTTTGACGGCGGTTCAATCGGGGTTGTGTTGTTACATGCCTATACAGGTAGTGCAAATGATGTACGGATGCTAGGCCGCTTTTTGGAAAAACAGAAACTGGCTGTGCGAGCACCACACTTTATGGGACATGCGACGGCTGATCCAGCTGATATTTTAACGACTGGTTCGGTTGATGCTTGGTGGACTGATACGAGGATGGCAATTGCGCAATTACAAGCAGCCAATAAGCGACCCTTATTTGTTTTCGGACTATCATTAGGGGGATTGTTTGCGATGCGGGCGCTTGAAGAATTACCGCAAATTTGTGGTGGTGGTATTTTTAGTGCGCCAGTACTAGAAGGGCCGACTGACAAGTTGATACCTCTTTTTTTACAATATGCACGTCGGACAATGCAACTAATGGCGACTACACCAATAGATGAGACAGCACGCCTGGCGGCTATTAGGCAATATTTACCACAACAGCTTGCCGAAATAGCGGCCTTTAGTCAGCTTGTGACTGATAACTTAGATCATATTGGTGATAAACCGGTGTTCATTGGTCAAGGCGGACAAGATCAAGTGATTGATTCAGCACAAGCATTAGCATTACAAGTACAGTTAGAACAGCAATCCATTACCGTTGATTACCATTGGTACCCACAATCTGGGCATGTACTCACGGTTGATCGTGAGCATCATCAATTAGAAACTGATGTCCTAAAATTTATAAACCGTTTTAAGAAATGAGAAAGAGGTGTTGATGTGATACAAGTTGAACAGATGAAAACAGCCATTCTTGGGATTTTTGAAGCAGACGCAACGCAGCAATTAAACGTATCCGAAATTAGTGAACGAATCGGAGTTGCCGGCTCACAAGGTTTTAAAGACTTAGTGAAAGTATTAGCAGAATTAGAAGGCGCCAAAATATTGAATATGGATGATGCTGGAAAGTTCCGTTTACCAGCAAGTAACCGCCTTGTCGAAGGAATCTTCCATGCAAATGATCGTGGTTTTGGTTTCGTTTCAATTGTCGATAAAGAACCGAGTGATCCAGATATCTTTATCGCACCACCCAATACAAATTTTGCGATGAATGGGGACACTGTTGAAGTAGCAATTCTTAAAGAAGCTGAAGAAAACAGTCGGCGTGGTCCGGAAGGAAAAGTTACTAAAGTTATTACTCGTGGAATTGAAGAAATTGTCGGTGAATTCATGCCCTATTCAGATATTCAAAAAGAAAAGACGGGTTTGATTGGTTATATTCAAAGTCACGCCAAAAAATTAAACAGCTATTTAATTTATTTAACTGATAATGGTTTGCATCCGCAAAAAGGAGATATGGTCCAAGTCGATATTACATCTTACCCAAGTGTCGATGCACCTGGTCAGATGCGCGGAATTGCCAAACAAGTATTAGGTAACAAAAATGATCCGGGGGTTGATGTGCTATCGATTGTTTATCAACACGATATTAAGACTGATTTTCCGGAAGAAGTCCGTTTGCAGTCAGAAGCGATTCCGGACACGGTTTTAGAAGCAGATAAATTGGGTCGCACGGATTTAACTGACCAAGATGTTGTGACTATTGATGGGGACGACTCTAAAGATTTCGATGATGCCGTGAACGTTAAGAAATTAGCGAATGGTCACTATTACCTCGGGGTCCATATTGCAGATGTGAGTTATTATGTGACTGAAGGTTCTCCGTTAGATGTTGAAGCATTGGATCGTGGGACTAGTACGTACTTAACCGATCGCGTGTTGCCAATGTTGCCATTCCGTTTATCAAATGGGATTTGTTCATTGAATCCTGATGTTGAGCGATTGGCATTAACGTGTGAAATGGAAATCGATGAACATGGCATGGTGATCGAACATAAAATTTTTCCAAGTGTTATTAAATCGGTTGCTCGAATGACATACAAAAATGTTAATCAGATTTTAACGGATCAAGATGTTGAATTACGGGCTCAATATGCACGATTAGTCCCTATGTTTGAAACGATGGCGGAATTACATGAAATCCTCTTGAAGAAGCGTCATAACCGAGGCGCGATTGATTTTGAAGAAGATGAAGCTAAAATCATCGTTGATGAAAATGGCAAAGCCATCGACATCGAGTTGCGTCAACGCGGCCTTTCAGAGCGGATGATTGAATCGTTCATGTTAGCTGCCAATGAAACTGTTGCTGAACATTATAGTAAGGCGCAAGTGCCATTTTTATATCGTGTGCATGAAACACCGGATGCCGATAAGATGAAAAACTTTTTCGAATTTATTACGGCTTATGGGATTCAAGCCCACGGTTCAAGTAAAAAAGTGACGCCAATGATGCTCCAAGAAGTTTTGACCCAGATCGAAGGCGAACCAGAACAGCCGATTATTACGACTATGTTGTTGAGAAGTATGCAACAAGCACGTTATTCAGATGAATCTCTAGGTCACTTTGGGTTGGGTGCGGATTTCTATACGCATTTCACTTCACCAATTCGACGTTATCCCGATTTGATTGTGCATCGCTTAATTCATAGTTATGCAAAATATGGGATGACAATTGAAGAAAAGGAAGCATGGGCACCAAAATTACAACCAATCGCAGAACAAACGTCACTTGAAGAACGGCGCTCAATCGATACTGAACGGGAAGTTGTCGACCTTAAGAAAGCTGAATATATGCTTGATAAAGTTGGCAATGAATATGATGCGGTAATCAGTTCAGTGACTAGCTTTGGGATGTTTATTGCATTGCCTAATACGGTTGAAGGTCTTGTACACATTTCACAAATGAAAGATGACTATTATAGTTTCGTTGAAAGTCAACTGGCATTGGTTGGTGAAAGAACCCACAAAATGTACCGCATCGGGCAACCAGTGCGTGTTAAAGTGGCAAATGTTGATTTAGATGCCCACTCGGTGGACTTTGAGCTATTAGCAAGTGAGGCAGTTCCGTTAGCTTCATCTGAAATCTTGAGTAAGCTCGAAGCACGACCTAAACGACCTATGCGGACAAATGATCATGAAAAAAATGGACAACGCCGAGGTGATCAAAAGAAAAATAGTCATCCCAGACGACCGGCCGCTAATCGAAATACACAAAAACGTACTTTTAAAAAGTAGGTGATTAAATGGCAAAAAAACACCCGCAAAAGCCAGCAAACTTAATCGCACAAAATAAAAAAGCTGGTCACGATTATAATATTTTAGAAACATTTGAAGCAGGGCTTGTCTTAACCGGGACCGAGATCAAGTCAGTCCGTAAAGGAAAGATTAATTTACGTGACGGATTTGCACGCGTTCGAAGTGGGGAAGCATATCTTGAAAATGTCCATATTAGTCCTTATGAACAAGGTAATCAGTTTAATCATGATCCCTTGCGTAATCGTAAGTTATTGTTACACAAAAAAGAAATTAGCAAAATTGGGGCCTTAACGAAGAATAAAGGAATCACGATTATCCCATTACGTGTTTACTTAAAGCATGGCTTTGCTAAAGTCTTAATCGGCGTTGGTGAAGGAAAGCGGGAATACGATAAGCGGGAAACACTCAAACGTAAGGAGCAAGACCGTGAAATGGCTCGCGCAGTGCGGATTAAAGGCTAACGATGACTTAAATATTTAAACAATCAATAAAGGCCACCACAAAAATTTTGTGGTGGCCTTTATTGATTGAGAGGCGCTGCTGAAATCGTTTATTACACAAAAAATATAAATGTTGTCAAACTGTAATATAACGTCATTGTTCTGCAATCTTCTGCTAGTAATTATTGCGTATAATCAAGGCTGAGTTACGAATGGAGGAATTTAACAAGATGCGAATTCGAAAGCTAATGTTAGCTGTTGCGACCGGTTTAGTTGCAATGGTTACGATGGGAACATCTGTTAGTGCTGCTAGCTTGAGTGAATTAAAAGCCCAAGAAAGTCGTACCCAAAAAAATATTGATGATACAAATTCAAAAATTCAGGTCACTCTAACGAGTGTGAATGCGAAGTATCAGGAGATTAATAGTTTAAAAGAAAAAATTAAGGAAAATACAGAAAGCATAGATCATTCACAGGCCCTATTAAAAAAACAGCAAGCTATATTGGCTCAGCGAAAAGGGTATGCCAAAGAACGGTTGCAATCATTACAACGTTCAGCGGATGATCGGAATGTAATTAACGCATTACTTTCAGCTGATTCATTAAGTGATTTTTTCAACCGCGCTTATACATTGACGATTCTTCAAAGTGCTAATAACCATAATATGGACCAATTAGTACAGAGCTATCGTGATACTCAAGCCATTCAAACAAAGTTGCAAGCTAGCAGAGCTGAACTTGATGGACAACGTAGCAGGTTAGATCAGCAATCTGCTGAACTGGAGCAACAAGTCAACGGTTTAAAGAATAATTTAAGCCAAAGCCAAGCAGCTCTTGCCACAATTGCTAAAGAAAAAATAGCAGAACAAGCACGCGAAGCGGCTAAGGCTGAAGCAGCTCAAAAAGCAGCTAGTGAAACTGCCAAAGCAGCTTCGAGCACTGCTGACGCTAGTGTGCAACAAGCCGATTTATCAAGAACAGCAGTTGGCAAAGCCGGTCAAACAATTCAAGTGGAAGCCACTGCTTATTCAACTGTTCAACCTGGATTAAGCCATTTTGGCGCAACTGGGATTGATTTAACTAAGAATCCAAATTGTATCGCGGTCGATCCTAGTGTAATTCCGCTTGGTTCACTCGTTTTAGTACCTGGATACGGCTATGCAATTGCCGGCGATACTGGTAGTGCAATTAAAGGACATATTATTGACGTTCATTTTCCAAGTGTTGCTCAATGTCGCAGTTGGGGTCGGCGACACATTGCAATTACAATTATTAAATAACATTAATACAGCCATAAAATATGGCTGTATTTTTATTTTGTCGTTTATAGATATTTTTTATGCTATAATAATTAAAATTACTGTAATGATTGCAATTAACAGTTATTGACACCTAGAAAAGTTAGTTGAAATGTCCAATACAATACTATAAACTGTTTGTAGTATTAAAATGAATGCTTCGTCTGACTCAGTAGAGATGAAGGGCTGCCAGTAGCCATGTGTCAGCATATAATCACTGGCATATTGAATAATGTGAGTATGAAATTTATTAATCATTTTGAATTTTTAATATACAGGGGGAATAGGAATGGACGCAAAGAATAATGCCGATTTGATCGGTAGTACCTCAGCTGATTTTATGGAATTTGCAGGGTTATATCGGTGGTTAATTAATAATTTAAGTGAATCAATGAGCCGCGAAAGTCAAAAGTATGGTTTGTCTTTTGATCAGTTTTTAGTGATGCATGAGATTCAAAATGCCAATAATGAAACGACTAATAGTGCGTTGGCAGATAAGATGCAAGTGAGTCGTTCAGCAATTTCACGACAGTGTCGTTCATTACGCAAGATTGCTTTTATTGCAGAGCAATCTGATGAAAATGATCAACGTATTCGGCGTGTACATTTAACGGAAAAAGGCTTGGAAGTTTACCGCCATCTCTTGGCTTATTACGTTGATTTATACAAAGATTTGCAAAATGAAATTGGTCAAGATACGGTTGGTACAACAATCGATCAAAGTAAAAAGATTTTTGGTCGGATGGCATCAATGAATATGGATCGTCCAGAAGCAAAATAAAAATCTTTTAGCTGGGTCACAACAATTAGTTGTGATCTTTTTTTGTGGTCTGCTCAGCGGTCGCACTTAATGACGCCTGACACTTTCTTTGTTAGAATAGAACTAGTTACTTTACGAATGTAGGAGGAACAATATGAGTTCTCAAAAAAAATTATTATTAGTTGATGGTAATAGCGTTGCTTTTCGGGCTTTTTTTGCGATGCATCAGGCTTTGGACCACTTTACTAATCAGGCTGGACTGCATACTAATGCAATCTATGCGTTTAAGAACATGTTAGATATTATTTTGAAAAAGATCGAACCTACGCATGTGTTAGTTGCTTTTGATGCGGGTAAAACGACTTTTAGAACAGAACAATTTGCCGACTATAAAGGGGGACGGTCAAAAACGCCACCTGAATTAACAGAGCAATTTCCGTATATTAGAAAGTTACTTGCTGCCTATGGAATTCAGTCTTACGATCTTGCCAATTATGAAGCTGACGATATTATTGGGACCCTTGCTCGACAAGCCGAGTTGTCCGGATTTACAGTCGATATCGTTACCGGCGATCGTGATTTAACCCAGTTGACAACCGATCTGACAACTGTCAACATCACGGTTAAAGGTGTCAATGAAATCGAGGCCTATACGCCAGCCCACGTTCGCGAAAAATTAGGCTTAAACCCCAGCCAAATTATTGATTTAAAAGGGTTAATGGGGGATACTTCGGATAATTATCCAGGCGTCAATAAAGTTGGTGAAAAAACCGCATTAAAATTAATTACCGCCTATGACAACCTTGAAGGGGTCTATGCACATATTGACGAGATGAAAAAAAGCAAGTTAAAGGAGCACTTGATTGAAGATCGTGAATTGGCCTTTATGAGCAAGAACTTGGCAACTATCGAATGTGATGCGCCGATTACATTAGGCTTAGATGAACTTGCATTTCATGGACCAGATCAAACTGCTTTGGTTGCTTTTTATCAAGAAATGGGTTTTAAATCGTTTTTGAACCAACTTGATGATGTCCCAGTTGAATCGGTTGCATCTGAAAATTATCAGTTTACTGTATTAACATTTGAAAATATTGCTGAGGTTGTAGCGACTACAGAAAATGTCGCTTTTGGTATTGAAATGTTATCGGATAATTATCACACCGCAGATTTAATTGGTTTTTATATTGGTCGGCCAGATCACTGGTATGTCAGCGATGATGTCACGCTTTTAGCTGAACCGGTTTTAAAAAATTGGCTAGAAGATGACAAGTGTCCCAAAGCGGTGTTTGATGTGAAACGAAATCAAGTAGCGGCCAATCGCTTAGGAATTCGATTATCAGGAGTTCAATTTGACTTACTACTAGCATCTTATTTATTGAACACGACCAATAATAGTAATGATCTGGGGACGATTGCTGCCTTGCACCAATATCAAAATGTGCAAACTGACGAGGCCGTTTATGGTAAGGGCGCTAAACGGGCACGCCCAACTGAACTAACTATTCTCTATCAACATTTGATTCAAAAAGCAGCCGCTATTTACCAATTAGAACCGCAATTAACGGCACAGTTAAAAGCGCATCAGCAGTTCGATCTATTTACCAGTATGGAATTGCCTTTAGCACTTGTCTTGGCTGATATGGAAATCACGGGCGTTCGGGTTGATGCAAGTCGTCTACAGCAAATGGGTGGCGAGTTCAGTCAAACACTCAAAATTTTGGAAGAAAAAATTTATGCCGAAGCTGGTGAGATCTTTAATATCAATTCACCTAAGCAATTAGGTGTTATCTTATTCGAGAAAATGGGTTTACCTGTTATCAAGAAAACTAAAACGGGTTATTCGACTGCGGTTGATGTCTTAGAACAGCTGAAAAAAACAGCGCCAATTGTCCAAACTATCTTAGATTATCGTCAAATCGCTAAGATTCAATCAACCTACGTTGAAGGATTGTTGAAGTCGATTCATCAAGATAATAAAATTCATACGCGATATCTACAAACCTTAACGCAAACTGGACGACTATCATCAGTTGATCCTAATTTACAAAATATTCCGGTGCGATTGGCGGAAGGCCGCAAGATTCGGCAAGCTTTTGTACCTAGTCATCCTGACTGGCAGATGTTTGCTTCTGACTATTCGCAAATCGAGTTACGAGTTTTAGCCCATATTTCAGGTGATCAGAATATGCAAGCAGCCTTCAAGGAGAACCGTGATATTCATGCGAATACCGCAATGAAAATTTTTGGCCTATCTAGTGCTGACGAAGTGACGCCAAATATGCGTCGTCAAGCTAAAGCAACCAATTTTGGAATTGTTTATGGAATTAGTGATTATGGTTTATCCCAAAATATTGGGATTACTAGGGCTGAGGCTAAACGTTTTATTGATGCTTATTTTGAACAATATCCAGGAGTCCATCAATTTATGCAAGACATCGTGCAAAAGGCCCGCGAAGAAGGATATGTCGAGACGCTCTTTCATCGCCGTCGTTATTTACCAGATATTCATGCAAAAAACTTCAATCTGCGTTCATTTGCGGAACGGACAGCGATGAATACGCCTATTCAAGGGAGTGCTGCGGACATCATCAAAATGGCGATGATTTTGATGCAAGCGGCGTTGAAGAAGGCTAATTTACAAGCTAAGATGCTCTTACAAGTTCACGATGAATTGATTTTTGAAGCACCGATGTCAGAAATACCAATTTTAGAAAAATTAGTGCCCAATGTAATGGATTCTGCAGTCCAATTAATGGTACCGTTAAAAGTAGAAAGTGGCTTCGGACCAACTTGGTACGATATTAAGAAGTAAGGGGAGACATAATGCCAGAATTACCAGAAGTTGAAAATGTGCGTCGGGGCTTGGAACGATTAGTCGTTGGTAAGACCATACAAAAGATTGAGATTCGTTGGTCAAAAATTATCAGTAACCCAGATGCAGTTTTTATTGCGGGGCTTACTGGTCGTCAAATTATTGGAATTGATCGGCGTGGTAAGTACTTACTAATTCGACTTGATCAGGGATTAACGGTAGTCAGTCATTTACGTATGGAAGGCAAGTACGAAGTGGACGCCTCATCGGATCCTATGACCAAGCACACGCACGTTGTTTGGACGTTTACAGATGGACACCAGCTACGGTATCTAGATTCTCGTAAATTTGGACGCATGTTGTTAATTGAAACGGGACAAGAAAATACGGTCTCGGGTTTGAAGGATTTGGGGGTTGAACCAACACCAGCCACCTTTAAGAAGGCTGCGTTTTACCAAGCACTCCAGAAACATAAAAAAGCCATTAAACCATTGTTACTGGATCAAAAGATCGTGACCGGTCTTGGTAATATCTATGTTGATGAAACACTATGGCTAAGTGAGATTCATCCAGAAACGCCAGCAAACTTGGTGTCACGGATTGAAGCGGATCGTTTACATGATAAGATTATCATGGAATTAGACTTGGCGATAAAACATGGCGGGACGACAGTGAATACTTTTTTGAATGCGACCGGGCACGCGGGCGCTTTTCAAGAAATGTTACATGTTTACGGAAAAAAAGGACAACCTTGTGAACGATGTCAGACACCAATCGAAAAAATCAAGGTTGCCCAACGAGGTACTCATTTTTGTCCGTACTGTCAAATTAAGAAAGGGACGGTTGAATGACTTATTTTTTGGGCTTAACGGGTGGAATTGCTAGCGGTAAGTCTACCGTCTCAGTCTTATTTAAAGAACAAGGCGTACCCGTGATTGATGCTGATCAGATTGCTCATCAGGTGTTGGCAACGGATCAAACTGTTCAGGCACAGTTACAAAGGGCCTTTGGAGAGGCAATTATTAAGGCTGGGCAGGTTGATCGCTCGGCGTTGGGGCACCTTGTTTTTGGTAATTCAGCAGCATTGAACAGGCTAAATGCGATTACTGGTCCTATTATTTTAGCAACTATTCAGCAGCAAATGCGTTCTTTTAAGTATGCACCGTTAGTGGTATTGGATATACCATTGTTGTATGAGCAACATTATGAACAGCTTTGCGACGGTGTTGCAGTAGTATACGTTGATCGTACTATTCAATTAAAACGGTTAATGGCGCGCAACCGCTTGACAAAGCACCAGGCAACCTTACGTATTGACAGTCAAGATGACTTAACAATTAAAAAGGCGCAAGCCGATTTTGTCATTGATAATCAAGGCAGCCGAGCAACCCTAAAAGCAAATGTTTTGGCATTATTGCAGCAATTGCATGTACAATAATAATGCCGGCAGTCGAACTAGATAATTTGTTCGACTGTTTTTTTGTTTAGCGTACTTGCCTGGCGTGTTATACTACTGTTATAATGATTGATTAAATTGAGGTCAATTCTGAAATGAAATAATTAAAGGATAAGAAGGTGTCAATATGCTATGTCCGCATTGTCATCAAAATAGTTCGCGAGTGATTGATAGTCGTCCGACAGATGAGGGGCGTGTGATTCGGCGCCGACGCGAATGTGAGAATTGTCGTTTTCGGTTTACGACTTTCGAACGGGTGGAACAAACACCATTGTTGGTGATTAAGAAAAACGGGACACGCGAAGAATTTAACCGAGATAAGTTACTACGAGGCTTGATTCGAGCTGCTGAAAAGCGGCCGGTTACAATGGAGCAGATGACCGAAGTTGTCGATGAAGTTGAAAATAAAATTCGTTCGTTAGGCGAAAACGAGGTTTCTTCACAAGCCGTCGGGGAATATGTAATGCGCTTATTACCAGACATTGATCAGATTGCCTATATTCGCTTTGCAAGTGTTTATCGTGAATTCAAAGATATGAACGTCTTCATGAATGAGTTACAAGAAATGATGGACAAAGAAGAGTTAAAGAAATCGAAATAAGGGAGAGGAGTTAGCCGATGTCAGATGCATTTGATTTTCTAAGTCCCAAAGACGGTTTTTCAGTGACAAAAGCTAACTATTTGACCGATTTCGATCAAACAGTCGTCACTTACTTATATCAACCATTGATGGGGGCTGTTGCGTACAGTCTCTATCTTTTGTTATGGAGTCAAACTCAAAAAGAAACTGAGCAATATTTTCAAACGCATGCAACTTTACTAAATTTATTGAGTGTTGACCTACCTGCATTTTATGATAGCCGCAATAAGCTAGAAGCACTTGGGTTAATGCGAACTTACCAAAAAAACGAGGGAACAGGCCGGAAGTTGGTGTATGAGTTATATGCCCCAATGCCACCCCAAGCTTTTTTTAATGATGATTTATTAAGTGTGGCCTTGTTTGAGGCGGTTCGCGAAACTCGCTTTATCGAACTGCGCGATAACTTTAAGCTACGCCCCGTATATGCCAAGGACTATCAAGAAGTCACTAAAAATTTCTTAACGGTTTTTCACGTCTCCAATGAGATGTTGACAACTATACCAACTAGTGTTGCTGAAACTAAAACGATTTATCAACAAAAAAAAGCGCGCTCTCCGCAATTTACGTCAGTCGAGTTGCGAACTTTTGATTGGGATTTATTACAAGATGCAACGGCCCAATACCAAATTGACTCGGACCAAATTCTCAAGTATGAACAAGGTCTATTCAATCTCCATTATTTTTATGGCTTAGATGAGATGGATTTGGCCCGTTTAATTGGATTGACCATGAACGTCGCTGACAGCACGATTAATATGACGGCCCTTGAACAAAATGTTTTAAATAATTATACGCGTCGTCAAAGTAAGCGCCAAACGCCAGCGGCAACGACTGTAAAGAAACCACTAGCAGATTTGCAAAAAGAATGGCAAAAAGCGGGTTTTAATGAACAAGAATTGCAGTGGTTAACCGAAAGTCAAGGGCGTTTACCAGTCGACTATTTAGAATATTTAAAGCAAAAAAATCATGGATTTGTTGCCAAAAATGAAATTCGTGCTTTGAAAGATTTACAAAATCGGTATATTTTTAACAACGACGTACTCAATATATTAGTCGTGTATGTGATCACACAATACGATGGATTAACACAAGCGCTTGTGGACCGAATTGCAAATCAATGGGCTCAACAAGGAGTTAAAACGGCAGCGGATGCAATTTTGCAGATTCGTGGTTTTAAGACCAAACAAACCACTAAGGGCCAAACGAAGCGGTCAACACGGTATCAAAATAAAATTAAAAAAGAACCAGTACCTAAGTGGGCAAAAGCCGATTACCAAGTGCCAAAGGAAATAACGACACCTGAAAATCAGCATGCGTTGGAAGATGCGCTGAAAAAAATTCGTGAAGGGCGGGATGCGTAATGGAAAATATGGGTAAAGACTTAGCGGGTTATATGAATCGCCGAAAATTAAATCAACAGTTTAATCACCTGGTTGAAGATGCCTTAAATGATCCGGACGTCCAAGCATTTATTCAAACTAATAAAGAACATCTGTCACAAGAGACCGTCACACGTAGTGCTGCCAAAATTTACGAATATGTTACCGAAAAACAGAAGTTAGCTAATGGACAAACGACGCTCGCCCCAGGGTATGCACCTAAATTAGTGTTAAATAACCATTTTATTGATGTCAGTTATGAACCAACGGCTAACTTGCTACAAAAACGCGAACAAGCTGCGTTGCAGGCCCGTGTAAAATCAATTAATATGCCTAAGGATATTGAACAGGCGAAAATTGATGCGTACGATCCAACGAATCGTTTTGAAGCTCTGATTAAGGCAACCGAGTTCATTGAAATCTATCGCCAAGCACCAAGCAATTTTCATCAAGCGTTATACTTGAGTGGACAATTCGGGGTCGGTAAGACTTATCTGTTGGGCGCCATTGCTAACGAACTGGCGTTATCTGGGTTTGAAACAACCCTCATTCATTTTCCAACGTTTGCTGTTGAAATGAAGAATGCGATTGGCCAAAATAACGTTTTAGAAAAGGTTAATGTGATAAAAAAAGCGTCAATTCTGATGATTGATGATATTGGTGCTGATGCAATGAGTGCTTGGGTGCGAGATGAGGTGCTAGGGATTATCTTGCAATATCGAATGCAGGAACAGTTGGCAACGTTTTTTAGTTCGAATTTCACAATGGCTGAGTTGGAGAAACATCTAACGACTAGTAATCAAGGCGATGAACCGGTTAAAGCTGCCCGCATCATGCAACGCGTGCGCTATTTGGCACAAGAAATTGAGGTTGGTGGGCAAAATCGCCGTCTACAGCCACTGTAAATTAAGCTTGCTAAAAAAGTAATTAAATGGTTTAATAGAATCAATCAATGATGAAAGACACCTTTTAAATGATTTTTTGCAGAGAGAAAAACACGAGCTGAAAGTTTTTCATCCCATTTAATTGACCACTTTCAAGGGCAACACAGCTGATCGGGTCGTTTCCGTTAAAGACGCTTAAAGTTGGAGAATTTTTTAAAGATTCTCAATCTGGGTGGAACCGCGAAATTAATTCGTCCCTGAGATACACGAACCGTGTATTTCAGGGACTTTTTTTATTGTTGATGATAAATTAGAAGGAGTGGATAGAAATGGCAGAGATTCAATTAACTTTTCCAGATGGTACCAAAAAGGCATTTGAACAAGCAACAAGTCTTTTAGACGTTGCTAAATCAATTAGTACAAGCTTAGCTAAAAAGGCAATTGCCGGTAAATTCAACGGTGAATTGGTTGATTTACAGCAACCAATTTTAGAAGATGGGGCAATTGAAATCATTACTAAAGACGACAAAGCAACAGACTTGATGGCAATTTGGAATACGGCAGCCTTTGTTTTAGCTGCAACGTTGGATCGTGCTTATCCCGAGATGCAATTCGGCGAAGTACATGCAACTGAAGATGGCTTCTTCTACGACACCGAAAACGAAGCTGGTCAAGTAGCAGTGACCGACTTACCAGACATTAAAAAAGCAATGAGTAAGTTAATTCAAGCTGGCGGGGCGATCGAACGTGTCAGCTTAGACAAAGCTGCTGCTAAAGCACTATTTGCTGGTCAGACTTACAAATTAGCATTATTAGATGAAACGGAAACAGACCAAGTCTTAGTTTACAAATTAGGCGACTTTGCTGATTTTGGGTTAGCACCAATGCTAGCTAAAGTGAGCGACGTTAAGGTCTTTGAACTCTTATCGGTTGCCGGCGCTTATTGGCAAGGTAAATCAAGTAATAAGATGTTACAACGGATTTACGGGACGGCTTACAACAAACAAGCTGACTTAGATGCTGACTTACAGCGTCGTCAAGAAGCTAAAGAACGCGATCACCGTGTGATTGGAAACCAATTAGACTTATTCTTCGTTGATCCTAAGGTTGGCGCGGGTTTACCTTATTGGTTACCAAATGGGGCTACCATTCGGCGTTCAATCGAGCGGTACATCATTGACAAAGAAGTTGCCAATGGGTATGAACATGTTTACACACCAATTCTAGCGAACTTAGATTTGTATAAACAATCAGGCCACTGGGATCACTATCGTGAAGACATGTTCCCGCCAATGGATATGGGTGATGGCGAAATGCTTGAATTACGCCCAATGAACTGCCCATCGCATATCCAAGTTTACAAACACCAGCCACGTTCATATCGGGAATTACCAATTCGGTTGGCTGAACTAGGGATGATGCACCGTTATGAAAAATCAGGTGCGCTTTCAGGGTTACAACGGGTGCGTGAAATGACTTTAAATGATGGGCATACATTCGTTCGACCTGACCAAATTCAAGATGAATTCAAGTCAATTTTGAAATTAATGATTGAAGTGTATTCAGACTTCAATATTAATGATTATACATTCCGTTTGAGTTATCGTGATCCTGCTAATACCGAAAAGTACTATGCTGATGATGAAATGTGGAACAAGGCACAAACAATGTTAAAAGGTGCTATGGATGATCTTGGTTTAGATTACGTAGAAGCTGAAGGCGAAGCTGCCTTCTATGGTCCTAAGTTGGATGTTCAAACGAAGACGGCCATGGGCAACGAAGAAACACTTTCCACAATCCAATTAGATTTCATGTTGCCAGAACGGTTTGAATTACAATATGTTGGCGAAGATGGCGAAATGCACCGTCCAGTGATGATTCACCGTGGTTTGGTTTCAACAATGGAACGTTTCACAGCTTATTTGACCGAAATTTATAAGGGGGCTTTCCCAACGTGGTTAGCACCAACCCAAGCTGTGATTATCCCCGTTAAGAATGAATTACATTATGACTACGCAAAGAACGTCAAAGATGCGATGATTAAACATGGTTTGCGCGTTCGTATTGATGATCGTAATGAAAAAATGGGTTATAAGATTCGTGAAGCTCAAACAAGCAAGATTCCTTATACATTAGTTGTCGGGGATCAAGAAGTGGCGGATGCAACGGTTTCAGTTCGTAAGTATGGCGAAGAAAGTGCCAACGAAGAAGCTTCAGATATGTTTGTCGATGCAATTGTTGCTGAAGTTGGGAACTACAGCCGTGATGGTAAAGATCATAAAACGATCAGTCTTTAAATAATTAGTTAGTGATTGAGTTTAGTACTCGACGTGTAAGGGACAGATTAGGATAAAACACGAGACAGTCTTGACTTTGATTTACCAATCGAGTATACTTTAATTTATTGAGAAATAAAGCAGAAGTTCCCGCTTCTCGCCTTAGTAGACACTTGATGTCTCTGGGCTGATAGTTTCTAATTCGGACGAACTAAGTAACCGAATAAGCGGGCCTTTCTGTAATGAGAGGGCCGTTTGTTTGTTATTTAGCTGCATTTTCTCTCTAAACTTTATGGAGGTGAAGAGTCATAGCAAAAGATTTGATGGTTAACGATGGTATTCGTGCACGAGAATTGCGTTTGATTGCTCAAGATGGCGAACAACTGGGTATTAAAAGTACTCAAGATGCAATTGCCTTGGCTGATCAAGCTAATATGGATGTTGTTTTGGTTTCGCCAAACGCAAAACCACCCGTTGCTCGTATTATGGATTATGGTAAGTATCGGTTTGAGCTTCAAAAGAAACAACGTGACGCTCGTAAGAAGCAGAAAACCATTAACCTCAAAGAGGTTCGTCTTAGTCCCACAATTGAACAAAACGATTTTAATACTAAGTTGAATAATGCACGTAAGTTCCTTGGCAAGGGTGATAAGGTAAAAGTTTCTATTCGCTTCAAGGGCCGCGCAATTACGCATAAAGAAATTGGGCAACGTGTATTGGAAAGACTTGCTAAAGAAACAGAGGACATCGCTAAAGTTACAGCACGTCCTAAAATGGATGGCCGTAGCATGTTCTTATTGTTAGAACCGCTAAAGGACCAAAAATAAAAATCTGTTTCTGATTTATTAGGAGGAAATATCATGCCAAAATTTAAGACACATCGTGCTTCAGCAAAACGTTTTAGACGTACAGGTAATGGCGGACTAAAACGCAGCCATGCTTATACAAGTCACCGTTTCCACGGCAAGACTAAGAAACAACGTCGTCAATTAAGAAAAGCTGGAATGGTTTCAAACAGCGATATGAGACGTATCCGTCAAATGCTAACTGGCCTTAAATAAGGGTAACAGAATCCGTTTGACCATCAGCAAAAATTAGATCAGTACAGCAACGCTTTGACGTTGTTTGTTATTCAAGGAGGAATTTCTTATGCCACGTGTTAAAGGTGGAACAGTGACGCGCAAACGTCGTAAAAAGATTTTAAAATTAGCCAAGGGTTATCGCGGTGCTAAACATTTATTATTCAAATCAGCCAATACCCAAGTAATGGTTTCATACCGTTATGCCTTCCGGGATCGTCGTCAACGTAAACGCGACTTCCGTAAATTATGGATTGCGCGGATTAATGCTGCTGCTCGGATGAACAACATTTCATACAGCCAATTAATGCACGGATTACGCGTTGCTGAAATCGATATGAATCGTAAGATGTTAGCTGACTTAGCAGTTAACGATGCGACTGCCTTTACATCTGTTGTTGATGCTGCTAAAGCTGCGTTAAACAAATAATTGTAAATCGAAAAAAGAGTCTAGGACAAAACTTCGTTTTGTCCTAGACTCTTTCTTTTTCAACATTAAATTAATGGGTAATAACGATCTTACCAGGTTTATGATGACTCTCAAGGAGTTGATGGCCTGCGATAATCCCGGCTAAAGTAAATGGGAAGGTTTGTAAAACATGATTATAGAGCAATCCTTGATCGATTAATTCGCTTAAATCTTGCAATGCTGTCAAGTCCGTGTAGTCTTTACGAGAGTAAATCGTTTGGTAGTGAATTTGAGCACTTTGTTGGCTGGTAGTTGGTAAGATGGTTGCCGATGTGAACGTACCAGCCGGAGTAATTAATTGATTTAATAGTTGCGTTGATTCCGGATTGTGACTTAAATTAATACCAATTTTAGCGGTATGGGTGAGACGTTTTAAATCAGTTGATTGATTATAAGCAAGTGCCTCTTGAACGCCGAACGATTGTAGGTAATTGAGATTTTCACTGTTAGCAATGGCAATTACATTTAGGTGTGCTGCTAAGCTGAGTTGGACGAGTAAACTACCAACGGCGCCACTTGCTCCCATGATGGCAACTGTATCACCGTGTTTAAAGTTAGTGAAGTGCATCAGAATATTGTAAGCAGTAATCCCAGCACTGGGCAGTCCGGCCGCTTCGGCAATAGTCATGCTAGCTGGTTTGCGTAAAATTTTGGACGTGCTAGCCGTTACGTACTCGCTATAAGCACCCATTGAACGGTGATTGATGACAATTTCGCCAACGCGGTAATCGGCGACGTCAGCACCAAGACTAACGATTTCGCCAACGACATCAGTACCAGGAAAGATTGGGAAAGGTAATGGGCGCACTGAAGCTTGTGAACCATTCCGCAGTGCAACATCGTATGGATTTAATCCAGCAGCGAGCACTTTAATGAGGACTTGATTGTCCTTAGGAGTTGGTTGTGGTTGGTCGAAACGCTCAAAAACAGTTGGGCCACCAAAATGATTAAAACCAAATTTTTCCATAACAAACACATCCTCTCAATTTCTTTAAACGTAACAGAATAGGGGGAAAAAGTCGATTAGTTTGACTTACAGATAGTTCAGGATTGTGAATTTGCTGGAAAATATGAAAATTAGCCGTGTAAAGGTGCAATTTAGGCGTAAATAACCTATAATTAATCAGTAACTAGATTGAAAAGAAGTGCGTTTGAAACAGGTTGACTTTGCTAAGCATAAAAATCAGTTTCAAAAAGCACGTTAGAGTCGAGGAGACAAGTGCATGTTAAAGAATTTTAAGCCCACTTGGATGGTCAAGGCCATCTATGATTTAACGCCCGAACAACTTAAAAAAAAGGGGATTAAAGCAGTTTTAACTGATTTAGATAATACCTTGATTGCGTGGAATAATCCAGATGGGACACCACAGTTAAAAGCTTGGTTAGCAAAGATGCAAGCCGCTGAAATTACCGTAATGGTCGTTTCGAATAATAATCACCAACGGGTACAACGCGCGTTAGCTGAGTTGCAATTACCTTTTATTGCACGCGCAAATAAGCCACTGGCAACCGGCATTATTAAAGCAAAGCAACAACTGGGCCTTTCACGCCATGAAGTGGTGATGGTTGGTGATCAACTGATTACGGATATGCACGCAGGCAATGTAGCTGGTGTGCGGACCATTTTAGTTAAACCGATTATTGATAGTGACGCCTGGAATACATCGATTAATCGTTTTTTTGAAAAATATATTATGCAACAACTACTAAAAAAAGACGCAGATTTAACTTGGCGGGAGGATTTAAATGACTGAAACACAACAAATTGAGGAAGAACTATTTTGCATTGGCTGTGGTGCTCGCATCCAAACTACGGACAAAGAAGCGCTCGGCTACACACCTAATTCAGCACTCAAAAAAGGCTTAGAAACAGGTCAATTATATTGCCAACGTTGTTTTAGATTACGGCATTACAACGAAATCAGTGATATTAAATTAAATGATGATGATTTTTTGGCGCTATTGAATCAAATTGGGGACAGTGATGCCCTCATCGTGAATGTGGTCGATATCTTTGACTTTAATGGCAGTTTGATTCCTGGGTTGCACCGGTTCATCGGCGATAATCCCGTGATTTTAGTGGGAAATAAGGTCGATATCTTACCAGCTGCACTCAATCCGCATAAAGTGATCAATTGGATTCAAAAAGAAGCCAAAGAACATGGCTTACATCCGGTGGAAACAATGCTCGTGAGTGCTAAAAAAGGCAATTCAGTTGATGAATTATTGGCCGTCATTGAACGTGAACGCAAAGGCCGGGATGTCTATGTTGTTGGGGTAACCAATGTTGGTAAATCAACGTTAATTAATCGAATTATCAAGCAAACCGGGATTTTAGACAGTGACGTCATTACGACATCTCAATTTCCAGGGACAACGTTAGACCGCATTGATATCCCGTTATATGAGGATGACCATGCATTGATTGATACACCAGGGATTATGCATGCTCAGCAAATGGCACATTATCTTCATGATAAGGATTTACGATTAATTGCACCACAAAAACGGATTAAGCCGAAAGTCTACCAATTAAATGAACAACAAACACTTTTCTTGGGGGGCTTAGCCCGCTTTGATTTTATTCAAGGCGCGCGTCATGGCTTTGTTGGTTATTTTGATAACGAGCTCTATATACATCGCACCAAACTTGAAAATGCGGATCAATTCTACGCTAAACAATTAGGCGATATGTTACAGCCACCACATCCAGAAGATTTAGCTGAATTTCCGGAGTTACAACGCTATGAGTTTTCAACTAAACAAAAGAGCGATTTAGTATTTGCTGGATTGGGCTGGATTACATTACCTGAAAATGTAGTGGTTGCCGGTTATGCACCTAAAGGAGTTTCAGTCATGATTCGAAAAGCATTAATTTAATCAGGGAAGGAAGTAGCGCACGTGTTAACAGGTAAACAAAAACATTACTTACGCGGTTTAGCCCAAACGACTAAACCACTCTTTCAATTAGGCAAAAATGGTTTAAGTCAAACTTATTTCGAACAAATTGAAGAGGCGATTGAAAAACGAGAACTCGTTAAGATTAACTTGTTGCAAACGACAGAAGTAACAGTTGATGAATTAGCTAATTTTTTAAAGCAACATGATAATCGCATTGAAATTGCGCAAAAAATTGGGCGCACATTGGTGGTTTATAAAGCATCACGTAAAGAAAAATACCAAAAAATTTCAACGATTGTTACTAAGCTCGGACGCTAATAAGGCGGTGATTAAATGCAAAGTGCAACGCTAAAGCAGACAAATCACGTCACTGAACCGGACGTACTGGTCGTAGAAGATGGACATCGCTTGCAAGTTGGGATTATGGGCGGCACTTTTAACCCGCCGCACATCGGCCATTTGGTGATGGCAGAACAAGTTCGTAGCCAACTGGGTCTCGATAAAGTATTGTTCATGCCAGATGCTAATCCACCACACGTTGATGAGAAGAAAACATTGCCAGCCAAGCATCGTGTTGCAATGGTGGAACGTGCTATCGCTAATAATCCGCATTTTGAGCTTGACTTAATGGAGATTGAACGGGGTGGGGTCAGTTACACCTACGATACAATTGTGACGTTAAAGCAACAGCATCCTGAGATTGACTACTATTTTATTATTGGCGGCGATATGGTCGATTACTTGCCAACTTGGCATCGGATTGATGATTTAGTAAAGCTCGTCCAGTTTGTTGGTGTTAAACGGACAGGATATAAGCAACAGACACCGTATCCGGTTTTATGGGTGGATGCGCCGGTGATTGACATCAGTTCAACGCAAATTCGCAACAAGCTTCAACAAGGCTGTTCAGTGCGATACTTGGTACCGGATCTAGTCTTTGAATATATTCAAAAAGAGGGCCTTTATCATGAGTGATTTTGTTTATCAAGAAAACATCGTGCCGTATACACGGGCTGAGTTAGTGGCTAAAGTGGCCGCTAACTTGTCTGAAAGCCGATTTGAACATTGTTTGCGAGTGGAAGCCACCGCAATTCAATTAGCAAAAAAAAATAGTGCAGACGTTGAACGTGCGGCAATTGCCGGCCTAGTTCATGACTATGCCAAGCAATTACCGGATGAAACGTTCATCGAAGCGATTAAAACGCAAGGCTTTGACCCTGAATTACTTCATTATGGCAATGCAATTTGGCACGGTGTTGTTGGGGCTTATTTCATTGAACGTGATTTAGCGATTCATGATGAAACGATTTTAAATGCCGTCCGGTGTCATACGATTGGCGCACCAGAAATGAATTTGATCGATCAGATTTTATTTGTGGCGGATTTTATCGAACCTGGTCGTCATTTTCCGGGTGTCGAAGCTGCTCGTAAGACAGCAATGACTGATTTAGCAGCCGGTGTGCGGTATGAAGTTTTAAATACATTGACCTTTTTAATTCAGGGTAAGAAGCAGATTTACCCGAAAACGATCGACACATATAATGCTTGGGTTCCGACTCAAGCCAAATAAAGGAGAACTTTAGTGAAAAGTTTAGAAATGTTAAAAATTGCTGTACAAGCAGCAGATAGCAAACGAGCAGAAGATATTGTTGCATTGAACATGGAAGGCATCAGTTTATTGGCGGATTACTTCGTAATGTTGACGGGGACTTCAGAACGTCAATTAGGCGCAATCATTGATGCTATCGAAGACGCCGAAGAAGAAAATGGGGTTTTCGTAAAACACATTGAAGGTAAAAAAGGTTCACGTTGGATTTTGATGGACTTTGGCGATATCGTTGTCAATGCCTTCATGCCAGAAGAACGGGCCTTATACAACCTTGAAAAGCTTTGGGATCAAGCACCACTTGTTGATGTTTCTGAATGGTTGGCTGAGGAATGATTTATCAAAGTTTTGCAGCAGTTTATGACCGCTTAATGGATAGCTCACTGTATGAACAATGGCGAGATTATACGCTACAGACATTACAAGCTAAACATCGTGTGTTAGAACTTGCGTGCGGGACGGGTGATTTAGCGATTCTACTCAAACAAGCTGGATTAGAGGTCGTTGGGCTCGATTTGTCAGCAGAAATGTTAAGTATTGCTGCCGAAAAAGCTTCTGAAGCGGCGGTCGAATTGCCCTTATTACAAGGGGACATGCTAGCATTAGATGACATTGGGACGTTTGAAGCCGTTACTTGTTTTGATGATTCGATTTGTTACATGCCGGATTTGGCACATGTTCAACAAGTTTTTGAACAGGTTTATCAAAGCCTCGAACCGGAGGGCCAATTTCTATTTGATGCGCACTCACTTTATCAAATGGATGAACTTTTTCCAGGCTTTATGTATAATGATAAAACGGCTGAAACAGCTTTTATGTGGACGAGTTATGTAGGCGAAGTTCCCCATTCAATTGAACATGATCTAAGCTTTTTTGTTTGGGATGAAAAAATTAACGGTTATCAAGCACTTAACGAATTACACTATGAACGAACGTATGCTATTTCAGATTATGTTGCTGCGTTAAAAGCAGTAGGATTCAAAGACGTAACGGTTAGTGCTGATTTTGGCCAAGAAGCGGTTCAAGCAGATAGCGTGCGTTGGTTCTTTAGTGCCGTGAAGTAGTCGGAGGATGCATGAAAATTACGGGGATTATTGCGGAATATAATCCGCTACATAATGGACATTGTTATCAGTTACAACAGGCACGGGAGGCTTCGTGTGCCGATTTAGTAATTGTTTGTATGAGTGGTAATTATGTGCAACGGGGGGAACCCGCGATTTTGGACAAATGGACGCGTGCGCAACTTGCTTTGAGCAATGGCGCCGATCTGGTTGTCGAATTACCGTTTGCCAGTGCAGTTCAACCTGCAGAGCGGTTTGCCGAGGGGGCTGTCAAATTATTGGCGGCACTTGGCTGTCAGACACTAGCGTTTGGAAGCGAGTATCCTACGTTTGACTATCAACAAGTTGGTCAGCAAATTCTGGCTTTAAAAGCGCAAGCCCAAACGTTTATTGATTATCAAAAAACTTATGCAACCCAGCTCAATGAGTTTTATCAAGCCAAATTGAATTTAAATTTAGATCAACCAAATCACCTCTTGGGTGTGAGTTATGCGGTGGCCAATGCCCAACTGACAACGCCGTTACACTTGCTTGCTGTTGGACGTAAACAAGCCCAACATGGTGATCAGATGATTGAGGCAGGTCAGTATGCAAGTGCTAGTGCGATTCGACGGTCGGTAAAGGCTGCGACTACCAATTGGCACCAACTGGCTCAAGTGATGCCAAGCGACACACTTAGGGCTTTACAAAGGCAATCGCATTTAGATTGGGAGCAACTGTGGCCATTATTGAAATATCGGATTGAGAGCACTTCGCTGAGGCAATTGCGCGCGATCTACCAGATGTCAGAAGGGCTTGAATATCGGTTTAAAAAGGTCATTCATACGGCCAACAGCTATTCGGAATTACTGCGAGCACTCAAAACTAAGCGCTACACATATGCACGATTACAACGAGTTTGTCTGTACGTCTTATTAAACATTTCCTCAACGGTTATCGCACAATCGCTAGCCCAACAACCGATACACTTGCTAGGTTTTAACGCAGTGGGTCAAACCCATTTACATACGTTAAAAAAAACGTTAGCGCAGCCGTTAATTAGTAAGGTCTCTGCTAAGTTAGGGGCTGAAGGTGGACCGTTGGGGTTAGATGTACGCGTTGATCGATTACAAGAACAGTTTGGTTGGCAGTCACAAAATTTTGCCCGCCAACCGATTTTTTACAAAAGAAAGGATGACGAGCATTGTTAAAATGGGCAGTCCAATCATTATTAAAACACCGCGACCATCCATTGATGTTTAAAGAGACATTGATGTTAAAAGAAAGTTTGCAAAAAAGAGAAGCAGACATCCTAAACGCTACCCCGTTTGTCGTTGATGGTGAGTTAACCGTCGATCAACGGGCCGTCATTGCACGGGTACACGTGGTTGGGGCATTAACGGTGCCTTCAACACGGAGTTTAGAGCCAGTGGACTTACCAATGGATTTTGAATTCACTGAAATCTACGTTGATCCAGAAGACGAGCAGTTGAATCGGTTTACGGACGAAGATATTTTGTTCCCGTTTGAAGGTGAAGCGCTTGAATTACAAGTCGCCATTGAAGATCACATTCTCTTGCATATTCCAAGTCACATCCTGACGCCAGAAGAAGAGCATGATGATGTGATGCCAGCGGGGCAGTCGTGGACAGTGATTTCAGAAGAAGCCTATGCTAAACAACAAGCTGATGAAGAAATCACGCCAAATCCTGAATTTGCTAAGTTGAAGCAATTGTTAGAAGATCAAAGTGATGACGCTGACTAAGGTTGGCGTTTTTTTATTGATTATTTTGTAAATGGACCGGACCAAAATGGGTAAAATACTTTTATTTAATGCCTAATTCTGCTAACATAAACACAGTAGACGCGTTGTTGTTTTAAATGACGCAACGTTTAAATATAGAAATCATTTAGGAGGCCTTTTTTCATGAGTCAACCACAAATTGGTGTTATTGGGATGGCAGTTATGGGCAAGAACTTAGCGTTAAACATTGAAAGTCGCGGTTACACGGTGGCTATTTATAATCGGACTGGTGCTAAGACAGAAGCGGTTATGCAAGATCATAGTGAAAAGAAACTGGTACCAAGTTATACAATCGAAGAATTTGTGCAGTCATTAGAAAAACCGCGTCGGATTATCTTAATGGTGAAAGCTGGTGCGGGGACTGATGCAGTCATCAACGAATTATTACCTTTACTAGATAAAGGGGATATTTTAATCGATGGTGGGAATACTTTCTTTGGCGATACAATTCGTCGGAATGCCGAACTTGACAAATCTGGGATTAACTTTATTGGCATGGGGGTTTCTGGTGGTGAATTAGGAGCGCTAGAAGGACCTTCAATGATGCCGGGTGGACAAAAAGAAGCTTATGAACTAGTAGCCCCAATTTTAGAACAAATGTCAGCTAAGGCCGAAGATGGGCAACCATGTGTTACTTACATCGGACCTAATGGTGCTGGTCATTATGTGAAAATGGTCCACAACGGAATTGAATATGGCGATATGGAATTAATTTCAGAAAGCTATAATTTATTGCGCAACGTGGTTGGATTATCTGTCGAAGAGATTGCCGATGTATTCAACGAATGGAATCACGGCGAGTTAGACAGCTATTTGATGGAAATCACCGCTGATATTTTAACGCGTAAGGATGATTTAGATACTGATAAACCAATTGTTGATGTTATTTTAGATGCTGCTGGTAATAAGGGAACTGGTAAATGGAGCTCACAAAGTGCCCTTGAATTAGGAGTGCCACAATCTTTGATTACTGAATCTGTTTATGCACGGTATATCTCAGCAATGAAAGATGAACGGGTTGCTGCAAGCCAGATTTTGCCTGCACCAATGGTGGCTAAATTAGCTGATGATAAAAAAGAGTTAATTGAAAAAATTCGCCAGGCATTATACTTTAGTAAAATTATGAGTTACGCACAGGGCTTCGAACAAATGCGTGTTGCTTCAGATCAATATGACTGGTCATTAAATTATGGGGAAATTGCTAAAATTTGGCGGGCCGGCTGTATTATTCGGGCTCGGTTCTTACAAAAGATTACGGATGCTTTTGACAAAAAAGCTGATCTAAATAATTTATTGTTGGATGATTACTTCTTAGATATTACTAAGAAGTATCAAGGTGCGGTTCGTGACGTAGCTGCAATGGCTATTCAACAAGGGGTACCTGCACCTGGTTTCTCAGCTGCCATCACATACTTTGATTCATATCGTTCAGAAGTATTACCAGCTAACTTGATTCAGGCTCAACGCGATTACTTTGGTGCTCACACATATCAAAGAACAGATCGCAAAGGTACCTTCCACTATACTTGGTATAAAGAACAATAAAAAATTTTAGCCGATTAGCGACTAAGAATGTTTTAAAAGAGTGCCTTAATCCGCGATCTCGGGTTTAAGGCACTCTTTTTGATTGTTACTAAATCGCCATCAGATGAGAGCTAGATTAGTTAGTTATTTAATTAGAACTATGCTAGAATAGGAAAGTAAGTGGTTTTTGGCACTTAAGGTTTCTTAGAGAATTCTTAGCAATGATTAGAATTTAGAGAGTCCATTAAAATTCTTTTTTGGGGAGTGACTAAATGAGTCGCATATTGATTATTGAAGATGAAAAAAATTTAGCTCGATTTGTGGAACTTGAATTAAAGCATGAAGGATACGAAACAGAGGTCCATTTCAATGGGCGCACTGGTCTGGAAGCTGCCTTAAATGAAGAATGGGACGCAATACTATTAGACTTAATGTTACCTGAATTAAATGGGTTAGAAGTTTGTCGACGTGTTCGGCAAGTTAAGAATACACCAATTATTATGATGACGGCGCGAGATTCAGTGATTGATCGTGTTTCTGGTTTGGATCATGGGGCGGACGATTACATTGTTAAACCCTTTGCGATTGAAGAATTGTTGGCACGGTTGCGGGCATTATTGCGACGGATTGATATTGAAGGGGAGCATAATGCTACTAAGCAAACAACAGTTACGTACCGTGATTTAACGATTGAAAAGGAAAATCGGGTTGTCCGTCGTGGCGATGAAGTCATTGAGTTAACAAAACGGGAATATGAATTATTATTAGCCTTGATGGAAAATGTCAATGTGGTTTTAGCGCGTGACGTACTTCTTAGCAAAGTTTGGGGCTATGATTCGGATGTTGAAACCAATGTTGTCGATGTTTATATCCGGTATCTCCGGAATAAAATTGACCGCGCTGGCGAACAGAGCTACATTCAAACCGTGCGTGGAACAGGTTACGTGATGCGCTCGTGATGCAGGATGAACCGGTAACAGTGGCCGTCAATAAAGGTCGAAAAATATCGTTGAAGGTGAAGTGGGCAGCTGCGGTTGGGCTGGCCATTTTTATCACCTTTGCGATTTTTTCAATTGTGATTTTTAGTAGCATCTCGAACATTTTATTGCATAAGGAAGTTGATAATGTTCACGATACAGTGGCAGTTGTTCAAGCCAGACTAGCAAATAGTGGACCACAGTTAACTAAGGCGTTTGTTATTGAGCAACTTGATCCAAATCGGCATAGTCCAAAGGCTATTTATCAAGATGCGGTTTTAACACGTTTAGCCCAACGAGATGTAATCGTAAAAATTTATGATGCAAATAAGCAAGGACTGTTTGCTTCTCGGGGGGCGATAGGGACTTTTCCCAAGGGTGATACGGATACATTAAAACGCCAGTCTATTTTTGGTAAAATCCGTTTAATTGGGATAAGTTCGATTAAAACGCGACAAAAACAGGTAATTGGTTATGTAGAAGTCGTTAACCATTTGCGTGATTATAATCACGCGATGATTGAATTACGGATTGTTTTAATTGTTGTTGTGTGCTTTGCCATGTTATGTAGTGCATTGATTGGCTACCTGTTAGCTAACCAATTTTTACAGCCAATCGAAGTGATGAAGCAGACGATTGAAGCAATTAACTTGGAACCTAATTCAGATGCGCGGATTCCTGAAACTGGGCACAGTCAGGATGAAGTCTCAGATTTGGTCAGTGCTTTTAATGACATGTTGAATCGGATTCAACATTATTTCGAACAGCAAGATCAATTTGTTAGTGATGTCTCACATGAATTGCGAACGCCGGTAGCAATTATTGAAGGTCATTTACAATTGCTTAATCGCTGGGGAAAAGATGATCCCGAAGTATTGGCAGAATCTTTGACAGCTGCTTTACAAGAAGTTTTGAGAATGAAAAATTTGATTCAAGAAATGCTCGATTTAACCCGCGCTGACAAAGTTGTGACTGAAGGGACCACTGAAGTGACTGATGTTGGTGAAGTCGTCTTGCAAAATTATCACAATTTCGAGATGTTGTATCCGGAATTTAATTTTATTCTTGATAATGATTTGCATCAGCCGGCGTTGGTGCAAATCAATCGGAATCACTTAGAACAAATTATGATTATTCTATTAGATAACGCAATCAAATATTCGACGACGCGCAAAGAAGTGCATATCGCGGTAGCTAGTGATGAGCGTTATGCGCAAGTTGCGGTGCAAGATTTTGGTGAAGGGATTTCCGAAATTGATAAGAAAAAGGTCTTTCATCGCTTTTATCGAGTCGATAAGGCGCGAAGCCGTGAAAAGGGTGGTAATGGATTAGGCTTGGCAATTGCCCAACAATTAGTCGAAGGATATGATGGTAATGTTTCGCTTGAAAGTAGTGTCGGCCATGGTTCTGTTTTTCGAATTGAACTACCATTAATTCGCGAAGTTGAATCGAAATCAGTAGATCAAACTTAGATGGATAAAAAAAGTGGTACGTCTTAATCAGTTATTTGATTAAGACGTACCACTTTTTGATTAAGCTTGTGGTTTGTGGCGTTGTTTACCCGCATTACGTTGGTTATTTGACCTAGATGATACCGTAGTGTTTGTGTTAGCTTGTTGGCTATCTAATGTTGTAGCGGTAGCCGCCGATTCAGTGCCCGCTTTTTGCGTGAACATTTCTTTAGTCACAACAGTTACGATGGGGTTTTCTTTAATTTCAAGGTCAATCCGTTGTTTGACGCGTGGCATGATGATAAAGGTAGTAATCAATTGTTGAATTACCATGATAATCCCACCGGCTAAGAAGTAAAGTGCTAAGCCAGCTGGTGCAAATAAAGAAATGAAGAATGTGATGGCAGGACTCATTAAGACGGTCGTTTGCATCTGTTTCTTTTGCTCAGCAGGCATGCCAATCAATGAAAGAGCACTTTGGCCAACATACAAGAGCGTCGCAATTACAGTAATGATGATATTAGGACTCCCAAGGCCGATACCGAAAAAGTGACTACTTGAAATTTCAGGTGAGTATTGAATCGCTTGATACAAACCAGAAAAAATGGGGAGTTGAATTAATAAAGTTAAACAACCTAGACTCGGCATCATACTTGAATTATTTTCTTTATAAACTTGCATCATTAATTGACTCAGTTCAGCTTTTTCTTCAGCGGTCGTGGCCACTTTTTGTTGTGCTTGGATGATATCCAATTGTGGTTTTAAGCGGCGAGTCTTTTCTTGTTGGGCTGTCATTTTATTTGATTGGTTCAGCATTAATGGGAGTAAAATCATCCGGACAACGAATGTAATAATGATAATTGCCCAACCATAGCCATTGATACCACCAAAAATATCTGCGATCCGCTCCATAATATGTTGGAGTGGGACTGCGATGTATTTATACGATGAACCATAAATTAAACCGGTTGGGATTTTGGGATGGCTGCTCATTTTTTGTGGGACACAGCCAGCGAGAAAGAAAGTAACGGTCATTGCAAGCATCGCGAGTGTCGTGATACGTTTCGAATTTTTCATAAATTTAGCCCTTTCAAGATAAGTTTCAATAAGAGTAACTATACTTGAAGGGGCTAGTTTTTTCAACTGACAACTGAAAATTTATGACACACTGACACATTTTTAAGTGGCGTCTGAACAAGCCGGTCAACGTGTCCACTGGGTGTAGGTGAGGCTTTAACGGCCCCAATAAATTTTTCGAGTGCATCTGTTGGACCCATGGCGATAATTTTTACCGAACCATCAGCACGGTTAGCTACTGTACCAGTGATATGGAACTTATCGGCTACAAGTTTAGTCATCCAACGGAAACCAACACCTTGAACACGCCCGTATACTTCAAGTTGAATTGCATTTTGCATTTTACTCACCTCTCATTTATTGTAATCCGTTTAGCGGAATTTGGCGATTAATAAGTGACGATTGATAGAATTTACCCGACAAGTCGCGTATAATGAGAAATACTAAATAGACTGGAGCACAATATGGAATACATTCAATCAAATCAAAATACAAAGATTAAGGCGGCAAAAAAATTAACGGTTAAGAAAAATCAACGGAAGGAAAATACTTATTTGCTAGAAGGTTGGCACTTAGTTCAAGAAGCCATTCAAAATAAAGCGGTGATTCGTCAAATTTTTGCGACCGAAAAATATGTCGATGAACGTGTTTTACGCGGATTATATGATGTAACGTTTGAAATCGCACCAGAAGTTGCCCAACATCTAAGCGAAACCAAAGCCCCACAAGGAATTTTTGCGGTGATTGAAATATCTGAAACACTGGTTCCGGAAAAATTAACCGGGCGCTATTTATTACTGGATGCGGTTCAAGATCCTGGCAATGTTGGGACAATGATTCGCACCGCGGATGCTGCTGGATTTTCCGGTGTCGTGTTAGGCAATGGGAGTGTTGATTTATATAATCCTAAACTATTGCGGGCAATGCAAGGCAGTCACTTTCATTTGCCAATCTATCAAGGCAACTTAATGGACTGGATGAAAAAATTTAATGCACAACAGATTCCGGTTTATGGAACGGAATTAAATCCAGAAACCATCAGTTACCAAGATGTGCCTAAGGCATATGATATGGCATTGATTTTAGGCAATGAAGGTAATGGTGTGAATGCGGATGTTTTAGCAGCTACAACGCAAAACATTTATATTCCAATTCCTGGTAATGCTGAATCATTAAACGTAGCAGTGGCCGCTGGAATTCTGATGTTTAAGTTAATTGAGGCTTAATTCTTAATTTTTTCTAATAAAGCTTTTTTTTAAGCCGTTTCACTTCTTTTTTAATTGAAATGCTGTTATTCTGATGGCAGAATTTGAATTTAAAAAAAGTCAGGAGTCTTTGAATGAATTCAACAGTAAAATGGTATGATAATGCGGATTATATGGCATTGATTGCCGACCTACTAGCTAAAGACGAAGTCCAAAAACTAGCAAATTATACGCAACATCATCATTCTGATCGATTGGAACATTCGTTGAGCGTCTCTTATCGTAGTTATGAACTTGCTAAAAAATGGCATCTTGATACGCGAGCAATTGCACGTGCAGGCTTATTACATGATCTATTCTACTATGATTGGCGCGATACTAAATTTGATTTAGGCACGCATGCTTATATTCATCCACGGATTGCGTTGCGAAATGCTGAGAAATTAACTGAACTTTCACCAAAAGAAAAAGATATTATTGTTAAGCACATGTGGGGAGCGACGATTAGCCGCCCCAAATATCGAGAAAGCTATATTGTGTCGTTAGTTGATGATTATTGTGCCGTAACAGAATTTTGTACACCAATGTGGACGAAATTCAAACAAAAAATCTTGCACCAAGCACCCTCGGTTAGCAAGTAAGGTAGTTTCAAGCTGAAAGGTTGCTTTTTGCAGCCTTTTTCAGTACACTTCTTATTAATAAGTGTGAGGTGAAAATAATGGCGATTGCAAAAGAAAACACAACTGCTGACTATCAAGAAGCCTTCCAACTGTGTCCTAAATTTGAAAAGACTTTTTCAATCTTAGGCAAGAAATGGAACGGCTTGATTATCGATGTTTTATTAGAAAATGGTGCGCAACGCTTTAAAAACTTAGTGCATAGTGTACCCAAGTGCAGTGATCGGGTCTTAGTTGAACGATTAAAAGAATTAGAACAGGCGGGAATTGTTGCAAGAATTACGAGTGATGATTCAGCATTAATTGAATATCGTTTAACTACTAAAGGTGAAGAACTAGCACCTGTAATGGCCGCCGTTCATGACTGGTCAAATGATTGGTATGCTGCCGAAGGCTAGTTGCTAATTATTGTGATTTACGTTAAAATATAACTATTAAATGAAGACGAAAAAGAGTACCCTAATCCTTAGTTTCCAGGGAGAATAATCGGTTGACTGCAAGTTATTCAACTAAGTTTAGGTGAAGTTCACTTTCTGAGTTGACCAATTGGTCCGGAATTGCCCGTTAGCGCAAACTTAAGTGTACGACTGAAGGATAGGCGTAAACTAGGGTGGTACCGCGAAGCTTCGTCCCTTTTTAGGGACGGGCTTTTTTTGTTGAAAAAGGAGGAAATAACATGTCATTGAAGGAACAATTAGAAAACTTACAGCAAAAAAGTCTGCAAGATATTCAAAAAGTTGTGGATCTAGATGCTTTAAATCAAATACGCGTGGAAGTGTTAGGTAAAAAGGGGCCCATTACGGAAGTATTACGTGGGATGCGTGATTTAAGTAATGAAGAACGACCAAAAGTTGGTGCTTTTGCAAATGAAATTAAGCGTGATTTGGCCCAGGCCATTGAAGCCCGCAAAGCAGAATTAGAAGCTAAAAAAGTAGCTACCCAACTAGCGCATGAAACGCTAGATGTGACTTTACCTGGTCAACCGGTAAAAAAAGGAACCCCGCATGTGTTGACACAAGTGATTGATGATTTAGAAGATCTATTCATTGGAATGGGCTACCAAGTTGTCGCTGGTTATGAAGTTGAAGATGAAAAACACAACTTTGAAATGTTAAATATGCCGGCAAACCACCCAGCCCGTGATATGCAAGATACTTTTTATATTACTGATGATTTATTAATGCGGACACATATGTCGCCTAATGAAGCGCGTGACTTGGAAAATCACGATTTTGCTAATGGTCCGATTAAGATGATTAGTCCCGGCCGTGTTTACCGCCGGGATACAGATGATGCGACGCATTCGCATCAATTTTATCAAATGGAAGGCCAAGTGATTGATAAAAACATTACAATGGCGGACTTAAAAGGGACCTTAGAATACACAATTCACCATATTTTCGGTGAGGGCCGTGACTTACGTTTCCGGCCAAGTTACTTTCCATTCACAGAACCCTCTGTTGAAGTTGATATCGCTTGTTTCCGTTGTAATGGTAAAGGATGTAATGTCTGCAAGCAAACTGGTTGGATCGAAGTACTAGGGGCTGGAATGACCCATCCCAACGTTTTAAAAGCAGGTGGGGTTGATACTGAAGTTTATGGCGGTTTTGCCTTTGGTTTAGGAATCGATCGGTTTGCCATGTTGAAGTATGGAGTTGACGATATTCGTAACTTCTATTTAAACGATGTTCGATTCTTGAATCAATTCACACAGGAGGGTTAAAACATGAAAGTTTCTTATCGTTGGTTAAAAGATTATTTAGCGTTAACCACTGGCCCAGCAGCGTTAGCGGAAAAAATTACCCGAACTGGGATTGAAGTCGCTGAAGTGACACAAATGAGTGCGGGGTTAAAAAAAATTGTGGTGGGACACATATTAAGCTGTGAGCCACATCCAGATTCAGATCATTTGAATATTTGCCAAGTTGATGTTGGCCAAGATGAACCGTTCCAAATTGTGTGTGGTGCACCGAATGTGACTACTGGACAATATGTGATTGTGGCATTGCCTAATTCACGGATCGCGGATAACGTGAAGATTAAAAAAGGTAAAATGCGCGGTGTGGTTTCAATGGGGATGATTTGTGGCTTACAGGAAATTGGCTTTGCCGATAGTGTTGTGCCTAAGGAATATGTCGATGGCATCTTTGTCTTCCCAGAAGCAATTGAACCTGGGACAGAAGTTTACGAAGCACTAGGCATGAATGATGACATCATTGATCTTGATTTAACTGCTAACCGAGCTGATGCGCTTGGCATGCATGGGGTAGCTCATGAAGTGGCAGCTATTGAATCATTGACACCTCATTTTGAAAATATCGTGGTGACCGAAAGCGACGTTCAAACAGCTGATCAATTGACTGCTCAAGTTGCCGATGAACAATTGGCACCAAGTTATCACTTGCGTATGTTGCAAAACGTGACCGTCCAACCAAGTCCAATGTGGCTACAGACGCGTTTATGGAATGCTGGCATTCGCCCCATTAACAACCTAGTTGATGTGACGAACTACATGATGTTAACGTATGGTCAACCTTTACACGCGTTTGACGCGGATGCTTTAATGGGTGATCACAAGCAAATCGAAGTTCGTTTAGCTAAGACGGGCGAAAAATTAACGACCCTTGATGAAGGCGAACATGACTTAACAAATGAAGATATCGTAATTACAGATGGTCATCAACCAATTGCGCTAGCAGGGGTTATGGGTGGTTTGAACTCACAAATTACGGCTGATACGAAAAATATGATTATCGAAGCCGCAGTTTTTGCACCAACCGCAGTTCGTAAAACGGCCCAACGCCATAACTTGCGTTCAGATGCGTCATCACGGTTTGAAAAAGGCGTGAATGTTGCTGATGTTCAAACAGCCTTAGATGCCGCTGCTGCGATGATGACAGACCTTGGTAATGGGCAAGTGACTGCTGGCACAGTTAGCCCAACTAACTTAGTTCCAACTGACAAAGTGATTGAAATCGAAGCTGACCGGATTAACCGCGTTTTAGGCACAGAGATTGCAACGCAAACAATAGTTGAATTATTAGAGCGATTTGGTTTTGGTGTGGTCAATACTGATAATCATTTAACAGTAACGATTCCACCACGTCGTTGGGATATTGAAATCCAAGCGGATATCATTGAAGAAGTCGCTCGTTTATACGGTTACGATAACTTACCAAGTACATTGCCAACTGGCGATATGACAACCGGGGCATTAACGACTGAACAAAAGGCCCTCCGTCAAACGCGGCATACCCTTGAAGGTGCTGGTCTAACGCAAGCAATTAGTTATGCATTAACGACCCCTGAAAAAGCGCGTCAATTTACGCTCGTTGATTCGGCGCTGACAGTACTTGATTGGCCGATGACCCAAGATCACGCTCATTTACGGATGAACTTAATTACTGGCTTATTAGACGATGCGGCTTACAATGTCGCGCGTAAGCAAACAAATCTGGCACTTTATGAACAAGGACGCGTATTTTTGAAACAAGCTAAAGCGCAAGTTCGACCTACTGAAATCGAATATGTCGCTGGTTTAATGAGTGGTGAGCGACAAATTAAGACATGGCAAACTACCGCCGTACCAGTTGATTTTTATACGATTAAAGGGGTTGTTGAGCGACTAATGGCTACTTATAATTTAACGGCCGCTGTCGATTATCGCCCAACTCAAGATTATCCAGAAATGCATCCCGGGCGAACAGCCGCCATTTATGTTGGCGAGCAGTTAGTTGGCTTTGTTGGTCAAGTACATCCGGCTGTTGCTAAAGAATATCATTTAAAAGAAACTTATGTTTTTCAATTAGATTTAGCACAAATTTTAGCCCTGCCAACCTCATCGGTAACTGCCAAACCAGCCCCTAAATTTCCTGAAATAACACGGGATATTGCGATTCAAGTGGCTGATCAAGTTTCAAATGCAGCAATTGTTTCAGCCATCAAGGCCAAGGGAGGCGCATATTTGTGCTCTGTTGAACTGTTTGATGTTTATGCTGGTAGTCATATAGATGCTGGTAAGAAGTCGCTGGCTTATACTTTGACCTATCTTAATGAATCAGCGACGTTAACGGAAGAAGAAGTTAACCTCGCTTTTGAAAAAGTAGTTGCTGAATTGGTAGCGACTTTCGATGCTAAAATCCGTTAATTGCGAATCTTTAATGCAATTTTTGAATAATTTGGTATAATGTTTTAAGGATTGTATTTAAAAGAGCAAGTAGGAGGTCATCCTTTGAAGAATGTTGATCAAAAGGAGCCAGTCAATCAAGAACAAACAGCGCAAACTTTATATGAAGCACGACGCGCCGAAAAAAAAGCTGCTAATAAAATTGTTTATTGGATTATTGGGATTTTATTAGCGCTAGTTGTGATTATTGGATTCATGGGTTATCGATACGTACAAACGTCACTCAAACCGTATAATAGAAGTGCTAATCAGGAATTGACAGTGCATATTCCCAATGGTTCAACGAATAAACAAATCGCTGCGATTTTGCAAGATAAAAAGTTAATTCGGAGTGCACCAGTCTTTAACTATTATGTAAAAACGCATAATTTTTCGGATTTCCAAGCCGGATACCATGTATTAAAACAATCAATGGGACTAGACAAAATAATCTCTAATTTACAAAAAGAAGGAACGCCAAACCGGCCACGTGATGTGAAGGGTAAATTACTAGTTAAAGAAGGCGTTACTTTAGAAAAAATTGCAGCCGAGGTTGGTAAACAGACAAAATTCTCCAAAGCAGCGTTCATTAAACAAGCGAATGATAAGCAATTTTTAACCAGTTTAGCCAAGAAATATCCAGCACTGTTGGCATCCTCAATGGCACAAAAAAACGTGCGTTATCATCTAGAGGGTTACCTTTTTCCAGCGACTTATGAAGTCTATAAAGATAGTACTTTAAAAGAAATTATTACTGAAATGGTCGCAACGATGGATCAAAAAATGCAACCTTATTATGCAACCATTAAGGAGAAAAAATTAACGGTTCAACAAACCTTAACTTTGGCTTCATTGGTTGAACGAGAAGGGGTAACAGCAGAGGATCGGCAAAAAATTGCGGGGGTCTTCTTTAATCGGTTAGATATCGACATGCCAATTCAATCTGATATTTCAGTCATGTATGCTTTGAACACGCATAAGACCCATTTGTATAATAAAGATACACAGGTTGATTCTCCATATAACTTATATATCAATCAAGGCTATGGACCAGGACCGTTTAATTCGCCAAGTTTACAGTCAATCACGGCCGTATTGAACCCAGCTGATCGTGATCAAAATTATCTCTATTTTGTTGCTAACTTGAAGACGGGTAAAGTTTATTACTCAACAACCTTCGAACAACATAATGATACAACCGATTCGATTGACGATTAGGTTTGTTGTTTAGTATCAGTGAAGTCGACCGCCTATGGGGGTCGACTTCTGTGTGCCCCAAAGAAGTTGAGAATAAAGGAGCGTCCCATGTCCAATCAAAAAAAAGCACCAATTATTATCGGCGTTACTGGCGGTTCCGGTAGTGGCAAAACCACAGTTAGTCAAGCGATTGCCAGAGAATTTGCGAATCATTCAGTGATGTTATTACCCCAAGATGCCTATTATAAACATCAAGATGTCCCGTTTGAACAAAGGCAACAAACCAATTACGATCATCCAGATGCTTTTGATACTGATTTGTTAATCGAACAAGCCGCGATGTTGAAGCATCATCAAGCCATTGAGCAACCAATCTATGACTATAAGATTCATAATCGGACGGATGAAGTCCAACATGTGGAACCCCAAGATGTGATTATCTTAGAAGGCATTCTTGTTTTAGCTGATCCTCGTCTACGTCAATTAATGGATATCAAAGTATATGTTGATACAGATGATGACATTCGGCTATTGCGTCGGATGCACCGCGATATGGAAAGTCGAGGACGGTCGTTTGACGATATTGTGGGACAGTATCTTAAAACGGTTAAACCAATGTTCCACGAATTTATTGAACCGACTAAGCGTTATGCTGATTTGATTGTTCCAGAAGGTGGGAACAATCGCGTGGCTATCGATTTATTGGTAACTAAGATTCAATCAATTTTAAATGCTGATTAAAGTTTGTAGGTCTCTTAAATCAGCTACAGACATTAAAAAAATCATCCCGGATGATTAATTAAATTAAAGAGGTGGATAACAATGGCACAAAAAAATTACCCAATGACTAAAGAAGGTAAAGAAAAGTTAGCCGAAGAATTAGAAACACTTAAAATGGTGAAACGACCAGAAGTCATTGATCGGATTAAAATTGCACGAAGTTTTGGTGATTTATCAGAAAATTCAGAATATGAATCAGCTAAAGATGAACAAAGTGCATTGGAAACCCGGATTGCCGAAGTGGAAAACATGTTACGTTTTGCCGAAGTGATTGATGTTGATAGTATTGCGGCGGATGAAATCGCTGTGGGCAAAACGGTTAGCTTTACAGAGGATGAAGACGGTGAAGTGGAAACGTATCAAATTGTTGGTGCTGCAGAATCCGATCCTTTTAGCGGAAAAATTTCCAATGATTCACCAATTGCTCAGGCATTATTAGGCAAGCATGTAGGTGATCAAGTGATAATCAAAACACCGGGTGGCGATATGCACGTCACAATTACTGAGGTGCAGTAAAGAACGTTGTTAGAAAAAGCCACGGAAAAATTCCGCGGCTTTTTTTGATGATTTTGGTTGATGTTTAATCAGCCTTGAGACGGATTGGCGTTTAGTAACTTTGCTTGTATAATGGTATTAATCAATTGAAAGGGGGGCCAGAACATGCCGTTTGCCTGGCGTATTTTTTTAATCCTGGAAGCAATTATCTTTGGAACGTTCATTTGGCAGATGATAATGATACCAGGTAATTTGGTGTTCATCATCGCTGGTATTTTGGTATTAGTATGGGCTAGCAAACGTCGACGTAAGAATTTGATGGGCGCTTGGACGACGCTATTAACGATGACTGGTTGCGTGTCAGTTGCGGTTCCATTGTTAATTAATTTCTCTTTGTGGCTGATGGTGATTGTTGCAGTCGTCTTTTTAGCTTTGAATCATAATCGAATGGGCCAATTCACTAGCCGCAATCTGAATCAGTTGTTTGATAATACACCGTGGCGTAAGAAAAAATTTATCCCGGTTAATGCCAAGGAACCAACGGCTAAAAAAGCGACAATTAAGCGGCATAGTTGGTTTGGCCATCAGACGATTGGGACCAATATTTTTGAATGGGATGATATTAATTTTGCCGTGGCTGCTGGTGATACAATTATCGATTTAGGTAGTACGATTTTACCCAAGGATGACAATCATATTGTGATTCGCAAAGGGGTTGGTAAGACACGGATTCTTGTTCCAGTTGGCACTGGAGTTTACCTTAATCATTCCGCAATGTTTGGCAGTGTCACGATTGATAATCAGCACTATAATTTAAAAAACGAATCAATTCAGTTGTATAGTACCAACTATGATGAAGAAAGTCGCCATCTTAAAATCATTACCAACGTAATGATTGGTGATCTTGAGGTGATTTTAGTATGAGCAAGCTAACCCAAAGTTTTATATGGCTCAGCACTAGTTTACTAACGCTTCTGTTTTCAGTAGCGTTATTTTTTGCGTATTTCTCTAGTACCAATCAAGAACGCTGGTTATTTAGTTTAGCAACTAACCAGTTATTTTATGTTCCTGTAATTGTATACGTGGTGGTCGCTGCGATTGCGGTCGGTTTTATTGTCACAGTGATTGTTTATTTAGTGGTGCGTCAACAATTATCACATATTGAAACCCAAATACAATTTTTAGTGTCCGGTCAATATGAATCGCCCGTTTTTCAAACGGAACCTATCGAAGAAAATAGTTATGCGATTTCGGTTGAACAAACAGTTGAACAATTACGGCAAAAAATGATACGCTTACAACAAGAAATTCAAAGTTATAGTGATCGGCCGACAGTGATTGTCGGTGAAACCAAGGAAGCGATATTAGCCCAAGAACGCCATCGTTTAGCACGTGAGTTGCATGATTCGGTGAGCCAACAGTTATTTGCGGCGACCATGATGTTGTCAGCATTGCGTGAAGGTGCCCAAAAGCAGACAAACAACGCGCAGATTTTGCAATCATTAACGACGGTGGAACATGTTTTAAACGAAGCCCAATCAGAAATGCGGGCACTGTTATTACACTTGCGTCCGGTTAACTTGGAGGGCAAGAGCCTGCGTGATGGCATTATTCAGTTGTTGAATGAGTTAAAAACTAAAATTTCTATTCAGATTACCTGGGACATTGATAATATTCGACTCCCAAGTGGGATTGAAGACCATTTATTTAGAATCGTTCAAGAGTTATTGTCAAACACTTTGCGCCACGCGAAGGCACAAGAAATCGAAGTATACTTGAAACAACTTGGCCAGAGTGTTTTACTAAAAGTAATTGATGACGGCATTGGTTTTAATCCAAAGACTGAACAAAAAGCGGGGAGCTATGGGTTGAATAATATTGTTGAACGAACCCACAGTGTCGGTGGAACGGCTAAGATTATCAGCCTACCCCAACAGGGAACAAGTGTTGAAATTCGCGTACCTTTATTAAAGGAGAACAATTAAGTGATTAATGTATTGATAGTAGATGACCATGAGATGGTACGTTTAGGCATCTCAACATATTTAGGTGTTCAAGATGACATTCAAGTGATTGGCCAAGCTGTTAACGGTAAAGAAGGTGTCGAAAAAGCCTTAACCTTGCGACCAGATGCAATCCTAATGGATTTAGTAATGCCTGTGATGGACGGAATCGAAGCGACTAAAGCCATTTTGAAGCCATGGCCGGAAGCCAAAATTATCATTCTAACCAGCTTTATCGATGATGAGAAAGTTTATCCGGCCATCGAAGCTGGTGCAGCTAGTTACATATTAAAAACATCGACAGCTGAAGAGATTGCCAATGCGATTCGTAAAACAGCACAGGGTCAATCTGTTTTAGAACCAGAGGTGACCAATAAGATGATGAATCGTTTGACTCACCCGGTGGAGCCCAAGTTATATGAAGATTTGACCAAGCGTGAGCAAGAGGTGCTGGGATTAATCGCCAAAGGTCGTAGTAATCAAGAAATTGCTAACGAGCTTTTTATTACGCTCAAGACGGTTAAAACGCATGTTTCAAATATATTAGCTAAGCTACAGGTTGATGATCGCACGCAAGCTGCGATTTATGCTATTAAGAATCAATTGGTTGATTAATGAGGTAATGAGGAGGTTTCAATATGCAAATTCAAGTGTCAGATGCAGCAAGTCAGTGGTTTCGTGATGAACTAGTATTAAAAACGGGCGATGGTGTCCGCTTTTTTGGGAAAGTATATGGTAAAACGACTGTTCATGATGGGTTTTCACTCGGTATGGAACGAGCGGCAGTTGATCAGCCAATTGGCTCAGCGGTTAAAGATGGCGTTACCTATTTTGCTAGTCAAGCCGATGATTGGTTTTTTGCTGACTATGATTTGCTTGTTGATTACGATCCACAATTAGAAGAACCTAAGTATCAATTTAAACGACGTTAGATATAAAAAGCCCACCAAAATGAGGTATGTCTCATTTCGATGGGCTTTTTATATTAGATTAAAAGGCGATTAAACAGCGACCAACTTGATGCGTATTTGTAGTCAACTCTTGGGCTAAATCAGTGAACGCAATTAACGTTGTTGTTGGCCAAGTTTGTGGTTTAAAAGTTGTGGCAAGCAATTGCCAGAGTTCCTTGCGATCTTTACGTGGGTAAGTGACCGAGTCGATGCCTGCTAAGGTGATTCCACGTAGAATAAATGGCATGACGGTGGTATTGAGCGTGGCTCCGGCAATATTGCCGCAGGTCGCTACCAACCCCCCTGACTGGATCTGTGGTAGAATTTGGGCTAAAACAGGCCCGCCGAGGGTATCGATAACACCGCTAAAAGCTTGGTGGTCGAGTACCTTAGGTGGTGTAGCGATTAAGTCGGCGGTATTAATAATTTGTGTAGCGCCAAGTTGTTTTAAATAAGCTTGTTGATGTAAATCACGCGTTGTCGCCGTTAAATTTGTAAAACCGAGTTGAGCAAGCATTGTAAGTGCAAAACTGCCGACACCACCGGTCGCACCAGTGATCAGGAGGGGTGTCGTATGGTCTGCGGTAAAGGCTTGCCGTAATAGCTTAGTGAGTGCAATCGCAGCTGTGAAACCAGCAGTTCCGAATTGCATTGCTTCAGCTAATGTAAGACCTTCGGGTAGCTTAAAGAGCCATTCACTCGGAACTTTAACATATTCGGCGTAACCACCGTCGATTTTGATACCGGTAGCATAACCAGTACAGAGCACCTGATCACCGGCTTCAAAAAAGAGATTATCTGATTCAACTACGATGCCGGCAAAATCGATTCCAGGAGTTATCGGATAATGCCGCAATACACCGCTTTGCGGGTTCATTGTGAGGCGATCTTTATAATTAATATCGGAGTAGGCAACTTTGACCAACACGCCATCTTTGCCGAGGTCCGGGGTTAACTTAGTTTGATAAGTGGCACTAACGGTCGAACCATTTTGTTCTAATACGAGGGCTTGATAGGCAACCATATCATTTCAACTCCATTTCTTAATGCTTGTTTAACTCCATTATACAACAATCCGCGCTTTGAATTGGCAACTAGCTGTGGAAACGGTATAATTGATAGGATGTTAATTACTAATGATCGGTCTAAGCGTTAAAGAATAGAGGGGACGAAAAGAAGATGCAGCAACCAATGGTGGAATTTAAAAATGTAATTAAAGAATATGATGACGTACAAATTTTAAAGGGTATCGACATTGCGTTGGAAAAAGGTAAGTTTTATACCTTACTTGGTCCGTCGGGTTGTGGTAAGACAACCATTTTAAGAATCATTGCCGGATTTACCAATGCATCTGCCGGAAATGTTTTATTTGAAGGACAGAAAATAAATGATCTACCAGCTAATAAACGCCAAGTGAATACAGTTTTTCAAGACTATGCTTTATTTCCACATCTGAATGTCTTTGAAAATGTTGCATTTGGGCTTAATCTCCGCAAAGTGAAAAAAGCAGTTATTCAAGCAAAAGTAATTGAAGCACTCAAATTAGTACGTTTAGCTGGTTATGAAAATCGTGAGATTAGTGAACTTTCTGGTGGTCAACAACAACGAGTTGCAATCGCACGAGCTTTGGCCAACGAACCAAAAGTACTATTATTAGATGAACCGCTATCAGCGCTTGATATGAAATTACGTAAAGATATGCAATATGAATTACGTGATTTACAACAACGGTTGGGCATCACATTTTTATTTGTGACCCATGATCAAGAAGAAGCTTTGGCGATGAGCGATGAGATTTTTGTGATGAATGAAGGACGCGTGCTTCAAAGTGGATCACCAGTTGATATTTATGATGAACCCATCAACCATTTTGTGGCGGATTTTATTGGGGAAAGTAATATTTTACCTGGTAAAATGGTCGCTGATTACCAAGTCGAAATGGTGGGGAAACAATTTGAATGTGCTGATGCGGGAATGAAACCCAATGAAGCGGTCGAAGTCGTGCTGCGCCCAGAGGATTTGGATATTGTGGCAGTCGATCAGGGGCAGTTAGTGGTGACAGTTGATACGCAGTTATTCCGTGGTGATTATTATGAGATTACGGCTTATGATGCTGACCAAAATCGATGGTTGATTCATTCAACGAATCCAACGCAAGATGGACAGCAAGTGGGGCTATTTTTTGAACCAGAAGATGTCCACATAATGCGCTTTGGTGAATCAGAAGAAGATTTTGATGCACGACTTGAAAGCTACGAAGAGGAGGATTAAGGCAATTGCGCAAAAAACAATGGTTATACTATTTACCATATATCCTTTGGATTATCCTATTCGTTTTGGCACCAGTTGCATTGATTGTGTATCAGTCTTTTTTTGATATTAATGGACAGGCGACCTTAGCAAACTACGCAACTTATTTTCAATCAGGTACGTATTTAAAAATGACGCTAAACTCGCTGTGGTATGCATTTTTAATTACGTTAATAACATTGTTGTTTAGCTATCCAACAGCGTATTGGCTCCATCAAACCAAACACAAGCAGCTCTGGCTACTATTAATTATTCTCCCGACTTGGATTAACTTATTACTGAAGGCCTATGCGTTTATCGGGATTTTCAGTCAAGATGGGGCGATTAATCATTTTTTAGGCTGGTTTGGGATTGGACCACAGCAAATTCTATTTACAAATTTCAGTTTTTTGGTCGTTGCGACTTATATTGAAATTCCGTTTATGATTCTTCCGATTTTTAATAGTTTAGAAGAGTTGAACCCTTCACTGGTCAATGCTAGTCGTGATTTGGGTGCTAGCAATTGGCAAACTTTTACCAAAGTGATATTACCGTTGACAATGGCGGGGGTGAAAGCTGGGATTCAAGCGATTTTTATTCCATCCTTGTCACTTTTCATGTTAACGCGTTTAATTGGGGGCAATCGGGTGATTACTTTGGGAACTGCAATTGAGGAGCATTTTCTAACGACCATGAACTGGGGCATGGGCTCGACAATCGGGGTGGTTTTGATCGTTGCCATGGGGCTAATTATGCTTATGACCGGTGAACAAAAGGCAAAGAAGAAGGTGACTAACAAATGAAAAAAGTGAAATGGCAAAATGTTTGGTTAGTCGGGATTTTTATTTTGCTATATGCTCCGATTTTTTATCTGATTTTTTACTCATTTAGTAGCGGTGATAATATGAATGGCTTCCGGTCATTTACGTGGGCCAATTATCAAGCATTATTTGTTGATAAACGAATGATTGAAATTGTTCTTCAAACCTTATTGATTGCCATTTTATCATCGTTATGTGCGACGATTGTGGGAACGTTCGGTGCGTTGGGCATTTATGAAACTAAGCACCGACGTGTCCGAAATATGGTCTTAGCACTTAATAATATTTTAATGGTTTCACCAGATGTTATTATTGGGGCGAGTTTTTTAATTTTCTTTACGTTTTTAGGTTTAGGCTTGGGTTTTGGCTCGGTCTTACTGAGTCACATTGCTTTTTCAATTCCAATCGTAGTTTTAATGATTTTACCGAAGTTAAATGAAATGCGCCCGGCCCTTGTGGATGCTGCTCGTGATTTAGGTGCGACCGATTGGCAAGTGCTCAGTAAAGTAATTCTGCCATATATTAGTTCTGGTATCTTTGCGGGGTTTTTTATGGCCTTCACATATTCATTAGATGATTTTGCTGTTACTTTTTTTGTTACTGGAAACGGGTTTGAAACGCTCTCGGTAGAAATTTATTCAAGAGCACGCCAAGGGATTAGCTTAGAAATTAATGCATTATCGGCCTTAATGTTTGTCTTTTCGTTAATTCTTGTGGCTGGTTATTATCTATTGAATCAAAGAAATCAAGCCCAAAAAGCACGGCGCAAACGGAAAGCGGGGGCTTAAAATGAATAAATTAGGACGAATTACGCTAGTAATTTTAGTTGTTTGTGCCGCTCTTTTTGGAGGGACTGTTGAATTACAAAAGTCGCAAGGTTATACACAAGCTAATACTTTAACCCTTTATAATTGGGGGGATTACATTGACCCGGCATTAGTTAAAAAATTTGAAAGACAAACCGGTTATCACGTATCGATCGAAACATTTGACAGTAATGAAGCGATGTATACTAAAATTAAACAAGGTGGAACTGCGTATGATCTGGCGGTCCCCAGTGAGTATATGATTGAAAAGATGCGTAAAGCTAACTTACTAAAACCGATTGATCATCACCGATTGACCGGTTATCAGAACATTGGTACTAATTTTTTGAATCAACCGTTTGATCCTGGGAATCGATACTCGCTACCATATTTTTGGGGAACATTAGGAATTATCTATAATGATCAATTGGTAAAAAAACCGGTGACGCATTGGGCTGATTTATGGTCCCCCGATTATCGTGGCCAACTGATGGTCGTTGATAGTGCGCGTGATATGATGGCTGTGGGCTTAATTAGTAACGGTCGATCTGTCAATAGTACCAATCCTGTGGTATTAAAAGCAGCTAAGGATAAGCTGGATCAAATGGCCCCAAATGTCAAAGCAATTGTGGCGGATGAGATTAAGATGTACATGGTCCAAAATGAAGCCAGTGTTGCGGTGACATGGTCTGGTGAAGCGGCTGAGATGTTGGCTAATAATCCGCATTTACACTATGTGATTCCTGCCGAGGGTAGTAATTTATGGTTTGATAATTTAGTGATTCCTAAGACAGCTAAACACGAAAAAGCGGCTTATGCTTTTTTAAACTTTATGTTAACTCCCAAGAATGCGGCCCAAAATGCCGCCTACATTGGTTACTCAACACCCAATATTCCGGCTAAATCATTGTTACCAAAGTCAACGCGAACGAATCCAGGCTATTATCCAAGTCAAAAAGTGCTTAATCGACTGCAAGTCTATAGTGATCTATCGCCAACAACAGTCGGTCTTTATAATGATCTATTCTTAGAATTTAAGATGCAACATTAGCTAGGTCCATGAGCAGATTAAATGTGTTCATGGTATAATAAATACAGAAATTTTTTGGATGGAGGTTGCCTATGTCATTTGAATGGTCACAGTTATTGACCTGGCGTATGTTAGCAAATATATTGGACATTATTGTTGTCTGGTATTTTGTGTATAAATTAATTATGTTAATTCGCGGCACTAAAGCCGTCCAATTATTTAAAGGTATTATCGTAATTGCATTGATTAAAATTGTAAGTTGGTATATGGGTCTCCGGACTGTTTCTTATATTATGGATCAATTTATAAGTTGGATTGTGATTGCGTTAATTGTCATTTTTCAGCCCGAAATTCGTCGTGGTTTGGAACATATTGGTCGCGGATCACTTTTGCGACGGGGCGTCAATCCCAAGATTGAGCAAGAAAATAATCTAATAAAAGCACTTGATAAAGCGATTCAGTATATGTCAAAACGGCGTATTGGCGCATTAATTACGATTCAGATGAATACTGGGTTAGAAGACTATATTGAGACAGGAATCGATTTAGATGCAGATGTTACGGGAGAATTATTAATTAATATTTTTATCCCGAATACGCCATTACATGACGGGGCTGTTATTATTCGCGATGATAAGATTGCTGTTGCTGCCGCTTACCTGCCGCTTTCCGAGAGTAACTTGATTCCCAAGGAATTAGGAACCCGCCATCGCGCAGCAGTCGGGATTAGCGAAGTAACAGATGCTTTGACAATCGTTGTTTCTGAAGAAACAGGGGGCGTCACATTAACGCGTAATAATGAGTTAATGCGCGATTTAACGCAAGAAGATTATTTGAAGTATTTTAATTCACATTTAATTACTCAAGAAGAAGGTAAGACGAGTCTCTTACAAGAGTTTGTGGATGGCTTCAAAAAAGGAGGCCACAAATGATGAAAAAATTTGTTGAAGGCCCATGGCTCTATCGAATCTTAGCGTTATTTCTCGCACTTTTGTTATTCGGTTACGTTAATTTGGATGAAATCAATACTACTCGCCAGACGAATAACAACGATACACAAATGTTGGCGACCCGTGCTGAGACAGTGAAAGTTCCATTGCAGATTAATGCGGATACTGACCGTTATTTTATTACGGGTTATCCACAAAAAGTAAAGGTGAAATTATCAGGACCCAATGCGTTGGTCACCTCAGCGGTCAATACTTTAAATTTTCGGATTATCGGAGATTTAACCAAACTAGGGACAGGCGACCACACCGTTAAATTAAAACAAACCGGAATTAATAAAGATATTAAAGTATCGATTGAGCCCAAAACCATTAAAGTGCACATTGAACATAAGGTAACGAAACAGTTTCCAGTACAAGTTAATGTCAAAAAAGAAAACTTGGCTGCAGGTTACAGTATTGGTAATCCAAAATTAAGTCAAGATGTGGTTGAAGTCAGTGGGGCTAAATCAGCGGTTAACGCTGTTTCACAAGTGGTAGCAACGGTTGATCCTGACGAAGGTACTAAAAAAGACATTAATGAAGAGGTCTTATTACAAGCTATTGATCGGAATGGTAAAGCGTTGAACGTCCTAATTTCACCGCAGACTGTTAATGTTAAAATTTTAGTGCAAATGAGTAAAAAAACATTACCAATTAGTCTGGAGAAGACAGGCGAAAAAAGTGGCTATCACTATAGTCTCACTACTGAAACGAAGTCAGTGACTGTTTATGGTGGCCAAACAGCATTAACGAGCATGACGTCATTTCCAGTAAGTGTCGATTTATCAACAATTACCGCTTCAACAACTAAAACCGTTAAACTAGCCTTACCGGATAATATCTACGAGAGTGATCCAAACACGATTAAAGTGACGATTAATGTGACGCCCAATACGACCAGTGACAGCACCGACTTAGTTGAAACTCCTGCTGAAAATGGTGCAGCACAAGATGCCAGTCGTGTGACAGATGCGTCCAGTTCAAGTAGTAGCCAATCGAGTAGTCAAGCTAGCTCAAGTAAAAGTAGTGGCGCAAGTACCGCTGCAAAGCAATAATCAGCGCTAAAATTTTTAGCAGGATGAATGGAGATAATTAAGTATGACAAAGTATTTTGGAACGGATGGCGTACGTGGGATTGCCAATCTAGAATTAAGCCCAGAAATGGCCTTTAAATTGGGCCGTGCTGGAGGCTATGTATTGACCAAGCACGCTGACAAGAATCAACGTCCTAAAGTTTTAGTGGCCCGCGATACGCGGATTTCCGGGCAAATGTTAGAACAATCTTTGATTTCTGGCTTGTTATCTGTTGGGATTGAAGTTTTGTCACTAGGGGTGGTTACGACTCCCGCGGTTGCTTACCTAATTAAGGTACAAGAAGCCAGTGCGGGTATCATGATTTCAGCATCACATAATCCCGCTATCTATAATGGCATTAAATTTTTTGGCGCAGACGGCTACAAATTACCAGATGCAACTGAAGCAGAAATTGAAGCCATCATTGATGCCAAACAAGATACATTACCGCGCCCAGATGGAGAAGGCTTGGGAACGGTTGAGGAATATCCAGAAGGGGCTTTAAAATATACGCAATTTTTGGAACACACGATTCCTGATGACTTAGCGGGGATTAAAGTCGTATTAGACGGTGCTAACGGCTCTACAAGTGGTTTGGTTAGCCGAATATTCGCGGATTTAGAAACAGAGTTCACAACGACTGCAACCCATCCGAATGGTTTAAATATCAATGATCAGGTCGGTTCGACCCATCCTGAAAATGTTGCTAAGCAAGTTTTAGAAACTGGTGCAGAAGTTGGTTTAGCGTTTGATGGCGATGGCGATCGATGTATCGCGGTTGACGAATTGGGGCATATTGTTGATGGGGATAAAATCATGTTTATCTTGGGAAAGTATTTATCAGAAAAAGGTCGCTTGAAACAAGATACAATTGTGACCACTGTCATGAGTAATATCGGTTTGTATAAGGCGATTGAGGCTAACAATATGCAATCAGCTCAAACGGATGTTGGCGACCGACATGTTGTTGAAGAAATGCGTGAAAAAGGCTATAACCTTGGTGGCGAACAATCAGGACACATCATCATCTTTGATTACCACAATACAGGTGATGGGATGTTAACAGGGATTCAACTCTTAAACGTCATGAAACAAACTGGTAAGAAATTATCTGAGTTAGCAGCGCCAGTTCAAACTTATCCTCAAAAACTAGTTAACTTAACCGTCAAGGATAAGGATGCTTGGGCAACCAACGATAAGATTCAAGCAGCAATTGACACTGTTGAAAAAGAAATGAATGGTGATGGCCGCGTCTTGGTTCGTCCAAGTGGGACAGAACCATTGCTACGAGTAATGTGTGAAGCTGCAACAGAAGAAAAGGTTAATCAATATGCTGATCAAATTGCAGCGGTTGTCAAAGCTGAAATTGGCGCATAAGCGAAAAATAGACTTTAATTTTAAAATAAATAAATCAACAAAAAATCCCGTCAGTCATTTAGCTGACGGGATTTTTTTTGGATCGAAAGTGGTGATAAATTGCTTTTTTAACGCCATGTGATTTGTTGATACATCACGAAACTAAAGATAATTAATAAGATAATAGCAATGGAAATAAGATACCACTCTTTGATGAGGATGATTGGCATTTCGCTTAGTGCTTGACTTTGCCGATAGCGTTTTATGTTGAAGATGTTAATTTCGTTAATGATTATTAACAAAGTTGACTCTAGCAGCAATATGCATTTACTACCGGACGAATCGACAACGTTGTCCGCGGTGATATGTAATGCAACTATGTTTGGTGCGTTCATGATGAACCCGATGCTGATGAGTAAACTTAACAATGAGATACTGCGAATTATTAGAATGGCTTTTTTCATTGTAGTCTCCCTATTTTAAAGATATTAATAATGGTAGTATAGCATAAATCAACAGTTAAAGAATATCATTTTCAGGACTATACCAAAATGTTGAATTGATATATACCAATAAAAATATTGACGGATAAAACCTTTGGTGTTATATTATTTATGTATTATACCAATTGAAAATAATGAATAAACCAAAGTTGAGAAGAGGGTTTTAAGATGTGTGGAATTGTCGGGGTTATCGGTAAAGCAAATACAACTGAAATATTATTAAATGGGTTAGAGAAGTTGGCGTATCGTGGTTATGATTCAGCTGGTATTTATGTCAACAGTCGTACGGGTCATGATTATTTAGTTAAAGAACCCGGTAAAATTAGCGTTCTAGAAGCAGCGGTTGGGCCTGAAGTACAAGGAACAATCGGTGTCGGCCATACACGTTGGGCAACACATGGAATTGCTAGTCGTGATAATGCGCATCCGCATGTTTCTGAAGATGGTCGTTTTTACTTGGTTCACAACGGCGTGTTAACTAACTATTTAGTTTTAAAAGAAACATACTTAAAAGACGTTCATTTTGTCAGTCAAACCGATACTGAGGTAGCAGTTCAATTGATCGCGTATCTTGCCAAGACGGAACAATTGTCAGCAAAAGAAGCATTTCGCAAGGCACTGACTTTAATTGAAGGTTCATATGCTTTTGTGATGGTAGACCGTGATGATCCGGATACATTATATGTTGCTAAGAATAAAGCGCCATTGTTAATTGGTGTCGGTGATGGGTTTAATGTTGTTTGCTCTGATGCGTTAGCAATGTTGAGCGAGACAAAAGACTTTATTGAAATTCATGACCGTGAGATGGTAGTACTCACGAAAGATGACGTGCAAATTGAAGACCTAGACGGTACTTTCATTCATCGCAACAGCTACCATATTGAAATGGACGCCGATGCAGCGGGTAAAGGTGCATATCCACACTATATGTTAAAAGAAATCGACGAACAGCCAGCGGTCATGCGACGTTTGCTGGATGAATATCTTGATGCAGATGGTCAACTTAACATTAGTCCGGAACTACTGCAAGCAATGAACGCAGCAGACCGATTATATATTGTAGCTGCCGGAACCAGTTACCATGCTGGCTTAATTGGCAAGACACTATTTGAAAGTCTCGTGCAAAAGCCAGTAGAAGTGCATGTTGCCAGTGAGTTCGGCTATCATATGCCCTTACTATCTGAAAAACCATTTTTCATTTTTCTCACCCAAAGTGGCGAAACGGCTGATAGTCGACAAGTGTTGGTCCAAACTAATGCCTTACATTATCCAAGCTTAACCATCACTAACAGCCAAGGGTCAACACTTTCACGGGAAGCTGATTACACATTATTATTGCATGCGGGCCCAGAAATTGCGGTGGCTTCAACGAAAGCCTATACTGCACAAATTGCAGTTGAATTATTCTTGGCTGTCGCACTTGGACGCCACAATCAACTGGTGCTAGCAGAACAATTCGATGTACATCATGAATTAGGATTAGTCGCTACTGGCATGGAAGCTTTATTGAGCGAAAAAGAACAGATTGAAACCTTGACGACTGATTACTTGCAAACAACACGCAATGCCTTTTATATTGGTCGCGGTGAAGATTATGCACTAAGCTTGGAGGCCGCCTTGAAATTAAAAGAAATTTCGTATATTCAAGCCGAGGGGTTTGCTGCTGGTGAATTAAAACATGGAACGATTGCATTAATTGAAGCCGGAACACCAGTCATTGCATTCTTGGTGGATGAAAAAACGATTGCGCACACCCGTGGAAATCTCCAAGAAGTCACAGCACGAGGGGCACAGGCGTTAACGATTGTCAGTGAGCGGTTTGCTCAAGAAGGTGATCAAGTTATCTTACCAAGCGTCAATCCGTTATTAACGCCGTTATTAGGTGTTATTCCTGGCCAATTAATTGCTTACTATGCAAGTTTGCATCGAGGCTATGATGTGGACCAACCAAGAAACTTAGCTAAGAGTGTCACCGTTGAATAAATAGTATGCAAAAAGCCGCGTTATTTTGAACGCGGCTTTTTTTGCGTTTAATGCGTTGGTGCGTACGTTGCTCGTGGACCACCGACGTATTTTGGTCGTGATCGTAAAGCTGTAACATGGGCACTGCCTAATGTATCAAGTGTTGGTCTTACGGGGACTTGAACGAATTTCACGTGCATCCCAATCGCTGTATCCCCGATATCTAAGCCAGCTTGTGCGACGATATGTTCAACTTCGACAGGGTCACTGAATTGCTCAAAAGCAGCAATAGAGCAGGCGCCCCCAGCATGCATAGCCGGAACAACCGATACAATTTCAAAGTCGTGTGCGCGGGCAACTTGCTGTTCAACAACTAAACTACGGTTAATGTGTTCACAGCCTTGTACGGCTAAATGGATCCCCAGTGGATTAAGCATCCCACGAAGCGTTGCAATAATGATTTCACCCACTTCTTTGCTTGAGGCTTTACCAATATGGCCTCCGACAACTTCACTAGTTGAACAGCCGAGAACAAATAAATCGCCGTTTTCTAAATGGGCTTCGTTTAAAACATCTTGTGTTATTTGGATTAAGTTTTGCTGGATTTGGTTTAATTGTAAATCGTTTGTCATTTTTAAAATCTCCTAGTGGTTAAATAATTGTGGTCGAATACGGGATAAACTCGTGACTAATGGAATAGTGACTACGATCCCAATACCGTTTTGAACAATATTGCTGAAAATAGAAGTAATTCCAGCTGCCCACCCAAATAGCAAACGCGTGGCTAAGAAATAACCAAGCACCATCACAATGCTGCCACAAATGAAGGGGATGATTAACTTTTGTGGCCGCGGTGCGCCGTGCGTCAAGTGGCTCACAACAAAGCCTTGTGCCCCGTGAATGATGAGTGAGAAGAGACACCACTCAGGGTAACCAGACAATAGATCGATTAATAGGCCACTTGTGGCTCCAACAGCGAGTCCGCCGGGATTCCCAAGCATGATCGCTGTTGTGTAAATACCGACCTCACAGAGCGTCACAAAGCCCTTTGTCGCCGGAATCGGGATGATGATTAACAACGAGAGTGCTACGGTTAATGCGGTGAGCATCGCAAGTAACGGTAACTGATGTTTATTAAAGTGCATGTTGAGCTGCCCCCTGCCAGACGTTCCCCAGGCCATGGCGCAAATGAACACCATCTTTTAAACCGGCGTAAACAAATTTCTTTGCGCGTGCAACGGCACTTTCAAGCGATTTTCCGTTTGCTAATTCTGCCGTAAGCGCTGCTGAAAATGTGCACCCCGCACCATCAATTGTAGTTGTTTCCAATCGTGGAGCTTCTAAATAATGGGTTGTTGCGCCCGATTTTAATAAATCAACGGCCTGTTCACCAGGGAATCGTTGGCCACCTTTGATAATGACGTGTTGTGGTCCGAGTGTTTGGATTGTCGTCGCAGCAGCTAGCATTTTGGCACGGGTAGTAATAGGCGGGGTGTCGCTAAGCTGCTGGGCTTCTACTAAGTTGGGGGTGACAACGGTCGATAATGGCAGTAGTTCGTGCTTTAATATATCGAGATATACTTGGTGGGCCGAAACCGCAGCTTCTTTAAAAACGAGAACTGGATCTGTAATGATTGTTAATTCAGGATGTTGGCGTAAACGCGAACAGATTGCGTGTAAAGTGTCGGGCTGATGAATTAATCCGATTTTAACATGGGTTAATGGCACGTAGTTTAAAATAGCGTCAATCTGTTCCAAAATGGTATCTTTAGGTAAGTCATGGATCTGTAGATGACCATTTGGCAGTACCGTAGCAACACAGGTTAGTGCGCTTACTCCAAAAGTTTGTAATGCTTCAAATGTTTTTAGATCTGCTTGAATTCCACCGCCACCAAGTGTATCGGAGCCGGCTATTGTTAAAATATTTTGCATCATCATCCTCCCAATTCTATGCTGTTAACAGCATAGAATTAAAATGACTTAGTTACAACAACCAATTGGCTTGTTTTTTTACCATCCAATTTGTACACTATGAATGAGGTGATTGTGATGATTAGATGGTCACAATATAGACCATTGCCCAAGCCAAAGTACCAGGCAATAAAAAGAATAGTGATCGAGTTGCTTGAGAAAAATCAATTAAGTCCTGATGATCAATTGCCACCAGAGCGTCGGTTAGCGCAATTATTGCGTGTTAATCGTTCAACTGTCACCCGCGCTTTTGACGAATTAGTCGTAGATGGTGTGCTAGAACGACGGATTGGTAGCGGAACATTTATAAGTCAGCAAATGTACCCACAAAAAAAGCGGGTTAATTGGCATACTTATTTAAATCGGCAAAAGCGCCATCGTATTCAAATAGAACAGCGACACATTCGTGCGTTGATTGAACAACAGGCAGTAAATTTAATCGACGTTTATTCGAGCGAATTACCGTTGGCACTAGTGCCTCAATTTCAATTTCCCGCATTGACTTGGCAAGATTTTATTACGGCGCAAACTTTAGAAACAACCCATGGCTACTTACCATTAATTGAAGCGATTAATCAGCTTGATCAGCATAACGAACAACTTGCTTTTTCAGAAGATCAATTTTTGATAACGGCCGGTGTTCAACAGTCGTTGTTTTTAATCTTACAAGGTTTATTGGTACCCGGTGATGCTGTAGCAATTGAAAGCCCTTCCTTTTTTCACGATTCGACGTTGTTTGAAACAACTGGTATCCGGGTGTACGAAGCCCCAATTGATGCTGATGGTATTGAGTTGTCGGCGTTAGAACAGTTGGTAATCCAACATCGAATTAAATTATTAATTCTTAATCCAGACTATCAAAACCCAACGGGGCAAGTGATGAGCCTTGGGCGGCGATATGCAGTTATTAAGCTTTGCCAACGATATCAGATTCCAATTGTTGAAGATAATATTTTTGCTTGGTTAGGCTTTAATCCGTCTAAGCAATTGCCATCATTGAAACAACTAGATCCAGAGAATGTTATTTATATTAGTTCGTTATCGAAGATTATGGGGGCTAGCAGTCGAATTGGTTGGGTGGTGGCTACCCCACAAGTTATCGAGCAGTTAATTCATGTGCAACGTGAAACTGATTTGGTTCCCAGCATTACGGCTCAAGTAATGGTGACACTAGCAATGGGGGATCCACATTTTCAAGTACAATTGGACCAATTAAAACGAATTCTTCAAAAAAGGGCGCAGGCGACTTATCAGATGCTTACACAGGTATTGCCGGAGTGGCAAGTTACTTTACCAAGTGGAGGCTATTATATCTGGGTGACTCGGGATAAGGACCAACTACGGCTAAAAAGCTTACTTGCACATCAATTAGCCGTAGCGCCTGGCTCACTGTTTGGCTTTAAAACAGACGCGCTGCGAATTAATTTTGCGCGGCTCGATGCACCATTATTAGGTCAACTTGCGCAGCGCTTAAGGACTATCCTAGCGGATTACGATCACTAAAATTAAGGAGGTAGTTTAAAATGACAAATCAATTTATTCCAGAAATTTATACACCATTAAAAACGAGTGTTGTAGGCCCACCAGCCGTAGCACGGCAAGTTGGCGGTATTAAGATTCTTGGTAAGAAGATTAAAACAATTATATTTACCACAGATGTTGCGATTGTGAATAACACGAGTGCCGATGCAGTTTTGGCGGTATATCCTTTTACGCCACATCCGGCAGTCATGAATGCGATTAGCAATGTCGCGACGATTCCTGTTTTTAACGGAATCGGCGGCGGACTAACCTCCGGTAGCCGCTCAGCCTATATGGGTCTTTTGGCTGAGGCCGCTGGTTCAATCGGCGTAGTGGTCAATGCGCCGACTTCAGTGGACACAATTAAAATGATTAACCGGGTGGTTGATGTCCCGATTATTTGTACAGTTGTGTCTGAACGACAGGCATACGCTGAACAAATTGCGGCGGGGGTTTCGATTCTAAATGTGAGTGGAGCTGCGAAGACACCAACAATTATCAAAGCAATTCGACAACATTATCCTGAAATACCAATCATGGCGACTGGTGGAAAAAATGAAACTAGCATTTTAGCCACGATTGAAGCTGGGGCAAATGCATTGACGTATACACCACCGACAAATGGTGAGCTATTTGCCCAAAAAATGGCAGATTACCGGGCCAATTTACAATGAGCATATTGACGTGTCGTGCAATCCCCCGTATGCTTATTAAGTGAACAGAGGAGGTTTTTTGAATGATTCGTCAAGCAACTATTTCAGATGCCAAGAGCGTCTTGCCAATTATTAATATTGTTTTTGAAGAAATGGAGATGCCCCTTTTCCAGAAGATTCCGTTACAGGACTTGTTCAGTATTTTAGAGCAAGCTTTTGCGATGCCAGAATATCGGTATAGTTATGCTAATACACTGGTTTATGAAGAAGATGGTCAAGTATTGGGATTAGTGGTGGGATTTCCAGAGGAAAAAGAAGCTCATATTGATGATGCTCTGGCGCCGTTGTTTCCGCAAATTGGCTTGCCCGCAACAACACGTTTCTTTAATGATAAGGAGGCTCGAAAAGGTGAATGGTATTTGGATACTTTAGCGGTCGCAAAGCATGCACAAGGCCAGGGAGTCGGGACTAAGTTACTTAAAGCGTTGCCCACTATATTAAAAGAACGTGGTGAAAAAGTGATTAGTCTGAGTGTTGATTTACAAAATCCTAAAGCTAAAAAATTGTATGAACGTATGGGCTTTGTTAAACAAGGAGACCTAATGATTGGTAGTCATCAATATGACCATATGATTAAAACAATTTAAAGACATTAAAAAGTCCACCAGCAAATTGTTGGTGGACTTTTGGGATTATAGCAGTGGCATTACGATAGTGGTCCAAAGCCAGCTGAGCGGCATCACTAGGACCATGGCTGGAATCATATCCGCAATTGGAAATTCTTTCATTTTAGCAATTCTAAAACCAGTTGCAAGCATTAAAATGCCACCACAAGCCTTGAAATCAGCAAGCATAACCGGGTTAGTCAGTGGTAGGATTAACTTAGCAAGCAGAAAAATAATGTAAAAAATAATAAATTGTGGAACGGCAATCGCTGAGACGACTGGCCCAAGGTTACAGGCAAAAATGGCAGCGGTAAAGAAATCGAGAATCGATTTAGAAATTAAAATCGTATTGTTGCCGGTCATCCCCGCATCGAGAGTGCCATAAATGCCGGTTCCGCCAGCACAGAAAAGGACAATCACGGTTACTAGTGCCGAAATGAATTCTGTATCGGAAAGGTTTTTTGTTTTTCTAGGCAATAATTTAGAAATTGGCCGTTCCATCAAAACAGCACCGCGGTCGATCCAACGACCAAAATGAACAAATAAACCGATTCCGGTACCTAAAACGATAGCTAAGATGACAGCGGGCATATTTTTCATTAAAATAATGGCATTAATGCCCATTCCCATGGAGCAAACACCAAAGATTAATGTAAGTTCCATTTTGAACTTGGCAGGCAATTTATCGCCTAATAAACTACCTAAAAGACCGCCGAAAAAAACGGCTGACGAGTTGATAATAACGCCAATTGGCATGGTTAAGACTCCTTTAATTGAGATTTTCATATTCAACCATACCAATTTAAGATAAAAGATGCAATTTATTTTTAAATGTTAGCGCTTAGACGAATATAAAATATTTTCGATATAGACCAAAAACTCGATCAGCCTTTTTTGACTGATCGAGTTGCAGTATTATTCAAAACGTAAATTAGGTCTAACTCGGCGGATTAGAGCAGTAGGTTGGTTATATGCCCAATGGTTTAAAACAGCAGCGATTAAAATGCAAGGGACCACGTCAGATTCTTGACTGATTGTTAATTGGAAAGCAGGACCATTACTAGCTAGAATGCTGTTTGCTTGCATGATTGTTTGCGTGTGGTAAATAATACGATATTGATTCTGAGTTAAATCGCCTATAATTAACCAATTGAGTTGCTTAACGTAAACAAATTCATGCCAGACCCCCCAGATTTTTTTGAGTTGCCCAATACGTGCTTGATTTTGATATAATTCAAAATTAGGCGAGGGGCTAATCGTACTTTGATGAATTTCACCGTGCAAATCGCCAGTTAACGAATAGAGACTAAATACATCATGGCGCAAACCGCGCTTGCCTACGAGTAGATAACGAGGTTGCTGGTGGTCATCGATTACGGTTGAAACGCCACGAGAACTACTAGCTTGGTGTTTAATATAGAAAATTGGCATTTTATTTCACTTCTTTTCAGAGTTGCCATTTAAATTGATAGCATGATAAATGGCTTGTGCCACACCATCTTGAATATTAGTGACGGTTTGATAATTAGCAAGTTCTTTGATGGCTGGGACGGCATTGCCCATGGCCACCCCAATACCGGCTGTTTTAATCATTGAAAAGTCATTTAAGTTATCACCAATCGCCATTGTTTGTTCAATTGGAATCCCTTTTTGTTCAGCATACGCGGCCAAAGCAAGCCCTTTTTGCGCATCAATATGGTTTATTTCGATGTTGTTACTTGAAGAGGAAGTCACAACTAAATCCCTTCGAGCTTCACAAAACATCTTAATTGGTGCTAATTCAGTCATTCCTTGGGTGCTAAAAGCGATGATTTTAAGAATTTTAACCGTTGGATCGTTAATAATCCCTTGATAGTGATCATCGACGTAGTTAATGTTCATCAATTCCAAACGGGCAGCAGCTAAAGCAACCGCAATTTTATAACTTGTATCAGGATTGAGGTTGACGAGTAGATCAGCGACATTTTGGATACGACTGACCTTGCTATCTGAATAATTACCGGCAGTCGTCATGAGTTCGAAGTAAATATGATTTTCGCGTAAGTTTTCTGTAACGGCCGTCACCGTTTGGGCATCAATCGGGACGTTCAAAACTTCATTGCCTAAAGAATCAAAAACCTGGGCGCCATTCATCGTGATTAAAGTTGGGTGGATGTCGTCACTGTCAATTAGTGGGAGGGCTTCCGAGCGACTGCGGCCAGTAGCCACCACGAATTCGATGCCAGCGTCTTGAGCAGCTTTAATGGCGGTTATGTTCCCGTGTGAAACCTGCATTTTGTCGTTTAATAAAGTACCGTCCATATCAGATGCAATCATTGAAATCAAAGGAATTCCTCCTGAAAACGTATTATTCGAAACTTATCTCTATCTTAGCATGCAAGCTACTTTTCTTCTAGCAACTTATGACAAAACACGATAAACTAGTTAACGAGGTGAGCAGATGAAAACAATTATTCACAATGAGTGGCAAACGATTCTCGCACCAGAATTTGCTAAACCCTATTATGGTCAGCTTCACACCTTTTTGAAACAGGAATATCAAACGACGACGGTTTATCCCGAAATGCATCATATTTTTCAAGCCTTTGAATGGACACCGTTTGAACAGGTTAAAGTCGTCATTTTAGGGCAAGATCCCTATCATGGCCCGCACCAAGCACATGGGTGTAGTTTTTCCGTTTTACCAGGCGTCAAAGTACCACCGTCATTACAAAATATTTATAAAGAATTGCAGACGGATGTTGGATTTCAACCGGTTCATCATGGCTATTTAAAGAATTGGGCAGATCAAGGGGTGTTTTTGTTGAATACCGTATTGACTGTGCGAGCAGGCCAAGCAAATTCGCATCGTAACCATGGTTGGGAACAACTAACAGACGCAGCGATTGCTGCATTGTCAAAGCGGGGCCACGTGGTCTTCATTTTATGGGGGAACGCGGCAAAGAATAAGCGCCGGCTAATTGATGAGACGCAAAATGTGGTCATTACAGCGGTACATCCTAGTCCCTTGTCAGCCTATCACGGGTTCTTTGGTTCTAAACCGTTCTCACAGACCAATATGGCCCTTGAACGATGGGGCATGGCGCCAATTAATTGGCAATTACCACAAACAGTCACGGCAGATTAATGAAGCGCTATCATTATTGACTTGTCGCGCTATTAGAAACGTTGTATGATTACATTAGCAATAATAAAACGCTTACTGGAGGTTGCAATTGTGGATTTATTTGAAAGCTTAAAAGCAAAGATTACCAATCGGCAATTTAAAATTGTTTTTCCGGAAGGGACAGAGCCAAGGATTATTGGCGCAGCAGCGCGGTTGAATGCTGATCGGATTTTGAAACCGATTTTAATTGGGGCAACGAACGATATTCAACAAATCGCCGCTGCTAAAGGATTTAATTTGGACGAAATAGCGATTATTGATCCACAAAAATACCCGACAGCCGACTTCGAAAAAATGGTTACTGCTTTTGTTGAGCGCCGTCAAGGCAAGATAACCCCTGAGCAAGCACAAACCATTTTACAAGACCCGAATTATTTTGGCACCATGATGGTCTATTTAAACCTAGCTGATGGGATGGTTTCAGGCGCCGTGCATTCAACAGGTGATACGGTTCGACCAGCACTTCAAATTATTAAAACAAAACCGGGCGTTCAACGGACTAGCGGCGCCTTCATTATGCAACGTGGTCGGGATAACGAACGCTACTTATTTTCGGATTGTGCGATTAATATCAATCCGAATGCCCAAGAACTGGCTGAAATTGCGGTGGAATCTGCTAAGACGGCTGAGTTGTTTGACATCGATCCGAAAGTTGCCTTGTTGAGTTTTTCAACATTGGGCTCGGCTAAAGCAGACGAAGTCACGAAAGTTCAAGAGGCCGCCCGGATTGCGCATGAAATCGCACCAGACCTAACGATTGATGGTGAATTACAATTTGATGCCGCATACGTACCAGTTGTTGCGAACCAAAAAGCACCAGATTCAAAAGTGGCGGGTCAAGCCACCGTCTTTGTTTTCCCAGAATTACAATCAGGAAACATTGGCTACAAGATTGCCCAACGTTTTGGAAATTTCGAAGCCATCGGGCCAATTTTACAAGGTTTGAATCAACCCATTTCTGATTTATCACGTGGGAGTAACGAAGAAGATGTTTATAAGTTGGCCATCATCACGGCTGCTCAAGCATTACAAAACTAACTGATGGCAATTAAAGACGCTAGCACAAAAAAATTGTGCTGGCGTTTTTGACTTTGCGAACAGGGCTTTTTTCGGTATAATGACACAGATAACAATTAGAGTGAGGCAGAACATGTTAGAATTTAAAACAATTAATCCAGAACAAACGATTGCGATTGCCAAACAGTTGGGTCAACAAGTCCAAGCCGGTGACGTCTTGTTATTGGATGGTGATTTAGGCGCTGGTAAAACAACGTTTACTAAAGGCTTAGCAGCCGGTCTGGGAATTGAGCGCTATGTTAAGAGCCCAACGTTTACGTTAATTCGTGAATATCAAGACGGTCGGTTACCACTCTATCATATGGATGTGTATCGATTGGAAGAAACGGGTGCCAGCGATTTAGGCTTGGAAGAGTATTTCGATGGAAACGGGGTTTCCGTGGTTGAATGGAGTCAATTTATTGCTGAAGAGCTACCGAGCGATTATTTGACGATTCATTTTAACAAGGACGTTCGCGATGATCAAGTTCGAACGTTAGTACTTGAACCGCATGGCGCGCACTATGAAGCATTGGTGCGTGCTAGTTTTGCAGATTAGTGTCATTGACATTCGGCCCGTGCAAGCCGCAGATGCGCGGGCTTATTTATGTTTTTTTTAAAGACTGCAAGAAACATAGTACATTGATTGCCGGCTGGCTTTTATGCTGCAATGGATATCAGTTTTACACCGGTAATTCAAATGAATCAACTAATCAAGATGAATGAGGAGATTTAATATGCCACAACAAAGAAAACGTGGAATTTACTTAGCTGTCTTAGGATCGATTTTTTGGGGAGTACAAGGCCCCGTTTCACAATGGCTTTTCACAGATACTGGTATTAAACCGGAATGGCTAATGGGTGTCAAAATGGGGTTATCAGGATTGTTTTTGTTGGCCTACGCACTAATTCAACAGCCAAAGGCGGTTTTTAAAGTTTGGTATCAGCCACGTGATGTGGTGCGCTTGTTGATTTTTGCAGTGTTCGGCTTATCGGCCGTACAATACTTTTATTTTTTAACTATCCAAGCAAGCAATGCACCGACAACAACGATTTTGCAACAATTGGGAACGATTATGATTATCATTATCAGTTTGATTGTGTATCGAAGGGCTCCCAGCCACGCCGAATTGATTGCGGTGATAATCGCGCTACTTGGCACATGGTTGCTAGTGACCAAAGGGCAGTTGACCCGCTTAGCGATTTCGCAAACGGCACTTGGTTTAGGCTTGTACTTAGGTTTTTCTGGTGCTTTAAATACTTTGATTCCAGGAAAGTTATTTCAAAAATATGCTACTTTAATCATTGTCGGTTGGGCGATGTTAATCGGCGGGCTTGTTTTTACGATTATTCATCCATTTTGGATCGACGTTCCACCATTGAATGTGGCGACTATCGGTAGTGTCTTATTCATTGCTTTGTTTGGCACAGCGTTGGCTAATTTATGTTTTTTAGGTAGTCTACGCTATATTACACCTACAACGGCCGGTCTATTGAATACGTTTGAACCATTAGCGGCGACTATCGGGACGGTAGTGTTTCTTAAGACCAGTTTTAATGTGTGGGAAGTTATCGGTGGATTGCTTGTAATTAGTACTGTTTTTATTTTAAGTTTTGCAAAAGTAAAACCAAAATAAGTTAACATCATAAATTTAATTGTGGTACAATTAGTGTTGGAAACAAAGCTCGTACATTGGTTAAAACAAATTAATGATTATGATGAAGTTATTAAGCTTGTTAACACCTTAATGACAATTTAGCTTTAATCCATCATTCGCTAAAAAGAGCGGTTAGCCTGTCTTTATCGACACGTTAACCGCTCTTTTTTTGATTAACCAATTAATTTGGTCGCCGTTTTTAACGGCTCAACTCCAAAATCATTAGCTTCTTTAATTAAAATTTTGGCACAGGCGATGCTATCAGCAAGTGCATTATGATGATTATCAAGTGGAATTGCTAAGTTGGCACATAGCGTGTTTAACTTGTGGTTTTCGAATTGAGGGTATAAGCGACGACTAGTTTTGAGCGTATCCAAGGCTAAGTAATGTGGCTCTGGAATATCGTAATGTTGTAGGGTGCTCCGCAAAACACCGATATCAAAATTGGCATTGTGGGCGACCACTAACTTATTAGGGGTAAAAAAAGTTGCAATATGGGGCCATACTTGGTTAAATTTAGGTGCTTGGGCAACATCCGCTTCATGGATACCATGAATTTGGGTGTTACGGGCACTGAAATAAGTTTCAGGCTTAATTAACGTATAGAAACTATCAACAATTTGATTATTACGCACAACAACTAAGGCAAGTGAGCAAGCACTATGACGTTGACCGTTGGCGGTTTCAAAATCCATTGCGACAAAATTCATTATTTTGAACCTCGCTTTTTATAAAGTTCGCTAATTCTAAGCGAATAAGTTCTGCGTGTCAAGTTCAACAGGACAGTGATCAGAACCAAGAATTTCTGTATGAATCTTAGCATCAAGTAACTTAGGCTGTAAATCGTTCGAGGTGATGAAATAATCAATTCGCCAACCAGCATTGTTATCACGCGCATGGAATCGGTAACCCCACCAAGAATAAATTTCAGTTTGATTGGGATAGAAGTAACGGAAAGTATCGGTAAATCCCCGGTTTAACAAAGTTGTCATTTGATTTCGTTCTGCATCGGAGAAACCAGCATTATGATGGTTAGTGCGATCGTTTTTGAGATCAATGGCTTCATGGGCGACGTTTAAATCACCACAGAAAATGACTGGTTTTTGCGTTGCGAGATTTTGAACATAGCCTTGGAAGGCCTCTTCCCAGCGCATCCGATAGTCTAATCGTTTCAGCTTGTCTTGAGAATTGGGAGTGTAGCAAGTGATTAAATAAAAGGTCGGATATTCGAGTGTGATCACGCGGCCTTCATGGTCATGTTCATCTTGACCGATCCCGTAAGTCACATTCAGGGGTGCGTGCTTAGTAAAAACGGCAGTTCCAGAGTAACCTTTCTGATCAGCATAGTTAAAATATTGATGGTAACCGGGTAAGTCTAAGGCAACCTGACCGGCTTGTATTTTAGTTTCTTGTAAGCAAAAAAAATCCGCGTCTAGTCGTTTAAAAACGGTCATAAAGTCTTTCTTTAAAACGGCGCGTAAGCCGTTAACGTTCCATGAAATAAATTTCATAATTAGACACCTCGTTTCTAAATTCTATTTTAACGGTCTACCCAATAATACGCAAAAAAAGTGTTGGCTGTTCAATTCAAGCCGTCTTTGTTAAACTAGAAAGAGATTATTTTTTGAGGGGAACGACAATTGTGATAAGTCAAATTGAAATATTTTTACAAGCAAATCAAACGATTGAAACGCATCAGGCTGAGCCATTAAATCGATATACGTTTACCAAAACGGGTGGACCGGCGGATGTCCTCGCGCTCCCCAAATCAGTTGAAGAAGTGCGACAATTGGTGGCCAGCGCCAACGAATTGAACTTACCCATCACCATTATTGGTAATGCTAGTAATTTAATTGTTCGTGATGGTGGGATTGAAGGGGTGGTCATTATCTTAACGGCAATGAATATTGTTCAAGTTGAAGGTCAGCTAGTAGCTGCTCAAGCAGGTGCCGGTATTATTCAGGCATCTGAAGCAGCTTATTCGGGTAGTTTAACCGGTTTAGAATTTGCGGCTGGAATCCCAGGTAGTGTCGGAGGCGCTGTTTTCATGAATGCTGGGGCTTATGGCGGTGAAATCAGTGACGTATTGACCCGGGTAGATATCTTAACTCGTGATAATCAAGTGCAAACCTTAACGACGACTGAGTTGAATTTTGGCTACCGGCATAGTTTGATTCAAGAAAATGGCAGCATTGTTTTGGCGGCTTATTTTGAGTTGGCAACAGGCGTCGCGCCAGTCATTCGCGAGCGGATGGATGAGGTTAATGCTTTACGAGCCGCTAAACAACCACTTGAATATCCTTCGTGTGGGAGTGTTTTTAAACGACCGGTGGGATATTTTGTTGGGCCTTTGATTCAAAAGGCAGGTCTGCAAGGCTATCAAATTGGTGGTGCACAGGTTTCAAAGAAACACGCTGGATTCATTGTGAATATAGACCACGCAACAGCGACGGATTATCTTACATTGATTGCCTATATTCAAAAAACAGTTTGGGCAAAATTCAATGTTCAATTAGAGCCGGAAGTGCGGATTATTGGCCGTCAGCAATCAAATTGAAGTAAGCTTGAGAAGCTATGGTAAAAACTGATTTTATCACAGCTTTTTTTAAACAAAATATCAAAATCAGAAAAGGGTGATGGGATGGCAATTATTGAAGCTGTTATTTTGTTAATTACGTTGGTGATTGTTGCCAACATCATCGGGCATTATTTGCCTAATTTACCGGTTAGTTTAATCGAAATTGGTCTGGGGTTAGTGGTGGCGTTAGTTTTTTCCGTCAAGATTCCATTGCGAACAGATTGGTTTATGTTAGTGTTTGTCGCGCCATTGTTGTTTAATGATGGGCGTCGTTTCCCAAAAAAAGAACTTTGGGCATTACGTGGGCCAATCATCGGCAACGCGATTTTTTTAGTCTTTGTAACGACGTTAATCGGTGGTTTAGCTATCCATTGGTTAGTACCCACGTTACCGTTGGCCGCGAGTTTTGCGTTAGCCGCGATTTTGTCACCAACCGATCCGGTAGCGGTTCAATCAATTTCTGAACAGGCGGACTTACCATCGCGAGTTTTGCATTTAGTGAGTGGTGAGAGTTTAATTAACGATGCAAGTGGTCTAATCAGTTTCAAATATGGTATCGCAGCAGCTGTTACTGGCTATTTTTCATGGCAGCAAGCAGCAGGTGATTTTTTATATATTAGTATTGTCGGCGCTTTAGCTGGGATGGCACTGATGTTAGTCATTCACTTTATACGGTTATTTATGCTACAACAAGGATTTGAAGATGTAATGTTTCACACTATTTTACAGTTAGTGACGCCGTTTATTATCTACCTTATTGTTGAAGATTTATTGCATGCTTCTGGCGTAATTGCCGTCGTTGTCGCGGGAATTGTCAGTCATTCTTCGCGAAATATTTTCCTCGATTTTTTACCGGAATTAAAGTTAGTTACCGAACAGACTTGGTCGATTGGTGTTTACTTATTAAACGGGATTGTTTTTTTAATTCTGGGTATTGAGTTACCGGTGGCAATGCACAACACGGTTCACAATCCTTTGATTAATACGAGTGAAGAGATCTTGCTCGTATTAGCTGTTTGGTTGATTTTAGTGCTGGTTCGTGGATTATGGACACTGGCCTATTTGCTTTTTACCAACCAAACGAATCCCAAGACGCTCCATGAAAATATTAAAATTGCGGTATTATCCGGTTTATCGGGAGTACGCGGGGCCATTACGATGGCCGGAGTCTTATCTGTGCCGACCGTTTTAGCAGATGGCTCGCCCTTTCCACAACGCGGATTGATGCTGTTTATTGCCGCGGGCGTCATTATTCTCAGTTTAGTGATGGCGGTGGTGTTAATCCCTAAATTAACGAAGGTTAAAGCACCAATTGAGATGCGGGGGATGCAACGTGATTTTGAGACCGAATCAACTGTCGAAGAAACGATTGATTCGCGCTTCTTGGATGAAATGGAAGCAAAAATTTATATGTATAAAGTAGCAGCTAGTATGGTTGAATCAAAGCGCCATATTGATAATAATCGGGCAGCACTAGATTTGCTAGCTGAATACCAATTGATGATTCGGCGCTTGGAAAGTCAACAAAATGAATCTGAAGTTGGCGATGAATTGCCACCTTTAATTACAGAAGAGTTAATTTTGCGACAAGTTGCCTTTGATGGTGAACGACAGAAATTAGAGTCACTGTGGTCTGAAAAAGCCATTGGGACAACAAGTTATCGGCATGGTAGACGGAAATTACGTCAAAAGCAGGTCATGCTATCGGTGATTGGAACAAGCTTTAACTGGCATCATGTCCAATTGCAAATTTATCGGGCTTGGTCGCTGATCAGACGGTTGGTGAGTCATCTTTGGTCACACCATGCTGATGCACCAAATGTAACCGAATGGCAGTTGACCGAACGAGAGATGGCCAAATCCGGCATTAAGCAATTATCATCTTTTTTAAAACAGCCGGAAAATCGGCAACGTCATTATAATCGCCAAGTCATCTATCAAATTATTGTACGGTATCGCAATCAGATTGAGCATATGAAAAATGGCGGTCGCCATAATAAGACAGCCATTTATGAGCGGCAGTTACAAAGATTAAGAGTAACGGCGCTTACTAGTGAAAGAGCAGCGATTCAGGAACTACTTGAACAACATAAAATCACATGGCAGCTTGCGGATGAATTACGCAAAGATATCAACTATTCTGAAAATGCCCTGATTTTAGCACGAACGGATACTGAATAGAGGTCAAAACGCCACACGCTCATTTTCTTTGAGCATGTGGCGTTTTTTTTTAAAACTTAGAATAGACGACGGCGGCGGTAGTATCGGAAGCAATAATTACCGCTAGCCGCCAAAATAACGGTGACTGAAGAAATCAGTAAGCCACAGTAAAAATAAGGCGGCCAGTATCTGAGGGTAATCGTGTGATGGCCTTTTTTTAGCGGAATAGCAATGAAGTTTTTCAAACCATGTTTGATTTTAGTCGGATGACCATCAACAGTCGCGTGCCAACCAACAGCATATGGCACAGTAGTCATCAGAACATACTTGTTTTGTGGGATTTTAATGGTTCCTTGAATTAAGGTATTCGAAAAGTTGCTGATCTTTAAGGGGTGTGTCTTTAATTGAGTGATCAACTGGGAGAAGCGTTGATAATTTAACTGATACAAATTGATATTTTGGAGCCATATTTCTTTTTTTGAGAAAGCTAAATCAATTGTTTGTTTCTGACCAATGGCGTCACTTGCTAGATTTAAAACAACAGTATCACGGAATGTATCATATTGCTGAATTGGATGACCATTGAGCGTCACTTGCACCGCATTTTTTTCAAGATTTGATCCCAAAGTCAGATAACAAGGGTCACTGGTGGTTGGGGTAAATGTGTAAATTACATGAGCCGTGTTTTTCGGATTGATGCGCAAAAATGTTTCGTTGAATTTCGGCTTTTGTTTTGCATTTTTATAAGTGACGGTATTGAAAAATTTTAATGTAAAAAGTGGTTGATCCACTGGTGAATTGACTAAATCAGCGGCAATTTGATTTTGCTCAAGCAGGGGATAATCAGCGGTTACATGGTGTTTTAGTACTTTTTCAGAAGCAGCAAAGCCAAGCTCTAAGGCGTTTGGGTTTTGATAGATCGCAATTTGTTTTTTAACCTTGCGCAAATGATAGCGGGCTAGGTCTGGCTTATTAGTACTTAGTGGAATTGTTGCTAGACTCCCAGTGTGATTGAGATAGTAGCGATATCCAAGGAGTGCATCGGTAAAAAGCGTCTGGTTAGTGTCTGCAACTACACCGTCACCAGCGGGTTCACCGATACTTCCCATGAATTTTGGGTAACTTGGTTCAAGCATTGAATTAAAGTGGGAACCGCCAAAATAATCAGCTTGCATCGGGTCATTTTTAGTACGCATAAATGTTTTACCAATCCGCTGAAAGGCGTCTTGATTTGGAATTGCGGCGATTGCCGTTTGTAAATGAGCCGTGTAGTCAGCGTAATCTTTTTGGGAGACATAACTAATCTGATTGAGACTGATCGTCGCATTGGTGACCATTTCACCACCAACACATAGGCACAATAGAAATGGATAGTAGTTTTTAAGTGGCACTTTAAGTAATAATATTAAGCAGGTTATGATCAAAAAAGCGATACTTAAATTAATTTGATTAGCGCTTAAAGCAGTAAAAGACTTAAGGTGCTTAGCGGTATAGCCAAAGATAGCCATTATGATCAAAAAGGGTAGCAAGAGTTGGGTCCCTTTGAACTGTGGATGATAGTGCAGGCGTTGAACAGCAAGTATTATCATCCAGAAACTAACGACGTATGAAAAACGATAAGGATACCAAACTGGAAATTGCATACCGTGCCATAATAAATCAAGTGGCTCATAACACATTGAAACGCCTAAGAATATGGTGACCAACAAGGCTACCAAGCGTTCTTTACGGGGGATTTGTCGAGTAACGAAATATAAAAGCATACCAATTAAAACGAAGCTCCCCACGAAGAGATTAGGTTCACCTTTCGGCATTTGATCAAAATTAAAATTACCAATAACCAATTTAGAGAGTATTCTAAGGGGATTATATTCAAATTTCCAATTGATTTTTTGAATCGTGTATTGCCCTTTACTTTGGGTTAATTGGAAGAAAGTCGGTAATAAAAGCCATGCTGAAAATAAACCGGCCAAGAGGGAGCCGCTGACAAATTTACCAACGCTACGCCATAGATGTTGCCAATTTTGCCAATGATGGACACAGGCCCAGGCGAAATAAGCAATGACGAATAGACAAACCATATACCCCATATAGTAATTACTGATTAATAGGATTGTTAAGCTAAGAGGATACCACCAAAAATAACGGCGCGTAAACAGCCGGTCAATACCTAAAATAATCAATGGTAACCAAACAAGTGCATCAAGCCACATGACGTTAAATTGATTGGCAATGGCAAACCCAGATAAGGCATACGTAATACTCAGCAGCGGTAACCACCATCTGTTAAGCAAGCGATTGGCCTTTAAATAATATGCAAAGCTTAGGCCGCTGGCACCAGTTTTGCACAAAATAATTAGCCAAACACCAAAACTTAACCAAGTCCGCGGTGTTAAGAGTACAATTAAATTGAAAGGACTCATCAGATAATAAGCCCAGACACCAAGCATGTCACCACCTAGGCCCTTAGCGAAGGAATAAAAGAATGTTTCTGGATGATGTAATAATGTATTTCTAAAAAAAGCGTAGAAGTCAATGTATTGTTGACCTAAGTCCACCGTTAAGATTGTTTGACCACCAAATGGAAAAACGTGACGTAAAAGACCATAAATGAATAGAATACCAAATGGTAGTATGAAACTTAGGGCTAATGGATAATGACGACGAATAAATGTGTTAAATCGACTCACGGTAATCCTCCAATTAATAAAAAAATCTAAAAATTAGGTTGCTAGTCCAGTTTTAACTGAGGAAAAGCTGTAGAATATAACCAGTTAATGACTGAGACTAAGCATAACATATTCTCGCTTGAATTTAGAGATTTGGCATAGCTTGTTTAAGATAATTTTGCTAAACTTAAATGATATAACACAAAATCGCTCAAAAGGTCGCTAGCGACTTTTTGAAGCATATAAGGGCGCTTTCTCTTCGTTAGGTAGCGCTCAATAAGGAGTATCTGACCGTCCGTGAAAATTATTAAGAGAAAAAGTAAACAAAACCGTGAAAAATCACACATTCCATTCCGCCTGAACTTCCTATTATTCGTCGTTTTCGTGTTATTTGCTGCGTTAATTATGCAATTGGGGCGTCTGCAGGTGATGGAAGGTGCTAATTTCCAAGCGATGGTTAATAGTACTGATAAGAAAATTGTCACCGGCAATGTGCCACGGGGGATGATTCTTGATGCTAAAGGACGTGTGTTAGTTGGTAATAGTGCCAAACCGGCGATTACCTACACTAAAAACATGAATGTTTTAGCGGATAAAATGTATACTGAAGCCAATCAGTTAACTAAATATCTAACGGTTTCAACGGATAAATTAACTGAACGTGATCAGATTGATTATTATCTCAGTAACCCCCGGCAACTTAAAAAATGGAATGCTAAACTGCCCAAATCTGCTAAAGTTGCTAGTGATGGTTCTGAATTGCCAGAAAAAGAAATTTATCAATCAACGATTAAACTGGTTAAAAAATCCTTCAAAGGTTTAAACGATCAGCAAAAACAAGCCGCTGCAATTTTTAAAATTATGAGTGGGGCTTACCAGCTCTCAACCGTTTATATTAAAAATTCCGATGTAACTGATCAAGAAATTGCCCAAGTTAGTGAACATTTGACGAGTTTACCAGGAGTCAATGTCGGTACTGATTGGGAGCGCGCATATCCCAATGGTAATTCAATGCGCAGTATCATTGGACACGTATCAACGGAAGAACAGGGCTTACCAGAAGATGGCATCAATTCCTTGCTGGCTCAAGGTTATTCTCGAAATGATCGGGTTGGGACAAGTTATTTAGAAAAGCAATATGAAGGTGTTCTACATGGTTCTAAGTCACAATCGCAAGTTGAAGTTGGTGCGAATAATCAAATTCTCTCCAGTAGTGTCCTTTTTAAGGGGCAAAAAGGCAGTAATTTAAATTTAACCATTGATCAAGCTTATCAAACGCAAGTTGAAGCAGCTCTGAAAAAGGTTTATAACCAAGCTAAGTCAACGGGAACAACACAATATTCAGATGGTGCTTATGCCGTTGCTATGAATCCTAAAACAGGTGCTATTTTGGCGATGGCCGGTGAATCAAATGATCGTCAATCAGGTGAAATTGCTGATGACGCACTTGGCGTCATTAATCATACCTTTGTCATGGGGTCGGCAATCAAAGGGGCAACTGTGATGGGGGGCTTAATGGACGGCGTTATTACACCAACCAACAATACATTACCTGATACCCCAATCTACTTAACTGGAACGCCGGTTAAAAAATCAGTTTACCCTGTGGGGACTTTTGGCGCACTGGATGCGGAATCAGCTTTAGAAGTGTCTTCTAATATTTACATGATGCACCTTGCAATGCTTGAAGGACATGCTAAATACGTACCAAATCAAACAATGACGATGGCACCGGATATTTTTACGAAGATGCGTGGTTACTTTAATCAGTTTGGGTTAGGACAAAAGACGGGGATTGATTTGCCAGGTGAAGCTAGTGGCATTGAAGGACCAACTGTCAATGAATATGGTGAGCAAGCCGTCGGATCACTGCTTGATTTGTCTTATGGAAACTATGATGCCTATACACTAATTCAATTAGCTCAATATATTTCAACAATTGCCAACGGAGGACAACGGATGCAACCTTATCTGGTCGATTCTATTCAACAAACCGGCAATGATGGTTCGTTTGGGCAGATTGGTACTAAGACAACGCCAACTGTTTTAAGTACAATTAATGCGCCGGAAAGCTACTTTAATGTGGTTAAAAAAGGGATGTATAACGTTGTCAACGGGACCAATGCTTGGGGAACGGCACATACTTTGAAAGATATCAAACCAACCTTTGGTGTTAAGACCGGGACAGCCCAATCCTTTGCCCGTCAAGATCCTAATGATTCAACCAGTAAGCAAGTTGAAACTGTAACCTCTAGTTTAGTTGGGTTTGCTCCTTATGATAATCCACAAATTGCGATTGCAATTGTTTTTCCAAATCTCAACACCGACGAAGGCCACTACAATACATTATTGGCTCGTGAGATGATTACTGATTATTACAAATTAAATAACATTACCAAATGAAATATTCCGAAATAACCTTTTCAGATTCTATAAAAAATGGTATGATACTAAGAGTCTAAGAATTAAACAGTTTTTTAGAAATTTACTTACAGCTTGGAGGCTATATCAATGCGTGTTCACATTACAATGGAATGTACAGAATGTCATGAACGTAGTTACTTATCAAACAAAAATAAACGTAACAATCCAGATCGCTTGGAATTAAAGAAATATTGCCCACGCGAACGCAAAGTAACTTTACACCGCGAAACTAAATAGTAGTGACGCAAATTAAGAGTCGGGGCGCTTTGCGCTCGGGCTTTTTTTGTTAAGGAGGGTGTGGGAATGCAAACTAAAAAGCAAATCCGCCAACAACAGATTGAAGCGCTACAAGTATTGGCCCAAACGCCAAATATTAAGCAAGCACAAGAAGCGCAATTATTGGCATTGTTCGTTGCCAGCGAGGCGTTTCAAACAGCAACCGTGATTGGTGTGACAATGAGTCAGGTGTTTGAAGTCGATACTCAGCCGTTAATTGAAGCCATGCGACTAGCGAAAAAGCAAGTAGTCATTCCTAAGACTCTGCCAAATCGGCAAATGGCTTTTTATCCATTCACTGTAGCCACTAAATTAGCAATGAGTTTCTACGGCGTATTAGAACCAATCGTGACGGAAGATAGCGTTGCTGTGGTTCCAGATTTAATGCTTGTGCCAGGCCTAGCTTTTAGTAGCGATGGCTGGCGTGTTGGTTTTGGCGGTGGCTATTATGATCGATATTTGATGCATCATCCAATGTCAACGATTGCACTCGCGCTTAAGCCGCAACAAAGAAATACTGATTGGGCCATTGATGAATTTGATGTACCAATCGATCACATTTTTCAAGCCTAAAGGAGAAAAAATGACTAATTTTAAAGAACGTTGGCAAGATATTCCGTTTGTAACATATGCATTGATGCTCTTAAATATTTTAATGTTTGTGACGCTTTTTTTGAGACCATCGCTTTGGTTGAATGGATTTATATCGGTTAAAGCCTTGTTGAATGGCCATATTATTGGATTTATCATGGCTTCTGTTAATCACGGCCGCTTTTTGAATCTCCTGATGGATTTGATTATTTTATATTTTGTTGGTGGACAACTAGAACGATTACTAGGACACTGGCGTCTATTAGCCGTTTATTTTTTAAGTAGTTTAGCAAGTTTATTTACAGCGAGTGCTTTTTTAGGGATTAATACGCCAACAGTTATGGCCGGAACCGCTATGTTAGGCGTGTTCGGTGGGTTTTTAATGTTGGGAGATGCCTTTAAAGAAGAAGCTGTGTTTGGGCAAATTGCCCGCCAATATTGGGTTTTTCTATTTTTAACCATTGGTCTCCAATTTATTGTTAATCACAATGCACTGTACGCAATGGTTGGTGGCGTGTTAGGTGGATTTTTAAGTAGTATGGCACTTGGTGCACCTAAGGTGGGGAGAATTAACCCACTCAACCGTGCCGTTAGTGGATTAATTTATGTTGGTACGCTAATATTATTTGGTTTCCTGGGTATGAATCATTAATCAATTTATGTATAATATTAAAGGTGAAGTTGATGAGAACACTATATGACGTACAACAACTTTTAAAACAATTTGGCGTTTACGTCCATCTGGGTAAGCGACTTTGGGATATTGAATTGACCAGCATCGAATTACGGCATATTTATGATGCAGGGTTGATTGATGGCAAAGTATATCGTGATGCCAAGCTAGTTTTAGTGCGTGAACATCGGTTGGAAACAAATGAAGCGTTTAATCACAATTTATTGGAGGAGAAATTTAAATGACAGACAAAAAGTTAATTGGCGTCGATTTAGGTGGAACAACAGCTAAATTTGCAATTATGACAATGGATGGCGAAATCCAACAACGCTGGAGTATCGATACGGATATTTTAGATGAAGGTAGTCATATTACGCCTGATATCATTGAATCGATTAATCATCATTTAGATTTATATAACATGACACCTGATGATTTTATCGGGATTGGCATGGGGACCCCGGGTAGTGTTAATAGCCAAGAGGGGACCGTTATCGGTGCGTATAATTTAAATTGGAAGACACCGCAATACCTCCGTCGTGATATCGAAGCTGGCACACATATGAAGTTGGCAATTGATAACGATGCCAACGTTGCTGCGTTAGGTGAACGTTGGAAAGGGGCTGGTGAGAACCAACCTGATGTTGCTTTTGTGACCCTTGGCACTGGTGTTGGTGGTGGCATCGTGGCTGACGGTCATTTACTACATGGGGTGGCTGGCTCTGCCGGCGAACTTGGCCATGTAACGGTTGAACCGCATGGCTATGATTGTACTTGTGGTAAACAAGGTTGTTTAGAAACCTATGCTTCCGCGACGGGTGTTGTGCGGGTAGCACGTGATATGGCTGAAGAATACGCTGGTAACTCAAAATTAAAAACAATGTTAGATGATGGGGAAGAAATCAGCTCTAAACTGGTTTTTGACATGGCAAAAGATGCAGATGCATTGGCAATTAAAGTGGTCGATCGAGTTTCTTATTACCTTGGTTTAGCACTAGGCAATGTGGGGAATATGTTGAACCCATCGTATATCGTTATCGGTGGAGGCGTTTCGGCTGCGGGTGAATTTTTACGTCAGCAAGTTGAATCGTACTTTGAAGAATTCACGTTCCCAAATGTCAAAAAAACGACTAAGATTCGTTTGGCAAACTTAGGAAATGTCGCTGGTGTCATCGGTGCTGCATCACTTGCGCTTCAATTTAATCAACAATAATATGTTATAAGGGAGTCTTATCAATGCTTGTATTAGGGACAATTAATGTATGGGTAATAATTAATAGCATTCTAATCGTTATTTTACTATGGTTCTTTGGCGACTGGGCATATTATCGAATTCAACGCAAACGGTTAGGCGGCGAATTAACTGAGACGGCGTTTGAAGAAACTATGCGTAAGGCCCAAATTGTCGACTTGCGAGAAAAAAAAGATTTTGATGCTGGCCATATTTTAGGAGCCCGCAGCTTACCTTATTCAATGTTGAAACAAAATATGAGTGAATTACGGATGGACTTACCAGTCTACTTATATGATGCAGGCATTACGCTTAGCATCCGAGCAGCGCTGAAGTTAAAAAAAGCTGGTTTTACTGATATTAAGTGGTTGCAAAAGGGGTATGCTGGGTGGACCGGCAAAACAAAACGTAAAAAGCATGTGAATTAAACAAAAAGCCCAAGAGTTGCTAGCAAAGAAACTAGTCGACTGTTGGGTTTTTATGTTAGTGTACAACAGCAGGCGGTTATATTTTAGCGATTGATGTATAACCTAGAGACTGGCTTACGGACACGTTTCAAGATAGCGGGGGATTGAGTTGCTATAAAAAAAGCCCGTTACACGAAGTAACGGGCTCAGTCGTTGCATGTGACTTAGCCTTGGTGAGCTGAATGGCTCTTCCGGTTTGCACGTCGACGACTTTCTTCAATTTGATTTTCTTTTTCTTCGATTGGATCAACGACGGTCTTCTTAAACGCTAAGAGTGAACCGGCAATTGCACCGACTGTTGAAACGGTCCCAATCACGAAACCCTTTAGAAATTTATGTTTCATAAGTAAAGCCTCCTCAAGTCTCAATACATTCATTCAAGTACAACTTTATTATCGCGTATTTGGGTGCGAATAGCTAGTAAAATACGTTAATTAATGTGGTGAAAATATGAAAAAAGAAAAGTTAATTGTAATTGTCGGGCCGACTGGCGTTGGTAAAACGGCATTAAGCTTACAACTCGCGCAGCAGTTGCACGGTGAAATTATTTCCGGGGATGCGATGCAAGTTTATCGCCAATTGGATATCGGCACGGCGAAAGTGACCCCCAAGGAAAAAGCGCTTGTGCCGCACCACTTAATTGATGTGGCAGATATTGATCAACGGTTTACCGCCTTTGACTTTCAACAGCAAGGGCAACAACTCGTCACTGAAATTATCAGTCGCCAACATATGCCCTTAATTGTTGGTGGGACGGGATTGTATTTGCAGGCATTACTGTATGATATGACTCTGGGTAGCGCGCAAGACGCGGAACAGAATTTTACAATTCGTCAAAAGTGGCAAACTTTTTTGGATCAGCATTCTGAAGCAGATTTATGGCAAGCACTTAATCAGATTGATCCGCAAGCGGCTGGTAAAATTTCAGCTACCAATCCACGCCGTGTGATTCGTGCCCTAGAAGTCTATGAAACAACTGGGACATTATTTTCGCAGCAACGACCAAAAAAATTACGCTATGATTCGTTTATTATCGGGTTGAACTGCGAACGCCAGTTATTGTACGATCGCATTAATCAACGGGTCGATCAGATGGTTGCAGCGGGGTTGATCGAAGAAGCACGGTTAGCTTATGCACATCGTGAAACGAGCCCGCAAGCTGTACGGGGGATTGGCTATAAAGAGTTCTTTCCTTATTTTGATGGTACCGGATCGTTAGAAACGGCAATTGCGCAAGTGAAACAGAATTCACGGCATTATGCAAAACGGCAATTAACTTGGTTTAGAAACCAGATTCCGGTAAACTGGTACAATTTAGTTGAACAACCAGAAGCCGATTTAGCCCGGATTCAAACTGATTTACAACAATGGTTACAGCAATAATAGAAATGGAGTGGTTAAGATGGATTGGCAAGCAAGCTTAGCACCAGAATTACAAGCTAAAATCGCGGCAGTTGATGCGCAAATCGCACCACGTTTACAGGCACTGGATGAACAAATCATCAATAATCAAGCAAAGGTGCTCGAAGCGTTCCAGACAGAAAATATTTCTGAATCACATTTAAGCGGGACAACTGGTTACGGTAACGATGATCAGGGGCGCGATAAATTAGAGGCTGTTTATCGCCGCGTTTTCAAAACTGAAGCTGCCCTTGTGCGGCCACAACTAGTTTCTGGCACGCACGCAATTGGAACGGCTTTATTAGGCATGTTGCGTCCAGGCGACGACCTTTTATATCTAACCGGTGAACCTTATGATACGTTGCAAGAAGTCATCGGAATGGCCGGCAATGGAATTGGTTCACTAAAAGAATTCCAAATTGGATTTGATTTCGTACCATTATTAGAGAATGGGGCCGTAGATTTTGAAACAGCGCGGACCAAAATCACCGGTAAGACAAAAGTAGTTGCTATCCAACGCTCACGGGGCTACGCTGATCGCGATAGCTTTACAGTTGCTAAAATCAAAGAAATGATTACCTTTGTCAAAGATATTAACCCTGAATTGATTGTCTTTGTCGATAATGCTTACGGTGAATTCTCTGAAACAACGGAGCCAACGGAGTTCGGAGCTGACGTCATGGCGGGTTCTTTGATCAAAAATGCTGGTGGTGGTATCGCGCAAACGGGTGGTTATATTGTCGGCACTGAGAAATTAATCGAAATGATTGGTTATCGGCTCACTGTGCCAGGTGTTGGTGCTAGTGAAGGGGCCACCCAAGGTAATTTACAATTGATGTTTGAAGGTTTCTTCTTAGCCCCAAGTGTGACTGGTAATGCGATTAAAGGGGCTGTTTTTGAAGCAGCGCTCTTGGAACAAATGGGCTTGAGTGTCTCACCGAAATGGGATGCGCCCAGAACTGACTTGATTCAAACGGTGAACTTCGGTAATCCAGATGATATGGTTAAGTTCGCTGGTTGTGTTCAAGCACAATCACCAATTGATTCATTTGTGACCCCGATTCCAAGTGATTTTGCTGGTTACGAAGACCAGATCGTAATGGCTGCCGGGACCTTTATCCAAGGTGCTAGTATTGAATTTTCAGCCGATGGACCACTGCGCGCACCATATACCCTTTACTTGCAAGGTGGGTTAACTTACGCGCACGTTAAACTCGCGATTAGTCGAGCGGTGCAAACAACTTTTTTTGAAAAATAAATTCATAGCGGTCAATCAAATTCGCGTTTAATTGACCGCTTTTTTTGTACATCAAGCGTGGTATGATAAGGATGCAACGAATCGTAGCGGTCGGTTTTAAGTGATGCTTTGGATTGTTGCTAGTATAAATGTGTCAATCTCGCTACGGTAAGTCTTGGAGGTGGTTAGATGTTAATTGGTCAACAATTAAAACAATTTCGTTTGGATGCGGGCTACTCGCAACAGACATTCGCGGAGCAGATTAATGTGTCACGCCAAGTCATTTCTAAATGGGAGACGGATAAAAGTGCACCAGACTTGAATACATTGGTTGCTCTTGCCAAGTTGTATAATGTAAGTTTGAATACTTTGCTCGGGGTTGAAACGGTCACTAAACCGAATTCATTCTTTGGGCGGTTGCGGCAACATTGGCATTTGGCAGCAAGCGAAAACCCAAAGCCGGTGTCTGATTTGGGGCGAATCATGCACCAACCGGAGCGACACTATGTTGATTTGGCACAACAGTTCAGCGCAGCTTTGACGGATGTTAGTGTTGTGAGCGATGGCCAAACAATGCCAGCTCACTGGCGCCAAGCACGGAGTCCTTATTTAATTGCATTAGAACCGCGCCAAATTTGTTTAAAGCAGACAGATGTTTTAAAAGTCATGCCCATGAAAGTTGTTAAACAACTTGCGACACCGGAAATTCGAGCAATTCATTATGCGGTCATGCAGACTGCTGGACCATCAACCGTTGGCGGGTTACAAGGCATCGGGCGCGCTTATCGGGCCGTCGTGACAGTTGATACAAAGCAATCCGTAGTGCCATACTATATCACTAATCAAGATTTTTATCAGTTGGCAAAAGTTTTGAAGGCTTATACGCAACAGGAACACATTCAATTTGATGATCAGATGGCTTTGCTGCCTTATTTTAGGACGCATGACACAACTGACTTTAATTATTTAGACGCACATTACAGTGGATTGGCGGAAAAAGTTGGGTTTCCATCCGAAAGCATAGGACAGGTGGTTTATCGATGGTAGATGAAATAGTTAAAAACAACTTTGAAACGGCAACAGATGGGGTTCAGGCTTATCACAATTATTTTGGCACGCCAACGCACGATGATCGCATTTGGTTTGAACTCTTAACAGTTGGGGTTTTCCAAGTGGGGTTGAGCTGGAAAGTAGCTGCAAGTAAAATACCAGTTCTGCGGCAACAAATGGCGGGGATGGTGATTGAAAAAGTCGCACAATTCGATGAAATGGATGTTGAACGCCTGCAAAAAGAATCAGACATGATTCGTAATTCGCGTAAAATTCGAGCAACGATTCAAAATGCGCGGGCAATTCAAGCCATCCAAGCTGAATATGGTAGCTTTTCAGCCTATCTGTGGGCATTTGTTGATGGTCAGCCCCAACTGCTTGATTCACAAATGACTGGTGTGTCCGATAAATCAGCGCCGATCAGTACGCAACTTGCTAAAGACTTGAAGAAGCGCCAGTTTAAATTTGTTGGACCGGTGGTAACACATTTGTTTATGCTTGCGGGTGGGTTAATTCAAATCATCGATGAAGACTAATTCTAAAAAGATAAACCAAATTATTTTACCTTTTTGGTTGACTGATGTTATAAAAGCTAACATCAAATATTGACCGTTTAAATGACGACTGGTAAGATAAAACGCAAGTGAGGTGAAATGGATGGCTGAAAAACAGTTAAGGCGCAACTTAGCAGTTTTACCAATTGGGACGGTAATGAAATTGACAGGGCAAACTGCGCGCCAAATTCGCTATTATGAGACACAGGCGCTTGTTTTTCCAGAACGGACAATCGGACATCAACGCATGTTTTCGTTGAACGATGTTGATCGTTTGTTGGAAATTAAGGATTACTTAGCTGAAGGGACGACAATGGTGCAGATTCGCCAGATTTATCAGAAGAAGGCGGATCGGCAGCGTGATAAACAGTTATCAGACGAGAAGGCACGGCGGTTATTGGCTAATGAATTATTATCGGTTGGTGGCTTAGTTGGACAACGGTCGACCATTTCACAATCATCTAAATTATATTAAGGGGCGACGGATTAATGGCACGAAAAGTATTGACGGCAGTAGCAATTAAACGGTTAGTCGAACAAGAGAATGTTAAATTTTTACGATTAATGTTTACGGATATCAACGGGATTATTAAAAATGTGGAAGTGCCCATTAGTCAATTAGATAAAGTTTTAAGTAATAAAATGATGTTTGACGGATCCTCAATTGACGGCTTTGTGCGGATTGAAGAAAGTGATATGTATTTGCGTCCTGATTTAAGTACATGGCTCATTTTCCCATGGGAAGCTGAACATGGGAAAGTCGCACGGTTAATCTGTTCCATTTATACGGCCGATGGGCAACCATTCTTAGGTGATCCGCGGAATAATTTAAAAAAATTAGTGCGCGAAATGCAAACTAAAGGGTTCCAAGATTTTAATATTGGTCCGGAACCAGAATTTTTCTTATTTAAATTGGACGCATACAACAAACCGACGTTGAAGTTGAATGACCAAGGCGGCTACTTTGATTTTGCCCCCGTTGATTTAGGGGAAAATTGTCGGCGCGATATCGTTTTAGAGCTTGAGAAAATGGGCTTTGAAGTCGAAGCCAGTCATCATGAAGTTGCCCCTGGCCAACATGAAATTGATTTTAAATATGCAGATGCTGTTGACGCTGCCGATAATATTCAAACGTTTAAATTAGTGGTTAAAACCATTGCGCGAAAGCATGGCCTACATGCAACGTTCATGCCAAAACCCTTGCACGGTGTTAACGGTTCTGGGATGCATATTAATATGTCGCTCTTTAATCAAGATGGTACTAATGCGTTCTATGATGAGAAGGGAACTGAACACCTTTCAGAAACGGCTTACCATTTCTTAGCTGGTTTATTGCAACATGCGCGCGCAATTACGGCGATTAACAACCCAACAGTCAATTCTTACAAACGACTAGTCCCTGGTTTTGAAGCTCCGGTTTATGTGGCGTGGTCTGGTCATAATCGTTCACCATTAATTCGGGTCCCCCAATCACGTGGCTTATCAACGCGGCTTGAATTGCGGAGTGTGGATCCAAGTGCTAATCCCTACCTAGCAATTGGATCAATTTTAGCCGCTGGGTTGTCTGGCTTAGAACAAGAATTATTACCGGAAGCGGGTGTAGATCGTAATATCTATAGTATGGATGAAGCCGAACGGAAAGAAAATCACATTACAGATTTACCATCAACGCTTCACAATGCGTTGAAAGAGCTAGCACAAGATGAAGTTATTAAAGCTTCAATGGGATCGTATCTCTACCAGAGTTTCATGGATTCTAAGTCATTGGAGTGGGCGGCATACCGGCAACAAGTTTCTGATTGGGAACGTGAACAGTATTTGGAACTCTATTAGTCGCTATTTGCGCCATCTTTTTGTACAATTAAACTTTAGAAATAGAAAGTTGGCAGAGTATGAAAACATTGGTGATTATCAGCCATCCCGAAATCGAGACGTCGATGGTCCAAAATTTTTTAAAAGCGAGTGTAGCACCACTGGAAGACATCACTTGGCATCACCTAGATGCGATTGATACATTAGATGTGGCTGCTGAACAAGCCTTATTACGGGAGCATGAGCGGATTGTTTTTCAATTTCCGCTCTATTGGTATGCCGCCCCAGCGAGCCTAAAAGCGTGGTTGGACACGGTTTTAACGGGACAATTTGCTTTTAATGGCCGCCAACCACTGGCGGGAAAAACGCTTGGGATTGTCGTTTCAACGGGAACGGCCGCTAAACATTTTCAAGCTGGTGGTAGTGAACAGGTAACACTTTCTGAAATTTTGCGCCCATATGAATTGGTGGCGCGTAAGTTAGGGATGGTTTATTTACCACCACTTACGATACATCAACTAGGTTATTGGCAAGAAACCGATAAACAGCACTTGGTCATCGATTATCAACGTTATTTGACGCAAGCGCAGTTTAATTTTGATCAGAAATTAGCGTGGTTTGAAACGATGCTTATTAAAAAGGCTGCTGAAGCCACGTCACCTAAGGCACAACAACGTATCACGCTTTTGAGTGAACAATTGTCCGATAAGCGCTCGGAATTAACCGATTTGAATTGGCAAGTCCAACTGATTCGTGAAGAAGAAGGTGAAGGCTAATGGATTGGTTAACGGAACAAATTCAACTGCAAAAAGAGCAAGCCACGACTTATGAGGAGCAAGCTTTTTATACGGCGCTCCAACAAGCAAGTGATGAACTAGCGTTACGGATTGAACAACGTCAAGGTGAACTTGACGGCCGAATTTGGAATGCGACGAATTGGTAATTTCAACCAAAATAAAAACGCCTCGACGAAGTCGGGGCGTTTTTATTTTGATTGATTAGTAGCGTTTGATTAAAGTATCGAACGCATCAACGATTACTTGGAAGAACTTGAGGGTATCTGCATTAGTAACTGCTTGGTTGTCGTCCAATAAGTTCATAACATTGCCAATGTAGGCTTCTGGTTGTTGAACAGTTGGCATGTTCAAGAAAACAAGTGATTGACGTAAGTGATGGTTAGCGCCAAAGCCACTGATCGCACCAGGTGAAACACTGACGATTTCGGCTGGTTTATTATCCCAGACACTAGCACCATAAGGACGTGAACCAACATCTAACGCATTCTTTAATACAGCTGGAACTGAACGGTTATATTCTGGTGTGACAAACAAAACGGCGTCCATTGTTTGCATTTTATTTCTGAATGTAGTGTAAGCTGCTGGAACCTGATCTAAATCATCATAATCTTGATTGTATAGTGGCAAATCACCAATTTCAACAATTTCCAGATTATAATCTGATGGGAATAAAGGCATTAATGATTTAGCAACTGCTTTGCTAAATGAGTCTTTTCGTAAACTACCAATTAAAACTGCGATATTTTTTGTCATAGTGAAACCTCCAATAGCTTTACTTATTATTAGTAAGTAACTTAATTATAGCACTTTTTTGTGAAAAGGCAACCATAAAAGTTAACTATCTAATCATAGCGAATTCCGAGCCTTTTTAGCAAACAATAAGTTTGATATAGATTGAAATTTAAGTACGATAAATCGTATAATAACAATAATCAGAACGCAGATGGGAAATGAATTATGGAAATTAAATGGCATGTGCAGCACACACAATCAGTTAAACAATTTCTATTGGCTAGTGGTATAAGTCAACGATTGTATACTAAAATAAAGGCGACTGGCCAGCGGATACTAATAAATGAACAAAAAAGTAAGCCTAGTGATCAAGTGCACATTGGGGATGTAGTATCGGTACACTTACCCGCAGAACCAGCTGATCAGCGAGTCATTGTTAGTCATGAACCGATTGTAGTTTGTTATGAGGATGATTATTGGTTAGCGGTGAATAAACCAGCTGGCTTAGCGACGATTCCAGGGCCCACCAATCAAACCGATACATTATTGAATCGGATTAAGGGATATTGGCAATCGCAAGGTTTAACAGATTTAGTGCCACATATTATTACCCGGTTAGATTTTGATACCAGTGGGCTGGTCTTAATTGCTAAGCATCAAGTGGCACAGAGTTTATTGCAACCACAAATTGAACATCATCAACTGCGAAAATTCTATTTAGCAGTGGTTGCTGGTGGTGATTTACCACAATTTGGAGAAATTCGAGCACCAATTGGAAAAATTGATCATCAACCACGAAGAGCGGTCATTGCCGATGGACAAGCAGCCTGGACCAGTTATTGGCGTTTAGGTGGGACTGCACAATTGGTGGCTGTTAAAGTTCAGATTCATACCGGTCGGACTCATCAGATTCGAGTTCACTTTAGTGCAATGGGGCATCCATTGATTGGTGATCAGCTCTACGGCGGCCCCCTTGATCAAGGGATAACCCGACAAGCACTGCACGCCTATCAACTACAATTCAAAGATCCTTTTAGTCAACAACTATGCACAATTAATGCGCCGATTGCAACGGATATTCAGGCAATCTTACCGAAATCCTTACCGATTATTGATTAGTCGGAATGGCTGTTAATTATAATTAAGGCTTAGTTTAGTTAGAAGAGCGATCTGGTAATTTTTTGGCTTGAAATCTAAAAAGGAATGGTACTTCAGACGGTTATATGCCGCGTGAAGTACCATTCCTTTTTTAGACGCTATTGTTTGTTTTTAGTAGACTCCGTGTAATCAGCATGCCCATAATAAAAATCAAAATTTCTGTTAATGGCACGCTTAACCAAACGCCGGTTAAACCGAAAAGTGCTGATAAAACTAAGACACTAGCAATTAGTAATACATATCCGCGCATGATGGCGACGAAAAATGATAGGCGCGGTTGGGCAATCGCTGTGATAAATAAATTATTGACAATATTCATACTTGAAAAGAAGAAACTTAAGAAAATCAATGGAATTCCAGTTGCTGCATAATGGACAAGGGCTTGATTATGTTCGTGGTTAAAAAGATCAATGATAGGGAATTTAAGTCCGATTAATACCAAATATAAGCCAGCTGCAATTGCAACCGAAGTTAATAAGCCGATTTTGAGACTGATCTTAATATTGGCCCAGTGCTGTTTGCCAAATTCACGACTGACAATTGGTTGAATACCAACCGCAACCCCATTGAATAGTGAAAGTCCCACAAGCAAAATATTAGCAATAATCCCGTAAGCAGCAACGGCATAGTTATTACTAAGGTGTAAAATAACGATGTTGAATACGAAAATACTGACCCCAGTACTCATTTCAGTTAAGAATGAAGGAAAACCAAGTTGAATGGCTTTCAAAGTGGGCTTGAAGTGTAAGGTTAAATGTTGCAATGTCAATAATCGCTGGGGATGTTTGCGATGTTGCGTCAAGATAATTAGACTGACCAGTGGGGAACAAATTGTCGCCATGGCCGCCCCTAGCATTCCCATGTGGAGTGGGAACATCAAGAGATAGTCGAAGATAATCACAAATAAACTCTGTGAAAGGGTCGCAATCATCGTTAAGTGCGGGTTATTGTCATTGCGAACGAAACTTAAAACCAAATTATTAATGATAAATAAAGGGCTCCCAATTAAAATAACCCGTAAATATGTCAAACTAGGAGCCAAGGTTTCTTGATTAGCCCCGAGTAAGTGTAAGAGCGGCTGAATAAAAATTAAACCCAATGCCATGATAACCAGGCCTAATAAAATGCCAAAAGTAAGGACTTCAGTAAAAATTGCGCGACTTTTATCAGGGTGCTTACTTTTATTAATTGAGAAAATGGTCGCTCCGCCAATGCCCAGCATCAGCCCTAGACCATTAAATAAATTAAAAATCGGTAAGTCAATGTTCAAGGCTGCCAAGCCAATTGGGCCAACTGCATAAGCAATAAAGTATGTGTCTGCTAAAATATAAATTGATAAACCAAGCGAACTAAAAACATCACGAATGATATAGCCAGTTAGTTCCTTTTTGATCTGTGATGCGTTTTCCAAAATAACACTCCTATTCGATTGGTAGTGGGGTTGCCATTAATAAGGCGACAAATGCTTGGAGAGGTTCGGGCAAATTTTTACGAGCGACAAGGTAGAATTGACGTTGGTATTGTTGTGAAAGTGGTCGACTCGGAATCTCCGGATAATCGAGTAACGCGGCACTTGAAACCAATGATTGCCCGATACCTTGTCGTAATAATTGGACGATCATGGCATTACTTTTGATGGTCATCGTATTTTCCAATGGTAAATTATTTTCTTTGGCATAATTCATTGTGTAATGGTAGACACCAGAACCAGGCTCGCGTAATAGCCACGGCTCGGTTGGGCGCCCTGCTAAGACTAACTGGTCAGTTTGCAAAGGCGTTCGAATGAGGTCTTTTTCCGTTAGTGGTTTTTCAATAAAGCCAAAGTCTAATTTGTGTTGGGTGAGCTTTTGAACAATTTGTGAAGAATTGAGGGTGCTAATATCAAGTGCTAAGGTTTCTAGCTCTGAGCGGTGCGTCTTAAGCAATGCAGGGAGTAAATAACTTGCGGTTGTATGTGACGCCCCAATACGACAAGGAGTTTTGGGCTGGCCATCTGGATGATGGAGTGCGTATAAATCCTGATCCCATAGATCGAGCAGTTGCTGAACTTGTTGGTAGAATAAATCAGCACTTTTAGTCGGCGTCATTTGTTGGCGGCCGTTGCGTTCAAAGAGCACGACGTTTAACGAAGCTTCTAATTGTTTAATTTGGACAGAGATTGTTGGCTGCGATAAAAAAAGCAGTTGTGCGGCCGTCGTAAAATTTTTGGTTTCATAAACTGTTTTAAAAGTCGTTAGAATCTTGAACATACCATCACTTCTATTCGTCATCTTAATAACAACTATTATAAAGATTTATTTTATTAATTGAAAGAGTTTCGGTATAGTTTAAGATAATAAGTGAGAAGGAGTAACATTATGCAGAAGATAACTAAGGAATTACCTGGTTTTATCGTATCATTGGGGATTGCAGTTGTTAGTTATTATATCGCCAAGTTGTGGTTACCAATGTTAGGTGGGGCAACGGTGGCACTTTTTATCGGGATTATTTTAGGAAATACATGGTTGCAACAACCTGGATTAGCAATGGGAACCAAATTTTCTGAGAAAAAATTATTAGAATATTCAGTGATGTTACTGGGCGCTACGATTACGTTCCAAAGTATTGCTCAAATTGGTTGGCGCGGGGTGCTGTTTACCGTGTTGCAAATGAGTTGTACGATTGGATTTGCTATCTGGTTAGGGCGCCGTTTACAGTTTAACGAAGGAACCTATTTATTGATGGCAGGTGGGAATGCGGTCTGCGGATCAAGTGCAATTGGTGCGATTGCCCCAATCATCGATGCCGATAATGAAGATACCGGCATTGCGATAACGATGGTCAATTTGATGGGGACGATTCTCATGCTACTATTACCAGTCTTGGGGACCCTTATTTGGGGACATAATAACGAGTTACGAGGCGTACTCATCGGTGGGACTGTCCAATCGGTTGGTCAAGTGGTGGCCAGTGCAACGATGATTAACCAAGGGACGGTTGTAACAGCTACCTTATTTAAGATTTTACGTATTATTTGTTTGGTATTTGTAGTTACTGGGTTTGGCTATTGGCATCAAAAGCAACAAAGCCAAGTAAGTGATTCGAAACTTGGTGAACAATTATTGGCTAAGAAAAGTAGTTTAGTTCCTTGGTACGTAATTGGATTTCTATTATTTTGTATTTTGAATAGTTTACAGCTTTTTCCAAGTCAATTTGGGGCATTATGCCATTTTTTGAGTACTTGGTGTGAGACAACAGCCCTGGCAGCAATTGGGTTGCGGTTGAACTTAAAGACGCTCTTTAGTCAAGGCAAACGCTTGTTAACATATGCTGGGGGATTAGTGACAATCCAAGTCATTATGGCGCTCATATTAATTACGATTTTGTTCTAAAAAGATCTGCATTCAACTGAATTGTTGAATGCAGATTTTTTTTAATACGGTTAATTACATAAAAGTCACTTGAATAGCTTGTTTAGGCAAATAGTTGGAATGAAATTACAGCAAATTATACTTGGATCATGAGTGATTGGTTGAATAAAGCATGAATTAAAACAAAGCTGAGCGATAATTATGAATGGCTATAAATTGAATAAAATGAATGCTTTACGCAAAAAAATCCTAAAGTGGCAGAAAATCATGCAAACCAATGAATAGCGTTAACTGTTATGATGTTACTCATCACATAAACTATTAATTTTGGAGGAATGACAATGAATCAGAAGAACAAACTTAAGTTTTTTACTTATGGTGCATTATTAATCACACTTGGGGGATCGTTAGCCGCACCAACGAGTGCATTTGCGACAACGCAACAAACGTCAACTGCCACAAGTGTGGCAACGGAAAATGCACAAACAGCGAATAATCCATCGGCAACAAGTAATCAAACCAAGCCCAATTCTATTGATATTGGTGAATTTGGTAAGATGAGCTATTCAGGAAGTGCCGCTGGGGGTTTAACTGTATCAGGCAAGCAAACAAGAGGAAATTTAGCTTTAAAACTTGATATTTCATCGTTAGGTTCCCTAGCTTTAAATGATCGAACCGATTATCGGATAAAATTACCTGAAGAATTTAAAGCATTAGCACAAACCGATGCTTTTAAACGCTCGATTTCTGGTGAGTTTCATGTTTCAGCGGGCATCGGAATTGGCTCTGTAACTGATCATATCTATTCAGCAGGTGAAATCACTGTTGATGCTACGCGGAATGAATTAGTTTTCAATAATCCAGCGGTAAGCCTGATTGGGCTCTTCCCGGATACAGTCTTAAATCTAAATATGGATTTAGGGCAAGCAGTAACTAATTCAGGCGTTCATATTGATGATGCTTATGATGGTGCTTATCACTTTAAAGGTGGCATGATTACAACTGGTAGTATTATCGATTGGCGTTTAGGTAGTCGCGATAGTGGTGTTGATCTGCGTTTGAACCAAATGGATCCAGGTAAAGACATTCCAGAAAATACCAAACCAGAAATTAATTTTGATAACAACTATAAACACTCTGTACCAGAAGGCTCAGTGTATGACACAGCAGCAGCTTTAATTGGTGTTTCTGCGTACGATAAAGAAGACGGTTGGTTAACCCAAAAAATTCAAGTCGTTAATAACAATGTAAATACAACTAAACCAGGTGCTTACACAGTGACGTATCAAGTAGCAGATACCCAAGGGTTAACAACGGTTGCAACTGCAGCTGTTAATGTTGAAAAAGCGGCTGATGACTTTTCACTATCACCCAATCGTTATAACATCGGCGATTCGGCATTAACTGGTCTATATGGTAAAAATGTGGCTTATGTTCGTTTAGCTGTGAAAAACCAAATGGTTGCTAATGCAACATTACAAAATGGCCAATTTATGATTTCCGGGGCTAATAAATACATCACAACGAAGAACGAACCCGTTGAAGTAATTGCATATGATGCACATAATGTGGAACAAAACCGGAAGCTAGTAATGATTACCGGTGAAGAAGTCAAAGATTTTACATTAACTGCTAATAGTTACCGTATTGGGGATTCTACATTAACCGGTTCATATGGTAAGGATGTTTATCAAGTTCGCTTATTGGTTGATGGTCAAGTTATGACTCAAGCAAGTACTAGTAATGGACATTACACTTTCGCTAATGTTAATAAATATATTAGTAGTAAAAACCAAACAGTTGAAGTTGTTGCTGTAGACAAGACTTATCAAGAACAGAATCGACGAACTGTACAAGTTACCGGCGAACAAGCACGCGATTATACATTAACTGCTAACGGTTATCGCTTAGGGAATCAAACATTAACCGGTTCATATGGTAAGGATGTTTATAAAGTACGCTTGTTGGTTAATGGTAATGTTGTTGCCCAGGCAGATACAAAAAATGGTCAATATACCTTTAATAATGCTAATAAGTTTGTCATAAGCAAGACTCAAAAGATTGAAGTCGTGGCGGTTGATAAAAATTATCGAGAACAAAATCGAAAATCAGTAACGGTTACCGGTGAAGATGAAAAAAATTATAACTTAGTGGCTAATGACTATACGCTTGGTGATAGTACAGTTGCCGGTAGTTATGGCAAAGATGTTTATAAAGTAAGATTACAACTTGATGGGAAGACAGTGGCCCAAGCGATTAGTACCAGCGGCCTGTTCAGCGTTAAGAATGCTAAACAGTTTATTACAGATAAAAAGCATAAAGTGGAAGTCGTGGCAGTTGATAAAAATTATCGAGAACAAAATCGGAAAACGGTTAAAGTTTTAGGTGAAGAGACCAAAGATTATCGTTTAACAGCTGATAACTACGCATTAGGAACTAGCAATTTGACGGGTTCTTTTGGTAAAGATGTCGCTAAAGTTCGGTTAGTGGTGAATGGACAAGTTGTCTCACAAGCTAAATTAAAGACAGGACGTTATGAATTTACGGAAGTTAATAAGTTTGTGACCAGTAATGACGATCAAGTTCAAGTTCGTGCCGTAAACAGTCAATATGAAACGGTCAACACAATTAACGTTACGACTAGTGGCACAATTGTTCACGACTATGCTTTAGTGACTAATGAATATTTAGTTGGTACGAATGCCATTACTGGGACTTACGGCCAGGATTTAGCATATGTAAGAATTCGCAATAAAAAAAGTAATAAGATTTTGAAACAAGCTGATTTAAATAAAGGAAATTTTGCAGCTAAAGGGATGGAAGAATTAGTAGCTTATGGTGATCAGATCGAAGCTGTTGGTGTTGATAATCAGTACCATGAACAAGCACAAGCTGCAGTTACGGTTACTAATGAAGGCGAAGAAAAACACGATTATACTTTAACCGGACCAGATTCTTTTCAAGTAGGGACTAGCCAAATGATTGGAACCATGGGTAGTGACATTCATGCGGTACGCTTGATGCTAAATGGAAAAGTAGTCAAGAATGCTGTCTTAAATTCAGCAACAGGTACGTATGCTCTAAAGGGATTAGATAATATCGAAATGACGGTTACAGATAAATTAGAAATTGTCGGCGTTGATGCGGGGTATAAAGTTCAAGCAACAAAACTCGTTAATATTGTCGAATAAGTTAAAGCAACAACTGAACGCATGCGAATAATTCGTATGTGTTTAAATTTTGGAAAGAAGTTAAAAAATTATGCGGAAACTTATTTATTTTATTTCATTGATAGTAATTGGCATTACCCTAACCGGCTGCCAAAGTAAGCGTGTGAAACAGACGACGAATGATCTTGGACAAGCGAAACAGACTAAGCAACTTGTCATGACGCCAATTAGTGCCAAAACGGTTAGTCATGCTGGGAAAAAGAAGATTGTTCAGATTCAATTTAAAGTAAAAAATAAAAGCGTCAAAAAATTCCAGGTAGGAGCTAGCGATTTTATCATTAAATATGAAACTCATTACTTTTATATGGGCGAAGGGATTAACTTCGCCGCCACTTTAGCGCCAAGCAAAGCCACTAAAGGGAATGGTTTTTATGAAATCCCAGCAAGAGCTAGGCGATTTACTTTATTGTATAAACCATTAGATGTGAATCAAACAGCTAAGTGGCAAGTTACGGTTAAGTAAATGAAAGTTATCTATTTACATCAATACTTTGCAACACGGAATTCAACCACCGCAACGCGCACCTATGAAATTGCTAAAAAATTAGTCCAAAAAGGACATCAGGTTACAATGATTACCACTGATGCTTTTTTAGAAAGTGAAATCCCTTTTAAAACGACGCATTATTATCGTGAGTATTTAATTGACGGCATAGTAGTCAAGGCACAACGTAACCATTATGAAAATAAGATGGGTTTTTACAGAAGGACTTGGGCTTTTCTAAAATATATGCATTTTGCTTATATACAAGGTCGAAAAAGCGACGGTGACCTATTATTAGCCACTTCGACACCATTGACAATAGCGATTCCGACCCTCATGTTACACGTTAGCAAATCTTTAGATTATATTTTTGAAGTGCGTGATTTGTGGCCTGAAGCTCCAAAACAAATGGGTATAATCAAAAATCCAATTCTATTAAAAGGATTAAGTTACCTTGAGCGAACTGTTTACCGCCACGCTAAGCATATTATCAGTCTCTCACCAGGGATGACTGAAGGCATCTTAGCGCAAGGGATTAAGCGGCAAAAAGTGACGATGATTCCTAATTTTTCGGATCTTAGTTTATTTCAACCCCAACATATTCAAACCGAGTTACAAGCAGAACTGATTAAGCAGTTAAAGTTGCAAGATAAATTTGTGTTACTCCATTTAGGTGCAATGGGGGAAGCCAATGGGTTGATGTATTTAATTGAAGCCGCCAAAATATTGCAAAAAAAAGGGCAGCAACAAATTGTCATCATTATTGGTGGTGATGGTAAAGTACGGGCTTCTTTACAGCAGGCATGTCAATCAGCAGGTTTAACGAATGTTTTATTAACAGGTTATATTAAACGTAAAAATGTGCCAACGATGACTAGTATTGCGAACATTACGATGACTAGTTTTAAAAACTTACCCGTTTTAGCCACTAACTCTCCAAATAAATTTTTTGATGCTTTGGCTGCGGGTAAACCAATCATCGTCAATGCTAATGGATGGACCAAAGAAATTGTTGAAAAAAATCAAATTGGTTATTATGTGCGCCCAACCCATCCAGAAGATTTAGCGCTACTGTTAGTGACATTACAGAATAAGAAACAAGCGCTAAGGGCCCTAGCGCCTAAAATTAGAGCAATTGCACAGCAGAATTACAGTGCTGAGCACTTGACTGATCAAGTGGAAACAATATTAGTGCAACAATGGAGGAATATACATGAAAATTAGTGTGGTAGGTACCGGTTATGTCGGATTAGTCACCGGGGTTTCTTTAGCCGAAATGGGGCAAAATGTGACTTGTATTGATATTGATACAGCTAAAATTAATAAATTAAAGCAAGGAATATCACCAATTTATGAACCACAGATTGAAGAAATGATGCATAAAAATCTAGCTGCCCAGCGATTAACTTTTAGCCTAGACCAGGATGTTAACTACAATGATTTTGATTTAATTTATTTAGCTGTTGGAACCCCTGAAAATCCAGATGGATCAGCTGATTTAACTTATATAAATACAACGGTTAATCGAATCACGCAAGATTTGCAGCATGCAACAATTGTGGTAACTAAAAGTACTGTACCAGTCGGCACAAATGCGAAAATTAAAGCATTGTTAAACCAGAATGGCGCTTACACAGTTGAAGTCGTCTCAAATCCAGAGTTTTTACGCGAAGGTAGTGCGGTACATGATGTTTTTCATGCTGATCGCTTGATTCTCGGTTCTGATAGCCAAGCAGCGATGGCTGTCGTTGAAGCAGTCAATGCACCTTATAAAACAACAGTGATTAAGACGACGTTTGCAAGTGCAGAATTAATTAAGTACGCTTCTAATGCTTTTTTAGCCACTAAAATCAGTTTTGTAAATGAAATTGCAAATATTTGTGAGGCAACTGGAGCGAATATTCAAGCCGTTAGCCAGGGAATGGGACTTGACACGCGAATTGGAAATAAATTTCTGAAAGCCGGAATCGGGTACGGCGGTTCTTGTTTCCCTAAAGACACAGCTGCCTTATTACAAATTGCGCAACAAAATCGGATTGATTTTCCAATTCTGGAAGCGACGATTAAAACTAATCAACAGCAACAATTGCATTTGGTTGAACGTCTAATGCAATATTATCCCGATTTAACGGGGAAAAAAATAGCTATTTTGGGTGCGGCGTTTAAGCCAGGGACAGACGATATTCGTGAGGCTCCGGCTTTGAGAATAATCCAAACGTTACTTGAAAAAGGTGCCCGAGTAGCGGTTTATGATCCGATTGCACTCGATAATGTTCGTGAAATATTCGGCGAAGCCATTGAGTACTGTCTAAAAATCGAAACCGCTTTAGAAGCTTGTGAAGCCGCTTTAATTGCGACTGAATGGTCTTCAATCCAGAAATTAAATGCGGTGACAATTAAAAATAAAATGCGGCGGCCATTAATTTTAGATGGACGAGCAGCATTGTTGTCATTAGCTGAACTAAATGATATCGAGTATGCAGTGGTTGGACAGAAAGGTTGATCAACATGAATCGTAAACGGTTTTTTGATCTAATGTTAAGCATTGTTATCGCGCCTATTTGTTTAGTGATGATTACTATCTTGGCAATCATCAGTATCCTTTGGTTACATGAAAATCCTTTTTTCTTAAGTTATCGTGCCGGTCAAAAGGGCCATCTTTTTATAATTTATAAATTAAAGACAATGCGAACTTTAGTTGATCAAACCGGGGCTTTATTACCGGATCAGAAGCGTGTTTGTTTTTGGGGGAATATATTGCGAGCAAGTAGTCTCGACGAGTTACCGCAGATTTTGAACGTCGTATTCGGGCAAATGAGTTTTGTTGGTCCCAGACCATTGGAAGTCGATTATTTACCGCTTTATGATCGACAACAAAAAAGACGTTTATTGGTTAAACCTGGGATTACTGGTTGGGCACAAGTGAACGGACGAAATACGATTAGTTGGCAACAAAAATTTAAACTAGATTGTTATTATGTGGATTACTGGTCAATATGGTTTGATATTAAAATTTTAGGCTTAACAGTCTATAAAGTGTTAGTGAGGGAAGGTGTGAAACAAGATGGACATGTCAATATGCCACGTTTTACAGGGAATGACGACTAAACCTAAGCTGATGATTATTGGCGGAGGTGGCTTGGGCCAAGTTGCTCAACAAGTCGCTCAACAGCAAAATAAATATGAGGTACTTGGCTTTTGTGATGATGCTTACAAAGGCATAAATATTCATCATGGAAAATTGAATATCGCACCTGGTTATCTAAGTGAGTTAGTACCGCAACCTGATATCTATTTTGTGCTTGCGATTGGAGATCCCGCAATTCGGCAGTCGTTTATTACTCGATATGAATTACCACTTTCAAAATTTGCGAATGTGATTCATCCGCTAGCCTTCATAGCCGATAACGTCACTGTTGGACAGGGGATTTTGGCCATGCCGTATGCGATCGTCAATAGCGGGGCTCAGTTAGGGAACCATCTTGTTCTAAATTCAGCTAGTATTGTGGAACATAAGAGTCAAGTTGGCGATTTTACTTCAATTTCACCGAAAGCGGTTATTTGTGGTGGGGTAACAATCGGTGCTGAAAGCTTCATTGGGGCCGGCGCAACAATTGTGCAGTGCTTACATCTCGGACAGCATGTGCTAGTAGGTGCTAACTCATTGGTTTTACATGATTTACCCGATAATGTGGTGGCATATGGTAGTCCAATTCGTGTCATTAAACCAAGGTTAAATGCTGTCGGGCAGCCATGAAAGGGAATTTAGTTAAAATATTTGGGATTGTTACTGTTTTAACGTTGCTTAATCAAACATTAACCCTGGTGCGCGCGTCAATTATGGCGACCCAATTTGGGGTTAGTAATCAAATGGATGCTTTTAATATGGCGAATACGTTAATGGTATGTTTAATTAATGTTTTGGGTGCCTCAGTCGCGACTGTTTTTGTCCCATTTTTAACGCAAATGCAAGATAACGCTGAAGATCGTTTGATTTTTAATAGCTATATTAGCGTGATGAGTACCGTTGTTGGGGTTATTTTAAGCGGATATTTAATTGTTGGAAACTTGTATTTCAAATTTAGTAGCAGTCAAAGCCTGTTTGCAACGATGATGTTTTCAATATCGCTCGTACTAGCGTTAGGACAGTATGTGCGCCTACTGACAAGTATAGAAACAGCCATTTTCCAAACTGAAAATCGCTTTGGGGTGATTAAGGTCGGGGCCATATTGGCCACCGTGAGTAGTTTAATCGCTTTGGAATTAGCGCATCACTATCTGACCATTAGGCTCGCAGCTGCGATGATAACCCTCTCTTATTGGATTGAATGGGGGTATCTGAGTACACGTAAAAAAGCAGCTAAGTTTCATTTTAAATGGCACTTTGCGATTCATCATCGCGGGGTTAAAGAACTCCTAAACTTAACTGGACCGGTGGTTTTAAATTCATTTATTTATCAAATCTCATTACTCATTCCAACGGTAATTATTCGTTTTTTTGGTACCGGTTTTGTTTCGATTAACAGTTATGCCAATCAAATATTGAATATTATGCAAACATTAATCTTAACGAATATTTTAACGATGCTTTATCCAGAGTTAGCACGAACGATGCAAAACGATCGGCAAGCAGGGCAGGAAAAATTAATTTTTTTCATTATTCTGACAAATACCATTGTGATTCCAATTACGTTTGGGGCGATTGTAGTTGGGCCTTTGCTGATTCAAATATTGTTTCAAAGGGGCAATTTTACAGCATCGGCGACAAACGCGGTTTGGCAATTTCTATGTTTTGGTAGTTTATCCCTACCGTTAGTTGTGATTCGTGAATTTATTTATCGCGCCTTTTACAGTCTTCAAGACACTAAAACACCGGTTAAAAATTCATTATTAACGATTAGTTTACAGATGATCTATGTCATTGCTGGTGCAAAAGTCTTTGGTATTGTGGCCGTGATGAGTGCCCCATTAGTTGCAGCTGGCTTTTCTGTAAGTTTAGGACTATGGCAGATTAAACGTGTGTTACCTCAAATGGATGCGCATAAATTGATGATTAAGCATAGCTTAATTAGTTTTTTGAACGGTGGCATCATGATGATTGTTGTTAAAAAGTGTACTGGTTGGTTAACGCTACCGCCGCTTTTACGCTTGATAAGTCTCGTTATAATTGGTGCGTTATTGTACGGTGGCTTAACACTAAGTTGCCAGGGACGGTATTTCTGGCAGTATTTTAGAGAGGGGAAAGTTGAATGAAAGAGCCTAAAATTATAGCAGCGCAATTGATTAGTAATCGTGAGGTTTATCAGATGTTTAATACGGTTAAAAAAAAGGTTAAAAAAAATCCAGTCTTCATTATGGATAAAGGTAAGATGGATATTGTGATTATTTCTTATGCCGATTTAGTTCTGGTATTAAATGGTGAATTAGATAAATTTGAGTTGGTTTAACGATGCAGCCAGTTAAAATTGACCCGCGAAATATTATCAGTGCAACGTCCGTGCAAAAAAATTGGAAAGCCGTTTATGATAAAGCTCAAAAGGCGCCACAATTTGTTACTAGAAACAATAAATTTGAATTGGTCATCTTAAGTTATGCAGAATATTGTCAACTCTATCAAAAAAAATAGAAAATGTGGTGTTATGAAAATATTATTTGTTGTTTCATCATTCCCTAAATTATCAGAAACCTTCATTTTAAATCAAATAACCGGATTAATTGATCTTGGTGTGGATGTTGAAATACTAGCTTTTCAACCAATCTATAACATTGAGAATCATCCGACAGTGGCTCAGTATCATTTACTGGAAAAAGTACATTACGTGAATCTGCCACAATCGTATTTAAAGCGATTAGCAGTTGGGCTCAAAATTTGTTTACAACATCCAAAACAAGCGCTGCAACAATTAAATATTTTAAAAAATGGGTGGTATGCTTTAACGCTCCGATCATTATCATTGCTCCCTAAGATGGGGAATTTAGACCCATCTTACGATGTGATTATTAGCCACTATGGTCCCAATGGGGTAGTGGTTGAACAAATGAAACAAGCGGGCTTTTGGCCAAACAGTCAGCATTATACGTTCTTTCACGGCTATGATTTAACGGCCTTCAGACGACGTTGGGGGCATAAGCCCTACCAGATTCTGGTTCAGTCGGATTGTCAAATTCGAGCAATTAGTCATTATTTTAAAAAACAGCTATCAGATTTAGGGATTCCCGATGCACGTTTAGCGGTGCATCATATGGGAATTGATTGTGAAAAGATCAAACCTGAAAAATCAATAATTAAGTCACCAAAAACGTTAAGCTTAGTGACGGTCGGTCGATTGGTCGAAAAAAAGGGGATGGATCAAGCGATTTTAACTTTAGCTGCGCTAAAACAACGTGCCATAACTGCTGAGTTGACGATTATCGGAGGGGGGGCTTTAAGTGCACAGCTACATGCTTTAGTTCATGCCCTGAAACTAGATGCTTATGTTTATTTTATGGGCGAACAAGATCAAATTGTTGTGCAAAAAGTAATTCAAGCAGCGGATGTCGTCATTTTAATGAGCCATATTAGTGGTCAAGGTGATATGGAAGGAATTCCAGTCGTGTTAATGGAAGCAATGGCGCAGGCTAAGCCAGTTTTATCGACTTATCATAGTGGGATTCCCGAACTGATTCAATCCGAGGAAAACGGTTGGTTAGTTCCCGTCGATGATTATCAAGCGGCTGCTGATCAGCTAAAGATAATTGCCACAAATCTGGCGCAAATCGAACCAATCCGTAAGGCTGCTAGACTTAAAATTGAAACTGATTTTAATAACCGTGTCTTGAATCAACAATTATACGATGAACTTAGTGCGAGGACCTGTTATGCGAAATGAACAAACGATTATGATGATCAGTGCTGTGCATGTTTGGACAGATACGCGTATTTATTTTAAAGAAGCACAGTCGTTAGCACAGGCTGGCCACCGAGTTATATTTTATGCGCAAGATTTTAAAAGTCCAAAGCCAGATGATGTCAATCTTGAAATGCACTATTTACCAAAGCGGCGGCGGTTCATGCGTTGGCGGCATTGGTGGACATTGTATCACGCTTATGATCAACAGCCAGTGACTTGGCTACATATTCATGATCCAGAGTTATTAGTAGTGGGGTGGTTACTGAAGTGGCGTTTCGGTGATCGATTAAATATTGTTTATGACATGCATGAACACTTACCGGCTGCAATTTTAACTAAGCCTTGGATACCACATGGATTAAGGCGATTAGCAGCATCACTTTTTGCAAAAATTGAAAAAGGCCTAATGAAAAGTTGTCACACGGTAATCTTCGCAGAAATCGCGTATAAACAGTATTATCAAACGTTAAATCTAAAAAAAGTGGACGTTTTAAATTATCCACTAAAAACGCCTCGCAAGCCTAGCGATAAACAACCACAAGCGCCATTTATCCTTGTGTATGTCGGCGTATTAACTGCTCAAAGAGGATTGGATAACATGTTGAACGCATTGGATGTTTTGGTTAATCAAATGGCACTTAACGTGCAACTTAAATTAGTCGGTCCGCTTAATGATGATGAGCGGCGCTTGGCAAAGCTGATTAGCACTAAGCATTTAGGCGCTAATTGCCAGTTGACCGGACGATTACCTTATGATGCGTTGGAGGCGATTTATCAATCGGCAGATATTGGTCTGTGTTTACTGACACCAACGCCGAATAATGTTAATTCAGTCTCAACGAAGCTTTTTGAATATATGGCCGCCAGCTTACCAATTGTCGCTAGTGATTTTCAAAATTTTAAAAGCTTATTTCAACAATATCCATGTGGGGTTGTTGTTAAACCGGACGATGCACAAGTTGTCGCTAATCTGATTAAAGCGATGCTGATAGCACCCAAACGCCGCAAACAATATGGTGAGACTGGGCGAAAAGCCTTTGAACAGGTTTTTAATTGGGAATCCGAAGCACAAAAATTATTGGCAATTTATCAGGATAACAGATAAAGGAGGACCCAAATTGCTAAACGAGCAGTTGTTCATTGCAAAACTAATTAAGAATTTGCAACAAAAGTTAATTATCGTATTGCTGATTATCATTGTGTCAATCGGTGGGACCTTTTTACTAAAAACCCAAATTCAAAAACCAGCATATACATCTGAAGGACGGATATTAGTTAATTTACAGGCTAAACAAACCGGTCAGGGATTATCAACTGATGATTTAAAAACCAATATTCAGTTGATGAATACTTATTCTGAAATCATTAAGAGCAGTAAGATGATCAAACTGGTTCGCCAAGAGGTAAAAATTAAACATTTATCTATTGAGGATATCCAAAAAAGGACTAATGTCACTTCGAATAATAATTCATTAATCATTGATATTAATTATACCAGTGAACATGCCCACCAGACGGCATTGGTGAGCGCGGCAATGGTTAAAGTCGTGAAACATGAAATTCCCAAGTTATTTCCGAACGTTGCGATTTCAATTATTGAACAATCATCCGAACCACAAAGAGCGTCGGCAGTTGAATCAATTGTCATGGCGGGGCTGATTGGGTTATTAGTCAGTCTGTTATATGTTGTAACAATTAGTTTAGGCAATCAAAAAATTGATTTTAAGGCAGATTTAACCAGTTTAGGGATTACTTATTTAGGACGCCAAAAAATATAGCATTTAGGAGGGCTTAGCATGATAAAAGACTCTAAATTGATGCGACGGACCCGTCAACGCAAGTCAAGTAGCAAATTAGAAGAAGATCAACTGATTTATCTAGAACTTTATCGGCAATTGAGACAACCGGCTGCTAAGAAAAAGGTCTGTTCCATTATCACTTTTTTTCTATTTGACAATGCAATCGCGATTGCTAGTTTTCTGAATCAATTTGCGCAAATTATCCAGCAAAAAGAGCAACGGACACTATTAATTGATGCTGATTGGGAGAACGCGAAAGTGACTCAATTCTTCCAATTACAAAATAAGTGGGGGCTTAGTGACGCCTTGATTTATCCGCATCGTGACGATAGTCCATTGTATCAAATAAACAGTGCTTTATCGTTGCTACCAATTGGGACGCAGATTGACACTGAACGGCTTAATTTGAATGCGAATCAGTTGTCTACAATATTAACGAAATACCGGCAGCAATTTGATGTCATCTTGATTCAAGTTAATGCTCAACAATTTTATATGAATCATTATATATTGGAGAATCTGGATGCTGCGGTTTTGATTGTTGAAAAAGGAAAAACTGAGCGTAATCATGTGCAACAGCTCAACCAAGAACTAAGACGTAATAAAATTAACTTTGTTGGAGCGATTCTTAATGAAAAGTAACATCAATGTGGCTTTTTTAGCAGCTGGGGTTATTTTATTGGGGATGTTTCAGCCACTATTTGCCGGACTGATATTAGGAGTTTGGGGAGTATCGCTAATCTTACATCGCTGGCCTTTGGAAATGTCAGGTTTTAGCTGGTATTTATTAAGCGTTCAGGCTGCTTTTTGGGGCCCGTATCTTGCGCTTCCAGGGTGGGAACCATTATTTTTATTTCGTTTGATGATGCCGCTACATCTCATTTATTTCTTGTGCCACCAAAAGCATATGCAACTTATACATCAGGGGAAAATCCCGCTGATTGGTTTAGGTATTTGGGTTGGTACTTCAGTATTGAGTTTATCATGGAGTGATTTTCCCCACACCACGTTACTCGCTTTATATTATGAATTTGAAATTAGTTATTTCATATGTTTTTCAATTTATTATTTAAATACATTAGACCGTGTTAGACGGTTTGCCCATTATCTGGGCCTGAATTACTTCATTATTTTGAGCTATAGTCTAATTTTTGAATACATCTTAGGACAGCATTTGCGTTTCTCCAAAGCATACGCTTCAAGCTATGATATGCGGCCCACGGGGATGCTTGTTAATACCAATGATTTTGCGGTCTTTCTTGTTTTATACTATGTGATTTGGCTGATCCCGCAATTAACCAGAATTGGCCGGGGAAAAAACCAGCGATTACTGAGTCTGAAAGTAACTAGTATCTGGCTTACGTTATTTTTTTTAATCATTCAGACCAGCTCCCGCAGTGGTTTTGTGGCATTGGTCTTAGTGACATTAGTGTTAATGGGGCATATTGTTTCATTAAAAATGCGTTTGATAACCCTTTTGCTAGCGAGTTGTGTCGCTATTTTACAGTTGGTGCGGGGCCATTTGAGCATGATTAGTCTGTTATTGTTGAAGTTACAAAATACATTTATGGGAAAAATGAATTCAACACATGAACGAATGCGCATCTATCGGTATGCATTTTTTGCGATTTTAGAAAAGCCTTATGGATATGGTGCTGGCAGCTCGTTACGCCATGTCTATTATTTATTGAAAGGCTATATGAATTTACCCGAATTTAACCAGCAAAGTATGGGGATGCATAATTTTGTGTTGGCTGTTTTCTTTGAGACCGGTGTTTTGGGAGTATTAGGGATTAGCTTGCTCTTAGCGTATTACACGTATCAAGCCATTAAATTAATGCAATCTACCACAGATTACTTGGCGAGTGTGCCTTGTCTAATATTAATCTGTTTCTTTAGTGCTTCAGTGGGCAGTAGCAGTATTTTGGAGATGAGAACACTCTGGATAGCGTTTAGCTTAGGGTTGGCGCTTTTAATGAATCAGCAAACTATAAAAAGTGAGATAAGTCATGAAAAAAATGTTAATGCGGTATTATTTTCAGATGCAAAGTCGGACTAAGAAAAGAAAACAGTTAAAATTACATTACATTCTAAAAAAAACGAGTGCGGTTAATGCGCCATTAATTGTTATTTTTAGTGCTTTCCCGCGAACCGGTTATGAAGCAACCTATAACTATTTAAAAACGCTAGAAGGTATCCCGGCGCATCGTCTTTATATTTTAGATCGTTTCGGAGCACAAAAGCGTGGGACTTACTATCTAGCAAATAATGGTGATTTTACTTTGCGTTCAATGGTTCAGGAATTAATTAGGGATATTAAAATACAAGTCGGAACTCAACGTTTGATTTGTGTTGGTTCTAGTAAAGGTGGGTACGCTGCCTTGTATTATGGACATTTGATGGGGGCTGAATGTGTGATTGCTGGGGCACCACAGTATTATTTAGGCAATTACTTATCTGATCAACCTTTAAAAAAGCCAATTCTGGAAGGTGTTATGGGGAATAGTTGTCAATCAAGTATTGATTTTTTAAATCATTTATTACCGGATTTAATTACGCAGACTCCGACGTTAAAGATGATTTATTTACATTATTCGGATCAAGAACACACGTACCATGAACATATTCAAACTTTGATCGAATTACTAACCAAAAAAGAGCAACCGCTTAATTTAAACGTAGCACATTATAATGATCATCAAGCGGTTCGCCATTATTTTCCACGTTATCTACAAACTAGTTTATTATCGTTGCAACTAGGAACAAAAAAGAAGTGAGGGACGTCATTGAAAGAGTCAATATTATTATTCTTAGAATCAAAAGATGCGCGTAAATTCCACTTGCTGAAGCATTTGCTGGAAATTGGTAATGAGTGGCAAGATGGTCGTGTATTAGCTACGGAAATTGGCTGTAGTATTAAGACCTTACCTGCAATAGTTACCAGCCTAAACCAGGATTTGGCTGCTATCTATCAACCACAGGAAGCGACGATTGAACATCGCCAGCCAGGCTATCGGCTGACTAGTGGCTTAATCTCCGAACAATCTTTGTTAATTAATTATTTAGAGCAATCGATAGCTTTTGATTTTATAAAAACGTTGTTTGAGGAAAATCAACTTTCAACAGTTGAGTATTGTTTGAATCATTATTTAAGTCTAGCGACGCTAACACGTAAGCTAAATCGGATTAAACCCTATCTTATTAAATTTCAATTAGCGTTGAACATCAGTCAAGCAAAACTGATTGGACCTGAAAAACAATTACGCCATTTTTTTTACCATTTCTTTTATGATACATATCGTGATGTGAAATGGCCCTTTAGCAAATTACGACAGCAGACTATTGTAGATGAAGTCTTCAAGATTGATCAAGCTTTAAAATCTAGAGTAAACCCAGTTGAACTGGTAGGAGCGGCATATTATAATGCCGTGTTTCAAAACTAGAATCAAACAACATCATTTCATAGAAGTTAATTTTACCAATTTTGATTTAAGTCAGTTTCCAAAAATCGGTATTTATCAAGAAGTTCGGGCAAATGTCTCGTTGGGATTCAGTGTTGAAAACGAAATAGCTATCCGTGAAAGTGTCTATTTTACAATATTAATGAGTACCATTTTGTTTCCTTATAAAAGTGATTTTGCAATTGGACATGAACTAACTGATTATCGGCGGATCCATTTTCAACCCTATTATTTAGCTCAGCGGATCATTGAGCAATTAATGGTCACTTATCCCAATGAAAAAGAGTTACTTAATCAACCTAAAATTTATTATGCATTAATGCGCACAATTACGTTATCGGGTTTTTTAGTGGAAGACAATGATGATTCGGGCTGCAATCGCTTAGAACAATACTGCCGTGATTATCCGGATTTTGTGTTAGCTTTTTCGCAAATTATCAATCAAGTATTGGCCCATAATGAGTTGTTCTTGGATGCAGACCAAGTACTGACGATGATTTTAATTCAATCGCTGCCAATTTTAAATTATTATTTACCGATTAAAAAATATGAAAAATCCTTAAAAATTGGTATTTTTCAGGATAGTTTTTTGTCGGTAAAATATGTGATTCAAGAAGAAATTAGACGGAAAACAAATATTCGAATTCAGTTTTCTTCCAGTTTCGATACGAATCAACAGTATGATTTGATTATTACAAATCGAATATTTTTTGAAAGCTATACCAGAAGTTATTCGGAAAAACCCCCCGTTTTTTTTATTGACTTTCCATTAAACACTAAAATGATTAATCATCTAGTCAATAAGATTAATCAGTTAAGTGAAGAGCTGCTACATCGTGACAATGACCTGGCTAGCGGAGATTAGTAATAGCAACAGCAAGCTACTATATGTAAATGTGAAACTATTAAACCTAACGGCTTAAAAAATAGTCTTGATAATTGTATTGCGGATAGTGCTATTAAGGCACTACATTATACAAACAAGCTTGTTTTCAATTATTATTTAGTTTCGGCTATGTTTAAAAAATAATAGAAGCCTGTGGGGAAATATGTGATCGATTCAGTACTATCGCCGTTACAGCTAAAAAGGAAAGGATTATGATTTCAGTTAATGGCGCTATGTTAAAAAATTTAATAACAGGGATAATTATAATTGCTAATATTTTTAGCTAGATCGTATAAAAATGTTTAATTTTAATCATACCAAAAAAGACACCAAAATTAATTTTGATGTCTTTTTTTGAACTTATATCAATGATTTAAGACTGTTGATGGACCCGACCAGATTCGAACTGGCGACCTCCTACATGCGAAGCAGGCGCTCTCCCAACTGAGCTACGGGCCCAAATGCTCACAGAAAGTATTTTATCACTTTTGGTAAAAATAGCAAGTGACATTAATGGCGCGCTGACGTTCTAAGCTGTTTTGCTTTTTGACCACCTTTAAGAGTACGGGTTTTAAAAACGGTTTTTTGATGATCAGCGACGAATTTGAAATGTTGCATTTTACCGGCATAGGGTTGACCGCTAAGGCGAATCTTTAACCAATTTTGCATCGTTTCAATCATTTCAGTTAGTTTTGGCGCTTGTTCAGGATTGTTCTGTGCTTGTATCTCACTTGTGAGATCATTAGTGAGATAAGATAATAATTTTTGATGGTAAGCAATCAGTTCTTCTGTTAATGGCGCTTGGTTATACTGATTGAATAGTTTTTGAACGAAACGCATCGCGTCTTTGACGGTTTGTGGTTGGTAAAAGCGTTCATGATCAGGCATGATATTTTCCTTCTTCCTTCAAATTAGTATAGCGAATAATCATGTGTGCGACAACTAGTTACTTTGGTATAATAAAAATATTAGTTTTTCGGAGGTTAATAATGGTTAAACGTAAAAGTGACTGGTTCTTAGTTGGTGCGTTGGTAATGATTGCAATTTTATTTTATAGCTCGTCGATGACATACCATGAACAAACATCTGTCCCAACCTTGGCACGCTTATTGAAAAATGAACCGTTTAAAGATTGGTTAAGTCAATTTTCATTTCATTATGCAGGCAGCCAACAAAGTGTGAAAGCAGCCGGTTATTTTAAATTTGTTGAATTTTTTATCCGGAAAGGTGCTCATTTTGGCACCTATTGCTTATTAGCCGTCTTTAGCTACTTAGGATTACGGCCCCGGGTGATTGGGAGTGGGTTAACGTTTGTTTTCAGTTGGTTAGCAACCACTGGTTATGCGGCGTTTGATGAGTTTCATCAGATGTTAACTGGTGATCGGACACCGCTTTTTCAAGATGTCATGTTAGACAGTATTGGTGCATTGACTGGGATTGTGATTGTTTGCGCACTATTGTGGATTTTTAAGTTAAAAAAGAGACGATAGCCTGACTACCATTGCTTTTAGCCGGTTAATTTGCTATCATAGAAAACGACTTAGTTCCAGAATTCTATAATCGAAAAGAGGAGTTAGATATGTCAGGACATTCAAAATGGCATAATATTCAGGGCCGTAAAAACGCACAAGATGCAAAGCGCGGCAAGATTTTCCAAAAACTATCCCGTGAGCTTTTCATGGCTGCGAGAAGTGGTGGTCCTGACCCAAGTTCTAACGCCGCATTACGTTTAATTATGGATAAAGCACGTTCGGCTAACATGCCTAAAGATAATATCAAACGGGCCCTTGATAAGGCTGACGGTAGTGATGGCGCGAACTACGATGAAATTACTTATGAAGGTTATGCACCAGGTGGTGTGGCAGTCTTAGTACATGCATTAACAGATAATAAGAATCGGACCAGTTCTGACGTGCGTGTTGCATTTACACGAAATGGCGGTACAATGGGAGCTGCTGGTTCAGTGGCTTACATGTTTGATCGTCGCGGTTATATTGCGATTGCTCGTGAAGGGCTAGATGTTGACGAAGATCAGATGTTTGAAGATATTTTAGAAGCCGGTGCAGATGATTTACAAACTGCCGATGATGTATTTGAAATCTATACAGATCCTAAGGAATTAGCAAATGTCCGTGATATTCTTGAAAAGAAATACACATTGGCGAATGCTGAATTAACGATGATTCCACAAAATACGACACCAGTTGATCCAGAAAAAGTAGAACAATTTCAACATTTAGTTGATGCTTTGGAAGACAATGACGATGTTCAAGAGGTTTATACGGCTGGGGAACTTCCGGACGAAGATTAATCTGTTTAAGAAGAAACGTTGCAATTAATTGCAACGTTTCTTTTTTTGCAAAAAATATTTGGTACTTTGCGTATCTTTGGTTAGTTAGAAAGGAGGTGTAGAGATGACCAATGAGACACTAACAGTACTTTTGCAAAAATGTGTGCAAGAAAAAGCACAGGATCTCTATTTTCGCCCGATACCGACTGGGTGGGTAGTTATTGCGCGCTTGGCCACTAGGTTGCAGACACTACAAACTGTAACGGAATCTGAGGGGCATCAATGGCTCAATCAGCTGAAATATCAAGCTGGGATGGACATTAGTGAGACACGTCGCCCACAAACTGGCCGGATGTCTTTAACAGTCGAAAAGGCAATTATTTATTTACGGTTAGCAACGGTTGGCGATTTTTTAAATCGGGAAAGTCTCGTGGTACGGTTTATTTATCCCATCGGCACAACTTATCATTGTGATGATTCACAGATTTTAACACACTTAAATCGGTTGATTCAGCAGCCAGGGTTATTGCTTTTTGCGGGTCCTACTGGTTCAGGGAAAACGACTAGCCTATATTATTTAGCCGAACAGGTGATGGCAGATAAGATGGTTGTTGCGATTGAAGACCCCATTGAAATTCAACAGCCAGCGTTTTTACAGCTACAAGTGAATGAGGCCGCTGGTTTAAGTTATGCGGCATTGTTGAAAATTAGTCTGCGCTTACGCCCTGATACTTTAATTATTGGTGAAATTCGTGATTTGCAGACCGCGCAGCATGCTATTTCAGCTGCCTTAAGCGGCCATCTAGTCTTAAGCACAATTCATGCACGGAGTACGATTGGGGTAATTGATCGGCTATTGGATTTAGGTATTAGCCGGGCGCAATTAATGGCGTGTCTAGTTGGTGTTGCTTATCAATCACTGGTGGTAGATGGTCAAAAGGTCGCGGCACATTATGAATTGGCAACAGGTCAACAATTGGAGGAGGAGACATGTGAAACCACGGTTAACGGTTCAATTTAATACCGCGTTCATGTTATTACTAGGTCAACTACTGCAAAATGGATTTTCTTTACAACAAGCAATCGGGTTTATGCCGGTCGTTTTTCCAGAAAAAACAACGTGGTTTAAACAAGTCCAAACTAGTTTGGAAGCCGGCCAACGATTAGCACCGAGTTTAGCAACTGTAGCATTTCCAGCGCACCTTGTTGCCCAAATTGAATTAACAGAGTTGCAAGGGAATCTAGGCGCGTGTTTATTACATCTTGGGCAATTGCAGCAGATTCAACAAAAGCGACGTAAAGAATTAATGGGAGTCATCGCTTATCCGTGTTTTCTACTCCTCTTTTTGGGGGCACTAATTGGAATTATGCAGGTCTACCTTTTTCCAGAAATTAGTCAATTTAATCCGACTACTACTGGACCATCACTATTACAAATATTTTTTAGGCTCATTGGCTTATTAATTTTGATCATTAGTGGATCGCTAGGTTGCTATTTAATTTACTGGCATCGCCAACCACGATTAAAACGATTGACGACTGCTTTTAAATGGCCATTTATTGGTAAGTCATTACAAGCTTATTATCAATATTGTCTACTTTTTGATTTAGCAACTTGTTTGACGAATGGTTTAAATTTAGCCGCAATAAATCAACTAGCACAGCAATTAAACAAAACTTCATGGCTAGTTGAATTAATGAGCCAACTTGAAGCAACCTTAAACCAAGGGGGGACGTTACTCAACGCTTTAATGACGCAAGCTTTTTATCCCGCTGAATTGCGCTTAGTAATCGCAAAGGGAAGTTCACTACAACAGATGGCAAAAGAAGTTACTTTCCTGGCTGCTTTGAAATACGATCAGCTTCAGCAACAACTTAAACAGAAGGTAAATTGGTTGCAACCTTTGTTGTTTATCTTAATTGGAATCATCATAATTTGTACGTATCTCAGTATTTTGTTGCCGCTGTATCATACAATGGAGGGAATTTCATGAAGAAGAAAAGAAATGCTTTTACATTAATTGAAATGGTTGTCGTACTAGCTGTGATATCGCTCCTAGTATTGTTAATTGCCCCTAATTTAATGTCCCAAAGAAGTAGTGCTGAAAATAAGACAGACACTGCACTTATTGCAACCATTCAAACACAAGTAGAATTGGCTGAAGAAGATAATCAGCCGGCTGCTAGTTTGAAAGATTTGGCTGCGGGTCATTATTTAAGTGAACGGCAAGTTGAACATGCAGAAAAACGGGGGATAACGATCAAAGGACATGAAGTTGTTAAAAATTCAAAATAAGGCATTCACCTTAATTGAAACCTGTGTCGTCTTATTTATTATCGGCTTAATCAGTTTATTTGCGATGCAACAAATGCATAACTATCGAGCACGACAGGCTGAACGATTGTTCTTTGAACGATTTGAAGCCACCTGGCATGCGACCCGGGAGTATGTTGCCGTAGAGCCACACAATGTACGCTTATCTTGGAATCAAGCTGAGCATACCTTGCGTTATACAAGTGCTGATCCACAATATCGGAATATGAATGTTCCGATTCCAGTAACACTTATCTGTGTGAATCCGAATGCTTGGTTTAATATCAAATTCAATCATGACTCAGGAACAAAACCACAGACGCTAATTTGTCAGTCTAAAATTGATGGCCATCGGTATGAGTACCGGGTCCAGATGATGTGGGGGATGCTACATGTTAAGACGTAGACCGGCTTTTTTATTAATTGAACAAACAGTAGCGTTAGGGCTTTTAATAGTCGGAGTATTCATTTTAACGACAAGTCTGAGCCAGTTTAAAGCACATCAGGTATGCCGACGAACGAATACTGCTGAACAAGCAGTGATTGCCATGACTGCTAATCGTTTGGTACATCATCTACCCGATCAAACGCAATGGCAATTGCACCGACAAACGTATCAAGTAGCAATTAAAAACCAGACAATTAATGTCACGAGTGAAACAGGTGAGCAAGTTGCGGTTAAATGGCATTGTTACTAAACGATCAGGTTTTACATTAATTGAAATGGTTGTGGCTTTGACCATTCTTATTTTAAGCAGTCAATTACTATTAGCGACAGTCAAGACATTGAGACAGACGACCCAGTTGACGCAAATGGAACGGCAAAATATCAATTGGCACATCAGTATGATTGAGCTTGATCGCTTCTTGGATGATGCAAAATTTGCGTCGCTTGAATATGTAGGGTATGGACAGCAATTAACAATTGTTAAACAATCAAAACGGAGGTATACCGTGACGAAAGTCAAAAAAGAGTTAGTTGTTTCGAGTGCTGATAATGGTTACATGCCCTTGTTAGATGGGGTAACACGTTTAAAAATGACGTACCATGAACCATTCATACAACTCGAAATTCACTTAAGGGATGGTGCCGTTTATCAACATGAATGTTTTTTGGAGGCGTACCATGAAACAAAAAAGTCTAACTAAAAAGCCGGCAGTGGCGTTGTTGAATGCAGTTTTGATGTTAAGCTTAGTGACGAGTGCTTTGTTGATTATAACTAATAGTTATCAACAACAGCAACGTAGTTACCTAAGCCTAAGCAATTATTATCAAGTACAAACGCTACTTAAATTGACGCTTCAGGAACGACAAAAAAAGCCGATTAACGGAATTCGGGCCAATACCGGCAAGAGTCGGATTGACCACCAACATAAACAAATCATCATTGAATTAAGGAACGGCTATCAGAAACAGTTTCCAGATGAGTATGAAATAGATCAATTATAAGATTTACCATTTGATAAAGCGCTTACCGTGATTTATAATGCTAGATATAACCACCTGTATGACTTGCTTTGCTATTAGAATACCGCTAGAATATAACAGGAATCTAATGAATAGAGGTAGGTGGCTATTTTGCCTAAGAGTGCTGTAGAAACGTTGTTTGATCAATTAGACCAAACAGCACAATTAATTGAAAAGAATTTAGAAACAACTTATTTGGACGCACTCACCGAGACAATTGCGAATATTGCGGATGGTGGTCGGGTTAAAGTTGAAGCAGGACTACCTGATGTTCAGACCATTGCCCAATTAGAACCATTATATGCGGCGGTTAAGTTAAGTCAATTTGATGCAGAAGAGATCCGCCAAGCATTACAACTGGCAACGCTTAAGGGCCTACGTCAAGTTAAAGTAGAACCAAATAAACAGATGACGCCGGATGCGATTGGCTATTTAGTGGCCTATTTGGCAGAGGTTTTCGGTGGTGCCAATCAAATTAAGACTGTTTTGGACCCAGTTGTTGGGACTGGGAATTTATTAGCAACGGTCATTAATCATATTCAGAAATTAACTGGCAATTCGGTTCAAGGTTTTGGTGTGGATAATGACGATAGTCTGTTGGAAATTGCAGGCATTAGTAGTGAGTTGCAAAAGCATAAGGCAACCTTCTTTCACCAAGATGCGCTGGATCCCTTGTTAATCAAACCGGTGGATATTGCAGTGGCTGATTTACCCATTGGATTTTATCCGATTGATGAACGGGCTGCCGATTTTGAGACGCATGCAGTTAAGGGTCATTCATTTGCCCATCATTTACTGATTGAACAAACGATGCATTATGTGAAAGATGGTGGTTATGGCTTTTTCTTAGTCCCCAATGTTATTTTGGAAACGGACGAAGCTAAGCAATTGATTAAATGGGTGACAAAGCACGTCTATTTACAGGGGCTCTTGAGTTTGCCAACGAACTTATTTAAGACTAAAGCGGGTCAAAAGGCGATTTTAGTACTTCAAAAACAAGGTTCTGATGCTAGACAAGCCCAACAAGTTTTATTAGGTGAGTTCCCCAATTCTAATGATCAAAAGGCATTTGCAACGTATCTACAGAAAATTCGGACTTGGCAAAAAGAAAACTTACAATAATCGAATGGAAAAGGTGATTGAATGACAAAAGTATTAGCAATTAATGCTGGTAGTTCTACGCTTAAATGGAAGCTATTTATCATGCCTGAAGAACAAGTTATTGCCCAAGGGATGGTTGATCGGCTCGGTTTATCGGATTCGGTTTTTACCGTTAAATATGGTAGCGGGCAAAAATTTTCAATAACCCAAGACATTAAGACCCAAGATGTTGCGGTTAATCTGTTATTGGAAAAGTTAATTGAATTTAAGATTATCAGTAACTATCATGAAATTAGTGGGATTGGCCATCGGGTTGTTGCCGGTGGTGAAGATTTCAAGACTTCGGTATTGATTGACGATCAATCATTAAATCGAATTGAGGAACTTTCAGAATATGCACCGTTGCATAATCCAGCGGAAGCAGGGGTCATTCGGGCATTTCGCAGTATCTTACCAGATGTACCACAGGTTGCAGTTTTTGATACCTCTTTTCACACAACGATGCCGGCGGAAAATTATCTTTACAGTCTCCCACTCGAATATTACCGTAAGTATGGGGCACGAAAATATGGGGCCCATGGGACCAGTCATCGTTATGTTTCCCACCGTGCTGCTGAAATATTAGGCAAACCATTGGAAGAATTAAAGATGATCACCATGCATCTTGGTAGTGGTGTTTCAGTGACCGCGATTAAAGACGGTAAATCGTTGGATACATCCATGGGCTTTACACCACTTGCAGGGGTGACAATGAGTACGCGTTCAGGGGATATTGACGCATCACTCGTTGCATTTTTAATGGAAAAATTAAATATTAAAGATCCAGCAGAAATGATCGATATTTTGAATACTAAATCAGGTATTTATGGGATTTCTGGATTATCTCCTGATATGCGCGATCTTGAAAAAACGCGTGAAGAACGACCAGAATCACAATTAGCAATTGATATCTTCGTTAACCGTTTAATCAAGTATGTTGGTTCATACGTTGCAATTATGGGGGGGCTTGATGTCTTAGTGATTACAGCCGGCATGGGTGAAGGTGACATCTTAATGCGCCAACGCATTGCCGATCGCTTGAGTTTCTTTGGCGTTAAAGTTGATCCAGAACGCAATAATGTAATGGCTCAAGAACGCGTCATCAGTGCTGACGATTCTCGCGTTAAAGTATTGTTAGTACCAACTAATGAAGAAGTAATGATTGCCAGAGACGTTGTTGAAATTGGCCACGTCTAAGGCATCAGTTAAAATGACCAGCGTATGGCTGGTCATTTTTTAGTGGAGGGAATGGGAATATGACAGGTTTTACATTATTTTATGGCTTATTGGCAATTGCCTTGCTCATTATCTGGCTGATTGTTGAAACGAAAATGGTTTGGCGCGCAAAACGGAATCGACTATGGACGATTTTTTTATGTTGTGCTGGAGTCCTCTTACTAGGTTTAACGTTAGTGATGGGCAGAACGCTCAGCGATCAAATCACAGGTATCGGCTCGGTTGTAATTTTAATTGTGATTGCTTTTTGGCCCCGTGGTTTAACCAAAACAAGTTTGATTGCAAACTTAAATACTATTCGTCAATTTGCAGCGATTTCTAAGATTGAATTACTAACGCAAGGTGACTTAGTCGAAGCTTGTTTTTATGTCGGTGAAATTCGGATTGCCAAGTTGCGCTTTAAAACGACAGTAGAAAAATTACAAACCTTTTTAAAAGACCGGTTTCCTAAGAAACGCTTAGTGGTGAAATAGGGTTAAAGTCTTTCATATTACTGGCTGATATGCTAAACTAGTATTTGCATATCGGGGCCGTTACGGATTCGACATGTGTAGGTGAGCGTGAATTGCACTTCGTAGGTTACGTCTACGTTAATAACGTTACAGTTTATTATAACTGCAAACAATAACAATTCTTACGCTGTAGCTGCCTAAACACCAGCATAGCGTGATCCGCCTGACTTCACCCAAGGGTTAGATCCGGGTCTCAAATTAATTGGGTTACGTTAAACACTGCCGTTTGAGATGTTTAAAAGAGATTTACAAACTAGCTAGTTCATCCGAGCCTTTGTCGGACGGCGTTTTGGACTAGCGAACTTCTAAATTGTGCGACTATGAGTGTAGAGATTGACGTGGCGATGCGCATGGACGCGGGTTCAACCCCCGCCGGCTCCATTAAATAACAAACGTTAAGCAATATTAATTGTTGTTTAACCAGGACGATTAACATTACCGTAACGATGTTAATCGTTTTTATTTTCTCTAAAAAACAAAAGCGGATTGTGACAAATGCAATGAACGCCTTGAGTTAGATTTTGCAACTCGAGGCGTTCACTGCATAGTAAGTATTTTAAATGTCTTTCTTATGGGGACCAGTAAATGCGTTCGCTTTTACGGAGCAGGCTTGTTATAATTTAAAGGATAGTTAGAGGAAGTAGGGACAATAAATGGATTACGCAGAAATGTTAGATCGGCAAAAACACATTCGTAACTTTTCGATCATCGCGCATATTGATCATGGTAAATCAACATTAGCTGATCGAATTCTTGAGATGACGGATACGATTGCCAAGCGCGACATGCAAGCGCAAGTCTTAGATGATATGGAATTAGAGCGTGAGCGTGGGATTACCATTAAATTAAACGCGGTGGAATTACATTATCAAGCTCAAGATGGTGAAACATATATTTTTCATCTAATTGATACGCCAGGACATGTGGATTTTTCGTACGAAGTGTCACGGAGTTTAGCAGCTTGCGAAGGGGCTTTATTAGTTGTTGATGCGGCCCAAGGGGTTGAAGCGCAAACGTTAGCCAATGTATACTTGGCAATTGATGATGATTTAGAAATCGTGCCGGTCATCAATAAAATTGATTTACCGTCCGCACAACCAGACGTTGTTAAAGCAGAGATTGAAGAAATGATTGGCTTGGATGCTTCAGAAGCCGTGCTGGCTAGCGCTAAGAGTGGGATTGGCATTGAAGAAATCTTAGAAAAACTGGTAACCGACGTGCCAGCCCCAACTGGTGATTTAAAGGCCCCATTGAAGGCGCTCATTTTCGATTCAATCTACGATAGTTATCGCGGTGTTGTGTTAAATGTACGTGTCTTTGACGGAATGGTTAAAGTTGGCGATAAGATTCGTTTAATGAATAATGGGAAAGAATTCGAAGTCACTGAAGTCGGTGTGATGTCGCCCAAAGCCGTTAAACGGGACTTCTTAATGGTTGGCGATGTGGGGTACATTACGGCCAGCATCAAGACGATTCAAGATACGCGTGTTGGGGATACTGTGACACTTGCTGACAATCCAGCAGCAAAAGCCCTTGATGGTTACCGACACATTCAACCAATGGTTTATTCTGGGATGTATCCCGTGGATAACGCGAAGTTTAATGACTTACGCGAAGCCTTGGAAAAATTACAATTAAACGATGCGGCCTTAGAATTTGAGCCTGAATCTTCACAAGCGTTGGGCTTTGGGTTCCGATGTGGTTTCTTAGGGCTGTTACACATGGATGTGGTTCAAGAACGGTTAGAACGGGAATTCAACCTTGATTTAATCATGACCGCACCATCAGTAGATTATCATGTTGATTTAACCGATGGAACTGAAGTCGTAATTGATAACCCATCAGAAATGCCAGAAACATCAAATATTTCTGAGGTTAAAGAACCGTATGTTAAAGCCTCTATCATGGTTCCCAACGATTACGTTGGGGCCGTCATGGAATTGGCGCAACGCAAGCGGGGCGAGTTCGTTACCATGGATTATTTAGATACTTATCGGGTTAATGTTATCTATAATATGCCATTATCTGAAATCATTTTTGATTTCTTTGATGACTTGAAATCAAATACGAAGGGCTACGCCTCATTCGATTATGAAGTAACAGGTTATCGACCAAGTGATCTTGTGAAGATGGATATTCTATTGAACGGCGAATCCGTCGATGCCTTGAGCTTCATTGTGCACCGTGATTTTGCCTTTGAACGGGGCAAAGCAATTGTTAGCAAGTTGAAAGAGACTATTCCGCGTCAACAATTTGAAGTGCCAATCCAAGCGGCCATTGGTAATAAGGTAATAGCCCGTTCAACAGTTAAAGCCTTTCGAAAAAACGTGCTTGCCAAGTGTTATGGCGGAGATATTACCCGAAAACGTAAGTTATTAGAAAAGCAAAAAGCCGGTAAGAAACGAATGAAATCTGTGGGATCAGTAGAGGTTCCACAAGAAGCCTTCATGTCCATTTTGAAGATGAATGATGAAGATACTAAAGGTAAATAAAAAAGACGTACTTGAAATGACCTTAAAGGACCCCAAGAAAGTTTGATGTTATCTAACTTTCTCGGGGTCCTTTTTGTGTCTAAATACTCTTTTGAATTAAAGAAAACTATTGTATCCGAATACCCATCTAAAACAACTAGCTCCCGAAAACTTGAAAAAAGTATGATATTGATCGAAATGCTATCAGAAGTTGAATCTATCGAGTGAGCCTTCATAGCATAGAATCCTTATTGCTCAACCGGGCAAAGCCTATATATAATTGAATTAAATAATTTAAGCTTTCATACAACTGCTGCAAGGTTTGGACTAGTACCTAGTTCCGTTTACCAGTGGCTGATAAAATTAAAGCAAGATCTTCATTTAACAAGGATGAAACTAGCTGTTTCAAAAAACTAGCGGCCTTAGCGATACTAAACAAACAAATAAAGAATTAGCTAATGTCGTGCAATCGTTAAGGCGTAAATATTCTTTAGAAGGCTTACTTAGCTACGTAAATTTAAATAGAAAGACTTCTTATTATCACTTGCAACATCAGGGAGATGTTACTCAGATCAATATACTAGGGACTAAAATATATTTAGCAGCAATAATTGATTTGTACAGTAAAGAAGTATTGGCATACGATATTCGAACTTCACCAATTATGTATCAATCAGTTACTTATGAAATCGCCAAGTAATATTAAAGCTAGCCTACACAGCCAATCAAGGAATCTTGTATCAACATCAGATTATCAAAAGTGTTTGAATGAAAATACCTTGACTCAGAGTATGTCTCGCAAAGCAACTTGTTTAGATAATGCATCAATAGAGAGTTTTTTTTATATTGTAATTTTTCAAGAATTAAAACAAAACCAGGTTGTAAAATTCCGGTTAAACACCAAATTTTTACAACCCAGAAAACTGTTTTTTTAGCTATTGAAGCAGGCTAATGATCTTTAAGAAAATCATTAACAGGATGATACTGACCCAGAAGAGAATATTGGATTTTTTCTGCAGGTGACGGTCCTTTTTTTGTTGAGCGATTAATAAGATAATCGATGAGCTTAAAACGCCGACGGCTGCGACGAGCACAATGCATGATAGCACTAAATATTGACCAGTTGACATGGTGAGACTCCTTTTAATGAATAGTCCTAAGAAGCAGTATAGCAAAGAAATCACCAAGCGAAAACAGTGATTAATCAAATGGAAGTGCTATAATGACCGGAGTAAAGTGAAAATGGAGGATGACAAGATGCAAGCAACTCACTTATTAAGTAAAACGGTCATACGTGCGCAAGAGCGCTTATTGGAGACACTCGCCCCAATGACAGTCGAAGCGGCCAATACAATGCCGCAGCCGTTAATTAAATCAGTTACCTGGTTGGTATGGCATACTGCTCGTGAATTGGATTATCAGATTGCTGATTTAAAGGGAACTAAGCCATTGTGGTTGAGTGCTGGATGGACGCAAAAATTCGCGCTAGATTTGCCAGATGATACTCAAGACTGGTCACATTCACCAAAAGAGGCAGCGAAAGTAGTAGTTGCTGATAAAGCTTTGTTAGTTGGTTATTTGGCCGATGCAATGCAATTGACAACCGATTATCTGGCGGAAATCACTGCAGATGCCTTAACGGATATTATTGATGAAGATTGGACACCGGCAGTTACTCGTGAAGCACGATTAGTTTCAATTGTTGATGATGCAATTATGCATTCTGGACAAGCTGTTTATACTAGAAGAATAGTGATTGGAAAATAAATAAGAGCGTTGCCGAAAATTATCTGTTTTCAGCGGCGCTCTTTCAGTTGATTGGCAGAAATCAATACAGAACATTGCATCATGGATGCTCAATCATATGCTATCTAGAAAAGAAATTTAAATACTATTTTAGGAATCTCGCAAGGTGAGCCTTTTTTTATTAATCGTAATATTTAACTGCGGTGCCATAAGCAGCAACTGATTGCATATCTGTTCCGATGGCACCAGAATCAAAGCGCATCATCACAACTGCATCAGCCCCCATAGCAAGTGCGTTTTGCCGCAGTCGGTCGATTGCGACATCGCGTGATTCAGTCATCATTTCGGTGTAAGCTTTGATTTCGCCACCGACGACATTTTTCAATGATGCGCCAATGTTTTTGAAGACGTTCTTGGATTGAGTGGTTAGACCAAATACTTCACCGAGCACTTCATAATGTTTGCCGGGAATGGTTTCGGTCGTAGTGATGAGAATTGGATTTGTCATAATTAAAGCTCCTTTAGAAGAATAGGATTAACAATAATGTGATTAAAGCCGGTAAACCTTGTAAAAAGAAAATTTTCTTGGTTGCGGTAAATGTGCCATAAAGGGCAACAATGAAGATGTAAAGCATCAATAATGCGAGCACTATATTAAGTGTTTGACCGGCCAATAGAAGATTAACCATAATAATTACAGCCCCCAACATCCCATTATAAATACCTTGGTTGGCAAGTGCTACCCGGGCGTTTGGCAATTTGACAAAATTCAAGGGCATGTCAAAGGCTTTTGCTTTGGTTTGGTCGTCACCAAACATTTCCAGGCCCATGATACCAATATGTTCGATGGCGATTAAATAAGATAATGTTACAATTAGTGTGCGCATAGGTAATCCTCCTCAGTAGTGGCTTCATTGTAACAAAAACAGCATGATTCGTCCAAATTAGGTAATCAAAAAACACGCCAGATGATATCTGGCGTGTCGATATAGCCTCATTAATTACGGTCGGTATACCCGTCAGGATGATTTAAGTGCCAATTCCAGGCGGTTTCAATAATTGCTTCCATATTGTCATATTCAGGGGTCCAACCGAGCATTTC
>NZ_AYZB01000059.1 GCF_001436415.1 Latilactobacillus graminis DSM 20719
TTTTAAATTCGCTGTCTTGATTTTTCTCAACGGCTGTCAAAGAGTCATCATAGTTAACGGGTGAAAAGGCACTGTATTCATTGAAGTGTTCATTACGAACTGCCTCGTCACGATCCATGTAATCAATAAAACCTTGAAAACCTTTCGCACCTGGTCGAATAAAACGAACTGTTTCGATTACACCTGGCATACCAGCCATGTGATCACTTCCTTACGATTAATTGTTAAGTGTGTCGTTGTGTTGCGTTTGGTGTTTTAAAATTTCAGAATGCCGTTTGGCAGCAACAAATTTCTTTGCCTCAGCCACCATGCCGGACTCATTAATGTTAGTGTTGATCAACTGATTAAAGTTAAACTTCACAGCTAACGTGTTAGCCATCTGAATCAGCATCTCTGATTGTGCCGCATACGAGTTTAATTGTTCACGCATCATTTTCATTTGAACGGCGGACTCGTTTTTATTGCGCTCTTTTATTAACTCGTCGTGCATGTACTGATCGAATAGCATTTCAAACATGCGGCCTCGAGGTACTTTTTGTTCGTCTGCCAAGTCACAAAATACTTCAAAAACTTTATCGTCAATGTAAAGATTATATTTAGATCTACTAGTCAACTCGATTACCTCCGTTCTTACCTTCAGCCACTATTTCGGCGAACGTTTTGCGGCGCACAACGTTACCCTCCTGGTCAAATTCAAATGGCGATTGAAGCATACCTAAGCGCACGTTCAAATATAGAATGTCGCCGAACGTCTGTACTTGTTTTGCTAAAGTTTCCATCGCGATTTCGTACCGAGCATCACTGTGATAAATCATTTCGTCAGCAGCCACTTTCTCTAATACATCACGTAAATAATCGTCTCGGCTGCTGTAACCTAACTGAGTTGCTTGCTCTGATAATTTTGTAGATACTGAGTCTGGAACTTCTCGAACATGAAT
>NZ_AYZB01000060.1 GCF_001436415.1 Latilactobacillus graminis DSM 20719
TGCATAGTTGGGTCGCTGTGGCCACGTCCGGACGTGTAATCAAAAGAGATACCGGGGTCAACATTCCAAATATAGACGTTGAAATTAAGCGTCTTATCAGTTGAAATTGCTTGCGACCATACACCACGCGGCATTAATTCGTTCCCTCTAAAGATTGGTGTCACCTTATAGATCACTTTTTTATGCTGCGCGAGTGAGTCCCTGACCTTTTCTTCAAAAATTTGCATTGTTTTTTGATTGCTAAACTCTGTCTGGGTTACCAGGTTCTTTGGATT